>NZ_JBIUXR010000017.1:0-200872 GCF_044744085.1 Streptomyces sp. NPDC087428
AACATTTTCTGGGGCTTTCCTCCGGGCGCTTCCCTTCGGTCTTGCATTTCCGACTCTATCAGACTCTTTCGTGTCCGATTCCCGGTCGAAGCGGGTCTCGCAGTTTTCGCTTTCCAGTTCTTCGCTTTCGCGTTTCCCTTTCCGGCGAGTCCGACTCTATCAGATCCTTTCGGGCCTGATTCCCAGTCAGTGGGGCTTGTCGTCCTGGCTGTTGGGCCGTTCCGACGTCTCAAACTCTAGCGGATCTTCCCGGCGGCTCATAATCGAGCCTTCGAAATCAATTTCGGCATACCGAAATTCTCCCGGGTGGGAGATCGTGCTGAGTTTTGGTTGCCGCATTCGCGGCGGGATCGGTTGTCGCAGAAGCATTTCGGCTCCGTGACAACTCGAAGAACCTTACGGATCGCGGAGGGGCATGTCAACCCCTCCCTGACCTGCCCCGACAGGACCCTGTCAGTCCAGGTCGGTGAGGCGGCCGCCGGCGTCCGGCTGGGCGTGCTCCACCCGGCGCAGGAGCCGGATCAGCATCTCGCCGAGAACTCCGCGCTCGTCGCCCGAGAGGTCCTGGAGCAACTCCTCCTCGAAGTCCGATGCCATCCGCATCGCCTCCAGCCACTTCGTACGGCCCTCGTCCGTCAGCTCGACGATGACCCGGACCCGGTTGTTCTCGTCGCGGTCGCGGGTGACCAGGCCCTCGCCCGCCATGCGGTCGATGCGGTGCGTCATCGCGGCCGGGGTGAGTCCGAGCCGTTTGGCCAGCTCCCCCGGGCCCAGCCGGTAAGGGGCGCCGGACAGCACGAGGGTCTTGAGGACCTCCCACTCGGCGTTGCTGATGCCGAGGGCGGCGACCTGACGTCCGTACGCCACGTTCATCCGGCGGTTCAGCCGGCCGAGTGCCGAGACCACCTGCTCGACCTGTGGGTCCAGGTCCCGGAACTCGCGCTGGTAGGCGGCGATCTGCTCGTCGAGGCTCGGCTCCTGGAGGCCCGGCCCGGTGGTGTCAGACATGGCGCGCAGTATGGCACGCCTCCCATAGCCGTCGAAGTCCTTCGGTCTGTATTGTTGAGCTTCTAACTTTAGTGCTAAAGTCTTCGGGTTCGAGTCGTCTGACTCGCTCGATCACATGGCTTCGAGACCTTGAGGTAGGTGAGTGTGACCAGGGAAATGGGTGCAGCACTGCGGCGGATCCAGCTGGGGAGCGCGCTGAGCGCGTTCGGGCTCGGGTTCACCGTTCCGTATCTGTACGTCTATGTGGCGCAGGTACGGGATCTGGGTGCCGGTACGGCGGGAGTCGTACTGGCGGTCTTCGCCATGGCAGCGCTCGCCGTCCTGCCGTTCACCGGCCGGGTCATCGACCGTCGCGGGCCGCTGCCCGTACTGCTCGTCGCCTCGGTCGTCGCCTCCCTGGGCGCGGCCGCCCTGGGCTTCTCCTCGCAGGTCACCGCCGCCGTCCTGTCGGCCGCGGTCCTCGGCGCCGGGACCGCCGTCATGCAGCCCGCCCTCGCCACGATGCTCGTGCGGTGCTCCGACACCGGGACCCGCACCCGTGCCTTCGCCATGCAGTTCTTCCTGCAGAACCTGGGGCTCGGTATCGGCGGACTGGTCGGCGGACAGATCGTCGACACGGAGCGGCCGTCGTCCTTCACTCTGCTGTTCCTGATCGAAGCGGTGATGTTCCTCGTGCTCGGCGCCATCACGGCGACCGTGCGGATGCCCCGTACACCTGCCGTCGCGGCGGGGGTGTCCGGTGCCGGGGACGCCGCGCGGGGCGGGATGCGGGTGCTGCTCTCGCACCGGGCCATGGTGCAGCTGTGCGTGCTGGGGTTCGTGGTGTTCTTCGCCTGCTACGGACAGTTCGAGTCCGGCCTCGCGGCGTACGGCACCGAGGCCGCCGGGATCAAGCCCTCCACGCTCGGGATCGCGCTGGCCGCCAACACCGCGGTCATCGTCGTCGCCCAGTTCGTGGTGCTGCGCCTCGTGGAGCGGCGCCGTCGCAGCCGGGTGATCGCCTCGGTCGGCCTGATCTGGGCCTTCGCCTGGATCGTGGCGGGCTACGCCGGCCTCGGGCACGGCAGCCAGACCATGGCGACGGCCGCGATGATCTCCACGTACGCGCTGTTCGGGCTCGGTGAGTCGATGCTCTCGCCGACCGTCGCACCGCTGGTCGCCGATCTCGCGCCGGAGTCGATGGTCGGGCAGTACAACTCGGCCTTCGCCCTGTGCAAGCAGCTGGCGCTGGCGGTCGGCCCCGCCGTGGGCGGTCCCATGGGGGCCTCGCTGCACGGGCCGTACATCGTGACGTTCGTGCTGTTCTCGCTGGGCATCACGGTGCTCGCGCTGCGGCTGGGCCGACGGCTCACCCCCGTACAGGACCAGCCCTCGCTCGCGGCGGTGCCGTCGCGGGTGGTGGCCGTCTCGCTGCCGGAGAGCGCGTCGGCCGAGGTGCCGGCCCCGGTCGCCGCCGTCCACTGAGGGCCGCGGCCGCCTACCGGGGCAGGGCGAATTCGCACCAGACGGCTTTGCCGCCGCCCGGTGTGCGACGGCTGCCCCAGGACGTGGCGATCGTCGCGACGATGGAGATGCCCCGGCCCGCCTCGTCCGCCGGTTCGGCGCGGCGGCGGCGCGGCAGGTGGTCGTCGCCGTCCGTCACCTCGATGATCAGCCGGCGGTCGGTGCGCCGCAGCCCCAGGCGCATCGGCGGTGTGCCGTGCTGGAGGGAGTTGGCGACGAGCTCGCCGGCGGCCAGGACGCCCAGGTCGCACAGGTCCACCGGGAAGCGCCACGACGTCAGGACGCCCGTCGCGAAGGCACGGGCGCGCGGAGCCGCTTCGATGCCGCCGAGCAGATCGAGCGAGGCGTTGTGGAACAGCTCCGCGGTCGGCCCGGTACGGGCCGGGTGCTGGACCACCAGGACCGCCACGTCGTCGTCGTGTTCCGCGGTGATGTTGAGGGAACGCATCAGACGGTCGCAGACCACCTGAGGTGCGCCCTTCGCGCCGGACAGCGCGCGCTCCAGCGCGGCCACGCCCTCGTCGATGTCCTCGCTGCGGCGCTCGACCAGGCCGTCCGTGTAGAGGACGGCCGTCGAGCCGGGCGGCAGCGCGATCGTGCCGGAGGTGTGGATCCAGCCGCCGGTGCCGAGCGGGGGCCCGGTCGGGCCCTCCGCGCGGTGCACCGTGCCGTCCTCGTCGCGCACCAGGATCGGGAGGTGACCGGCGGACGAGTAGACCAGCAGCCCCTCGTTGGGATCGTGGACCGCGTAGGCGCAGGTGGCGATCTGGCTGGCGTCGATCTCCGCGGCCAGCCCGTCGAGCAGCTGGAGGACCTCGTGCGGCGGGAGGTCCAGCCGGGCGTAGGCCCGGACGGCGGTGCGCAGCTGGCCCATCACGGCGGCGGCGCGCACCCCGCGCCCCATCACGTCCCCGATGACCAGGGCGGTGCGGCCCGCGCCGAGCGTGATGACGTCGTACCAGTCGCCGCCGACCGCGGCGTCCGTGCCGCCCGGCTGGTAGGTGGCGGCGATCCGCAGGTCGTCGGGCTGTTCCAGCTCCTGCGGGAGCAGTGAGCGCTGGAGGGTGACGGCCGTTTCGCGGTGGCGCCGCTCGCTGGTGCGCAGCCGCTCGGCCGCTTCGGCGTGGTCGGTGACATCGGCGGCGTACACGAGCACGCCGCCCTCGTGCCCCTTGTCCCGGTCGCGCGATACGGGGGTGCAGGTCACGGTGTACGAGCTGCCGCTGCCGACCTTGCGCGACTTGACCGTGCGGGGTGTGCCGCTGCGCAGGACCTGGTCCATCAGGGGGAGCAGGCTGAGCTCGGTGAGCTCGGGCATCGCCTCGGCCGCGGGGGCACCGGACGGGCGGGGGCCGAAGGCCGCGGCGTAGGCGTCGTTGACGTACGCGATGCGGTGGTCGGGTCCGTGCACCAGAGCGACGAGGGCGGGCAGCTGGCCGAGGATGTCGCGGGCGGAGAGGTCCTCCAGGGCGGGCGCCGGGGGCCGGGTCGCGGGGCTGTCCGGTTCGCCCTCCGGCGGGCCGGACCCGGTCTCGTCCTGTGCGTACTCGGCGCGGGCCGCCGGTACGGCACTGTGGTCGTCCCGGGCGGCGCGACGCTGCGTACCGGGTAGGCGGGCGCTCCAACGCGTGAAGTTCACGGAATTTCTGGCCTCGTGTGTCGGTGTGGTCCGCTCGGGCGGGCTGCTTCCTCTGCCGGGTCCTCAGCCGGTCCTCTGCCGGTTCTTCCTGCGGTTCTCTCTCGCCGGTTCGGGGCCGGACCGGCGAGAAGGCGCAGCCGGAGCCGGTCGCTGCTGGTCACTGTCGGTCGCTGCCTGCCGGGTCACTCTGTGCAGATGTGAGCCCACCTATGGTCACACGTCCAGTGTGACGGACCCTACTGACACCGGACCCTACTGACCGCCGTCGCCGTCGGTCCGGGGATGCCTTCCCGCGGCGAGTTCGAACTCGGCCCTGGGGTGTTCCAGCGAGCCGAGGGAGACGATCTCGCGCTTGAAGAGGCCGGCGAGGGTCCATTCGGCGAGTACGCGGGCCTTGCGGTTGAACGTCGGGACCCGGCTCAGGTGGTAGACGCGGTGCATCAGCCAGGCCGGGTAGCCCTTGAGCCTGCGTCCGTAGACGTGCGCGACGCCCTTGTGGAGGCCGAGCGAGGCGACGGAGCCCGCGTAGCTGTGCCGGTACTCGGTGAGCGGTTCGCCGTTCATGGACGCGACGATGTTCTCCGCGAGGACCTTGGCCTGGCGGACCGCGTGCTGGGCGTTGGGCGCGGTCTCCCGTCCGGGCTCGTCGGACGTCAGGTCGGGGACGGCGGCGGCGTCGCCGGCGGCCCAGACGTGCTCGGCCCCTTCGACGGTGAGCCTCGCCGTGCAGATGAGCCTGCCGCGGTCGTTCAGCGGGAGGCCGGTGGCGGCGAGCAGCGGCGCGGGCTTCACGCCCGCCGTCCACACGAGCGTGCGGGTCGGGAAGCGGGAGCCGTCGCTGAGTACGGCCACCCGGTCCTCGCAGGACTCCAGCCGGGTGTCGAGGCGTACGTCGATATTGCGGCCGCGCAGCTCCCGTACGGCGTACTTGCCCATCGATTCGCCGACCTCGGGCAGGATGCGGCCGGTGGCCTCGACGAGGATCCACTTCAGGTCCTCGGCCTTGATGTTGTGGTAGTACCGCGCGGTGTAGCGGGCCATGTCCTCCAGCTCGGCCAGCGCCTCCACGCCGGCGTAGCCGCCGCCGACGAAGACGAAGGTGAGGGCGGCGTCGCGAATGGCGGGGTCGCGGGTGGCGGAGGCGATGTCCATCTGCTCGATCACGTGGTTGCGCAGCCCGATGGCCTCCTCGATGGTCTTGAAGCCGAAGCCGTGGTCGGCGAGGCCGGGGACCGGGAGGGTGCGCGAGACGGAGCCGGGCGCGATGACGATCTCGTCGTACGGCATCTCGATGGCTCCGGTGCCGTCCTCCCCCGTGGCCAGGGTGGTGACCGTCGCGGTCCGCTTGACGGTGTCGATGCGCCGCGCCTCGCCGATGACGATCGTGCAGTGCGGCAGGACCCGGCGCAGCGGGACGACCACATGGCGCGGCGAGATCGAACCGGCGGCGGCTTCGGGAAGGAACGGCTGATACGTCATATAAGGATCAGGAGTGACGACGACGATCTCGGCCTCGCCGCTCCTGAGCCGCTGCTTCAGCTTCCGCTGGAGACGCAGCGCGGTGTACATCCCGACGTAGCCGCCGCCGACGACGAGAATGCGCGCACCCGGCGGGGGGCCGGGGGGTGTCCCCCCGGAATCTGAAGCCATCACCACCCCATGACGCAACGCGCTCCGGAGTTTGTCCACAGCCCCGGCAAATTGTGTGACCGGAGCTTCCGAACGGGCGGCTCCGGTTGATCGTTGCGGCAATACGGACGCCCCGCAGGTCAGGGGTTGCGGCGAGGGGCACGGGCAGAGGGCTAATCGGTGACCAACCGGTCCTTGTTCCGATCGGGGGGCGCTCCGGGCGGAACTGCCCCCTTCTGAATTGACCCTGGCTCAACTATGTTCGTGTGTCGTCGGGGTGTCGGATGTGGACCATCGGTCAACCCGGCAGATACGGCGGGAGTCTCCGGGGGGAGACGTCATAACCGGGGGAACAGTCATGCATATTCAGGAATCGCATTGGCCGACTGCTGCTGTCACGTCCGAAGGAAACGGACGAAACGGCTCAGTCGGTACGGTCGGAACGGTGAGCGGTATCGGGTCATCAGGGACCGCCGCGCCGTCGGGAACGGTGAGCACTCTGGGTGCCGCGCTCGGCGCGGGCACCGTGGGTGCCGGGGCGCACAGCCGCTCGGCACCGCTGCGCGTGGACGCGCAGCGCAATCTGGAACATGTGCTGCGGGCGGCCCGCGAAGTGTTCGGCGAGCTCGGGTACGGCGCTCCGATGGAGGACGTGGCGCGTCGCGCCCGGGTCGGTGTCGGCACGGTGTACCGGCGCTTCCCCAGCAAGGACGTGCTGGTGCGGCGGATAGCCGAGGAGGAGACCTCCCGGCTGACCGACCAGGCCCGGTCCGCGCTGGGTCAGGAGGAGGAGCCGTGGTCGGCGCTGTCGCGCTTCCTGCGGACCTCGGTCGCCTCGGGCGCGGGGCGGCTGCTGCCTCCGCAGATACTGCGGGTCGGCGTGGACACCGACGACTCGACGGTGGTCGGCGACGCGGGCGCCGTACGGGCGGCGGAGCCGGCCGGACCGGGCTCGGCGGCCGGTGACGCCCGGGACGAGCACCGGGTGCCGCAGCAGCGGCAGGAGGCCGGGCAGTCCGCCGGGCAGCCGGCAGGGCAGAGCGGGCCGCGCGTGGCCGAGTCCCGTGCTGTGTCCGAGTCGGAGATCGACGGCGTCGGCAGCGGAGCGGCCGAGCTGCTGGAGGTCGTGGGCCGACTGGTCGACCGGGCGCGGACGTCAGGTGAGCTGCGCCGCGATGTGACGGTGGCCGATGTGCTGCTGGTCATCGCGACGGCGGCGCCCTCGCTGCCGGACGCGGCTCAGCAGGCGGCTGCTTCGGCCCGGCTGCTGGACATCCTGCTGGAGGGGCTGCGCTCGCGGCCTGCGTGAGCGGACTGGCCCGCGGCCCGCGGGGCACGGGACCGCGCGCTGAGGCAGCGAGCTGCGTGAGCGCTGCCTCGGCGGATGCGGCAGGCGGCTTCTGGCTGCGGCAGGCTGCGTCCGGCTGCTCCTGGCTGCTTCTGGCGGTGGGGAATGCGGTAAGTGCGGTATCCGGTAGGCGCGGTGAAGGCCGGGCGGTGCGTGCGGCGCAAGCCGGTCGGTGCGTCGGTGCGATCCCGTGATCGTGGGGGCGTGCCGGCGGACCGGCCGTGGCCTCTTTCGTCACTCTCGGCACAAACCCGCTCAACCGCCCCGGCAGCACATCCTGTTACTCCTTCCCCGAACGGGTGTCCGCTAGTGCTCATATTCGGGAGAACGCCCCGGATGAGTGGTTGGCAGGGCTGAGAGGCCGCCACTCCTGCCCTCTGTGGCACGCTTGCCCGGTGTTCGGGTCCGAAAGCGCATAACGGGGGCGTCCGCGATGAGCGGTGACGGGCAGCAGGAAGAGTCGTTCGACGGTGTCTCCACCGCGGACGGCGGCACCGGCACGGGCGGCCGGCGGCCGGAGCAGGTGCCGAACCAGGCCGGACCCGGGCGCCAGAGCGCCGGCGAAGAGCCCGGCGGCACGGTTCTGCCCGGACCGTGGCCCCCCGCACCGGTCGAGAACCAGGCAGCGGCGGACCCGGACACGACCGATGCCGCTGCGGCGGCCGCGGTCCCGTCGCAGCGGGTGGGCAGCGGCTCGGCCGCCGCGGACACCTCCGTACTGGCCCCGTCCGACGCCCAGTTGATCCAGCAGATGCGGGACGGCGACGACCTCGCGTACGAGGAGCTGTTCCGCCGGCACTCGGACGCGGTGCGCAGGTACGCGCGCACCTGCTGCCGGGACGCGCACACCGCCGACGACCTGACGGCCGAGGTCTTCGCCCGGACGCTACAGGCGGTCCGGGGCGGCAAGGGGCCGCAGGAGGCCGTGCGCGCCTACCTGATGACAGCGGTCCGGCATGTCGGCGCCGCCTGGACGAAGACCGCCAAGCGGGAGCAACTCGTCGATGACTTCGCGGCGTTCGCCGCGCAGGCGTCGCGCTCCTGGGAGGTGTCGGACGCGGACATCCTCGATCTCGGCGCCGATGTGACGGCGATGCACGAGGCCGAGCAGTCGATGGCGATGCAGGCCTTCCGCACTCTCCCGGAACGCTGGCAGGCGGTCCTGTGGCACACCACCGTCGAGGAGGAGTCGCCCAGCGACATCGCCCCGCTGTTCGGGCTCACCGCCAACGCGACTTCGGTACTCGCCAGCCGCGCCCGCGAAGGGCTCAAGCAGGCGTATCTCCAGGCCCATGTGAGCCAGGCGCTCACCTCCGGCGGGGACTGCGCGCGCTACGCCGACCGGCTCGGCGCCTACGCCCGTGGCGGGCTGCGGATGCGGGCGGAGCGCGGGCTGCGGGGACACCTGGACACATGCGCGAAGTGCCGACTGGCGGCGGGCGAACTCGCCCATGTGAACGCCGGGATCCCCGCGCTGCTCCCGGTCGCGGTCATCGGCTGGTTCGCCGCCGGATACGCGCTCAAGGCCGCCGGGATCGTGGCGGGCGGCGCAGCCGGTGCGGCGGGCGCGGGTGCCGCGGCCGCCGCGACCGGCGGAGGTTCGTCCGCCGGGTCGGCCGGTGGCGCCGCCGCCTCCGAGGGGCTCGGCGCCCCGGCGAAGGCGGGCATCGCGGCGGCGGTCGTCGTCGCGGCGGCGGCCGGGCTGGTGTGGGCACTGGTCGGGGACGACCAGCCGAGGCCAGAGGCCAAGCCGGTGGCCAAACCGCCGGCCGTGGCGCCCGCGGTGCCGTCGCCCGCGCCGCCGAAACCGAAGCCGACCCCGCCCCCCGAGCCCGCGCCGGCCGTTCCCGTACCGCAGAAGCCGTCGCCGACGCCCACACCCACGCCGACACCGACCCCGCCGACGCCGAAGCCCACCCCGCCGGCTCCCGCCCCACCGCCGCCCGCCCCGAAGCCGACGCCGACACCCACGCCGACTCCGACCCCGACCCCGACCCCGACCCCGACCCCGGAGCCTCCGGCGCCGCCCGCACCGGCGCCGGAGGTCTACCAGGTCAACGAGTTGAGCTACAGCCTCTTCGGCGACCACACCGGACCCGAGGTGGTGCTCGGTGAGAGCAGCTGGGTCTGGCAGCGTTCCGGGATGTCGATCGGCGGCACGCGGTACGCCCACGGGGTGACCGTGCACAGCCGCTCCTCCGTCGTCATCCAGCTGAACCGCCGGTGCACCCGTTACGAGGCGATGGTCGGCGTCGACGACCTGACCATGGGGCTCGGTTCCGTGCGCTTCTCCGTGTACGACGGCGACGGGGCGCGGCTGTGGCGGTCCCCGGTGATGAACGGCAACGACCCGGCCGTACCGGTCGGCGTAGGCATCGACGGCCAGGACCGGATCCGGCTCGTCGTGGAGCCGATGACCGAGTTCGGCGGGGTGGCCCTCGCGAACTGGGCCGAGTCCCGCATCAGTTGCCGCTGACCGGGGCCGGACGGGCCTGACCTCGCCGGGCCCGTCGTCCGGTGGTTCGGTGGCCCCGGCGGCTCAGCGGGCAGCCGGCTCCGGCGGTGGCAGCTCCGCGGTGATGTCCATGAGCAGGTCGATGACGTGGTCGACGGTCAGTCCGCGGCCCGCCGCGTGCTCCTCCTCGTACCGCCGCGCCCCCAGTTCCTCGCGGGCCAGCCGCGCGGCCGCGTCCACCTCGGACTGTTCCGCCGCGGTCCTGGGGCCGGAGAGCCGCCAGCTGTCGGCGGCGGCCAGGATGCGTACGGCGGCCGCGTGACGGCCCACCTCGGGCAGTACGGTCACCACGCCGTCCGCCAGGTTCCCGGTGACGATCTCGGCGCACTGTGCGTCCCGTGCCGAGACGAGGGCCGCCGTCAGCCCGCGCAGGCCGGCGGCCGGACCGCCCTCGGGCCCGGGTTCGTGGATGGTGATACGGGCCGACAGCCCGTCCAGGATCGCGCTGAAGTGCGTCGGCGGGCTGCCGTTCTCGTCCTCCGCCTTCGCCGCGGCGTACATCCGCCGCGCCGCCGCGACATCTCCGCGTTCCAGCGCCATGGTGGCCCGCAGGTACGGGACGTACGCGGCCGCGTCGTGCGCCTGGTAGCGCTGCGCCTCGGACTCCGACCGTTCCAGGAGCCGATCGGCGGCGGCCGGGTCGCCGGTGCGGTAGAAGAGTTCGGCGAGCCTGGCCAGGAGGAACGGGGCTTCGGCATGGGCCCCGACCTCGTGGGCGAGCAGCAGGGCCTCCTCGTACGCCGCACGCGCCTCGTCGTACCGCCCGCGCATCATGCCCGCCTCGGCAGCGGCGGAGGCGACCTGGGCGCGCATCCAGCGGTCGCCGACGAGGCGGCCCAGTGCGTGCAGCTCCGCCAGATCGGCGTCGACCCCCGCCATGCCGCCGGGCATGTCGACGATCATGTGCGTGCGGAACATCAGCGCGACGCCGTACTCCCACGCCCCGCCGTGGAGACGGGCGTTGTCGACGACCGAGTCGATCTTCCTCCGGACGTCCTTCATGCCCAGGCTGAAGAACGAGGTCATCGGCCAGAGCAGTCCGGGGAAGCGAGCGGCCTGGGGTCCCGAGGACATGAAGGCGTCGCCCACCCGGCTCGCGAGCGCCTGGATGTCGTGGCTGTCGCTGTCCATGTCGGACGGACGGTTCTCCATCTCCAGGAAGAACCAGAGCATGCGCAGATTCATCCAGGACCAGTAGCGGGGATCGGTGCGCTCTGTGGGCTCCGGGCCGAACGCCAGCGCCCGCTCGGTCCAGGTGAGGCCCTCGGTGCGGTAGTTGCGCAGCCACCAGAACCAGCCCATGCCCAGCACCAGACGTGCCGCGTCCGCTTCGGACGGCTGGTCCGCCTGGCACGGACCGGACGGGTGGGACGACTCGGACGGCCCCGCGGGGGCGGTGGTGCGGTGGAGTGCGGCCCGGATGTTGTCGAGGTCCGTCTCCAGGCGCTGGATCCAGGGGAGCTGGTCGGCGGAGCGCAGCCTCGGCTCCGCCTCCTCGACGAGGGCGAGGAAGTGCGCGGTGTGCGCACGCCCGGCAGCGGCACGTACGGCCGGGGTCTCGGCGCTGCGCTCCATGGCGTACTCGTGAATGGTCTCCAGGAGGCGGTAGCGCATTCCGCCGCCGTCGGCCGGGGTGGCGACGACCAGGGACTTGTCGATGAGTGCCCCGATGAGGTCCGCGGTGTCGGCCGCGGTGTGCCGGGCGGGGCCGGCCGACACCGTGATGACCGCCTCGGCGGCGGACAGGTCCCAGCCGCCCGCGAAGACCGAGATCTGGCGCAGGGCGGTGCGTTCGTCCTCGTCCAGGAGGTCCCAGGACCAGTCGACGACGGCCCGCAGGGTCTGCTGGCGCGGCAGTACGGTCCGGCTGCCGCCGGTCAGCAGGCGGAACCGGTCGTCCAGCCGGTCCGCGATCTGGCGCGGGCCGAGCATCCGGAGCCGGGCGGCGGCCAGCTCGATGGCGAGCGGCAGCCCGTCCAGACGGCGGCAGATCTCCGCGACGGCGTCCGGATCATGTGCGGCCTCCCGCTCGGGGTCGAACTCGGGCCGCACGGCACGGGCCCGCTCGGTGAAGAGGCGGTGGGCCAGATCGGCCGGGAGCGGGTCGACCGGACGTACGGATTCGCCGGGCACCCCGAGCGGTTCGCGGCTGGTGGCGAGGATGCGCAGCCGCGGGCAGCGGGTCAGCAGGGTCTCGGCCAGCGCGGCCGCCGCGCCGATGACGTGCTCGCAGTTGTCGAGGATGAGGAGGAAGGGACGGGACCTGGAGCAGTGCGCGAGGTGATCGGCGAGCAGGTCGACCGGATCGGTGCGCGGATACGTTCCTTCGTGGGCGCTGTCCCGCAGCAGGGCCGTCTCGCGCAGCCCGAGGGCGGAGAGCACGGCTCCCGGGACGGCTTCGGGGTCTTCCACCGGGGCGAGTTCGGCGAGCCAGACGTCACCTGCGGCGGCGCGGCCCTCGTCCGCCGCGGACTCCTCGGCGAGACGGGTCTTCCCCGAGCCTCCGGGCCCGGTGAGGGTGACCAGCCGGGAGCGGGTCAGATCGTCCCGGATGGTGCGGAGTTCGGGCTCGCGCCCAACGAAGGAGGTGAGGCGGGGACGGAGATTTCCCCGGGCGGCCTCCGCCCCCGAGGGACCGGGTGCGGACGGTGCGGGGGTGAGCAGTGCGCGGTGGAGGGCGGTCAGTTCGGGCCCGGGGTCGGTGCCGAGACCCTCGGCGAGGGCGCGGCGCGCGTCCTCGTACGCGGCGAGCGCGTCGGCCGGCCGGCCGGCGGCGCGCAGGGCGCGGATGAGCTGGGCCCGGAAGCGTTCGTCGTACGGGTGGGCCGCCGTCAGCTCCATCAGCTCCGGCACGAGGGCGGAGGGCGGGGTGGTCGCGGGCGTGGCGGCTGCGGCCGGGGGTGTCGCGGGCAGGGGCGTACGGGGCTCGGGCGTCGCCATCGCCGGTCCGTCGGCTCCCGCGCATCGCAGGTCGGCCTCGATGCGGTGCTCCAGTGCGGCCAGTCGGTGGGCCTCCGGGCGCAGCGCGTGGCCGTGGTCGCGGTCGGGCAGGTCGGCCAGGGCGGGTCCGCGCCAGAGGGCGAGTGCGGTACGGAGCGTGCGGGCGGCGTCCCCGGGCGCGCCGGCCTCCAGCTCGGCGGCGCCCTGCCGGGCGAGCCGCTCGAACACGTGCAGGTCGACGTCCTCCGGGCCGGCCGCCAGGCGGTAGCCGCCCGGGGTGCTGGTGAGCGCGTCCCTCCCCAGCACCCGGCGCAGCCGGCCCACCAGGGCCTGGAGCGCGGCGGGGGCGTCCACCGGGGGATCGTCCGCCCACACGTCGTCGACGAGTTCGGCGACCGGCACGGACCGGCCGGGGCGCAGCGCCAGGGCCGCGAGGAGAGTCCGCAGGCGCATACCGCCGAGGGGCAGCGCACCGCCCTGCTCGTCGCGCGCCTCCGTGGCGCCCAGGATCAGATACCGCACCCCGCCATTGTGTCCCGCCGGTCGGACAACGGAAGGCGGCCGGCCCACGGCCGGCATCCCGGGGTCCCTTCCGCCTGCTCCCCCGCTGCCCCGCCGACGCTTGCGGCTGCGGCTGCAGCTACGGCTACGGCTGCGGCTGCGGCTGCGGCTACGGCTAGCTGCGCCTAGGGCTGGAGTGTCCGTCGTGCCGGGACCACGCCGCCGGCGACCGCGCGCTGGCGCGGTGCCGCCGTGCCCGTCCAGCAGGTGCCGCGGCGCGAGACGAGACGGCGCAGCCACAGTTCGGTGGAGGCTAGGTCGGCGAGGCCGTCCAGGGGAAGGGGTTCGCCCTCGGCGGCCGCGCGCAGGGCCTTCCGCACGACGCGGGCCTCGACCAGGCCCGCGTCGGCGAGCAGCGGCGCGTCGAAGAGGGCGATCAGCTCGGGCAGCGAGGCGCGCAGGCCGGTACGGGTGACCTCGGTCGAGGTGGCCTGGGAGGGCGTGCCCCAGCCGGGCGGCAGGTCGTGGATGCCGGTGCCCGCCAGGACCCGGCGCAGGATCGCCGCGCGGGCGCCCGGCTGGACCCGGAGGGACTCGGGGAGCGCGCGGGCGGCGCGTACGACCTGGTTGTCGAGGAAGGGGGCGTGCAGCCGCTGGCTGCGGACCTCGGCGGCCTGCTCCAGGATCCGGTGGTCGGCGGCGTTCCGGGCGAGCGAGGCCCTGGCGCGGGCCTCGCCGGGGCGCTGGACGGAGGTGGGGCGGATCGCCGCCTCCTGAAGGCGAACCGATACTTCAGCGAGCGCCTCCCCGGTCAGCCAGCGGGCGGCGGGCCCCGGACGCGACCAGGTCAGCGCGGCGAGCGAGGCGTCCGCGGGAGTGCCGAGGTCGGGGGTGAGGCGGTTGGCGTGGGGCAGGCGGACGGCCGCCGCTTCGAGACCGGTGCGGTACGACGTACGGGCGAGGCGGCGGGCCGCCCGGTAGACGGTCAGCGGGACGAACAGGGAGTGCGCGGAGGGGCCTTCGGCCTTGGCGAGTGCGGCGACCGGGCGCAGCAGGTGGCGTCTGCGGCGGTCGATCAGCAGGTCCGCGAGGCGGGCCGGATGGGCGTCGAGCACCTGCCGGGCGCCGTCGCCCACGAAGTGGTCGGCGCTGCCCGCGGAGAGCCGGCGGCGGTGGCGTTCGACGTCGACGAGCGAGGGGGCCGGTTCGTCGGTCAGCGGACCGTTCGCCAACTCGGCGTACGGCAGGGCCTCTTCGCCCGCGGCGACGACGACGTGGTGCAGCCGGGGGTTGGCGGCGATGACGCGGGCGCGTTCGAGTTCGTCCTCGTGGGCGCGGGTGGTCAGGTCGTTGAACGTGACGGCGAGCAGCCGCTCGCCCGCTCCCGTGCCGTGGCCCAGGAGGGTGCCGGGCAGTCCGGGGAGCCCGGCGGCGAGCAGGGCGAGGGTGGCCGACGCGCTGCCTCCGGAGAGGTCGGAGCCGATGCCGGGCACGGGCGCGCCCCGGGCGGCACGGCGTTCGGCGGGGCCCATGCCGGGGACCGGTCCGGGGTCGGGAGGCAGGGTCTCCGGGGCGTGGCGGGGCGCCAGCAGCCTGGCGCGCACGGCCTCGACCAGGGCGTCGCGCACCCCGTCGACGGCGCTCACCGGATCGAGCTCGGGCGCGGCCACGGCGAGGGAGGCCACCGCCTCGTAGCCGGTGATCTCCCGCGAACCCTCACGCAGGATCAGCGCGTGCCCCGGCGGGATGCGCTTCACACCGGCGTACGGGGTGCCGTCGCGCAGCGCCTCCGGGGTTTCGGGGCAGGCGAGCAGCGCGGCGAGGTGGCCGATGTCGAGCTGCGCCTCGATGAGGTCGGCGAGCGGGAGGGCGGCGGTGGCGTACGCCGTGCCGCCGGCCCAGGGCGTGTAGAAGACGGGGCGGGCTCCGGCGAGGTCGCCGACCACGGTGATCCGTCGGCCGATCTGGACGACGGCCGTGTAGCTGCCGGTCCAGGCGGTGAGGTGGCGCAGGGCTCCGCCGCGGGCGGCGAGCAGTCCGATGCGCAGCTGTTCGTCGGTGGCGCCGCAGCAGCCGAGTACGGCGATCCGGACCGTGGGCGCGCCCTCGGCCGTGTCCACCCGGACCGTGCGGATCTCGTCGGGGCGCCAGTCGCCGACCGCCCAGAGCGGATCCGGGTCTCCCCACAGGAGTTGGGAACCCACGGGGTGCATCGTGCGCCCGTCGCCACTCGCGCCGACGGCCCCGACCGTGCCGAAGCTCGCGGCGATACTGCTCCAACCCACCAACCAACGCATCGCCGCCTCCACAGGCTGTGGACAAAACGGCGCGGCAGGGCGGTATCGGGAGAACTCCGGTAACGCGCGGCGCCGTTGCGGACATGCTGCCACGACAACGGCGTGCAGGAGTGGCCAGGGACGGCGCACGTCGTGAGCGCATGCGCCCCTGGCAAAGGCCGGAGCGGGCTGTCGGCCGCGCCGACCGGTCCTTCGCCCGCGCGCGTCGGTCCCGGCGGCAACGGAGTTATGGATTCCGCGTGTTGCCCTTCCTCGCACGCACCACCTCGGCGACCCGGATCCGGCCATCGGGCACGCCGTGCGCGAACGGCCGGCGAGATGTCCGCGAATCCGTCGGCCCAACCGCGCACGACCGGTGATATCCAGCCAATCTCGGGGCGTGTTGGAACCTGAAGGCCAGAAATCCGTGCCCGGCTTCATCCTTATTCGTACCGTGTTGTTCCTGCCGTAACAGGATGGGGTAACGAGCCGCCGCGGACCGTCCCGGGGAGCCGGAAGAACGAGGCGACCGAACGGCACGCGCTCGCGCGCGGGCGGACACGGAACACGCACGGAGCTTCCTGCGGAACTCCGTGCGACCTCCCGCACGAAGGCGGCTTCACCGGGCCCGGCACCAGCCGCGACCCTTCGTTCCCGGCCCGACGCACGGCCCGACGCACGGTCCGGGAGACGCGGTTCGCCTCCCGGACCGGTCCACCGCCTGCGGGGAATGAGGCGGCAGTTTCCCCCAGCCCGCAGTGTCCAGTGCAGCGGGCCGACCCACGCAGCACCCATGGAAGCGCTTCCGTCCGGGCCGGGCCAGAGCGCACGGCCGGGCGCACGGCCACACACGAGGAGCACGCCGGGACACCTCCGACGAGGCCCCGGCGAGGGCCGGGCGGACCTCGCGAACCGGGGGCGGCCGAACCGCCCTGAACACGCGTTCGGGCTGGTCAGCAGGTGGGGCAGGGGTGCGGCCACGCGTCCCGCGGCCTGCCCTCGCCGCTGCCCGCACCCGCCTCTCGCGCCGCCCCGGCGATCCCCCCGCGCGCCCCTCCCCGGCCCTCTTCCGAGCCCGCCCCCGACCCCGTGTCCCGCCCCCTTCCGGGCGCGGCCGGCGGACCGCATCCCTCCTCCCCCGCCCTCCGCGTTTCCTCTCCGCCCCGCCTTCGCCCCGCCTCCGCCACCCGCCCGTCACGGCCGCCCCACCGGCCCCACCCGCCGTCGGGGTCACCGCCGTTCGCCGCTGTTGGCCGCTGTTGGCCGCTGTTCGCTCCGGACGTACAACAATCCCGCCATACGGACGTCCGCCCCTTAACGGTAGGGATGCGGCGAACTACGCTGGGTTTACCGATGTTCTCGGCCGGGGGCATATTCCTCGGGGCTCGGCCAAATGCGTGTGCGGTCGGAGTGCCGGGGTTCGTCCCTGGGGAGAACACGGTACGAATGCCGCGCGCCTCAACGGTGACGCGGCTGCCGTCTGTGTGTCGAGGGGTGGCGCATGTCCAGGGAGCAACGCGGGCCGAACGAGAAGCTCGGAACCGTTCTCGCCCTCGCGGGAATCAGCAACGCCGGGCTCGCCCGGCGGGTGAACGACCTCGGGGCGCAGCGCGGACTGACACTTCGGTACGACAAGACCTCGGTGGCCAGGTGGGTCTCCAAGGGCATGGTGCCGCAGGGCGCCGCGCCCCATCTCATCGCTGCGGCGATCGGGGCCAAGCTCGGCCGTCCGGTCCCGCTGCACGAGATCGGGCTCGCCGACGCCGACCCCGCGCCGGAGGTCGGTCTGACGTTCCCGCGCGATGTGGGTGAGGCGGTCCGCTCGGCGACCGAGCTGTACCGGCTGGATCTGGCCGGGCGGCGGGCCGGCAGCGGCGGCATCTGGCAGTCGCTGGCGGGCTCGTTCTCGGTGAGCGCGTACGCCACTCCCGCGTCCCGCTGGCTGATATCCCCCGCCGACCCGTCGGTCGCCCGCGCCTCGGCGGCCGCGGAGGCGGCGGTACTCGGCACGCAGGGCGCACGGGGCGCAGTGGGGGCGCAGAGTGCACCCGGTTCCACGGCGCCGCCCGGCGTGCCGGGGCAGCAGCTCCTGTCCGGAACACCGCTCGTGCCCGGTCAGGCGGGGGCGCCGCCGGTCCACGGGCACAGCGTGTCGATCCCGGCCCAGCCGGGCCCCGACTCCGCGCACGGCGGCTCGCCGCTGCGGGTCGGCCACAGCGATGTGTCCAAACTGCGGGAGGCCGCCCAGGACGCCCGCCGCTGGGACTCCAAGTACGGCGGCGGGGACTGGCGTTCGTCCATGGTCCCGGAGTGCTTACGGGTCGACGCCGCACCGCTGCTGCTGGGTTCGTACAGCGACGAGGTGGGCCGGGCGCTGTTCGGCGCCGCGGCCGAACTGACCAGGCTCGCCGGATGGATGGCCTTCGACACCGGCCAGCAGGAGGCCGCACAGCGCTACTACATCCAGGCGCTCCGCCTGGCGCGCGCCGCGGCCGATGTCCCGCTCGGCGGCTACGTCCTCGCCTCGATGTCGCTGCAGGCCACCTACCGCGGCTTCGCCGACGAGGGCGTCGACCTGGCGCAGGCCGCCGTGGAGCGCAACCGCGGGCTCGCGACGGCGCGCACGATGAGCTTCTTCCGCCTGGTGGAGGCGCGGGCACACGCCAAGGCGAGCGACGCACCGGCCGCGGGGGCCGCGCTGAAGGCCGCCGAGGGGTGGCTGGAGCGCTCCCGGGACGGCGACGCGGACCCGTCGTGGCTCGGCTTCTACTCGTACGACCGGTTCGCGGCCGACGCCGCGGAGTGCCACCTCGACCTGAAGGCGCCGCGGCAGGTCCGTCGCTTCACCGAGCAGGCGCTGTCCCGGCCGACCGAGGAGTTCGTCCGCTCGCACGGGCTGCGGCTCGTGGTCTCCGCCGTCGCCGAGCTGGAGTCGGGGAACCTGGACGCGGCCTGCGCGGCGGGGACCCGCGCGGTGGAGGTGGCGGGCCGCATCTCGTCGGCGCGGACCACCGAGTACGTGCGCGACCTGCTGCACCGGCTGGAGCCCTACGGGGACGAACCGCGCGTCGCCGAGCTGCGGGAACGCGCCCGCCCGCTGCTGGTGGCACCCGCGTAGCCGGTCCGGTCGACGGGGCCGGGGTCCACGGCCCCGGTACCCCGCGCCGCCGGATTCGCGGGCGCCACGCTGGCCCATACGGGTTTGAGTGCGTTGTCAGTGGGTCAGTGCACTATCGGGGTGGGAGGTGGCGTGATGATGACGCACGCGGCGTACGACTGCGATGTGCTGGTGATCGGCGGCGGGATCGTCGGTCTGTCGACCGCGTACGCGATCACGCGGACCGCCCCGGGCACGAGGGTGACCGTGCTGGAGAAGGAGTGGGGCCCCGCGCGCCACCAGACGGGGCGCAACAGCGGGGTGATCCACAGCGGCATCTACTACCGTCCGGGTTCGCTCAAGGCGCGGTACGCGGTGCGCGGCGCCGCCGAGATGGTCGACTTCTGCCGGGAGCACGGCATCGCGCACGCGGTGACCGGCAAGCTGATCGTCGCGACCGGGCGCGCCGAGCTGCCCCGGCTGCACGCACTGGTGCAGCGCGGCCGCGAGCACGGGCTGCCGGTGCGCGAGCTGGGACCGGCCCAGATCGCGGAGTACGAACCCCGGGTGCGCGGCCTCGCCGCGATCCGGGTGGGCACGACGGGGGTGTGCGACTTCGGCGCGGTCGCCGAGCGGTTCGCCGACGAGGTGCGGGCCGGCGGCGGCCTGATCCGGTTCGGCGCCGAGGTGAGCGCGATCGACCGGCGGCCGTGGGGCGTCGCGGTGCGGACGGCGGACGGCCTGGTGGTGCGGGCCCGGGTGCTGGTGAACTGCGCGGGGTTGCAGTGCGACCGGGTGGCGCGGCTGGCGGGCGACGACCCGGGGATGCGGATCGTGCCCTTCCGGGGGGAGTACTACGAGCTGGCCCGGCCCGATCTGGTGCGCGGCCTGGTCTATCCGGTGCCGGATCCGGCGTTCCCGTTCCTCGGCGTGCATCTGACCCGCGGCCACGACGGCGGTGTCCACGTCGGGCCGAACGCGGTGCCCGCGCTGGCCCGCGAGGGCTACGGCTGGCCGGTCGTGCGCCCCCGCGAACTCATGGACACGCTGAGCTGGCCGGGCTCCTGGCGGATAGCGCGCAGGCACTGGCGGTACGGGCTGGGCGAGGTGCACCGCTCGCTGTCGAAGCGCGCCTTCACGGCGGCCGTGCGGCGGCTGCTGCCCGAGGTCACGGAGGACGATCTGCGGCCCGCCCCGGCCGGGGTCAGGGCCCAGGCGGTCCTCCGGGACGGCACCCTGGTGGACGATTTCCTGATCCGTGAGGCCCCGCACACGGTGCATGTGCTGAACGCTCCGTCGCCCGCCGCCACGGCCTCGCTGCCCATCGGGCGGGAGGTGGCACGCAGGGCGCTCCAGCGGGCGCAGGGGACGGGGTGGAAACCGCCCGCCGTAGAATCAGGGCATTGTGTCTGAGCCCATGAACCCCTCCCCCACGACGCCCGGCGGCGTCGCGCCCGGAGCCGAACCGACGGCGGACGACGCGCCTGGAGCCGACGCCGCGCCCGTCGCACCCGCCACCGCCGGAATCCCCGACGATCTGCGCGCCGCGGCTCTGGACCGCCAGCGCAGGCTGCGTCAGGAGCCCCGCTTCCCCGGCGGCCCCGCGGCCGATCCGGCCGGCTCGCACCACGAGCGCCGGATCCGCAGCTTCCAGCCGCGCCGCAGCCGGGTCTCGCCCGGCCAGCAGGACGCCCTGGAGCGGCTCTGGCCGAAGTGGGGCCTGGACATCGACGGCCTGCGGGTCCTCGATCTGCCCGAGCTGTTCGACGGGCTGCCGGTGGTGCTGGAGATCGGTTTCGGCATGGGCGAGGCCACCGCGCAGATGGCCGCCGACGACCCGGGCACCGGCATCCTCGCCGTGGACGTGCACACCCCGGGCCAGGGCAATCTGCTCCGCCTCGCGGACCGGAACGGCATGTCCAACATCCGGGTCGCCAACGGTGACGCGATCATCCTGCTGCGGGAGATGCTGACGCCCGACTCGCTGGACGGGCTCCGGGTCTACTTCCCCGACCCCTGGCCCAAGTCCCGCCACCACAAGCGCCGGCTGATCCAGCCGGAGTTCCTCGACCTGGTGGCGCAGCGGCTGCGGCCCGGCGCGGTCCTGCACTGCGCGACCGACTGGGAGCCGTACGCCGAACAGATGCTGGAGGTGCTGACCGCGCACCCCCGCTTCGAGAACACGGCGGCGGACGGCGGCTACGCACCACGGCCCGCGTTCCGGCCGCTGACCCGGTTCGAGGGACAGGGCCTGGACAAGGGCCACGTCGTGCACGACCTGCTCTTCGCCCGCCACTGAGCAGAGCCGGGGAAGCCGGCCCCGGAGCAGGGACCCGAACAGGGACCTGAACAGGGGCCTGGGCTGAGACCGGTCCCGGAAACCGGACCCGGGACCGGACATACGCCATGGCCGTTGTCAGTCCACCTGGTTAGGGTCGTGGGGTGTCCGACGGTTCTGTCCAGCAGCAGCGGCAGTCGCAGCCGGCCGTACCGGTGCTTGAGCAGCAGCGGGTCGGCGAGATCCTGGCTGCCGTGCCGGAGCGGGGCCAGTGGCGTTACCGGCCGCGGCGCGTCGGCATGCTGTGGCGGAGCAGGACGCTCCGCGTCGTCGCCGTCTTCACCGTGCTGGCCCTCTGCGGTCTGGTGATCCTCGCGCTGGTCCGCGACCAGACGGGCACTCAGGGATTCCTCGTCGGTCTGGGTCTGGCCGTTCTGCCGGTCCCGTTGCTGATGACGGCGTTCCGCTGGCTGGACCGGGTGGAGCCGGGCCCGTGGCGCAACATGCTGTTCGCCTTCGCCTGGGGTGCCTGTGCGGCCGCCCTCGTCGCGATCCTCGCGAACTCCTTCGCGACCCAGTGGATCGCCACGGCCACCGCCGACCCGGACAGTGCGGACACCCTCGGCGCCACGGTCATAGCGCCCGTCATCGAGGAGAGCGCCAAGGCCGCGGCCGTGCTGCTGCTCTTCCTGTTCCGAAGACGGGATTTCAACGGGATCGTCGACGGTGTGGTCGTCGCCGGCTTCGCCGCGACCGGCTTCGCCTTCACCGAGAACATCCTCTATCTGGGCAACGCCTTCGGCGAGGACCAGCAGATGGGCTCGGGGTTCGTGTCGGTGACCGTCGCGACGTTCTTCGTACGGGCGGTGATGTCGCCGTTCGCGCATCCGCTGTTCACCGTCATGACCGGCATCGGCTTCGGGATCGCCGCGAGCAGCACACGCCACCAGCGTTTCCGCCGCCTCGCGTTGCCGGTGCTCGGCCTGGTCCTCGCGATGGGCATGCACGCCCTGTGGAACGGCTCGTCGACGTTCGGCCCGTACGGTTTCTACGCGGTGTACGGCCTGTTCATGGTGCCGGCCTTCGGCCTGGTGACCTGGCTGGCGATCTGGTCCCGCCGGCGCGAGCTGCGCACGCTGGCCGTCGAGCTGCCCGTCTACGCCGCGGCCGGCTGGCTCTCCCCCGCCGAACCCCTCGCCCTGTCCTCGATGCGGGCCCGCGGCAGGGCCAGGGACGCGGCACGCCGGTGGGCGGCGGCAGCGGGAGGCGGCCCTCACGGCCGCCAGGGCCACGTACCGGCCCCGGTCGCCGCCCACGCCAGGGACCGGGCGAAGGCACAGGCCAAGGCGGCGGCCCGCGCGGTCGCCGAGTACGAGTCGTTCGCGACGTCGCTGGCCTTTCTGCGCCGGCAGGCCCGCCGCGGCACGGCGGGCCCGGACCTGGCCGAACGTGAGCTGGAGCTGCTGCACCACCTGTGGCAGCGCCGGGAGGTCGCCGGTCCCGCCCTGGCGTACGCGGCGCAGGCGACGCGGCGCCCGCGCCCCCGGTTCACCCCTCCGCCGCCCCGGCCGTACCAGGGGTACGGGGGATACCAGGGCAACAGGGCGTACCAGCCCAACGGCAGCCACGCCCCGCACCCGTACCCCGCGTATCCGCACCCCACGCATCCGTACGGCCAGCCCCCGTACGCGGGGCAGCCGTACGCGGGGCAGCCGTACACACAGCCCCCGTACGACGCGCCGCTCCACAGCCCGGCGCCCCACAGCCCTCCGGATCAGTACCCGGATCAATAGGGCCAGGGCCGGCGAACGGTTCTAGGCGGATGCCTCGGTGAGCTCGGTCAGCTCCTGGTCCGTGAGGTGCAGATCGGCGACGGCCACCAGCGCGGGCAGCTGCTCGACCGTCCGGGCGGAGGCGAGCGGGGCGGCGACGGTCGACTGGGCGGCCAGCCAGGCCAGCGCCACGGTCGCGATCTCGGCGTTCCGCTCCTGCGCCACCGTGTCGAGCGCGGCCAGGACCTTCCGTCCGCGCTCCGACTCCAGGTGCTCGCCCGCCTTTCCGGCGCGTGCGCTGTCCACGGTCGTACCGGGGCGGTACTTGCCGGTGAGGAAGCCGGAGGCGAGGGCGAAGTACGGGACGGCGGCGAGGCCGGCACCCGCAGCGGTGTCCTGGAGCTCGCCCTCGTAGGTGTCCCTGGAGACGAGGTTGTAGTGCGGCTGCAGGGCCACGTAGCGGGCCAGTCCCTCGCGCTCGGAGAAGTCCAGCGAGGCGCGGAGCCGCTCCGGGCCGATGTTGGAGGCGGCGATCTCGCGGACCTTGCCGTCCTTCACCAGCTGGTCCAGGGCGGAGATGATCTCCTCGACCGGGACCGTCTCGTCGTCGAAGTGCGTGTAGTAGAGGTCGATGTGGTCGGTACCGAGGCGGCGCAGCGACTCCTCGGCTGCGGCCTTGATGGTGGTGGGGGAGAGTCCCTTGTACGAGGGGTGGGCGCCGACCTTGGTGGCCACGACGATGTCGGAACGGTTGCCCCGCGACGCGAGCCACTTGCCGATGAGGGTCTCCGACTCGCCGCCCTCGTTGCCGGGGATCCAGGCGGAGTACGCGTCGGCGGTGTCGATGAAGTTGCCGCCGGCCGCCGCGTACGCGTCGAGCACGGCGAAGGACTGCGCCTCGTCGGCGGTCCAGCCGAAGACGTTGCCGCCGAGGGCGAGGGGGAAGACCTGAAGGCTGGACGATCCGAGCTTGCGGAGAGAAGTCATGGAAGGAACAACCCGTTCCCCCGCCTCCGCTATTCCGTGCCGTGTACAGCTACGGCAGCGGACCGGCAGCCCTGACGTCGGGGGGTGAGCGTCAGGACTGCCGGGGTTCAGTCCGCTCAGACCGTCAGGCCACGGGCGCGCAGCCAGGTCATCGGGTCGATCCCGGTGCCGTCCGGGGTGTGGACCTCCAGGTGGAGGTGCGGGCCGGTCACGTTGCCGGTCGCGCCGACGCGCCCGATGGTGTCCCCGGTGGTGACCTTCTGGCCGACGCCGACACCGATCGAGGACTGGTGGCAGAACCACAGCTCCGTACCGTCGTCGAGCTCCAGGACCGTGCGGTAGCCGTAAGCGCCGGACCAGCCGGCCGACTTGACGGTGCCGGTGTGGATGGCCTTGATCGGGGTACCTGTCGGAGCGGCGAAGTCGAGGCCCGTGTGGTAGCCGGAGGACCACATCGAACCGGCCTCGCCGAAGGTCGAGGTAATCGTGTAAGAGGAGGTGGGGATGGCGTAGCTGGCGGCGAGCTTGGCGAGCCGAGCTGCCTCCGCCTTCTTCTTGGCCTCTGCCTCCGCCTTCTTCTTCGCGGCGGCGACCTTGGCCTCCGCGGCGTCCTGCTGCTTCTTCGCCTCTGCGGCCGCCTTCTCCGCGGCGGCCTTCTCCTGGGCGGCCTTGGCCTCCGCGTCGGCGGAGTCCTGCTGCTGCTCGGCCTGCTGGAGGATGCGGGCGCGGAGCGCCTCGCCGGCGTCCGTCGTGCCCTGCTCGGCCTCGGTGGTGGTGATGCCGGCCGTCGTCAGCGGGGCGGAAGCGGTCTCGGTCCCGGCAGTCTCCGCCTCGGACCCGCTGGAGAACAGTGCGCCGACGCCCGGCAGTGACTTGGCCTCGGGGAGCTTGTCCGAGATGGCGTCGGGAAGGGAGATGGAGACCGGCGGCCTGCTCTGCGCGGAGGCCATGCCGCCCGCGCCGACGGCCGCGATGACACCGACGCCGAGAACGGTGGAGCTACGGGCGAGACCGTTGCGCTGCTTGGCGACGCGGTGCTTGCCGCGTACGGGGCGGACGGACTCCTCGGTGGGGTTCCATTCCTCCCACGCCTTGCCGGGCTCGGCCTCCTCGGCAGGGAAGCCGCTGCCGAACTCGCTGCCCCGACCGGTTCCGTAAGCGGTTCCGTGGTCGGTCCCGTAGGCGGTTCCGTGGTGGGTGCCGTAGACGGCACCGGGCCCGGTTCCGAAGTCATTTCCGTGTTCGGGTGCGAACCGGGAGGGGGCTTCGGGGGCAGGCTTGTTGGACGCCACTGGGGCGCACTCCTTTCCTTCCTTCTCGCCTACCGGGTTAGCTGACGGGTTCGGAGCAGGAAGGTCTCCTACGGGTTCCTCCGTCTCTCGACGAGACAGAGATGCCCGATTCACCCCATGTAGGTGGTTCCCCGGTTCCCTTGCGGAATTCGGCGCTCGCGCACGGTGCCGCCTCTGACGGCGGCTGGGACAACCGCGCTGCGTTATCGAACGTTAATAGACACACGGGTCCGATTCCAAGCCGTTCCAACTGATCATTCCCGTCTTTGGCCTGGACTTTACGGGACACAACCGGGTGGAATCGGGCGAGTTGATCGCCCCTCAATCGTTATCTGTTTTCTGACGTTGCGTCAAATGTTATGCGGAGGGGTTCCTTACGGTTACGCACGGTGGCATCGGCCGTGGCCTCTTCCCCACTTCCCCGCACGCTCTCCCCCGTCCGCCCTTCCGCCTTCACCCGGTACCGCCCTACAGACCCACGATCTTCACGGTCGTGCGCCGCTCCGACTGCCCCTCGGTGGGGCGCGCGACCGCGAGCAGCGCCATGTCGTCGGTCGTCACCCCACCGGTGTACAGCCGTACGTCATCGGTCAGCGCCGACAGCAGTTCCTCGGGCCCCGGGAAGATCCGCCCGCGCAGCCGCTCCGCGGGGTCGTAGAAGACCCCTGCGGCGTCCCGCGCCTCGGAGAGGCCGTCCGTGTACAGGAGGAGCGTCGCCCCGGCGGGCAGCTCCCACTCGTCGGAGCGGTCCGGCCACACGCCCAGGTCCATCCCCAGGGGCAGCGCGGGCAGCGTGGGCCGCAGCACCTCCAGCGCCCCGTCCGAGTGCAGCAGCAGCGGTTCGGGGTGGCCGCGGTTGACGATCCGCACCCGGGCCGCGCCCGGCGGGATCTCGGCCAGGACGGCGGTGATGAACCCCTCGACCGCGTCGAGGCCGCCGCTTCTGCTCGATTCCCGCGCCAGCGCACGCTCCAGCCGCTGGGCCACCCCCTCCAGCGACCGCTCCTGCTCCGCGGCCTCCCGGAACGCGCCGATGATCACCGCCACCGCCTCGACCGCGTCCAGCCCCTTGCCGCGCACGTCCCCGACCACCAGCCGCACCCCGTACGGGGTGTCCGTGACCGAGAACAGGTCGCCGCCGACGAACTCGTCCGCCTGGGCCGCCTCGTACCGCGCGGCCACGTACAGCCCGCCGATCCGGTCGGACGGCGTCGGCAGCACCGCGCGCATGGCGGTCTCCGCGATGACCCGCGCGGAGGCCAACTGCTCGTTGCTGCGGCGCACGACACCGTTGATGAAGACCGCGAGCACGGAGACGGTGAAGACCGTGAGGAGCTCGATGGACGGCACGACCTGGAACAGGGAGCCGTGGTAGAGCCGCAGCGCCGCGATGGCCACCATCGAGGCGGCTCCGACCCGGATGGTGCCCGCCAGCGAGAAGAACGGCGCGGCGATCAGCGGGGCCGCGGCGAAGAGCGGGACGGCCGTGAAGGCGGGCGGGGTGAAGAAGTCGAACACCAACGCGACGGTGATCACCAGGCCGGGCAGCGCCCGGACGAGCCGGCGGTTCCGGATCTCGTCGGTACGCCTCCCCCGCCGCTGTTGCCGCTTCCCCACCTGTGCTCTCCTGCCCGGTGCGCTCAGGGCCGCGGACGGTACCGCGCACCACCCCCAGACTTCCCGGAACGCGGGCGGAGGTCTACTCCTCGGCGGCCAGTGGGAGTAGGAGCGCGGCGCGGGTCGCACCGGCCGACGGGCCGATGGACCGGCGAACACACACATGCATACACACGCACAAACGAATCAGACCCGGCACGCTGTATGCGTGCCGGGTCTGATTCTTCAGTAGCGGGGACAGGATTTGAACCTGCGACCTCTGGGTTATGAGCCCAGCGAGCTACCGAGCTGCTCCACCCCGCGTCGGTAAACACAACTCTACGGCATGTTCGACGCACTCATGACCACCCCGCGCACGCCCCCCCTGCTCCCCGTCCGCCTCACCCACGCCCTCCCCTCACCCCCTCCCACTCGCTCGCCGCTCCCCGCCCTCGACCGTCCTGCCAACGGACCGCGCCAAGAACGCCAAAGTGCTGAAATTGAGAAGGTGTTGCGAGGAACACGTGTTCTGCCGCAAGGTATCTGCTGCATCCCCCGGACCGGTGGGCTGCCCGTGCGAGCAGACCCTGGGCCGCCCGCTTCACCGTGCCCCGCAAGCCGCTCCCGGTCTCTCATCGCCGCCTGTCTGGAGGGCCTCCGCCGATGACCGCACCGCTCACTCCCGCCCCCGTCCCCGCGGCCGCTGTGGCCCCACCGCTGCGCGGCGCCGTCATCAGTGGCGTGATCGGTGGAGCGATCGGGGCGGTGATGAGTGCGGGAGTCAATTACGCGATCTTCGGAATGCCGGACAGCGAAGCGGTCAACGCGGTCAACCACGCCGCGTCCGGCCTGTTCAGCGGGTTCCTCGCGGGCTTCATAGGGATCCTCGCGCACCACCGGAAGGTCACGTCGGCCGCGCGCGCGGAGGCGGCGGCGACAGCGGCCGCGACCCCCGTCGCCGTACCGGAGCCGTAGCCGTAGCCCCCAGCAGAGCCGGGACCGGAACCGGCCGCCAGGTCATTCCGCGTCGGCGATCCGGGGCGTCCGGTCCCGGTCCGAGCCCTGATCCTGGTTCCGGTCGCGCATGTCGTGGTCCTCGGGCGCGCCCGTGTCCGTGCCGCGCTGGAGCGACTGAAGGATCGCCAGCCCCTGGCCGACGACGCCCGCCGCCACCTCGTTGACACCGTCGGTGCCGTTGAGGACGGTGAGGCTGGCTCCCGACATCCCGCGGGCGGCCGCGTCGGCCAGCGCCGGCAGGTTCTCCACGATCCGGTTGGCCGCGATGAGTTCCTGGTTGCCCTCCCGCAGCGAGACCGCGCGGGCCGTGTTGGCGTCCGCCTGGGCCTGGGCGAGGGTCCGTTCGGCGTACGCGCTTCCGTCCGCCTCGAACTTCACCTGGTCACGAGCGGCCTCGGCCAGGGTGCGCTGCCGGTAGGCCTCGGCGTCCGCCGGGCGCCCGACCTCCGCCTCCAGCCGCTGGGCGGCCAGCCCCGCCTGACGCTGGGCCAGTGCGGTCTGCTCGTCGATGACCTCGTGCGACGCCCTGGCCTGCGCGAGCGGCCCGGCCTGGGCGGCACGGGCGTTGTACTGCTCCGTCTCTGCGAGGAATCCGGCCCGCTTGATCGCGGTGTCCCGTTCGTACTCGGCCTTGAGCGCGGAGGCCTGCTGCTCGCGTTCGGCGGCCTCCTGATCGGCCTTCGCGCGGGCGATCCGGGCCTGGCCGGCGACCGCGGCGGCGTGCGGGGCGGCCAGGTTCTCGATGTACCCGGTGGCGTCGTCGATCTCCTGGATCTGGAGGGCGTCCACCACGATGCCGAGCTTCTCCATCTCACCGTGGCTGCCGGCGATGACCTCCTGGGAGACCCGGCTGCGTTCCCGGATGATCTGCTCCACGGTCAGTCCGCCCACGATGGACCGCAGGTGTCCGGCGAAGATCCGGCCGACGAGCTCCTCCATCTGGTTCTGCTCGGACAGGAAGCGCCGCGCGGCGTTGGCGATGGACACGGCGTCGTCGCCGACCTTGAAGACGGAGACGGCCCGGACCGTGAGGCGGATGCCCTGCTGGGTGACGCAGTCCTCGGTGATCTCCGCCTCCCGGAGCGAGAGGGACAGCATCCGCGCCTTCTGCTTGATGGGGAGGACGAAGCTTCCGTGGCCGGTGACGATCCGGAACTGCGTGTCCTGCGTCTGCCGTTTCGAACCCGATATGAGCATCGCCTCGTTGGGGGCGGGAACATGCCAGAACAACATGAGCGGACTCCTGTCAGATGTAGGACGCCACCTCGCGGGTCACGCCACTTCACAGCTCAGGACGGCAAGGGCTCCACCACCACCGTGCGTGCCGAGACCTGGTCGACGACCACGACACGTACGTCCCTGCCGATCGACGCGGCCGACCACGCCGTGTAGGCCTCGGAACCGCCCCGTACGGCCACCAGCACCTCGCCCGCCCCGTCGGGCGGAATCGGCACGGTCACCCGCCCGACAGCCCCGACCGGGCTCCGGCCGGACTCATCTGCCGCGCGCACGCGCGCACCGCCGCAGGTCCTCGTACGGACACGTCATCACAGCCACGAGGCGCACCGCCTCCCGGAGGCTCACACCTCCCTCGACACGTCCACGGTACTCCCCGCGCCCCGGCCGGCACCGCTCGTGGAGCCCACCGGGCGAGGGGCGAAATGCGGTGGTATGAATTATTTCGTATTCACCCATTCGACGCGGCTCCCTGGAGTGGACGATGGACGACTACCCGCTGCTCAACCTCTTCTGGACCATGCTCTGGTTCTTCCTCTGGGTCATGTGGATGTTCCTTCTCTTCCGCGTCATCATGGACATCTTCCGCAGCGACGACCTGGGCGGACTGGCCAAGGCCGGCTGGCTGATCCTGACCCTGGTGCTGCCGTACCTGGGCGTCCTGATCTACGTGATCGTCCGCGGCAGGTCCATGGGGACGCGCGACGCGAAGGACGCCAGGGAACGGGACGCGGCGTTCAAGGCGTACGTGCGGAACGCGGCGGGCACGGATGCCCCGGGCGGTGCGACGAGGAGCAACCACGTCGAGGACCTGACGAGACTCGCCGACCTCAAGGACAAGGGCGCGATCACGGAGGAGGAGTACCGGCAGGCGAAGACGAAGCTCCTCGTCTGACCTCCGTGTGCCGCACGGCCGACTCCCACTCCTGCCGGGTGGGGCCGTCGAATCCGGGTGTGAAGTCCGGGCGGTCGGCCAGCCAGCACGCCAGGCGGGCGCGAACCTCCTCGGTGCCGTACGCCTGCTCGGCGGGCAGGACGAGATGACGGATCCGGGACCGCGCCCGCATGACCACCGGGTCGTCCCAGGAGCAGGCGGACAGGGCGGCCCTCTCGCGGGCCTCGGCGGTCGGCGGCCGCGCCGGGGCCTGCGCGGGGTTGCTGAGCCTGGCCTCGTTGGCCCGGTCCATGGCGACCTGGGTGTCGAACCACGGGCGCAGCGCCCGCCCGGTCCAGCGGTGGTACTCCCGGGCGAACGACGCGGGGTCGTCCCCGGCGGTGCCGGCCCGCCGGGCCACCCACTGGGCCGCGCGGAGGGCCAGCGCCACCCCCTGCCCCATGGTGGGGTTGGTGTGCGTGAGCGCGTCCCCGATCCCGACCAGCCCGGTGACCACGGGCCCGGCCGCGTCCGCGAGCCCGGTCCAGCGGTTGTCCAGGCCCCCCATCGCGAGCACCCCGGAGACCGCCTCGGGCCGCAGCTCCAGCCACGCCGCGACAGCGGGAAACGTCCGGGCGACCCGTTCGAAGACCGCGGGGTCCCGGAGCGCGCCCCGGGTGGGATCGGCGGCGGACACGGTCAGGGACACCGCGAGGGTGCCGTTGTCGGACGGGAAGACCCCGCCGACCGCGAAGGCCGCCACCGAACCCGCCTTGACCCGCCCCGGGTTCCGCGGCCCGTCCGGGCGCAGCCGGTACCAGCGGCAGACGTACGCGATCCCGGTGCGGTGGTGCTCCACGACCGCGTCCCGGCAGCCCGCCCCGGACAGCCAGCCCGTCACCGGGGAGCGGCGCCCGCCGGCGTCGACGACCAGATCCGCGTCGTACCGCCCCACCGCGGACCGCACCGCCGTGGCCCGTGGGACCTCGCCGTGCCGGTCGAGGGCGAGTCCTTCCGCGGGCTCCCCGAGGCGCATGTCGATCCCCGGCTCGCGGTGCACCGCGTCGTGCAGGGCGGTTTCGAGGACGATGCGGCGGGTCTGGACCGTGACCAGGTCCTCGTCACCGGGCCGGGCGGGCGGCGGCTCGGCGAACCACTCCAGCTCGTTGCGTTCCACGGCCCCCATGCGCAGCATCGCGTCGTACACGTCCGGGGCCTCGGCCCGCAGGACGGTACGGACCGGGGCCAGCAGCCCGTGCGGCTGGTTCGCCTGCGGCACCCCGGGACGGCGCCGGCCGAAGAAGTCCGCGTCGAGATCGGGCCCCGGCCGTCGGCCGTCCCGCTCCAGCACGGTGACCGAATGCCCCCGACGCGCCAGGAACAGCGCGGCGGCCAGTCCGCCGATCCCTCCACCGATCATCACGACCCGGGTCAACGTGGCTCCTTCCGGGCGCTGTTGGGCATCAACGGTAGCCGAGACCCCGGCCCGCCCCGGCGCCTTCGCCCGCGGCGGCCCCGGACGGAGGGGACGGCCGGGTCGCAGGCCTCTGGCGGGAGAAGTGGTCGGGTCGCAAAGAGCGTTCTAACATCTCTGTCCTCCCTGGTCACCCTCTCGGAATCCGGATAGGTTGCGGTCACTGGCCGTCCGTGCGGATGGCGCCGCCGAGCGGTTGGTCCCGGCGGGACGGACCAGTCGTGAGCACCGACAGGTACCCGGCGACCGGGTGGTGTTGTGCCGGGGGGCGCGCGGGGCATACGGCCTCGTTCGGCTCACGTGGAGCGATCCCCGGCAGCTTTGACTCATGGGGGATGAGGAATGAGTGGTTCCGGGGGAGAAGGGCTGCCCAGCAGGGAGAACTCCGTACTGGCGACGCTCATCGGGCAGGACGAACTCTGCATCGAGGTCTACCGCCTGGTGATCACCCGGCCCGGCTGGGACGTCGCCGAGATCGCGCGACACCTCCGGGTCCCGAAGCCGGACGTCCTGGAGAAGATGGACAGGCTCGCCGAGCTGTCGATGCTGCTGCCGTCCAAGGAGACGAAGAACGCGGTGGTGATCGATCCCGAGGTCAGCCTGGCCAGTTACATCCATCAGCGCGAGCGGCAGATCCACAGCCAGCAGGTGGAGCTGGCGTCGGTCCGCGCCGCCACGGCACGGCTCGCCGCCGCCCATGCCTCCGGGCGGGCCCACCACAGCAGCCTCGGTCTGGAGCGGCTCGAAGGCATCGACGAGGTACGCGCCCGCCTCACCGAACTGGCCCGGAACGCCACCGGCGAGCTGCTGGCGTTCATGCCCGGCGGCGCCCAGAGCGAGGAAGCCCTGCAGGCCAGCCGGCCGCTCGACGAGGCGAGCCTGGCGGCGGGCGTGGCCGTGCGGACGATCTACCTCGACAGCGTGCGCAATGACCGGGCCACGATCCAGTACGCGCACTGGCTCTCCGAACTCGGCGGCGAGACACGGACCTTGCCGTCCCTGCCGCTGCGCATGCTCATCGCCGACGAGGCGGTGGCACTCGTACCGATCGATCCGGAGAACAGCCGGGCCGGCGCCGTCGTCATGCAGGCGCCGGGCGTGGTCACCGCGCTGGTGGCGCTGTTCCACCTTCTGTGGGAACGGGCGACGCCGTTGGGTGCCCCGCACCCGCCCGCGTCCGACGCGCCCACGTCGCAGGAGATGGCCCTGCTCCAGTTGCTCGCCCAGGGGCAGACCGATGAGGTCGTCTCACGCAAGATGGGACTGTCGCTGCGCACCACGCGCCGCATGATGGCGAGCGTCTCGGCCAAGCTCGGGGCGCGCAGCCGCTTCGAGGCCGGTATCCTCGCGGCCCGCGCCGGGTGGCTGTGACCGCGTAGGACTGACCGGGCGGCCGCTTGTCCGTCATGGCCCGCCCCACCTCGCCTGTGCCAGGGCGCCCTTGGCCGACCTGACGGGATCCGGGGCGCCGACCCGGATGATCCGGACCACTCCGTGGCACAGCCCCTCCCTCCTGGCGATGTCCGGAGGCCGGAATTCCGCGCGGTCCGGGCGGCCGTCCTCCTTCAGCAGATGCCGAACGGCCTCCAGTACACCGTCGCCGGCCGCCGCGCCCGAAGCGGCCAGGACGAAGATCACGCCCAGCTGCCGCGTGTGCGGCGGCCGCGCCGCGTAGACGTGCTCGACGCGGCAGAGCGACACGTGTGACACCGCGTCGGCCAGTTCGTCCAGATCGACCCGGCTCGATTCGGTCTCAAGATGAATGGCATACATATCCGGAGAGTCTCATTCCTCGACGGAACCCGGACCGTCCCGCATTGGCACATTCATGCCTTGGCAGCAACATGCCTCTTTGCGCATTGAGCCCCGGGACATTCGCCACGCGGGCCCGCTTATCCCGATCTTGCCCACCTGGCCACTTGCGGCCAGTGCAACTTGATGTCGAAGAGCAAACTTGTGCCGCCGCCCACCGAATGCCAGGTTGATAAACAGCAGAAGAACGACGGGGGCTCATGCGCAAGGAATTTACGGACGTCTGCGTGCCGAATTTTCACCCTGTGTGAATCCGCGCCTTTCTATCCTTTCAGCATCCAGAAGAATTCGGACGGGAATGTCATGAGGCGTTTGTTTCTCCTTGTCGCGATGACGTGTGCCCTCGTCGGCGGGATCGCCGGAACGGCCGCGGCCGGGGACCAGCCGGACGGAACGGCCGCCACCGGGCCGGGCTCCGACAGCTGGGGCTGGGACTGATCAGCAGGCCGCGCACCACTCACGGCCGACCATGAAACGAGGAACCGTGACCACTGAGAATGCCAAGGCGATCGTGCTCTGCAAGTGGCACCCGACACTCCTGACGGAGCTGCTGGCGCTGACACCCGAGGTGTACGTCGTACTGGACGACTTCGATGTCGACCACATGGACCCGGACCCCGAGCTGCTCGGCCGGGCCCGTCAGGTCTACCGGGTGAGCAGCTTCGACTCGATCGAGGAGATCGCGGCCGTCGCCATCGATCTCTCGCTCTACCGCCCCCGTATCGACCGGATCGTCAGTCACACCGAGTTCAGCCAGTTCGGCGCCGGCTATCTTCAGCTGCTGCTCGACGGCGACGGGGATGCCCGCAAGCACACGGCCTATCGCGACAAGCGGCTGATGAAGGAACGAGTCCGCGCGGCCGGCGTGCCCACCACCCGCTTCAGCTCCCTGGCCGGCCCCGACGACCACGCCGGCGCCGAACGGGCGGCGGCTGAACTCCGGTTCCCCGTGGTCGTCAAGCCGGTATCGGGATTCGGCACCATGAGTACTGTTCGCGTGGACCGGCCGGAAGACCTGGAAAAGATCCTGGCCGAATTCCGTTTCGAAACATATCTGCGTTCCAAGCAGTTGATGGTCGAGGAGTTCGTTCCCGGCGACGAGATCTGCGTCGACGCCTTCTGGGCCGGCGGCCGGGCCGTGAGCTTCCTCGTGCACGCGTACCGGGAACCGCGCATCGCCGTCACGGCAGAGGCCCGGCGCGACGACAACGGGCTCGACGGTGCCCGCGTCATCAACGAGGCGGACGAGCCCGAGCTCTACCGCAGGATGCGCGCGTTGCACGACGGGATCAACCGGGGACTCGGCATCGAGCACGGCGCCACCCACCTCGAAGTCTTCGTCCGCCCGGACGGCGAGATCGTCTTCTCCGAGATCGCCACGCGCGTCGGCGGCGGCATGATGCCGCCCATGCTCAGCGCCTATCTGGGCCGCGACATCTGGGCCGACTTCGCGCGGGTCGTCGTCACCGACGAGACCCCGCCGGCCGCCCCCCGCCGCCCCCACATCGGCGCCATCCACCTCACCGCCTCCCGGCCCGGCGTCATCACCTCCATGCCCGACGAGGCCGAACTGGCAGCCCATCCCGGGGTGCTGGAGTACCTGAAGTTCCGCGAACCCGGCAGCCGGGTGGCTCTCGCGCACCCCTCGGAGTGGTGCCTGATCCTCGTCATCGGCGCGGACACCGCCGAGGCGTACGAGGAGGTACGGCACGACCTGGTCACGCGGTTCCGGGTCGAGACCGCGGCCGAGGACGGGGAGACCGCCGGGAGCGACGAGGAGAAGCCCCGTGACTGAACAGGACGTTCCGGCCGGGCGCGACGCCCTGATCCTCTCCCAGTGGAACACCGGCGGGGTACGGCTCGCGGCCGAAGCGCTGCGCGCCGAGGGATACCGGCCGGTGCTGGTGTCGGCGCTCGCCGACGACCGCAACCGTGATGCCTGTGCCGCCCACCTCCTCATCGACTGGGACGCGGCGGACCCGGACGCGGAGCTGGGCCGGCTGGAGGCCGCCCTGACCGCGGCCGGCGTACGGCCCGTCGCGGTGGTCAACATGATGGAGGCGCTGATCCCCTGGCAGGTCCGCCTCTCCCGGCACTTCGGCCTCCCCGGCGGGGAGGCCAGCCGCGAGGTGCTGCTCTCCAAGGCGGAGCTGCGCCAGGCCATGGCGGCCGCCGGCCTGAGCAAGCTGCCGTGGCTGGCGGGCAGCGCCGCCGCACTCGACCCGGCAGCGGTCGACTTCTTTCCGGCGGTGGCCAAACCGTCCCGCCAGAGCGGCGCCTCCCGGCACGTGCGCCTGGTACGCGACGCCGCGAGCCTGCGGGCGCACCTGGCCGCCATCGGCGACGCGCTCGGACCCGGGACCGAGGTGATCGTCGAGCAGTTCATCGACGGGCCGGAGTTCTCCGTCGACGGCCCGGTGACCGACGGCCGGTTCCACGGGCTGGTCGTCTTCGAGAAGACCGAACACGACGAGGAGTTGCTGCACGACGCCGGGCTGTCGGTCTCCCCGCCGCAGGATCCGGTGGTGGTGTCGGGAGCACAGCGGCTGACCGGGGCCGTGAGCGAGATGTGCCGGCACATCGGCTTCACCTCCGGCTGGCTGCACGTCGAGGGACGCGCGCTGCCGGACGGCACCGCCGAACTGGTCGAGATCAACCCGCGGCCCGGTGGCGGCACGCACGTTCCCGCGATCCGCCACCTCACGGGGATCGACCCCGTGTCGGCCCTGGTCCGGATGGCGCTGCCCGAGGGGTGGGAGCTCCCCGCGGACGGGCCACAGGGCCCGGCGCAGGGCCGGGACCTGGTCGGCAGCGTGCCGGTCGACGCCAGAGCCGTGGGACGTGTGTCGGCCCGTGCCGACCGGGACGAACTGCTCGCGGTACCAGGCGTGTTCGACGGCTATGTCGTCGACGGCTACCGGGTGGAGTCCCTCGACGCGGAGAACTTCTTCGCCCAGGCCGTCTTCACCGCAGCCGATGTCGCCGGGCTGCGCGCCGTCGCGGACGAGGTGCGACGCGTCGTGCGCTTCGACGTCACGGACGACTGACCGGGACGACCGGCCTCGACGACGGACGTCACGAAGGGCCGGCCGCCGGTTTCCGGCGCCGGTCACCACCCGCTCCCCCACATCCCAGGACATGACTTCAGGAGTTGCCACATGACCGCCAGCCCGTCCCAGATATGGAAGAACACCGACGGCTACCACCTCGAGGTGCTGCGCAACCCGTGGTACCGGACGGTGGCCCGGCTGCAGAACAGCGTCAGTGAGCTGACCGTCGACTTCTGGCGCGCACGCGGCGGCCGGACCCTGCACATGCCGGTCACCACCGGATCGATCTCCAGTCCGATGGGCCGGGGCAGCGACTCGCTGCCGGTGAATGTCGACCTGATGGGCGCGCCCACCTACCTCGCGGACTCCATGCAGTTCATGCTCGAGTTCGGCTGTCGCCTCACCGGCGCGGGAACGTACTACATCATGCCGTCCTTCCGCGGTGAGGACGCCGACTCCACCCACCTCTGCCAGTTCTTCCACAGCGAGGCCGAGATCGTCGGCGGGCTCGACGACATGATGACGACGGTCGAGGCGTACCTGGCCCATCTCGCGGCGGGAATCCTGGAGCGCGACGCCGATGCCATCCGCGAGTGCGGCGGCGGCGTCGCGAAGCTGGAACTCCTCGCCTCTGGCAACCCGTTCAGGCGCGTCACCTTCGACGAGGCCGCCGAGCTGCTCGGCACGACCGGCATCGAGGACGAGGGCGGCTGGCGCACGCTGACCCGCGAGGGCGAGCGGCTGCTCATGGACAAGCTGGGGGAATTCCTCTGGGTGAGCCACTGGGACCACCTGGCCGTGCCCTTCTACCAGGGCTTCGGTGATGCCGAGGGCCGCACCGCTCTCAACGCGGACCTGCTGTTCGGCATGGGCGAGATCGTCGGCGGGGGCGAGCGCCACGTCACCGCCGACGAGGTGCGCGTCGCGCTGGACATGCACGAGGTCGGCGAGGAGGCGTACGCCTGGTACCTGGACATGCGGGAGTACCAGCCGGTCCGCACGTCGGGCTTCGGGCTCGGCATCGAACGGTTCCTGATGTGGCTGCTCGACCACGAGGACATCCGCGACATGCAGCTGCTGCCGCGTCGCAACGGTCACACCATCGTGCCCTGATGCGCACAAGCCGCTCCGGCCGCACCGCTCCCCCGCTCCCCCTGCCACCGCCCGTTCCTCTTCTCCCACAGGAGCTCTCATGACCACCACCGCCCCGAACCGGCAGCTGACCCCGGACGACGTGCGGCAGCTCAACTTCTCGCAGACCGTCGGCCTGGTGAACGAGCCCAACATGTGTTCGGGCGGGGCCGCGACCATCCGTACCGTGCTGCGGGAGACACCCGGGCTGGGACCGGGCCGCCGCATCCTGGAAGTCGGCAGCAACACGGGCTTCTCCGTACTGGAGATGGCAGCCTCCGCCGACTGCGAAGTGAGCGGCATCGACATCGAGGAGTCGTCCGTCCGGTTCTCCCGGACCAAGGCGGCCGCGCTCGGACTGGAGAACGCCCACTTCTCCGTCGGCGACGGCACCCGCATCGCGTTCCCCGGCGAGCACTTCGACCTGCTGTTCGCCAGCAACGTCACGTCCTTCATACCGGACCGGCAGCGCGCCATCGACGAGTACTACCGGGTGCTGAAGCGTTTCGGTGTCCTGGCCGCCGTGCCGATCTTCTACCACCGCCGTCCCCCGGCCCGCCTCCTGGCGGAGGTGGAGCACGCGATCGGCGCCCCGCTGCCGCGCTTCGGCCGGAACGACTGGGAGGACATGTTCGGACGCGACGGCGCCGAGCTGTTCTTCTCCGAGGACCACGAGTACCTGGACCTGAGCCCGGAGCAGATCGACGGATACGTCGCCGCCGTGCTCGCCCAGCCGTGCAACGACAGCCTGCCGGAGGAGCTGAAGGAGGCGGCGGGCCGGCGGCTGCACCACTTCTACTCGCTGTTCAACGAGAACCTCGGCTACTGCCGCTACTCGATCCTGCTCTACCGCAAGAACCGCCCGACCGAGTTCCCGATCCTGCACGCCTCGGCCCCGGTCGCCGGCAGCGCCGTGCGCCGGTGAACGGGGATCGACCGCACTGACCCCGACCGGGGCGCTGGACAGGAGCGGACGGACGGACTTCCGTCCGTCCGCTCCGGCGCTCGCCGGGCCGCCGCCGACGAGCGGCCGCACCTCAGAGGCTGTCGGGTCACTCCGACACGACGACCACGATCTCCAACCGGAGTATTAGGGAGCCTGGCCATGCCCCTCGACACGTACACCCCTCCCCGCGCCCCGGCCCGCACGGTCCGGTCGTTCCGCCAGATCACGGACGGCGGCCCGGACCGCGGAGCGCCGGTCATCACCCTCTTCAGCGGCGGCCTGGACAGCAGCTACCTCCTGCTGCGCCTCAAGGAGGCCGGCTTCCGGAACATCCACGCCCTGAGTGTCGATCTGGGTGAGGACGAGAGCAGCGCGCACAAACGGCGGATCGCCGACGCTCTCGGCGTGCGGCTGCACATCCGGGACGGGCGGCAGGACTTCGCGGACGAGTTCGTCAGCGCCGCCATCTACTGCCAGGCCGTCTACCTCGGCACCCATCCGGTCAGCTCCACACTCAGCAGGCCCCTGATCGCGCGGTACGCCGCCGAGCTGGCGGGCGAACTCGGCGCGGCGGCCGTCCTGCACACCGCCAACCGTTCGCAGAACACCCTGCGCAGGCTCAACGGAGCGCTCACCCTGCTCGGCTACGACGGCGTCATCGGCAGCCCGTACGATCTCGACCCGGTCGACCGGGACGAGAAGATGCTGGCGCTGAAGCGGGCCGGCCTCGACCGGATGAGCGAGCGCGTCGTCAGTGGCGACTCCAACCTGTGGTGCAGGGAGTTCGAGTCGGGCACCCTCGACGACCCCGAGGACCATGTGGTTCCGGAGCACATGTACCGCTGGAGCAGCCGGCGTTCCGACCTGACGGAAGCGTCCCTGGAGGTCCGGTTCGAGCACGGGGTGCCGGTCGCGGTCGACGGTTCGGCCGCTCCGCTGCCCACCCTGATCGAACAGCTCAACCGGCGGGTGGGGGCCTTCGGCCTCGGCCGGTACAGCGGACTGGAGCACCTGGCGGGCGGCGAGAAGGTCCTGGAGATCCGGGAGATGCCGGCGGCCTGGCTCCTGCTGCGCAGCTACCGGCACCTGGAGACGGCCGCGCTGGAGGCGGAGACCGTCCGGGAGAAGATGGCCCTGGAGCAGCTCTGGGTGCGGGAGGCGCTCGAAGGCCGCTGGTTCGGTGAACTGCGCGAGGCCGCACAGGCGTTCATGGCCTTCTGCGCCCATCGGGTCAGCGGCTCCGTGCGCTGGAGGCTGACCCATGGCGGAGCCGAGACCAGGTCGATCACCGCCGACGCACCTCGCTATCTGCGCGACCGGGAGTCCTGGGAACGGGAGTCCGCCCGGGTGGAGGCCGCGCCCTTCCGCTCGTAGCGGCACGGCGGCCGCGGGCATCGGCTCCGGTGGGCGTCCGCGGCCGAACGGACGCCCACGACGGACCGGCCGGTGCGCGCGAGCGGTCAGTGAGCGGGGTCCGCGGCGCCGCGGTCGGTCTCCGGGAGCGCGTGCGTCCGCAGGTACCGCTCCGCCGCCCCCGCCGCCGGCCGGGCCGCCGCGGCGGCGCCCAGGGCCAGCACCCCGATGACCAGCCAGCCGCCCACCGCCCAGTTCATGGCCACGAACGTGTAGACGGCGGGAGCCCATACCGTCCCCAGGGTGTTGCCCACGCGCACCACGCCCTGGTACTCCCCCCGGCGCGCGGGGTCGGAGAGTTCGGCCACGACGCCCCAGTCCGCGGCGGCGTGGAACAGCGCGGCGCCGGTCAGCACTATGTATCCGCACCAGATCAGGGCGATCGTCGTCCAGCCCGAGGTGCCGGAGGCCACCACCACCACGACGCAGGTCGCCGCGGTGCACGCCGCGCTGAGCCGTCCCGCCGCCAGCGCGCCGGGCAGCGTGCGGGCGACGCGCGAGGCCCGCACCTGGAGCACCACGACCAGCACGGTGTGGGTGGCGAAGAGCCAGGCCAGCAGCCACCGCGGCGCATCGGTCTCCTCCACCAGCCACAGCGGGATGACCACGTTGAGCAGTACCTGGTTGGTGCTCAGGACGCCGAGGGCGACGTTCACCAGGAGGAAACCTCGGTTGCGCAGGGCGCCCAGCCGGGACGGGGAGCGCTCGGCGGGCGCGGCCACGACGGAAAGCCCGGGGAGCCGGGCGATGAGCACCGCGTTCACCAGCATCACCGTGCCGGTCGCCATCGGGATCGTGTGGAGGAAGCGGGTGCTCTCCACGGCCAGGGTGGCTCCGCCCAGGAGCGCCCCGACGGCGAACCCGGCGTTGAGCGCGCTGCGCACGTACGCCAGGGACTTGATGCGCTCCTCACCGGCGAAGGCGCTCAGCATGTACGCCCCGCGGCCGGCCCTTCCGGCGGCGTCGGCGAAGTAGATGGCCACCAGGATCGCCAGGAACGTCCCGAACCCGTGGACCCACGGGTAGACGAGGTAGAGAGCGCCTTGGAGACCCGCCCCGAGCGCCCACATCTTCCGGGGCCCGAGCCGGTCCGTGGCACGTCCCAGCGGGACCGCCACCAGGAAGATCACTACGCCCGCGACGGTGTGGCCGAGGCCCACTTCCGCCGCGCTCAGGCCGATGACGCGCGTGAAGTAGAAGGCGCTCCCGGCCAGGAAGCTGCCCTGCCCGAGCGCGAAGAGAGCTGCCTGCATGCTCAGTCGCCGGGTCAGGGGCGCCGAGGGGAGGAGGTGGGAAAGCATGAGGGGCACCAGTCCTTCGAACCGTGCGGGTTCTCTTCGCAGGCGGACCGTCGGCCGGGCGCACGGCGGACCGCCGCGGGCCCGGCCTGGGCGGTCGGGACTTCTGGAACACGACCGGGAACACGTCCGGGAACGGACCCGGCCCGGAACATGGCCTACACGTTGATGAACGCGTACGTGCTGCCGCACTCGAAGACCTCGCCCAGGCGCAGGTGTTCGCTCTCCCCGCGCAGGTAGCGGGCCGTGGCGTCCAGCTTGGCGTCCCACTCCTCGGGGTCCAGCGGCGCCGCCCGGTCCGTGAGGTCGGGGTTGTCGCGGTGGAAGTCCGCCATCGACGGCATCATGTAGGACTTCGGGATGCGGGTGGTCTCGGAGCAGAGGAAGAGCGTGATGGTCGGCCGGTCGGCCGCTGCCGTCCGGTCCACCTCGACGTCGTGCACCAGGTTGGTGGTCATGAAGTAGCTCTCGCCCTGCGTCAGCAGGATGCGCTCCTCGGCCGTCCGCAGATGGCTGGGCACGTACTCCGGGTGCGGCGGCCACACACCGTCCACCCGCTCAAGGGTGACGTCGCCGTAGCGGTCGGTCGATCCGGCCGGGGCGACTCCGGGGGTCTCCTCGTAGACGGACTGCCGCATCTCGCCCTTGGAGACGTAGGAGACGAACGAGAACGGGTGCGAGTGGGGCGGCTCGGCGATCATGTTCGGTTCGAATCGCTTGGTCGACGCGAAGCCCTCCGCCTCGGGGTTCGGCTGCCAGATGTGGATGCTGGCGTGCCACTCCGCGAGCGGGTACCCCATGAACTCCTCGACCCCGGTCTCGGGCGCCGTCGTGCTGTCGAGGTCGTCCACCTCGGAGGCCAGGACCAGCGTCTGCCCCGACCAGCCGTAGATGCAGTGGGCCCGGCTGGCGAGGGAGCGGTCCACGGTGCTGTTGGACGGCTGTCCGGGCTTCAGCGTCGCCCGCATCAGCTCCAGAAAGGCGGCGAGATTGTCGGCCCGGCCGAGCGTGCGCACGAATGCGTTCATTCGCGATATCCGGTCGACGCCGGCCGGGGTGTGACGAATCTGCTCCAGCAGGTCCTGAAGCTGTTGCAGCGCCTCGGTCGCGTCCGCCTTTCCTGCCTCCACGCCCGCGAAGATGCCCGTAATCGCGTCGGCAGTCCCGTCGTCGCAGTATCCGGAGGACAATGCGTCCCGTGAACCGACCAGAGTCAGGTGGTCGAGGGTGTCGAGATTCTCGGGACCCTCGGCACTCTCGGAGGTCTCGGAAGTCAGGGATTCGAGCCGGTCAGCCATCATCGAACAACGCCTTTCAGGTGTGTGGTCCTTCAGCCCTGTCGTAGCGATTGCATACGCCGACATGAACAAGTGAGAGCGCGACGGGAGGCCGACCGAATTCGGTCGCGCGCCGTCTCCACCGACAACCTGACATCCACGAAGCGGTGGTCGCAATATCTGGCGGTGGCCCGAAGGTGCGATGGCCGCAAGCTGCCAGCACCCCGGTATCCCCAGGCCCAGGACCGGCACGACTCCGGTCCGCACAAGGGAACTTGACGTTCGATGCGGCGGCACCACCGCCCGCCTGCCGATTCGCGGCGGCGGCGCCGGAGGCGGCCGGGCGCCCGGCCGGAAACAATGAATGACCTGTGATGCAGGTCACATCTATTTGCGTTGTGGACTTTGCTGGACGTCCTTAGGCTCTGCCGGGTTGAAACAGTTATTCCCTGGCCATTCACATTCCGGTGGCCACCGGGGGCCGATAGCTCAGTCCTGGTGAGAGCGCACTCCTGATAAGAGTGAGGGCGGAGGTTCAAATCCTTCTCGGCCTACAGCTGCGGTGGAGTCACACCACACGGTTCTCCACGTAGTCGCTTTTGATCTTCCGATCGTCCCGCGTCGCGTATCCGTATCCAGCGCCGGCGAGAGCGGGCGGTGGCTCCGGACATCCTCGCGCGGAATTGCTCGAAATCAGGCCAGTTCCGTCCCGTTGACCAGCGGACGGAGACCGCCCGGAGTCGCAGCGAGTGGAGCGGGCTCCCGCCCCCTCGGCCAAGGAAATGGAGTAGGTGGCCGGTATGTTTGATTTTTCGGGTGATTTCGATCTTCCTCAGCTGGAGGAGAACGTCCTCCGCTACTGGGACGAGCAGGACGTGGTCGGCCGCTACCTCGACCACCGCCCCGACGGCCGCCCCTGGGTCACCTACGAAGGTCCCCCGACCGTCAACGGCAAGCCGGCGCTGCACCACGTCTTCACGTCCGTGTACAAGGACATCTACCCCCGCTTCCAGGTCATGCGGGGGCGACGGGTCGAGCGGCTCGGCGGCTGGGACTGCCAGGGGCTGCCGGTGGAGATCGCGGTGGAACGGCACCTCGGCCTCCAGAGCAAGCACGACATCGTGGAGCACGGCGTCGAGGCGTTCACGCGCGCGTGCCGGGAGTACGCAGCGGGCAACATCGGCGCATTCCGGCGCACGCTCTCCCGGTACGGGTACTGGGTGGACTTCGACCGCGCCTACCGGACCATGGACGACTCCTACGTCGAGTCCGCCTGGTGGCACATCAAGGAGATGTGGAACAAGGACCTGGTTTTCGAGGGGGAGAAGGTCGTCCCCTACTGCTTCCGCTGCGGAACGGCGCTCTCCTCCCACGAGCTGGCACAACCGGGCGTCTACCGCGACCGGGAGGACCGGTCCGCCTTCGTCGCCTTCCCGCTGGTGGACGGCGGCGCCGAGCTGGTCGCGTGGACGACCACGCCCTGGACGCTCCCGGCGAACGTGGCGGTCGCCGTCAGGCCCGACCACGACTACGGGGTGTATCCCGGCCCGGACGGCAGGAAACTGATCCTCGCGGTCTCCCGCGCACAGGAGGTTGTCGACAGCGATCCGGAGCGCGTCTTCCCGGGCAGTGAGCTCGTCGGCCGGCGCTATGTCCGGCCCTACGCGGACGAGGCCGCGGGCACCGACGGTGTGGTCGTCGGCTGGGACGGGGTCGCCGACGACACCGGCTCCGGCCTGGTCCACCTGGCACCCTCCTTCGGCGAGGACGACGCCAGGGTCTGCGCGGAGGCCGGGCTGCCCACGCCCAATCCGGTGGACGAGAAGGGCGAGTTCAGCTCCGGGCCGTGGGCGGGGACCAACGTCCTGGAGGCGGTCCCGCAGGTGCTGGCGGACCTGGAGGAGCGCGGCCTGCTGGTGCGGGAGCTCGGGTACACGCACGCGTACCCGCACTGCTGGCGGTGCAGCACGCCGCTGCTGTACTGGGCCAAGCCCACCTGGTACATCGGCACCGCGCGGATCAAGGACCGGTTCGTCGAGGAGAACGAGAAGGTCAACTGGCATCCCGCGCACATCAAGCACGGGCGCTTCGGCAACTGGCTGGAGAACAACGTCGACTGGGCACTCGCCCGGGACCGGTACTGGGGGACGCCCCTCCCCGTGTGGCGCTGCGCGGACGGGCACGACACCTGCGTCGGCAGCCGGGCCGAACTGACCGGGCTCACCGGAAGGGACCTCGCGGAACTGTCCTTGCACCGGCCTCAGGTGGACGACATCACCTTCCCCTGCCCCGACTGCGGGGAGCCCGCGCGGCGGGTCCCGCCGGTGTGCGACGTGTGGCTGGACTCCGGCTGCATGCCGGCGGCCCAGCACGGCTACCCGGCGGCGCCCGGGAGCACCGTGCGCGACGCCTATCCGGCCGACTTCATCTGCGAGGCGATCGACCAGACCCGCGGCTGGTTCTACTCGATGCTGGTCGTCAACACCCTGACCCACGGATCGGCGCCGTACCGCAACGTCCTGTGCCTGGGCCACCTGGTGGACGACGAGGGCCGCAAGATGTCCAAGTCGATCGGGAACACGATCGACCCGGACGAGACGCTGAGCCGGCTCGGCGCGGACGGCGTGCGCTGGTACTTCTTCAACTCCGGTGCGCCCTGGGGCTCCCGGCGGGTGTCACCCGCCTCGATGGACCAACGGGCCGCGAAGGACCTCGGCACCCTCTGGAACGTCGTCCACTTCTACCGCCGCTACGCCGAGCTCGCCGGATTCACTCCGAGCGGGGCGGCCGTCGCGTCCGGGCAGGTGCTGGACCGCTGGCTGATCTCACGCCTGGAAGCACTCACCGAGTCGGTGACGGAGGAACTGGAGGGCTTCCAGGCCCACGTCGCGGCCCAGTCGATCGCGGCCTTCATCGACGACCTCTCCAACTGGTACATCCGGCGCGGACGTCGCCGGTTCTGGTCCATGGACGAGACCGACGTCGACGCGTTCGAGACCCTGCACCACACCCTCGGCCGGCTGGCGCTGCTCATGGCGCCGTTCGTCCCCTTCCTGGCCGAAGCCGTTCACCACGCCATCGCCCCGGCCGACGAGGACCTGGCGAAGCGGGACTCCGTACATCTGGACGACTGGCCGGGGGCCGGCACCAGGGACCCGGAGCTGGAGCGCCACATGGAGACGGCACGCCGTGCGACGAGCCTGCTGCGGGCCGCCAGGACGAAGGCCGAGCTGTCCGTCAGGCAGCCGCTGGCCCAGGGCGTCGTCGTCGGCCTCCCGGACCTGCCCGCGGAGTTCCAGGACATCGTGAAGGACGAGGTCAACGTCAAGAGCCTCCTCATGGGCGACGAGGTCACGCTGCCGGTGACGTACCAGGTGCAGCCCAACTGGCGCCGTCTGGGACCTCGTCACGGGCGGCTGATGAAGGAGATCGGCGAGGCGGTACGGACGCTGGACGCCCGTGGCGTCGAACGGCTGAGGGCCGGCACCGCCGTGACGCTGGGGGTCGGCGGGCAGGACGTCACCATCGAGCCGGACGACGTCGCCTTCCAGGAGGAGGTCGAGACGGGCTGGACCGCCGTCACGGACGGCGGCGCGGGTGCCGCCGTCGACACCACGCTCAACGAGGGGCTGCTGGCCGAGTTCCACCGGCGCCGGCTCATCCGCACCATCCAGGTGGCCAGGCGTGACTTCGGACTCGACATCCAGGAACGCGTCGTCCTCTGGCTCGACGACGACGCCATGCGGTCCGGCGACGAGATCGCCGCGGAGGTCCTGGCCGTGGACGTACGCCCGCTCCCGACGCTCCCGCAGCCGACCGACGAGATCTGCCGAGGGGCGGGCTTCGCGTTCCGCCGGGCACAGGAGAGGTGACATGCCGGAACCCATCGAGCACACGGAGAACCCAGAACACCCCGAGCACCCCGAGCTTCCCGGTCTCGTCGACCTGCTCGAAAGAGAGGGCGTACGACGACTGCCGGACGTCTTCGCCTTCCCCCGGATCGAGCACCGGCGCCAGTGGGCGCACTACCCGGCGACCCGGGTCGTCGGGTGGCGTCAGACCACGCAGACGTTCTACTTCCGCGCGCTGGACGTCCCGTTCGACGTGGTCCCCCTGCGCCCGAACGACCCCCTGCGCAAAGGGAGCTGGTGCTCCATAGGCCCCGCCCTGGGCGCGGACGGGACCGTACAGCGTGACGTACTGCTGATGCAGACCGAGGGGCCGCGGCAGTGGGCGGCCGAGCGGGCGGCGCGGCTGCGCGGGCTCCTCGTTCCCTGGTACGGGGCGGAGCCGCGCGTGAGCGAGGAGGCGGCCGGCACGGCGAACGCCCGGCACTGCCTGGCCGTCCCGGTCCACGGGCACATAACCCTCCCGGTGGCGTCATGACGGCCCACACCCGGCGGCTGCTCGTGTCGAGCGGGATCATCTCCGCCTTCGACTTCGCCCCCGGGTTCCCCGCGCTGCTGCCCGGCGGACTGGGCCTCATCGAGCGCATGCACGCCCAGTACGAAGCGGAGGCGGGCCGGGTCGCCGCCACCGAGGTGGTCTCCGCCACGCCCCTGCTGAACAGCCGGGAGTACCGGGACGCCTACGACGGCACCCACAGCTACAGCAATGTCTACGAGGTCGACGGGGCCGAGCCCTCCGTGCTCCGGCCCGACGGTCTGCGGGAGCTGGTGCTGCACCGCCGGGTGGACAAGGTGCTGCTCTGCCGGGACCCGCTCTTCCGAGCCGAGACCACGGACGCCCGGCCGCTGATCCGGGAGAAGCACGTCTGGGCGGTGTGCCAGATGGTGCACCAGGTGGTCGACGGTTCGATGGCCGACGTCTGGACCGGCCACCGTGACGCCTTCCTCCGCTTCATGGACGCCATGCTGATCCCCACCCTGGTCGTGGAGGCCCCGCCGCTGCGCAGGCACGCCCAGCGGCGCATCCTCACCTTCACCCGGACGCCCGACGGCCGCACCTGGCTGACCTGCACGCTCTACCACCTGGACGACGACTTCGTGGCGCGGCTCGGGGCCAGGGGAAGCGTGATCGAGCTCGGCTACACCGCGAAGCTCATCGCCATGGGCGTGGCCCTGCACGAGGACCGCCACGGCGTCTGCCTGCCGTCCCGGCTCGCGCCCGCGCAGGCGCTGGTGCCGCGGCGTGCTCCCGAGGCGGTGCACGAGGTGCTGCGGGGCGCGGGGCTCCGCGTCCACGAGGGGAAGGCGGACTGGACGGCCACCGTGCGGACGGCCCGGCGCACCGGTGCCCCGCTCGTCGTCTCCGCGGAGTCCGCCGACCGCGTGCGGCTCTACACCCGGGGCACCGACGCGACGCGGAGCGTGCCCCTGAACGGCCTGGCGGCCGCCGCCCACGACGAGTTGCGGCGGCACGACCGCGCCCTCTGGGAGCGCGCGGTCGCCTTCCAGGCGCCGCTCCTGGACCCCGGCGGCGAGGGGACGGGCGTGCGGCCGGCGGAGTCCGGGGACGTCCCGGGGCTGTTCCGGCTGGGCCGTCCGGTGGACGCGAACACCGAACAGGGCCGGGCCGCCGTCCGCGCGAACACGGTGCTGATGTCGGACAAGCAGCGCATCTACTGACGGCCGGAGCACATCGGAGGGCCTGCCCGGGAACGCGTGCTCACGTTCCCGGGCAGGCCCTCCGGTGCTGGGTGCCGCAGGTCAGGGCCGCGGCACCGCCCAAACCCTCATCCGAGCAGCCCGGCGTCGGACAGCCGCACGCATGCCTCGGTCAGCACCTCCGGCGGCCGGCCGAGGTACATACGGACGTGCCGGCCCGCGCGGGGCGCCAGGAGCCGGGCGGCCGGCCAGGCGTCCGACATCAGGACCCCCGCCCGCACCGCACAGTCCTCCAGGTACGCCATGCGATCGCCGTCCCGGTTCCCCGGCATGGGATACAGCAGGTAGGGGCCCGCCGGGCCGGCGACGATGCGGGAGACCCCGAAGCGGGTCAGCGCGGTGACGGCGGCGGTGCGCTGCTCCGCGTACTCCTCGCGCTCCCGGGCCAGGAACTCCGAGACCGCCCGCTCGTCGGTGAGCCAGTCCGCCATGGCGTTCTGCAGGAAGGCCCCGTGGTTGTACGTGTGCCGGGCTCGGACGTCGTTGACGAGCTCGTCGAGGAGCCCCGGCGGCCCGGTCACGGCACCGACGGCCCAGCCGTTGCAGTTGAACTGCTTTCCCAGGGACCGCACGGCCAGCCACGGCAGTCCCGCCGCGGACTCCTCGGTGAGGAGCTCCAGCAGCGCCGAGGTCGGTTCCCCGGCCGGATCGAGGAACCCGTAGTAGGCGTCGTCCACGAGAACCGCGGCCCCGTGCTCCGCGGCGAGCCGGACGAGGGCGCGCACCGTGTCGGGGGACCAGCTGATGCCGGTGGGATTGTGCTGCGCGTTGATCACCACGAGATCGAGTCCCCCGGTGAGACCGGCGGCCGTGTCCGCGATCATCTCCGGCGTCGGCTCCCAGGAGCCCGTCAGAGTCGGATCGAGGTAGTGGATGCGGAAGCCGGACGGTTCGAGGATTCCGGCGTAGTCCCAGGAAGGAGCGACGACGAGCGCGGAGAGGTGCCCCTTCCGCCCGCTGTGCCGGGCGGCCAGCAGTTCCGCGTAGTCCCGCATCACCGCGCGGGTGCCCGTCCAGCCGACCGCGACCTCGTACGCGTCGTCGAGCCCTTCGAGCCGGTGCGTACGGCGCAGGTAGTCACGCAGGACCCCCCGAAGACGCGGGAGTCCGTACATGGACAGCTGGTATCCGTGGGACGCCGCCGAGGCCGAGCCCAGGGCCGCGAGCAGTGGCGCGGGCGTGCCGCCCCACCGTTCACCGAGGCCCAGCATGATCGGCTCGCGGGCCTCGCCCCTGGCGAGGTACTGGTTGAGCCAGTCCGTGTCCGGGAGGTGATTCGGGGCCACGTCCGTTTCGAGCAGCTCCCGGGGAAGCGTCATCGGCCGTCGCCGATCCGGTCCTGCGCGGTCAGCACGTTCTTGATCCCCAGCTCCCCGGCGATCGAGCCCACCGCGCTCGCACGGATGCCGACGTCGGAGATCTTCGCCAGCGCGTCGGCCCGCGAGAGGCTCTTCAGCCGTACGTGATGGGCGAGTTCGTAGACGTAGGGGTGGAACCCGTGCTTCTTGACGTGCTCGACGATCAGCAGACTGTTCAGCCGGCAGTTCGTCGAGCAGGAGTCGGTGTCCTTCGGGGGCACCCAGCCGAGCCCGGAGAGTTCGGCGATGGTCGCCTCCTCGCTGTACCGGGTGGCGTAGAGGGGGTTGAGGAGGCCGGCCGGCGTCCCGGTGTTCTCCGCGGAGAGCCACTCCGTGAGCTGGTCGGCGAGCGTGGCCGAGGCCGTGGACAGAGGCCCGAAGTGCCTTCCGATGACGTCCTGGAGGAACGAGACGGGTGCCAGCGGACTCGTGGTGAACTGGCCGGGCGTCCACCCGCCGATCAGCAGCGGAATGCGGTGCGCCGCCGCGAACCGCATCCCCGAGGACAGGACCATGCTGATGCACGATCCGCAGCCCCCGGTGGAGTACTTGGTGGTGTCCGACGGGAAGTCCAGCTCCATGCTGACCTGGTAGAGCGGACGCATGAGCCGGCCGGGCGGGCGGAACATGACGTGATCGACGCCGAGTTCGTCGAGCACCCGGCGCATGTTCACGCTGGACGCCTGCGACAGGAACCCGTTGTCGAGGGTGAAGGCGAGAACGCGCAGACCGAGATCCCGGCTTGCCAGCGAGAGGGCGAGCGAACTGTCCTTCCCTCCGCTGAAGAGCGCCAGCGCGTCGTACTTCCGTTCCGGGTCCGCGGTCGCCAGCGCGGATTCGACGGCCTGGGTGATGGCCTGACCGTCCACCTCCACCTGTTCCTTCTCGTCGGTGCAGTAGGAGCAAATGCCCTGCTCGTCGAACGAGATATCGGGAAATGATTCCGGGAGGATACAGCGGGCACATATTTTGTGGTCGTAACGGATGTGCAGGTCGTCGTCGACAACGTCGAACCGTATGGTCATTCGTTTTCCCTTTCAGTGACAGCTGGTGCGAGCAGAGTGAGTTCTCTTCGCGTGGCATCGATTCGGCAACGCACCCCGACCGGCAGAGTCAGCCTGGGCTCGGTGTGCCCGAAATCAACATCGACGAGCACGGGAATCCGCCGTCCGCCGAGCGCGGCCAGGACCGATCTGTCGAAGGCATCGGTTCCCGAACCGCCGGACCGCGGGCGGTAATGACGCCCCACGACGAGTCCGTTGATTTCGTCCAGCAGGCCCGAGGTCCTCCACTGCACAAGGAGCCCGTAAAAATCCTCCGGGCTCATCTCCAGGGTTTCCAGGCAGAGGATGCTGCCCGCCGGATCCGGCAGATAGGGCGTGCCGAAGAGCCGGCTCACCGTGGGAGCGCAACCGGGCAGCAGCCACCCCTCGGCCACCCCCGGGGCCAGACGGCGCCATTCACCTGCCCGCGTCCGGCGGGGACGGGTGTCCTCCCGGCCCCACCACAGCATTTCGTCCGTCCACTCGGCGGGCGCGGCGAGCACGACGGGACCCGTCCACGGGGCGAGAACGCGCCGGAAATTCTCCACCGTGTACGGGAAGGGCCCACCTGACTCGCCCCATTCGGACACGACCATCGGTCCGTGAAAGGTGATGGTGGAGCAGCGCTTCAGAATGGCCCACAGCAGGGCACTGACATCGCTGTACCCGATGATCGGCTTACGGCTTTCGGCGATCAGGTCGAAATCGAGGAACGGAAGAACCGACATGCTGGTGTAGCCACCCACCGCACAGACAACGGCATCGACCTCCGGACTGCGCAGGAGATCGTGCAGATCCTCCGCGAGAAGGCGTGGATCCGCCGCCATCAGCCCGTCGTTCCCGGTGGCGTAGCGACCGGTCCTCACCTCGAATCCATGCTGACGCAGGGCGGACAACGCCCGTCGGAAACGCTGCGGAAAGAGTGCGGGAGCAGGCGAGGACGGCGTCCACACCCCGATGACCGCCCCGTCCCGAAGTGCGTACGGCTGAATGGGATGGCTGTCAGTGCCCATCGACGGCCTGCCTCGAATTATTGCGGGATTGGCTCGCTGAAACCCTCGCAGGGATTCCCCGGGCTCAGCAAGGAATTCGTTTGGCACCTACGTGCACGGGCCACAAGGTGTCACCGTGCCGGGACTCGGCGGGACGGGGCCGGGCACTCCGCCTCGGTGAGGGCCTGGGCGACGGTGCCCGCCGCTGCCGCACCCGTCAGGCACCGGCATCGCGGAGAGCTGCGCGGCCCAGGACATCCGCCGCCCGGCGGTCCGTGAGCCGGTGGCCGGCCCGGCCGCCCGCGGCCGCCGACGTACGCTGCCTGAACTGCACCGCCTCAGCCGTCAACTGGGAGTCCCCGCGTGAGTGATCAGCCGGACCGGCAGACCAAGAAGCCCTTCCTCTACGTCGTCGTGTGCGCCTCCGGCATCGCCGGCGATGTCGGCATCCTGATCACCGCGGCCCAGGAGGCGAACTGGGACGTGGGCGTCGTCGCCACCCCGCAGGCCCTCGGCTTCATTGACACCGAGGCGGTCGAGACACAGACCGGCTACCCGATCCGCTCCGCCTGGCGCCTGCCCGGCGACCCTCGCCCGCTGCCGCCCCCCGACGCCATCGCGGTGGCCCCGGCCACCTTCAACACGATCAACAAATGGGCTGCCGGTATCTCGGACACCCTGGCGCTGGGCATCCTGTGCGAGGCCTACGGCTTCGGCATCCCCACTGCCGTCATGCCCTACCTGAACTCGGCGCAGGCCGCCCATCCCGCATACGGCCGGAGCCTGGAGCGGCTGCGCGAGATGGGCGTCCTGATCGGTTCATACGAGCCCCACAGGCCGAAGGCCGGCGGTGGCGCGGACCACTACCGCTGGGAGGAGGCGCTGGAGCTGCTCACTCCCAAGCTGTCCGCACCGGCCTGATCAGCGCCCCACCCACTGGCTGACGCCGTGGCGGGGCGCTTCGTCGCGGCCATGGTCAGCCGTCAGCCGAGCGCGTCGATCGCTTTCACGATCAGGGCGCGCGCGTCGGCTACAAGGGCGGCTTCGCCGGGAAGGCGATGTTCACGTACCGCTACAGCTACACGCCCCGCCGGTGGAAGGGCCTCCTCGAACGCCACGGATTCCGTGACGTCGAGGCGCACATCATCGACGCCCCCGAGCCCGGACACATCGGCACGCTACTCGTCCGCGCCCACAGGTAGTTCGCCGCCGCAGTGAGCCCCGACCGCCCCTGTGGCAGGGCTCGGTCATGTCGTGATCGTTTGCGGTTCGATGGGGCAGCGCTGGAGCATGCATCCGAAATGACCCGGAACACGAGGAGGCCCCAGGCCGGAATCAAGCTCTGACCTGGGGCTTAGAGGTAGGCCGTGTGGGACTCGAACCCACAACCAACGGATTAAAAGTCCGCTGCTCTGCCAATTGAGCTAACGGCCCTCGGCGAATCACCCCCGAGCATAGCCCGCCGCGACCCGGCCGCCGATCGGGTATCGGTTGCCGGGCCCGGTCATCGTGGTGGAGGCCCCGCTCAGCGAGGTGTATTGCGGGCGATCGTGCGCTTGTGATCCGGATTGAGGAACCAGTGGCGGGCCGAGGCCAGCCACCAGGTGGCGGCGAAGCCGAGGACCACCAGGACGGCGATCGGGGCGTAGTTGAAGGTTTCCCAGGTGACGGGTGAGACCTGGGGCAGCATGAAGAGCACCGTGATGACCGCCACCCAGACCACCGCGACGATGCCGATGGGACGGGACCAGCGGCCCAGGTGCCAGGGGCCCCGCCGGAAGTCGTCGCCGCGCAGGAGGCGGAGCAGGGTGGGGATGACGTAGGCGATGTAGAGGCCGATCACCGCGATGGAGGTGACGGCCGCGTACGCGGTGACGTTGATCAGGTACGGGAGGCCCAGGGCCAGCGCGCCGATGGCGGCCAGCCAGACCGCCGCCACGGGGGTGCGGGTGCGGGGGCTGACCGTGTGCCAGACGTGGGAGAACGGGAGGGCGCCGTCCCGGGAGAAGGCGTAGATCATCCGGCTGTTGGCGGTCACGGACGCCATGCCACAGAAGAGCTGCGCGCCGATCACCACCAGGAGCAGCAGCTTGCCCGTGGTGGCGCCCAGGGCGTCCAGGAGGATCTGGGCGGGCGGGGCACCGGTCGGGGAGGCCAGGGCCCCGTCGTAGGACTGGATGGCGAAGGTGAAGCCGAGCAGGAGGACGAAGCCGGCGATCCAGGAGGTCCAGATCGACTGGACGATGCCGCGCGGCCCGGCCGTCGCCGCGTCGTGCGTCTCCTCCGTCATGTGGGCGGAGGCATCGTACCCGGTGAAGGTGTACTGGGCCATCAGCAGCCCGATCATCACCACGTAGAAACCGCTGCCCCAGCCGGTGTTGTTCACGAACTCCGTGAAGACGAACGACGCGGACTGGTGGGAGTCCGGTACGAAGGTCAGCGCGCCGACGATGACCGCGACGCCGCCCACGTGCCACCACACGCTGACGCTGTTGAGGATCGCGACGATCCGTACCCCGAAGGTGTTCAGCAGGCCGTGCAGGAACAGGATCGCGGCGAAGAGGAGGATCGTGCGGCCGGGCGTGATCCGGAAGTCGAACTGGAGGTTCAGGTAGGCCCCCAGGAACGAAGCCGCCCCGAAGTCGATCCCGGCGGTCACCGCGACCTGGCCCAGCACGTTGAACCAGCCCGTGAACCACGCCCAGGCCGCCGCCGAACGCGGCGGGGCCAGCCGGTGTGCCCAGAAGTACAGGCCCGCGGACGTCGGGTACGCCGAACAGATCTCGGCCATCGCGAGGCCGACGAACAGCGTCATCAGGCCGACGCCGACCCAGCCCCAGGTGATCAGGACCGGGCCGCCGGTGTTCATGCCGAACAGGTAGAGCGTCAGGCAGCCGGAGAGCACCGAGATGATCGTGAACGAGACCGCGTAGTTGGAGAACGCCGACATCCGGCGGGCGAGGACCTGGGTGTAGCCGAGTTCGGCCAGCCGCTCCTCGTCCGAGCCGGACGGACCGGACGGACCGGACGGACCGGACGGACCGGACGGACCGGACGGACCGGACGGACCGGACGGACCGGGAATTCCGGACGGGGCACCACGGGGATTGTTTGTCATGCCCCCAGCGATTCCCTCGCCGGGGGCACGACATGCACCGGTCGCCGCCCCCTCGGGGCCGGAGCCCGTCAGCCCCTCAGAAGATCCCCTTGTACGTCCACCCCGTGGCGATCTGCGTACGGGACCCGAACGAGCCCTTGCCGTTGCCGTTGTTGCGGTACAGCTTCCCGGCCTTGTCGCGTACGACGATGTCGTTCCTGCCGTCGCCGCTCAGGTCGCCGACGCCCACCATCAGGTTGTACGAGCTCCCCCAGTCCGAGAACACCTTCACCCTCGGCGCGAAGCTGCCGTTGCCCAGGCCGTTGTAACGCCACAGGCCGCCCTTGCGGTCATGGCCGAGCAGGTCGGGGCGGCCGTCACCCGTGATGTCGCCGACACCCGTGATCTGGGCGTACGTCTTCCAGTTGGTGAAGATCCTGGCCTTCGGCGCGAACTTCCCGCCGGCCACGCCCGCGTAGAAGTACATGTCGCCGGTGGACGTCTGCCGGGCCACGAGGTCGGCCCGGCCGTCCCCGTTCAGATCGCCGGGCGAGGTCAGCACGTCGTACTGCTGCCAGCCTCCGCCGATCACGGTGTGGCTGCCGCCCGGCGTGTACCCCGAGTTGCCGCAGCGGCCGGCGTACTGGCGCAGTTCGCCGCCCGGCATCCGCACGATCAGTTCGGAGCAGCGGTCGCTGCCGGTGTCCGCGAGCGGCACGGCGAGCGTGCCGGCGGGCCAGCCGGTCCCGGTGACCTTCCCGTCGAACGTGCCCGGGGCCCCCTTGCCGAACTGGACGGTCAGCCCACCGGAGGAGTTGAGGGTGACCAGGTCTCCGATGCTGTACCGGCCCTGGTCGTGGAAGCCCGCCTTGCCGCCGCCCACCCCGATGGAGCCGCTGGTGGTGTACGTCCCTGACCCGTCCTCGGCCCTCGCGTTCAGGGTCCAGGTGTGCCGGCCGTTGCCTGTGTATCCGCCCGCGTCCGTCCGGCCGTTCCAGGCGACGTCCGCCTCGGTGCCGGATCCGGTGCCCTTGAGGGTACGTACCGTGCGGCCGGTCCAGTCCTTGACGGTGTACGTCCAGGTGACGGGCTTGTTGAACTGCCAGGTGCTGAGCCACGCCTCCAGGCCGTTCACGCCCTTGAGGTCGACAGAGGTGCCGCCGACGTCGGAGGCGATCTTCGCGAGGGGCTGCGCGGGCACGCCGCTGGGCACGATGTGGACGGAGTTCGCGGCATCGACGTACGCGATGTCCCCGCCGAACCTGTCCACCGCCCAGGTCAGCCGGCGCTGGTCGGTTGTCTTCCCCGCCGCCAGGTCGGCCACCGCACGGGGAGCCGCGGCCTTGCCCGTGTGGAAGTCGGTCAGCAGCAGCTTCCCGGCGGTCCTGTCGTGCCGGACGAGGTATCCGTCACCGACGAGGGCGGGCCCCGACGGCACGGTGAACGACTTCTTCGCCGTCCGGTCGTACACCCCGGCCGCACCGGTCGTCCCGCAGTTCCAGTAGACCCAGCGCCCGACCGCGCGCACCTCCTTGATCACACAGGCGGCGCCGGTGGCTGCCGTCTCCACGACCTTGTTCTTCTCGATGTCGGTCGCGGTGAGCGCGCCCTTGGCGGAAGTCGCCGCCCACAGCGAGGTGCCCCAGACGGAGGCGGCGGTGGCGGTGCGGACGAGGGGGGCGGGGGTCGCGTAGTAGCTCGGGTACATGCCGGCCCGCTGCTTGACGGGCGAGCCGCCGTTGACGACCCAGGCGCGGGCTGTCAGGTCCACGATCTTCGCGGTGCCCTCGGGGTAGCGGACATCGCCCCCGTTGTACGAGTTCCCCGGCCCCCAGAACTGGACGCTCTCGGTGCCGGCGTTGTCGCCGTTGACGAACACGACACCGAAGTGCCCGTGCCCCGAGGCCACCAGCTCCACGCAGGAGCCCATGTCGCAGGGCACCGTCCTGAAGTGCGCGCCATTGGCCAGGGCCCCGGCGTACGCCCGGCCCTCCCGCGCCCCCACGGTCGTGCCGTCGGCGGACACCTGGCGCTCGTAGATCATCGCGTCACCACTGGGGCTCCGCTCGGCCGTGACCAGCCGCCCGCCGGCGAAGTCGAGACCGCGGACCCCGGTGGTCGCCACGGTGGCCGGAGCCCCGGCGCCGGCCGCCAGGGGCACGAATCCCGCCCCGATTCCAAATGCTGCCGTCATCGCGACAGCACCGCGTACAACAGTGTGGCGTCTCACGCCCAGCCCCTCCCGGGAACTACCGAAGAGCATGAGGAGGACGCGGCAGAGTGCCGCGGTCTGTGCGAAGTGTGAAAGCCCCCCCGGCCCTGACCCCTCATGCGAGTGGGCCGACTTTAACAGCATCCGCACAGGTGGTGACAGGGAGATTCGAACCCGTTCAAAAAAACAGGGCCCGCACAACACCGAAGTGATGTGCGGGCCCTGCTCAGCAGTCAGGCGATCGGACGATCAGCCGTTGCGCTTCCAGCGCGGCTTGTCGTCGCGGCGGCCGAAGGAGCCGGTGCTCGTGCCGGTTCCCGTGGAGCGGTGGTCGTCACGACGGCCGGTCGGACGGTCGTTGCCGCCCGAGCGGAAGCCGCCGGAGGGACGGTCGTCACGGTTGAACGGGCGGTCGCCGCCACCGGAGCGGAAGCCACCGGACGGGCGCTCGTCACGACGGTCACGGTTGAACGCCGGACGGTCGTTGTCACGGCTGAAGCCACCGGCCGGGCGGTCGTTGTCGCGACGCTCGAAGGGGCGGCCGCCACGGTCGTCACGACGGTCGCCGCCACCGGAGCGGAAACCGCCCGAGGGACGCTCGTCACGACGGTCACGGTTGAACGCGGGACGGTCGTTGTCACGACGCTCGAAAGAACGGCCGCCACGGTCGTCACGACGGTCGCCGCCACCGGAGCGGAAACCGCCACCGACGGGACGGTCCTCGCGACGGTCGTTGCTGCCGCGGAACGACGGACGGTCGCTGCTGCCGCGGTAGCCGTTGCTGCCGGCGGGACGCCCACTGCGCTCGCCGGTACGGTCGTTGCCGCCGCGGTAGCCGCCACGGTCGCCGCCGCGGTTGTCCCGGCGCTCGAAGTTGCCGCGGTCGTCGCGACGCTCCTCGCGCGCGGCCTGCTGCTCCGGCACGGAAGCGGCGGCCAGGAGTGCGGCCTCCGCCTCCGCGGCGACCTCGGCCACCGCTGCCTCGGGGTCGTCGCCCCGCTCGCGTGCGGCACGGGCGACCAGGCGGTCGGCCTCCTCGCGCAGCTCCACGGCACGGCGCTGGATGCGCTCGAGCTGCTTGGTCAGGTCGGCGGCCTCGCGCTCGGCCTGCTTGGCGGCGTTGTTCGCGGAGTCGGCCTGGACCTCGGTGAGCGAACGGGCACCGGTGATCTCGGCGACCTCGGGCTCGAAGACGCCCGCGCCCTGGACGATGTGGCGCGAGGCGTCGACGCCCGCGTCCTCCATCAGGCGGAAGATCTGACGACGCTGGTGCGGCAGCGCCAGCGAGACCACGACACCGGACTTGCCGGCACGGGCGGTACGGCCCGAGCGGTGCAGGTAGTCCTTGTGGTCGCCGGCCGGGTCCACGTTCAGGACCAGGTCGATGCCGTCGACGTGGATACCGCGCGCCGCGACGTCGGTCGCGACCAGCGCGTTGACGAAGCCCTTCTTGAAGTCCTCGAGAACGCGGGTACGGGCGCCCTGGGTCATGCCGCCGTGCAGCGCGTCCGCCTTGACGCCCGCCTCGACGAGCTGCTCGGCGATGCGGTCGGCGCCCAGCTGGGTGCGGACGAAGATGATCGTGCGGCCCTTGCGGGCGGCGATGGCGGAGGTGACCGGCGCCTTGTCCTTCGGCTTCACGACGAGGACGTGGTGCGACATGGTCGAGACGTTGCCCTGGGCGGAGTCGACCTCGTGGGTGACCGGGTTGCTCAGGTAGCGCTTGACCAGGGTGCCGATCTCGTTCTCCATGGTGGCGGAGAAGAGCATCCGCTGGCCGCCACCGGGGATCTGGTCGAGCAGCTCGGTGACCTCGGGCAGGAAGCCCAGGTCGGACATCTGGTCGGCCTCGTCGAGGACGGCGACCTGGACGTTCTCCAGGGAGCAGGCTCCCCGGTTGATGATGTCGCGCAGCCGGCCCGGGGTGGCGACGAGGACGTCGACACCGCGCTCCAGCGCGTAGATCTGGTTGCCCATCGACGTACCGCCGCAGACGACCTTCATCTTCAGGCCGAGCACGTCGCCGTAGGGCTGGAGGGCGTCCGCGACCTGCATCGCGAGCTCACGCGTCGGGGTGAGGATGATCGCGCGGGGCTTCTTCTTCTCGGTGTGCCCGCCGGACAGCGAGGCCAGCGTCGGCAGACCGAAGGAGAGGGTCTTGCCGGAGCCGGTACGGCCGCGGCCGAGGATGTCCTTCCCGGCCAGGGCGTCCGGGATGGTCGCTGCCTGGATCGGGAAGGGCGCGGTCACACCGTTCTGCGCGAGCTTGCGGACGATGCCGTCGGGCAGGCCCAGGCTGGCGAACGTGACGGTCGGCTCGGCGTCCGCCTCGTCGGCGGCGGAGTCGGTGTCCGTGCCGGCGTCGGCCTGCGGGGCGTCGGAGACGCTCTGCTCGGCCTTCTCGGCCTCCGGAGCGGCCTTCTCGGCCCGGGGGGCGTCGCTCTCGGCCTGCGGGGCGTCGGTGTCGGCCTGGGGGGCCGCGATGTAGTCCTTGATGGAGACGGCGGACTCGGCGACTACGGCCTCTGCGGCCTCGACGAGCTCGTCGTTCTCGATGTTCTCGGGCAGCACGGTGTGGTCAGAACTGGAAATTGACATGCGAAATGCGAAACCTTCCGGAGTCTCGGCACGCGCCCGTAACTCCGTGTTTTCGCAATTTCGACCGCCTCAATGCGGTCCAGCCACGGCAAGGGAGAGTACGCGCCACACGGCGCTCTTCTGTGTCGGCGCCGGGCAATGGATCAAACGATCTACTACCATACGCACTCACCCCCGCATCGTGCAAACCGGCCCCCCGACGACCACCCCGTCAAGCCGGTCCCACCTGCGGCGATGCCTCCGGGGTCCGCATCTCGTCCACGTTGTCCAGCGCACCCATCGCGTCCGTACGGAGCTGAGCGGCGGGCGACGCCGAGGGCACCTCCGGCGGCTCCGAGGGCTGCGGCTCGGGCTCGGGCGGAGCCGACGGCTCAGGGGCCTGCGGTTCGGACGGAGCCGGGGGGTCGGGCCGCTGCGGGACCCCGGGCTCCGACGACGGGAGCGGCGGCGCCGGCATCCGGCCGATCCGGACCCGACCGGGCTCGGCGGACCCCGTGCCGGGACTGCCCGAGGGCTCCGCGGAGGCGCTCGGGGCGCCGGACTCGGCCGCCTCCCGCTCGGAGTGCGCCTCGGTGGCGCCGGTACGGGCCCGGCCGGTGCCGGCCGCGGTGGAGCCGTCGGGGCCGGCCGTCACCCCCTTCGGTGCGGCGGACCGCGAGGGTGCCGGTTTCCCTCCGCCGTCGCCGACGCTCATACAGCCTGTGGACGCGGCGATCGTCACAACGGTGACGGCCGCCCAGCGGACGGGGACAGGGACGGACAACGGGCGCACGGGGCACCTCCGGGGGCACGAAGAGGGACGAGGCGGTACGGAAACGAGCCGGGGAGCGCTGTGCCCAACTCCCGCCGCCCCGCCGGGGACACGCCCCGGCCCCGGCCCGCACACCTCATTCACACCTGGGGGTCCGCGTCGGGCACCGGACGCCGCGAACCCGCACGATCCGGACCGCCGGCCCCGGCCACCCCCGCACCTCACCCGTAACCGAGCGCGTGGAGCCTCTCGTCGTCGATGCCGAAGTGGTGGGCGATCTCATGGACGACGGTGATCTCCGTCTCGGCGACGACGTGCTCGCGCGACTCGCACATCCGCAGCGTCGGCCCCCGGTAGATGGTGATCCGGTCCGGCAGCACGCCCGCGTACCACTCACCGCGCTCGGTCAGCGGCGTGCCCTCGTAGAGCCCGAGCAGATCCGGATCATCGGCTTCCGGTTCGTCCTCGACGAAGACCGCGACGTTGTCCATCAGCCGGGTCAGCTCCGGCGGGATCCGGTCCAGGGCCTCGCCGACCAGTTCCTCGAACTCTTCCCGCGTCATCTCCAGCACCCCGTCATTGTCACGTACCGGGGCCGGAAGTGCCCCGAGGTGCCCGGAGCGCATACCTCCCCGCGGACCGGGGCACAGTCGCCCAATGGCCCGCGACCCGTTCCGTGCCGCAGCAGCCCGTGTCCGCCGCCTCCGCGTCCGCCGCGCCGGCGGCACGCCCGTCGCCCCGCCGCGCCCGTTCGTCCGCGCGCTGGGTCTGGTCACCGTCGTGCTGTTCGGTGCCTGGCTCGGGCTGCTGGCCGTCGGCAGCGTCCGTACGACCGTCGGCCCGATGGACACGACGATGACCCTGCGCCCCTCGCTCAGCGGCGGCACCAAGATCAACGTGTCGCCGCTCGGCGCCCTGGAACTGGACTCGCACCGCGCCCCGGTCCGGCTCGACGTCGATGTCGACCGACTCGACCCGGTCCGCTCCGAGGCCCTGGTCCAGCACCCCGAACGGCTGTCGGGCCTGGAGGACGAGGTCACCGCGGACGTCGCCGCCGGCACCCGTGAGCTCGCCCTGCGCTCCTGCGTCGCGGTCGTCTCCGGAGCCACCGCACTGGGCCTCGCGGTCTACCGCAGGCCCCGCCGCGCCCTGGCGGCCGGCGGGCTCGCGCTCTCGCTGCTGGCCGCCTCCGGGGTCGCCGCGTACGCCACCTGGAACCCGAAGTCGGTCCTGGAACCCCGGTTCTCCGGCCTGCTCTCCAGCGCCCCCTCCGTCGTCGGCGACGCCCGCTCGATCGTCACCGACTTCGACGTCTACCAGCGGGAGCTGGCCCGGCTGGTCACCAACGTCACCAAGCTGTACGACGCCACCTCGACGCTCCCCGTCTACAGCCCGGACCCCGCCACGCTCCGCGTCCTGCACGTCTCCGACATCCATCTGAACCCCGCGGCCTGGCACATCATCGGCTCGCTCGTCGAGCAGTACGACATCGACGTGATCATCGACTCGGGCGACACGATGGACCACGGCGCCGCCGTCGAGAACAACTTCCTCGACCCCGTCAGCGATCTGGGCGCCCCCTACGTCTGGGTCCGCGGGAACCACGACTCCGCGACCACCCAGAAGTACCTGGAGCACGCCGAACGGTTCAAGAACGTGCACGTGCTGGACGAGGGCCGGGCGGTGAACGTCGGCGGACTGCGGGTCGCGGGCATCGGGGACCCGGAGTTCACCCCGGACCGCACCGGGCCCGAACAGGCCGAGGACGTCGAACGGACGGCGGGCCTGCGGCTGGCGGCCGCCCTGCGCGGCCAGCAGCGGGCCGGCACCCCGGTCGACATCGCCGTCACCCACGAGCCGGCGGCGGCCCGGGAGACGGACGGCACGGTCCCGCTCGTCCTGGCCGGCCATGTGCACCACCGGCAGAACGAGGTGATGAAGCTCGGCACCCGGCTGAAGGTCGAGGGCTCCACGGGCGGCGGCGGGCTGCGCGCCGTACAGAACAAGAAGCCGGAACAGGTGCTCGCGTCCGTGCTCTACCTGGACCGCTCCACCCGGCGCCTACAGGCCTGGGACGAGATCACCCTGGGCGGGCTCGGCCTGACGACGGCCGAGGTCAGCCGCCATCTCCCGGAGGAGAAACCGGCTCTCCCGACCCCGCTCCCGACGGCTCCCACGACGTCCCGGTAAACCGTTTTGGCGATAGCTGCCGCCATCCCATATGCTTCTGACGTCCCCGACGCGCTGGGAAAGCGCGCAGGTGGGCCCTTAGCCCTCATCGTCTAGTGGCCCAGGACGCCGCCCTTTCAAGGCGGTAGCACGGGTTCGAATCCCGTTGGGGGCACGCTAAAACGTGTGCGAGACTCGTCTCGCACATAGCTTGGTCCTGTGGAGCAGTTTGGAGTGCTCGCCACCCTGTCAAGGTGGAGGCCGCGGGTTCAAATCCCGTCAGGACCGCTGCAGCCCGTATGAGCTGCGTGGCTGGGTAGCTCAGTTGGTACGAGCGATCGCCTGAAAAGCGATAGGTCGCCGGTTCGATCCCGGCCCCAGCCACCACCCGAAGGCCCCGTCCGGTGGACGGGGCCTTCGCCGTGTCAGGCACCCTCCCGGTCAGCGGTGTTCAGCGCGTCCGCGGCCTCCGCACGGCGGCGGCGCCCGGCCCGTACCGCGAGCATCAACAGCACCACGGCCACCACCGCGACCAGCATCACCACATCCGGCACATGCTCGCCGACGCCCTGGGCCCACTGCTCCACGGCGAACGACTGGTCCACGTCCAGCAGTCCCGGCAGCGCGGTCGTCCCGTCGTAGACCAGGAACATGGCGCCGAGCCCGATGAAGAAGAGCCCCGACAGCAGCGACGTGGTGTGCAGCTCGAAGCGGCCGAGCCGCACGACCCGCCCGCGCAGCCACGCGCGGCGGCCCAGCTCGAACCGTTCCCAGAGCAGCGCGAGCAGGAAGAGCGGCACCGCCATGCCCAGGGCGTAGACGGCGAGGAGCAGTCCCCCGTACGCCGGGCTGCCGCTGACGGCCGCCACGGTCAGCACGCTCCCGAGGATCGGCCCCGCGCAGAATCCGGCCAGTCCGTAGACCGCGCCGAGCGCGTAGACCGATACGGCGGTGGTGGGACGGATCCGGCCGCTGAGGGCGGCGATCCGCCGCGAGGCGAAGCCGAGACCGACGATCTGGGCGACGCCGAGCACGATGATCAGCCAGCCCGCGCCGAGGACGAGGGCGTCGCGGTGGCTGTAGAAGAGCCGTCCGGCGTACGAACCCGCCGCGCCCAGCGGGACGAGGGTGGTGGCCAGGCCCGCGTAGAAGATCCCGGTCCGGGCGAGGAGCCGTGAGGTGGAGTTGATGGAGTACGCGAAGAAGGCGGGGAGCAGCAGGGCGCTGCACGGGCTGAGCAGCGCCAGCAGTCCGCCGAGGAGTGCGGCGAAGTAGCCGATCCCGGCCGTCACTTCGTCGCGCCCGCGGAGCCCGTGCTGCCGGTGCTGCCGGTGCTGCCGGTGCTGCCGGTGGACGGCTCGGCGCCCTTGGCGTCCTCGCCCGCGCCGCCGGCGTTCTTCGCCTGCTCCGCCGCCTGCTCGATGGCGTCGACGAAGGTCTGCGTCGGCTGTGCTCCGGCGAGCGGGCGGCCGTTGATCAGGAAGGACGGGGTGGACGTCGCGCCGATTCCGTACCCCTGCTCCTGGTCCTTGCTCACCGCGGCCGCGGCCGCCGCGCCGTCCGTGTCGGCCTGGAAGCGGTCCAGGTCGGCCACCCCCGCCTGCTGGGCGAGCGCCTTCAGGCGGTCCTTGCCGAACCCCTTCTCCTTGACCCCTTCGGCGTACGCGGCGCTGTGGAACTGCCAGAAGCGCCCCTGTTGTCCGGCGGCCCAGGAAGCGCGCGCCGCGGTCTCCGACTCGGCGCCGAAGATCGGGAAGTTGCGCCACTCGATGCGCAGGGTGCCGTTGTCGACGTACTTCTTCACCAGGGCGGGTTCGGTGTCGCGGGCGAACTTCGCGCAGTAGCCGCACTTGAAGTCGGCGTACTCGATGAGGACGACGGGCGCGTCCGGCCGGCCCTGTGCCAGCTTGTCGCCGGCGTCGCGCCTGGCCAGCTTCGCCAGCTCCGGGTAGACGCCGGCCTCCGGGTCCGCGCTGACCTCGGCGACCGCGGAGGAGCCGGAGCCCGGGGCGTCGGGGGCGGTGGCCCGGTAGGAGACGTAACCGAGCAGGGCCGCGGCCACGACGATCCCGGCGCCGTAGACGAGCGGCTTCCTGGACCTGGCGGCCTTGTTCGGCCTGCCGGTCGTACGGGACTTCGGGGACGGCTTGGACGCGGGCTTGGGCATGGGCTTGGACATGCGGAACTCCGTGCTGGCGATGCGGGCGGGGTGAGCGGACGGCCGTGGCGAGGCGGGCCGTCTACACCCTCAGTACGGAGAGCTCCACCGGAGTGGGCGCGGTCGCGTCGGGACCGCGCAGCGCCGTCGGAGCGGGCGGCCGGACCGGCCCCGGCCCGGTGGCGACGGGCAGGCCCCATTCGGCGAGGCCCGGCGCCTGGTCCTGGGCCGTGCGGGACCGGCCGGGAACTGCGGGTTCGCTGCCCTGGCGCTTCCCGCCCCTGCCGCAGCCCGGAATCCCGTCCCCGCTGTCCGCGGTGACTGCGACCGGCGCCGGATCCCGGTCGGATACGTGGGCGGATACCGGGCCGGACACCGGGGACGGCACGACCACCGCCGCCGGGACCGCCGCGGCGGCCGCCGTCCGGGCCACCGCCGACTGTCCGCAGAACAGGCCGAGGACCACCGCGAGGGCCGCCACCAGGCAGCACCACTGCGAACGGGTCACGGGCGGCCGGCCTTCCTGCGGGCTGTTCTGCGGACGGGGTTCACGGGGGTTCAACTGTCCGGAATGGTACGTGCTGTGATCGCGCCGCCCCCCGCCGTGCCGACTCCGTGACCGAGCCCGCGCGAAATACGTTCGCCGTTCCTCGGGCCCGGGTGAGATCCTGGAACCCGTATGTCTACTTCCTTCGCCGATCTCCAGTCCCAGCTCGGGCAGCTCTCGCTGCGCGACGCCCACCGGCTCGGCCGCCGCCTCGAAGGCGCGCGCCGCATTCGTCAGCCCGAGGCCCAGCAAGGTGTGCTGGACGAGATCGCCGCCCAGGCCACGAAGGCGGCGGGACGGCTCGCACTGCGGGCCGGGCGGCTGCCTGCCCTCACGTACCCCGAACAGCTTCCGGTCAGCCAGAAGAAGGACGAGATCCTGGAGGCGATACGTGACCACCAGGTCGTGATCGTCGCCGGTGAGACCGGCTCCGGCAAGACCACCCAGATCCCCAAGATCTGCATGGAGCTGGGGCGTGGCGTCCGCGGCATGATCGGGCACACCCAGCCCCGCCGGATCGCGGCGCGCACGGTGGCCGAGCGCATCGCGGAGGAGCTGAAGACGCCGCTGGGCGAGGCGGTGGGCTGGAAGGTCCGCTTCACCGACCAGGTGAATCAGGACGCGACCTTCGTCAAGCTCATGACGGACGGCATCCTGCTCGCCGAGATCCAGACGGACCGCGAGCTGCTCGCGTACGACACGATCATCATCGACGAGGCCCACGAGCGGTCGCTGAACATCGACTTCCTGCTCGGCTATCTGGCCCGGCTGCTGCCCAAGCGCCCGGATCTGAAGGTCGTCATCACCTCGGCGACGATCGACCCCCAGCGCTTCGCGCGCCACTTCGGCGAGGCCCCGGTCGTCGAGGTCAGCGGCCGTACGTACCCCGTGGAGGTGCGGTACCGCCCGCTCCTGGAGGAGGAGGGCGACGACTCCGACCGCGACCAGATCACCGCGATCTGCGACGCCGTCGACGAGCTCCAGTCGGAGGGGCCCGGCGACGTCCTGGTCTTCCTCTCCGGGGAGCGGGAGATCCGCGACACCGCGGACGCGCTGGGCAAGCGCAACCTCAGACACACCGAGGTGCTCCCCCTCTACGCACGTCTGTCGCACGCCGAGCAGCACCGGGTGTTCCAGCGCCACACCGGTCGCAGGATCGTGCTGGCGACCAATGTCGCCGAGACCTCGCTGACCGTGCCCGGCATCAAGTACGTGATCGACCCGGGCAACGCCCGTATCTCCCGCTACAGCCACCGCACCAAGGTCCAGCGGCTGCCGATCGAGCGGATCTCGCAGGCCAGCGCCAACCAGCGCAAGGGCCGCTGCGGCCGTACGTCGGACGGCATCTGCATCCGGCTGTACTCCGAGGACGACTTCCTGACCCGTCCGGAGTTCACGGACCCGGAGATCCTGCGGACGAACCTGGCCTCCGTCATCCTCCAGATGACCGCGGCCGGTCTGGGCGACATCGAGAAGTTCCCCTTCATCGATCCGCCGGACCACCGCAACATCCGCGACGGTGTGCAGCTCCTCCAGGAGCTGGGGGCGCTGGATCCGGAGGAGAAGGATCCCAGGAAGCGGCTCACCCCGCTGGGCCGTCAGCTCTCCCAGCTGCCGGTGGACCCGCGCCTGGCCCGGATGGTCATCGAGGCCGACCGCAACGGCTGTGTCCGCGAGGTCATGGTCATCGCCGCCGCGCTCTCCATCCAGGACCCGCGCGAGCGCCCGTCCGAGAAGCAGACGCAGGCCGATCAGCAGCACGCCCGGTTCAAGGACGAGACGTCCGACTTCCTGGCGTTCCTGAACCTGTGGCGCTACGTCCGCGAGCAGCAGAAGGAGCGCGGCTCCTCCAGCTTCCGCCGGATGTGCAAACAGGAGTACCTGAACTTCCTGCGCATCCGCGAATGGCAGGACATCTACGCACAGCTGCGCACGGTCGCCAAGCAGATGGGCATCGAGCTCAATGACGAGGACGCTCCCGAGCAGTCGGTGCACACCTCGCTGCTGGCCGGTCTGCTGTCGCACATCGGACTGAAGGACACCGAGAAGAACGAGTACGTCGGTGCCCGCAACGCCAAGTTCGCGATCTTCCCGGGGTCGGCGCTCTTCAAGAAGCAGCCGCGGTTCGTGATGTCGGCCGAGCTGGTGGAGACGTCCCGGCTGTGGGCGCGGGTCAACGCGCGCGTCGAGCCGGAGTGGATCGAGCCGCTGGCCCAGCACCTGCTGAAGCGCACCTACAGCGAGCCGCACTGGGAGAAGGACCAGGCGGCGGTGATGGCGTTCGAGCGGGTCACGCTGTACGGCGTACCGATCGTCGCCCAGCGCAAGGTCAATTTCGGCCGTATCGACCAGGAGATCTCGCGGGACCTCTTCATCCGCAACGCCCTGGTGGAGGGCGACTGGCGCACGCACCACCAGTTCTTCCACGACAACCGCAAGCTCCTGGGCGAGGTCGAGGAGCTGGAGCACCGTGCCCGGCGCCGCGACATCCTCGTGGACGACGAGACGCTCTTCGACTTCTACGACCAGCGGCTCCCGGAGCACATCGTCTCGGGTGCGCACTTCGACTCCTGGTGGAAGCAGAAGCGCCGGGACGAGCCGGACGCGCTGGACTTCGAGCGCTCGATGCTCATCAACGAGAAGGCCGGGAACGTCACCAAGGACGACTACCCGGACTCCTGGCGGCAGGGGAAGCTCAAGTTCCGGGTGACGTACCAGTTCGAGCCCGGCGCGGACGCCGACGGCGTGACCGTCCACATCCCGCTCCAGGTGCTCAACCAGGTCACGTCGGAGGGCTTCGACTGGCAGATCCCGGGCCTGCGCGAGGAAGTGGTCACCGAGCTGATCCGCTCCCTGCCCAAGCCGATCCGCCGGCACTACGTCCCCGCCCCGAACTACGCGGACAAGTTCCTCGACCGGGCCGTGCCCCTCCAGGAGCCGCTGCCGGTCACGCTCGCCCGCGAGCTCCAGCGGATGGTCGGCGTCCCGGTCACCGCGGACGACTTCGACCTGAGCCGTGTCCCGGACCACCTGAAGATCACCTTCCGGATCGTCGACGAGCGGCGCCGCAAGGTCGCGGAGGACAAGGACCTGGAGGCGCTGAAGATCCAGCTGCGGCCCAAGGCCCGGCAGGCGCTCTCCCAGGCCGCGGCGGCGACCGCGGGGCCCACGGGCGAGTCCATCGAGCGTTCCGGCCTCACGGACTGGACGATCGGCACCCTGGACCGGATCTTCGAGACCCGGCGGGCCGGCCAGCCGGTGAAGGCCTACCCGGCCCTCGTCGACCAGGGCGAGACGGTCGCCGTACGGCTCTTCGACACCGAGGCCGAGCAGCAGCAGGCGATGTGGCGCGGCACCCGGAAGCTGATCCTGCTGAACATCCCGGTGAACCCGGCGAAGTTCGCCTCGGACAAGCTGACGAACCAGCAGAAGCTGGCCCTGTCCCGCAACCCGCACGGCTCCGTCCAGGCGCTCTTCGACGACTGCGCGACCGCCGCCGCCGACCGGCTGATCGCCGCGCACGGCGGCCCCGCCTGGGACGAGGCGTCGTTCCGGAAGCTGTACGACAAGGTGCGCGCCGATCTGGTGGACCTCACCGTCCGCACGATCGGGCAGGTCCAGCAGATCCTGGCGGCCTGGCAGGCGTGCGAGCGCCGGCTGAAGGCCACCAACAGCCTGGTCCTGATCAACAACGTCACCGACGTACGGGAGCACCTCGCCCGTCTCGTCCCGCCCGGGTTCGTCACCGCGACCGGGCTGCGCAGGCTGCCCGACCTGATGCGCTACCTGGTCGCGGAGGACCGCCGGCTCCAGCAGATGCCGACCAACGTCCAGCGCGACACCTCGCGCATGGAGAAGGTCCACGAGATGCAGGACGAGTACGCCTGGCTGCTCGAACAGCTGCCGCAGGGCAGGCCCGTTCCGCAGGAGGTCCTGGACATCCGCTGGATGATCGAGGAACTGCGCGTCAGCTACTTCGCGCACGCGCTGGGCACCGCGTTCCCCGTCTCCGACAAGCGGATCGTGAAGGCGATCGACGCCGCCGCCCCGTAGCCGTCCGCCGGTGGCCGGGTAACCGGCCGGCCACCGGAAGTGAGGTCGACCGCACCCTCTGACCTCCTGTACAGTCTGTCTTCGCAGCCAGCCGCGAGGCAGCAGCGAAAACCTGGTCCTGTGGAGCAGTTTGGAGTGCTCGCCACCCTGTCAAGGTGGAGGCCGCGGGTTCAAATCCCGTCAGGACCGCAGTAACGAAAGCCCGGATCCCCTGGATCCGGGCTTTCGCGCGTATTGACTCCGGTGTCCGCCGACGAGTACTCAGAAAACAGGGGCTGTCCCTGTTTTCTCGGCGCGGGACAGCGCGCATCCACCGGGAGGTGGCGCGGATGGCGGCATCCACGGGCGAGGGATTTCGAACGAGCGAGGGTTTCCGGACGGACGGGGAGCCGGGGACGCATGACGGTTTCCGGCCGGACACCGGTTTCCGGACGGAGCAGAGACTGCGGGCGCCCGTGGAACTCCGGACGGACGGGGGCGGCGCCCCCGAACCGGCCCGGCCGCTGCCCCGGGCCCGGCGGAGGACACCCCGGCACGAGATCCGCGCCCTGCTGCGCGCCCATCTGGCGGCCGCCACCGGCTTCCGCCACCTCACCCGGCACTGCGCGGTCTGCGCCCGGCTGCTGCGGCTCGCCATGGACCCCGTGACGGCCTCTCAGGCGGCAGACCCCACCGAGGAGCCACCCGGCCCTTCCAGGGCGCCCACAGGGCCCCGGAAGGCCGCCGTGCGGGCCCTCGGAGCGCCTCCCGGCGAAGCGCCGGCGCCGGGAGGCCCGGAACCGGTCCACGACGGCCGGTCCACCCCCCGGCAAGCACGGGACGAAAGTCCTCCCGCCACGTGACCAATGGCGTGCTGCCGCACCCCTATGCAGTGGCAGGCTCGTACTTGGCAAGAGTCATGCCATGTGACGGGAGTCACTGAATCCGTTTTGAGAAGGGGTGACTTTACACCCTTCCTACAACTGGCGAATTTAATATGTGCAATTGCACCACTCGGACGGGACCCGCCCAGGAGCCACCGAACCGTCCGCGCCAGGCCTTCCCGGGACGAGGTCACACAGTCCCGCACAGACCCGAGCAAGCCCGCACGAGACCCATCGGGAGCCAACCGGGCGTCCGGTTTCCAGTGGCCTGAACAGGCAGGGCGCCGCGGCCCCGAGCACGCGTGACCGGCCGGCCGTGAACGCACAAAAAAGATCGCGCTGGACCCGGCGGAGTCCAGCGCGATCTGACGACGTGACCTGTACGACACAGGTACGGCGCCCGTTGGGGCGGGCGCCCGTCATATGGAGCTATGGGCGGGCTACCTGGGTTGGGGGACCCAAAAGCCCGGTTGTGCTGCGGCGACAGGGGTTGGTCAGGCCTCGCTGCGCTGCTGCGGAATACCCGCAAGCAGTGCGCGGACCTCTGCCTCGCGGTACCGGCGATGTCCACCGAGCGTGCGGATGGACGTGAGCTTGCCTGCCTTGGCCCAACGGGTAACCGTCTTCGGGTCCACGCGGAACATCGTGGCAACCTCAGCCGGGGTCAGCAGCGGCTCGGCATCAGGGGTGCGAGCGGTCATGAGCGGCCTCCTCGGGAGAACCGAACAATCTCGGTTCTTTCCTCTAAATTCTGCACCTTGACCCACGTTGCCCGAAATGGCGGACGCGGGCCGAGTCGGTTATAGGACGAACGGCTTGTCCTCGGCACTACAACTACACCATCCGTCCAGCCACGTCGGCCAAACCGATGGAATTGCCCTCCCAGGTGTTCATCAGCGACGGAAGCCGATGGACCATGCCATAGCGGACAGTCACACCACCGTGACGATCAGTCACAGAGCGATCAGGAGTCGTCAGACCCCCCGTAGAACGCAATGCAGAGCACTCCGCCCATAATTGGACGAATGGAGCCCTCCCCGGACTCCTTGTCCTATTTTGGCACGAGGAGTAGGTAAGGGCGCAAGGGCCCCGTAAGTGCTATCCATCACGCTTGAGGCAAAGGCCCGGTTCGGGACGTAGGTCCTGACACATCAGGAGTACTCTTCCGCCTCTTCACCCTCACGTGTCACACAGGACGCAGGTTCATCGCTTGTCAGTTCGCGAACTGACGATCCCTTACGGACCTCCAGCGCTCCGAAAGACGGGCGTACGCCGCACTCGCCCCCTCGGCGTCACCGGACCGCAGCGCCTCGATGCCCTCCGCCACGTCCGCCGCACTCCGGTCCTCGGCGAGGTGCGGCGCCGGCAGGGCGTGCACCAGCCCGCCGTAGTCCAGCTCGACCAGGGCGCGCGGATGGAACTCCTCCAGCCAGCGGCCGACATCCACCAGGCCGTCGGTGAGCGGCCCCTCGTCCATCGCCTCGCGCAACGTCTTCAGCGCCCGCGCCAGCCGGCGGCGCGCCTGGACCATCGGCGTCCGGTAGCGCAGCACGGCCGGCTCACCGTCCTCCCCCGCCGGCCGGTGCTCGCGCTCCTCGTCCGAGACGAGGACGAACCAGCGCACCGGGACCTGCCACACCGCCGTCCTGATCCAGGGCCGGGCGTCCGGATTGCGCTCCGACCACCGCTCGTGGTCGGCGAGCGCCTGCCCGCGCACCACCGGCGGCAGCACCGCGTCGAGCACCGGCCCGGGGAACATGTCCGCGAGACCGTCCAGCGCCAGCCAGCCGCGCAGCCGGGTCCGCCACGGGCAGACGCACACCACACCGTCCACCTCGGCGACGAACGCGTCGGCGCTCTCGTGCGCCGGGACACCCACCGGCGGGGTCGCCACCAGGTCGGCCAGCGAACGGCGCAGTTCGTCCTGGGCCGTGGGCATCCGGGCACGGCCCGCATAGCGCGCCCAGTGCGCGCGTTCGGCCTCCGGGAAGGCCGCCAGTGGCTCGTAGACCCTGAGGTAGGACGCGTATGGAACGGGCACAGAAGACACCACCGACATGCAGCGATCGTGTCACGCCCGTACTCCGGTCGTGGGTGATCCGCGGCACCTGATCACATCTCCGTCCCCGCGGGACGAGCGGCCTTAAGCTCATGCCCACGGACCGTCCGTGCCGGTCGGTCCGGGGCTCTCCCCACCTTCAGGAGGGTCCTCCCGCCGCTTCGTAATGGGGAGTCACCACAGTGACCGATGTGACCGACGGCGTCCTGCACACCCTGTTCCACTCGGATCAGGGGGGCCACGAACAAGTCGTGCTCTGCCAGGACCGTGCCAGCGGCCTCAAGGCCGTCATCGCCATCCACTCCACCGCCCTGGGCCCGGCCCTGGGCGGCACTCGTTTCTATCCGTACGCCTCCGAGGAGGCGGCCGTCGCGGACGCGCTGAACCTGGCGCGCGGCATGTCGTACAAGAACGCTCTGGCCGGGCTCGGCCACGGTGGCGGCAAGGCCGTCATCATCGGCGACCCGGAGTCCTTCGAGGGCGCCCGGCGGACCGAACTGCTGCTGGCCTACGGCCGGGCGGTGGCCTCGCTCGGCGGCCGCTACGTGACGGCCTGCGATGTCGGCACGTACGTCGCCGACATGGACGTCGTGGCCCGCGAGTGCCGCTGGACCACCGGCCGTTCCCCCGAGAACGGCGGCGCCGGCGACTCGTCGGTGCTCACCGCGTTCGGCGTCTTCCAGGGCATGCGGGCCTCGGCCCAGCACCTCTGGGGCGACCCGACGCTGCGTGGCCGAAAAGTGGGGGTCGCCGGAGTCGGCAAGGTCGGCCATCACCTCGTCGAGCACCTGCTGGCGGACGGCGCCCGGGTCACGGTCACCGATGTGCGGGACGAGTCCGTGCGCCGGATCACCGAGAAGCACCCCGAGGTCGCCGTGGCGGCGGACACCGGGACGCTGATCCGTACCGAGGGCCTGGACATCTACGCCCCGTGCGCGCTCGGCGGCGCGCTGAACGACGACACCGTTCCGGTGCTCACCGCCTCCGTGGTGTGCGGCGCGGCCAACAACCAGCTCGCGCACCCGGGCGTCGAGAAGGATCTCGCGGACCGCTCGATCCTCTACGCACCCGATTACGTGGTGAACGCCGGCGGCGTCATCCAGGTCGCCGACGAGCTGCACGGCTTCGACTTCGACCGGTGCCGGGCCAAGGCGGCACGGATCTTCGACACGACGCTGGCCATATTCGCACGTGCGAAGAGTGACGGCATTCCCCCGGCAGCGGCGGCCGACCGGATCGCCGAGCAGCGGATGGCCGACGCCCGCCGTCGCTGACCGCGGCAGGGGCCCTACGGGGCGTCATTCCCTGCGCAGGGCTCGCTGTACCCGCCGATCGGGGAGACATGCCTCACCCCGGTCGGCGGGTCGCATGCCCAGAAGAGGTTAAAATCGCAGTTGACCAGCGAGGACGGGGCTCCTCGCGGGTCCTCTTCCGGGGCGTGTGATGCGGGCGGCGTACCGTAGGGCCGCGGAAGCAGGTACCGTTAAAGCTCTACAGGCACGGTCTCTCTACCGAGAGTCCGTCCTGAAACATGAACGCGTGTCAAGACTCTGGGGCCGTCGAGCCCCGTCACCGAGGGGGTCGAGCCATGGGGCGCGGCCGGGCAAAGGCCAAGCAGACAAAGGTCGCCCGTCAGCTGAAGTACAGCAGCGGCGGGACTGACCTGTCGCGTCTGGCCAATGAGCTGGGCGCATCACCTTCGAGTCAACCACCGAACGCAGAGCCGTTCGAGGACGACGACGAGGAAGATGACCCGTACGCACAGTACGCGGATCAGTACAACGACGACGATGACGAGGGCGAGGACGATCAGTCCGGTCCGTCGTCACAGCGCCGCGGCGCTTGACCTCGCGCTGACACATCAACCCGGTCCGGGCCTGTCCCGGACCGGGTTCTGTGCTGTCCCGATCCGGAGCGTGTGCCGTCCCGGTACGCCGGGCGGGCCGACCCGGCCCGCCCGGCGTACCGGTGCTGTCCCGCGTGTCCACGCTCAGCGCGCGTACCCGCCCACGAGCTCCGCACCCGTCGCGTGCGCACCGCGGTCGGTGATCTCTCCGGCGATCCAGGAGTCGACACCGCGGTCCGCCAGTGTCGTCAGGGCCGCGTCGGCCGACTCCGCCGGGACGATCGCGATCATGCCGACGCCCATGTTGAGCGTCTTCTCCAGCTCCAGCTGCTCGACCTGACCGGCCTTGCCCACCAGGTCGAAGACCGCGCCGGGCGTCCAGGTGGAGCGGTCCACCGTCGCGTGCAGTCCGTCCGGGACGACCCGGGCCAGGTTGTTGGCCAGGCCGCCGCCGGTGACGTGGCTGAAGCCGTGCACCTCGGTCGTACGGGTCAGCGCCAGGCAGTCCAGGGAGTAGATCCTGGTGGGCTCCAGGAGCTCCTCGCCGAGCGTCCGGCCGAACTCCTCGACCTCGCGGTCCAGCGTCCAGCCGGCCCGGTCGAAGACGACGTGGCGGACGAGCGAGTACCCGTTGGAGTGAAGCCCGGACGACGCCATCGCGATGACCGCGTCCCCCTTGCGGATGCGGTCGGGGCCCAGCAGACGGTCGGCCTCCACCACACCGGTACCGGCGCCGGCGACATCGAAGTCGTCCGGGCCGAGCAGACCGGGGTGTTCGGCGGTCTCGCCGCCGACCAGTGCGCAGCCCGCCAGCACACAGCCTTCCGCGATGCCCTTCACGATGGCCGCGACACGCTCGGGGTGCACCTTGCCGACACAGATGTAGTCGGTCATGAAGAGGGGTTCGGCACCGCAGACGACCAGGTCGTCCACGACCATGCCGACGAGGTCGTGGCCGATCGTGTCGTACACGCCCATCTGGCGGGCGAGGTCGACCTTGGTGCCGACGCCGTCGGTGGCGGAGGCGAGCAGCGGACGCTCGTAACGCTTGAGGGCCGAGGCGTCGAAGAGTCCGGCGAAGCCGCCGAGGCCGCCGAGGCCCGCGACCTCGGGGCGCTGCGTCTTCTTCACCCACTCCTTCATCAGCTCGACGGCACGGTCGCCGGCCTCGATGTCGACGCCCGCTGCCGCGTAGGAAGCACCTGTTGTCTCAGACATTGCCTGGGATCTTTCGTGTGGAGATACGGGGCTGGTGGAAAGGCTGCCGGACGGTCCGGGTCACGGACGGCGCAGCGCGTCGGCCGCGGCGGTCGCCGCAGGGCCTGCCGCCAGCTCGGTCTCCAGCAGCTGCTTGCCGAGCAGCTCCGGGTCCGGAAGCTCCATCGGGTACTCGCCGTCGAAGCAGGCGCGGCAGAGGTTCGGCTTGTCGATCGTCGTCGCCTCGATCATCGAGTCGATCGAGATGTACGAGAGCGAGTCGGCCCCCATCGACGTGGCGATCTCGTCGACGGACATGCCGTTGGCGATCAGCTCGGCGCGGGTCGCGAAGTCGATGCCGAAGAAGCAGGGCCACTTCACCGGCGGCGACGAGATCCGGATGTGGATCTCGGCGGCGCCCGCCTCGCGGAGCATCCGGACCAGCGCGCGCTGGGTGTTGCCGCGGACGATCGAGTCGTCGACGACCACCAGGCGCTTGCCCTTGATGACTTCCTTGAGGGGGTTCAGCTTGAGACGGATGCCCAGCTGCCGGATGGTCTGGGACGGCTGGATGAAGGTCCGGCCGACGTAGGCGTTCTTGACCAGTCCGGCACCGAACGGGATTCCGCTGGCCTCCGCGTAACCGATGGCGGCGGGAGTGCCGGATTCCGGAGTCGCTATGACCAGATCGGCGTCGGCGGGAGCCTCCGCGGCCAGCCTGCGGCCCATCTCCACCCGGGAGAGGTAGACGTTCCGCCCGGCGATATCGGTGTCGGGGCGGGCCAGGTAGACGTACTCGAAGACACAGCCCTTGGGCTTCGCTTCCGCGAACCGTGAGGTGCGCAGGCCGTTCTCGTCGATGGCGACGAGCTCGCCGGGCTCGATCTCGCGGACGAAACTGGCACCGCAGATGTCGAGGGCGGCGGACTCGGAGGCCACCACCCAGCCACGCTCCAGCCGGCCCAGCACCAGCGGGCGGATGCCCTGCGGGTCACGGGCGGCGTAGAGGGTGTGCTCATCCATGAAGACGAGGGAGAAGGCCCCCTTCGCCTCGGGAAGCACCTTGGTGGCGGCTTCCTCGATGGTGAGCGGCTTGCCCTCGTCATCGGTCTGGCCGGCGAGCAGCGCGGTCACCAGATCGGTGTCGTTGGTCGCTGCGACCTGGGTGGCGCGACCGTCCTTGCGGGGGAGGTCGGCGACCATCTCGGCGAGCTGGGCCGTATTGACCAGGTTGCCGTTGTGACCCAGGGCGATCGAGCCATGCGCGGTCGCACGGAACGTCGGCTGCGCGTTCTCCCACACCGAGGCACCGGTGGTGGAGTAGCGGGCATGACCGACCGCGATATGGCCCTGGAGTGATCCCAGAGAAGTTTCGTCGAAGACCTGCGAGACCAGTCCCATGTCCTTGAAGACCAGGATCTGGGACCCGTTGCTCACTGCGATGCCCGCGGACTCCTGTCCACGGTGCTGCAGGGCATACAGTCCGAAATAGGTGAGCTTGGCGACCTCTTCGCCCGGAGCCCAGACACCGAAGACGCCGCAAGCGTCCTGGGGGCCTTTCTCTCCGGGGAGCAGGTCGTGGTTGAGTCGTCCATCACCACGAGGCACGCCACCGAGTGTAGGCGAGATCGACCACTGGTCCGAATGGGGACACCCGGCCGGAGCACGGGGCGAGCGCCACCGCGCCCGCCTCCGGACGCCGCAGGGGCGGTCACTCGGAGTGATCACCGCGCGGGGGCGGACGGCCCGCCGCGAGGGCCGCAGGGCAGTTGTCGCCCGGATCACCGGCGGATTACCGACCGGATCAGGCCAGGGCCCGAGGCCCCGCCGGACCGGTTCGTGGCACTCCGTGAGCCGGTCCCCGGGCCCGCGCGGCGGGGTGGCCGAACGCTCGTTTCGTGGTGAGCCTCACACCGGGGCGACCGGTATGCGGTATCTGGGGGCGGGGTGAGGGGCTGCTCGGGGGCGGGGGCCGTGGCGGCGCTCGGGGGCGCGGGCCGTGGGGCGGGGGCCGGGGGCCGGGGCCGGGGGCCGGGGGCCGGGGTGTCGCAGACCGGTCGGTCGGTCTCGTACGTTGGTGATCGGCCGGTCGGTCGGGTCGGTCGGTCGGTCGCGAGCCTTGACTGCCGGTCGGTCGCACGTCTTTGCCGCCGGTCGGCGCAGGGGTTCGGGGGCTAGCTCATCAAGGGCAGCAGCGCGGCTAGGTCCGCACGCTCGCCGCTGGCGCTGACCTTCGCCGCGTCGAGTGCCCGAGCCCACTCGGTCCGCCCGGTGGCCAGTCGGAACCAGGTGACCGGATCGGTCTCGACGACATTGGGCGGGGTGCCCCGGGTGTGCTTCGGCCCCTGGACGCACTGGACGACGGCGAACGGCGGGACCCTCACCTCGACCGAACCACCGGGCGCCCTCTCCGCCAGCGCGTCGGCGAGCAACCGGGTACAGGCGGCGAGCGCCTGACGGTCGTACGGGATGTCGAGCCCGGCCGCCTCGTTGAGGTCGTACGTGTGGACGACGAGCTCCACGGTCCGGGTGACCAGGAAGTCGCCGAGGCGCATCGCGCCGACCCGGGTGGGCAGCAGCCGGTCCTCGGACGCGCCGGCCACGAGCGACTCGAAGCGGTCGGCGACCTGCCCGTAGAGCGCGTGCACATCCGGGTGGCCGACGGCGAGCGCCGCGGTGTCGTCCGCGATCCGTCCGGCCCGCGCGGCGGTCGAGAACGGCCACTCCAGGAGCGTGACATCGGGCTTGGCGAGGGCCGGCTCGGGTTGCTCCAGATTCCGGCTGACGTGCGAGAGCGCCATGGTCAGGTGGACGGCCAGCTCGCGCACCGTCCAGTCACCGAGGCCGCTCGGCCCGTCCAGCTGCTGGGCCGTGAGGGCGCCAACGGCCTTCCGGACAAGGGCGAACTGCGCCAGGACCGCGGTGCGGGTCCGGACCGGGTCGTAGCGGCGGGCGCGCTTCTGGGACGGCGGCATGACGAGGAGCCTACGGCTTCGCCCCTGGCCCCTGCGGGGGCTGGGTGCGGGTCGCGTAGTCGCCCAGCCCCTTTTCGAGCAGGTCGAACCCGCGCCCGGCGATCACCACCGCGTCCGCGGCGATCTCCTCGACCGGCTCCCCGGCGAGCAGCCGCCGGTGGTTCTCGGTGATCAGGGCGTTGCGGGTGCCGATGAGCTGGGCGGCCACGATGCGCGCGATGGCCGGCTCCTCGCCCTCCTCGACCAGGACGTCGGTCAGCTGGTCGAAGGAGAGCACGAAGAAGGCGTGGGCCCGGGTGAGCAGCGCGGGCGTCTGCTGGATCAGCTGGAGGAGTCCGAGCGCCACCGGCGAAGCGCTCATCCCCACCGAGGCGTCGCGGTTCTCTATGGACGTCAGGAAGTGGCGGCGCACGCCGGCCACCGCGGACTCACCGGGCTCCCGGTTCCGCACCACCTGAGCGACATCACCGATGTGCTCCTCCATCGGCGCGAAGACCAGGTCCTCTTTGCTGTCGAAGTAGTTGAAGACCGTCATCTTCGACACATCGGCCGCTTCGGCGATCTCCGCGACCGAGACCTGGTCGAAGCCCCGCTCGGTGAAGAGCTTCGTGGCCTCGGTCAGCAGACGGCGTCGCGTCTGGATCTTCTTGCGCTCACGCAGGCTCAGCCCCTCGGTCATGACATCACTGTACCAGGATGAAACTTAGTCCTGGATGAAAACTTGACTGGGTCTATTTTGATCGAGAGAGTGGTGGCCGCCACAGCGACGCCATGCCGCTCCGGAGGGGAGCCCCGCCATGCCCGAAACGAAGTCCGGGACAGAGACCGGGACGGAGACCGAGCCCGGGACCGACACCGGGACCGACACCGGGAAGACGGCCATTACGGCCCGGCATCACACCGATTCGCAACCCACAGGTTCGCAGTCCGACAGCTCCGGCAGCTCGCAGTCCAGCGAATCGCAGTTCGGCCGCTCCGGCCGCTCCGGCAGCTCCGGCCGCTCGCAGTGCAGCGGCTCACGATCCGCCGGCCGGAACCGCACCCTCGGCTTCGTCCTCTGCATCACCACGATCCTGCTGGCCGTACTCGACTCGAACATCGTTTCCTCGGCGACCGTGCCGATCGTCCGCGATCTCGATCCGGTCCACGGCGTCGACCGGATCGCCTGGTTGATCGCCGCCTACCAGCTCGCCGCGACCGCCGCGCTCCCGCTGTACGGGAAGCTCTGCGACTCGCTCGGCTCGAAGAACGTCTTCATCGGCGCACTCGCCACTTTCCTGGCCGGCTCGGCCCTGTGCGGAATGGCCCAGTCCATGGGCGAACTGATCGCCGCCCGCGCCCTCCAGGGCATCGGCGGCGGCGGCCTGATGAGCGTCACCATGGTCGTCCTGCGCCAACTCGGAAGGCCGAAGGACGAGGCCGACGGCGCGGACCACGGCACCGGCGCGGGCAGCGCCAAGGCCGGGGGCAGAGAAAGCAACAACATCAACAACAGCGACAGCGCGAGCGACAGCGCGAGCGACAGCCGTGCCGGCGACAGCAAAGGCGGCAACCTCGGCGGCGTCATCGCCGGTGCGGGAATGGCGCTCGGACCCTGGATCGGCGGGGCCCTCTCCGACCACGCCGGATGGCGGTGGATCTTCTACGTCAACCTTCCGGTCGGCATCGCGGTACTGGTCGCCGCCATCACCCTGCTGAAGCTCCCGGCCCACACCACACGTCGCCGCATCGACTTCCTCGGCGCCGCTCTCGCCGCCGCCTTCTCCACCACGCTGCTCCTGGTCTCCGAGTGGGGCGGTCAGCGGTACGCCTGGTCCTCGGCGCTGATCGCGGGCCTCCTCGTCACCGCGGCCGTCACCCTCGGGCTCTTCCTGTGGCGCCAGGCGACCGCGGCCGAGCCGATCCTTCCGCTCTCCCTGTTCACCGTCCGGACGATGCGGAACGCCTTCGCCATCCAGGGTCTCGTCGGTGCCGCGATGATGGGGGCGATCGTCTACGTCATGATCTATCTCCAGGTCGTACGAGGGGTCGCCGCATCCTCGGCCGGGCTCTTCCTGCTCCCGATGGCCGTCGGAATGACGGTCGTCGGACTGGCCTCTGGGCGTCTCACCGCGGCCGGCTGGTCGCAGAAGACGTTCGTCGTCAGTGGCACGGTCTGCGCCTCTGCCGCCCTCGCCCTGCTGGCCACCCTCACGACGGACACCAGCCTGTGGACGGTGCGTGCCGCGATGCTGATGATGGGCCTGGGCTTCGGCCAGCTGGTCGGGCAGCTCATCCAGCTGGTCCAGGACACCGCCCCGGCCCACCAACTGGGCGTGGCGACCACCGGGGTCCGCTTCTTCCAGACCCTCGGCAGCGCCCTGGGCGCTTCCGTCTTCGGCACCGTGCTGAGCCGGGTGTACGCGGCCCGCGGGCCGGGCGGGTCGGCCGGTGGAATCGGTGAGCTGACGGGAGCCGCCCGCCAGCAGGCGCTGAACGCCTTCACCTCCTCGACCAACGTGGTCTTCTCCTGCGCCGCCGGCGTGATGGTCCTCGCCGTATTCCTGGCGACCCGACTGCCCGGGGCCGCCCGGACTCAGGGGATCTGAGCCCCTCCCGACTCCCCGGCCGGACTTCCGTGAACAGCCGCCCCGGCCGTGAATGCCTCACCGTTGGCCGGAACACCTATCCCCCGCCAGGTGAACGGAATTCCGACCGCCACATCCAGATCCGGATCGTCCATCAGTTGGAAATGCACATGTGGTTCGGTGGAATTCCCGGAGTTCCCGCACTCGGCGAGAGGCTGCCCGGCCCGGACCTTCTCCCCTGCCCGGACCCGGATCGAGCCCTGCCGCAGATGGGCGTACATGGCGTACGTACCGTCGCCCAGGTCCAGCACGATGTGGTTCCCGACGATGGCTCCCGCGCCGCGCGCGTCCCGCAGGGATGCCTCTATCACTATCAAGTAGGCGAGCGCGGGGACCGAGTTGCGGCTGAGGTGGTCGCGGCGGCCGTGCGAGGCGTGCACCACCGTGCCGTCGGCCACCGCGAGGAGCGGAGCTCCGAAGGCCGGGAAGTGGTGGTTGCGCCGGGCAACGGGCCACAGCACGCGGAACTTCGGACGGGACAGGGCGGTGCGCCCTCCTGGGGCGGCCCCGGGCCCACGATCCGTCCCGGGCCCCGGCTCCGGCTCGGCCACGATGTCGATCGCGTACGTCTGTCCGTAGGCGTGCACCCCGTGGCTGGGCACCCGGTCCGCCGGGCTGTTCAGCGCCGTCCAGCGCCCCGTCACCGGCGGCTCGACCTCCACCGCGGGCCGTGGGTCCGCCACCGCTGCCCGGCCCCTGCGCCCCGTCGCCAGACCGAGGGCGACCGCGGCGGCCGCCGGCACCCAGGTCAGCCAGTACGGGAACGGCGGCCGGGGAAAGAGGCTGATGACCACCATCACGAAGCAGGCGATCCAGCAGACCCGGTACAGCACCATGACAGCTTTACGGACGGACATGACTTCCCCCTGGATCGTCTGTTGCGTCGTGCGCGTTCCCCGAATTACCCGCTTCGTCGTACGCGTTCCTCGAATGTGCTGTCTTCCCCGTACGCGTTCCTCAGGATCTGGCCGCCGTGAGGACCACCAGCAGCGGCACCACCCGGGCGCCGGGGACCTCGTACCGTCCCCGCCCCGCCGTGTGCAGCCAGCCCGTACCGGTCAGTTGACGCAGATGGTGGTAGATCTGGCCCGTCGTGCCGGTCTCGTCGAGCGCGGCGAGCTCTGCGGCCGTGCGTCGGCCGCCGAGGATCTCCCGCAGCAGCCGCAGCCGCACCGGATGCCCGAGCGCGGCGAACGACTCCGCGGCATCCGACCAGTCGGCGCCCGGCTCCCCGGGATCGGCCGCCTCCCCGTCCTCCAGCAGCTGTTCCGTGAGCGCGCTGTACTGCCACTCGTACCGCTCGCCCGTCGGCAGTCGTACCGCGCCCGTGTACAGCACACCGCCATCCGCGGTCCCGGCCTCGGAGAGCTGCTGTTTCAGCCCTTCCAGGGCCCAGAAATCGGCCCCCGTCGGGCGCGGGGCATCCGGGCGGTCGCCCACGAGCGCCTCAAGCCGCCGCTCCAGCTCCGAGACGCGCTCTTCCAGTTCCATTCCGCCAGATTACGTAATTACGTAATCTGGCGCAAGAGGGGGCAGCCCACGAGAACCGGCGTGTGGAAAACGGAAGCGGAAGCGGAAGCGGAAAGCCGAAAGGCCCCCACCCGGACGGAAACGACCGGGTGGGGGCCTCTGCGGCAGTGCGCGGGCCGACTACGCGAGCAGCGCGGGGATCGTCCCCTCGTGCGCCGTACGCAGCTCGCTCAGCGGGATGGCGAACTCACCCTGGATCTCGATCTCCTCGCCGTCCACGACACCGATCCGGGCCACGGGCAGACCCCGCGCCCCGCACATGTCGTTGAAGCGGAGCTCCTCGCTGCGCGGGATCGAGACGATCGCGCGTCCCGCCGACTCGGAGAACAGGAAGGTGAACGCGTCCAGTCCGTCCGGCACGACCAGCCGGGCACCCTTCCCGCCGCGCAGGCAGGACTCGGTGACCGCCTGGATCAGGCCGCCGTCGGACAGGTCGTGCGCCGCGTCGATCATGCCGTCGCGGGAGGCCGAGATCAGGATCTCGCCGAGCAGCTTCTCGCGGCCCAGGTCGACCTTGGGCGGCATACCGCCGAGGTGGTTGTGGACGACCTCGGACCAGGCCGAGCCGCCGAACTCCTCGTGGGTGTCACCGAGCAGGTAGAGGAGCTGGCCCTCTTCCTTGAAGGCGACCGGCGTGCGCCGGGTGACGTCGTCGATCACGCCGAGCACGGCCACGACCGGCGTCGGGTGGATCGCCGTCTCACCGGTCTGGTTGTACAGCGACACGTTGCCGCCGGTGACCGGCGTGCCCAGCTCCAGGCAGCCGTCGGCCAGACCACGGGTGGCCTCGGCGAACTGCCACATGACGTCCGGGTCCTCGGGCGAGCCGAAGTTCAGGCAGTCCGAGATGGCGAGCGGCTTGGCGCCGGAGGCGGCGACGTTGCGGTACGACTCCGCCAGCGCGAGCTGCGCGCCGGTGTACGGGTCGAGCTTCGCGTACCGGCCGTTGCCGTCGGTCGACATGGCCACGCCGAGGTTGGACTCCTCGTCGATGCGGACCATGCCGGCGTCCTCGGGCATCGCGAGCACGGTGTTGCCCTGCACGAAGCGGTCGTACTGGTCCGTGATCCAGGACTTGGAGGCCTGGTTCGGCGAGGAGACGAGCCGCAGGACCTGCTCGCGCAGCTCGGCGCCGTCGGCCGGACGGGCCAGCTTGCCGGCGTCGTCGGCCTGGAGCGCGTCCTGCCAGGACGGCCGGGCGTACGGGCGGTGGTACGTCGGGCCCTCGTGGGCGACGGACCGCGGCGGCACGTCCACGATCTGCTCGCCGTGCCAGAAGATCTCCAGCTGCGAGCCCTCGGTCACCTCACCGATGACGGTGGCGATGACGTCCCACTTCTCGCAGATCTCCAGGAAGCGGTCCACGTGCTGCGGCTCGACGATCGCGCACATGCGCTCCTGCGACTCGCTCATGAGGATTTCCTCGGGCGAGAGGGAGGAGTCGCGCAGCGGCACGGTGTCCAGCTCGACGCGCATACCGCCCGAACCGGCCGAGGCCAGCTCGGAGGTGGCACAGGAGAGCCCGGCGCCGCCGAGGTCCTGGATGCCCGCGACGAGCTTCTCCTTGAAGATCTCCAGGGTGCACTCGATGAGGAGCTTCTCCTGGAACGGGTCGCCGACCTGGACGGCCGGGCGCTTGGCCGGACCGGTCGACTCGAAGGTCTCCGAGGCCAGCACGGAGACGCCGCCGATGCCGTCGCCGCCGGTGCGGGCACCGTAGAGGATCACCTTGTTGCCGGGGCCGGAGGCCTGGGCGAGGTGGATGTCCTCGTGCTTCATCACGCCGATGCAGCCGGCGTTGACGAGCGGGTTGCCCTGGTAGCAGGCGTCGAAGACGACCTCGCCGCCGATGTTCGGCAGGCCCAGGCAGTTGCCGTAACCACCGATGCCCGCGACGACGCCCGGCAGGACGCGCTTGGTGTCGGGGTGGTCGGCCGCGCCGAAGCGCAGCGGGTCGACGACCGCGACCGGGCGGGCGCCCATGGCGAGGATGTCGCGGACGATGCCGCCGACGCCGGTGGCCGCGCCCTGGTAGGGCTCGATGTACGAGGGGTGGTTGTGCGACTCGACCTTGAAGGTGACCGCGTACCCCTGGCCGACGTCGACCACACCGGCGTTCTCGCCGATGCCGACGAGCATCGCGTCGTTGGCGGGGACCTTCTCGCCGAACTGCTTGAGGTGGACCTTGCTGCTCTTGTAGGAGCAGTGCTCGGACCACATCACGGAGTACATGGCGAGCTCGGCGCCGGTGGGACGGCGGCCCAGGATCTCGCGGACCTTGGCGTACTCGTCCTCCTTGAGGCCGAGTTCCTTCCAGGGCTGCTCGGTGTCCGGGGTTTCGGCCGCGTGCTTGACCGTGTCCAGGCTCATGCGTTGACCAGCTTCTTGATGATCGAGGTGAAGAAACCGAGACCGTCGGTGCGACCGGTGCCGATCAGCGGCTCGACGGCGTGCTCGGGGTGCGGCATCAGACCGACGACGTTGCCCGCGGCGTTGGAGATGCCGGCGATGTCGCGCAGCGAGCCGTTGGGGTTGACGTCCACGTAACGGAACGCCACGCGGCCCTCGGCCTCCAGCTCGTCGAGCGTGTGCTCGTCGGCGGTGTAGCGGCCGTCCATGTTCTTGAGGGGAACGGAGATCTCCTGGCCCTCGGAGTAGTCCGAGGTCCAGGCGGTGTCCGCGTTCTCGACGCGCAGCTTCTGGTCGCGGCAGATGAAGTGCAGGTGGTTGTTGCGCAGCATCGCGCCGGGCAGCAGATGTGCCTCGGTCAGGATCTGGAAGCCGTTGCAGATACCGAGAACCGGCATCCCCGCCCTCGCCTGCTCGATCACGGTCTCCATGACCGGCGAGAAGCGGGAGATGGCTCCGGCGCGCAGATAGTCGCCGTAGGAGAAACCGCCCGCCAGGATGACCGCGTCGACCTGGTGCAGATCCTTGTCGCGGTGCCAGAGCGAAACGGGCTCGGCGCCCGCCACCCGTACGGCCCGCAGGCTGTCCTGGTCGTCGAGGGTGCCCGGAAAGGTGACGACTCCGATACGAGCAGTCACTTCGACTCCTCGGCCTTCTCCACCTTCACGGTGAAGTCCTCGATGACGGTGTTGGCGAGGAACGTCTCGGCCATCTCGTGAATACGGGTGAGGGCGGCCTCGTCGACCGGCCCCTCGACCTCCAGCTCGAAACGCTTTCCCTGACGTACGTCCGCGATTCCCTCGAAGCCGAGACGGGGCAGCGCACGCTGCACAGCCTGTCCCTGCGGGTCGAGGATCTCGGGCTTGAGCATGACGTCGACTACGACGCGTGCCACTGGCACTCCCGGTGTGGTGGTGTGGTGCGGCTGTTTCTCCGGGGGGTTCCCCAGGACCCCCGCGGGTCCTGCCAGCGTACCTGTCCAGAAATTCTACGCGGGTAGATATCGAACGGCCCGGATCACGCCGAGATATCGGCCGCGACCGCGGAAGCGTCAACGGAACCGGGAACGCATGCGGGAACGGATGTGGCAACGGATACGAAAAATCCTGTGAAAAAAATCCCCACCAGCAGCACACATAGCAGGCTGACACGCGCACGTAATTGGGTGGGCTTCACAATGCGGTGCCCATCGCTGTACAAATGATTACCGGGGAAAGTCGCATTGCCCCGGAACGGCCGGCACCAGCCGGCCCTCATCCGCGCTCTCAGCCGGAAGGCCGGCATCCGCGCATGTCAGACGCGCAGATGCCGCAGGAAAGGACCGATATCCGTGGCTCAGCGCGTAGTGGTCACGCTCTCCGACGACATCGACGGGGGAGCGGCAGCGGAAACGGTCGCCTTCGCGCTGGACGGGAAGTCGTACGAGATCGACCTCAATCCGTCCAATGCAAAGAAACTGCGCAAGGCCCTGGCCCCGTACGTGGCGGCCGGCCGTAAGCAGACAAATGCCAGCAAGCACGGCAAGGTTCCCGTCTCGTACCGGCACACCTCGCTCGCGCCCGACCCGGCGGCCGTGCGGGCCTGGGCCCGGTCACACCGGATGGAGGTGCCGGCCCGCGGCCGGATTCCCAAGAAGGTCTACGAGGCGTTCCAAGAAGCCAGTTGAGCGGAAACGCCGGACGGCCGGTGCCGGGCGGGGGTGTCGGACCGCCCGGCACCGGCCGTCCCGACGACACCTCGCGGGAGCCGACTTGCGCGACACCCCCGCAGGTCGGCTAGAGTCTGGAGCACGCCGAAGGGCAAGGCCGAAAAGCCGGGCCCCAAGCAGCGTGCGGGTGTAGTTCAGTAGTAGAACATCCCCCTTCCAGGGGGAAGGCGCAGTGTGCAATTCCTGTCACCCGCTCTGCATCGCTCTTCCTCAGCCACTTCAGTGGATCAGGTAGAGTAGTGCTCGCTCCACCGGTGAAAGCCGAGTGGCTGCAATGCGGACGTAGCTCAGTTGGTAGAGCGCAACCTTGCCAAGGTTGAGGTCGCCAGTTCGAACCTGGTCGTCCGCTCGTTGAGTAAGAAGCCCCCGGTCTTTCGGCCGGGGGCTTCTTCGTGTGCGAGCCCGGTCATATCCACACCACCCGCACCCCCATGACGTTTGTCATGGAGTGCGATGACAGCTCGCACTGCTCCCGGCGCCGTCCGGGAAGAAGTCTTGAGTCATGACCTTCGACGAAATTCCCCATGAGTGCGTGATCGAGGCGGACGGTGTCCGACGCAGTTATGCGGGCGGCTTCGAGGCCGTGACCGGCGTCTCCTTCTCCGTGGCACGCGGCGAGCTGTTCGCCCTGCTCGGCACGAACGGCGCCGGCAAGACCTCCACCGTCGAACTGCTGGAGGGTCTGGCCCGTCCCGACGGCGGAACGGTTCGGGTGCTCGGCCACGACCCGTTCGAGGAACGCGCCGCCGTCCGCCCCCGGATCGGGGTGATGCTCCAGGAGGGCGGCTTCCCCTCCGACCTGACGACCACAGAGACGGTACGGATGTGGGCCGGCTGCACCAGCGGGGCCCGGCCCACCGGCGAGGCCCTGGACCTGGTGGGGCTCGGCCACCGCGCGCGCGTCCGGGTCAAACAGCTCTCCGGCGGTGAGCGGCGGCGGCTGGATCTGGCGCTGGCCCTGCTCGGCCGGCCCGAGGTGCTCTTCCTCGACGAACCGACCACCGGCCTCGACGCCGAGGGGCGGCGCGACACCTGGGCGCTGGTGCGACGGCTCCAGGAGGGCGGCATCACCGTGCTGCTCACCACGCACTACCTGGAGGAGGCCGAGGCACTCGCCGACCGGCTGGCGATCATGCACCGGGGACGGATCGTGACCTCGGGCACCACCGCGGAGGTGACGGCCGCGCGGCCGTCGCGGATCCGGTTCGAGCTGCCCGACGGGACCGCCGCGGGGCAGCTGCCGCTGAGCCTGCGCGCCGCCGCCGACGGCCCGCGGATCGAGATCCGTACCCACCGCCTCCAGGAGTCGCTGGCCGAACTGCTTCGCTGGGCAACGGAGTCGGACGTCCGGCTGATCGGGCTCGATGCGCGGTCCGCCTCACTCGAAGAGGCATTCCTCGACATCGCCAGGTCCGCGGCGGCGACCGAGAACCATAAGCACGAAGACGAGAACAAGACCGGAACCGGAACCGGAACCGAGAAGGTGGCTGTGGCATGACGACCGCGACAACGCGTGCGAACACCCCGCCGACCGGATCCCCGACCACGACGGCCCGGGGCCGGCTGACCGCCCTCGGACGGGCCGAACTGACGCTGCTCCTCCGCAACAAGACGGCCGTCTTCGTCGCGCTGTTCATGCCCGCCGTGATGGTCATGGCCATGAAGTCGACGTTCGAGCAGATAGACCTCGGCGGGACCGGGCTGACCGTGGCCGGAGCGGCGCTCACCGGCGGCATCGGAACGGTGCTGCTCCAGGCCGTCTACATGAACATGGTCGCCGCCTATGTGGCGCGCCGCGAGGAACTGGTCCTGAAACGGCTGCGTACCGGCGAGGTCACCGACGGGGAGATCCTGACCGGAACCGCGCTGCCGGCGGCCGCGCTCGCCCTGGCACAGACCATCATGATCGTCGTGGCCGGTACCGCCTTCTTCGGCCTCGGCGCGCCCGAACACCCCGAGCTGCTCCTGCTGGGGCTGGTGATGGGCGTGGTGCTGCTGACGGCACTGGCCGCCGCCACCTCGCTGATCACCCGCACCGTGCAGACCGCTCAGCTCACGACCCTCCCGCTGTTCTTCGCCTCACTGATGGGCTCGGGACTCTTCGTACCGCTCGCGATCCTTCCGGACCGGCTCGCCTCGGTGTGCGAGCTGCTGCCGCTGACCGGAGTGATGACCCTCGTACGGGCCGGCTGGCTCGGCGGCGCGGACAGCACCGACCTGCTGCGGGCCGCGCTGACCGGGTTGGTCTGGACCGTGCTCGCGGTGTTTGCTGTCAAGCGGTGGTTCCGCTGGGATCCGCGACGCTGAGGGGTGTGGTGCAGTGCTGACGCGTATACGTGGCTGGCGCCGCGGCTGGCAGGAACGCAGCAAACTGGAACGGATCGACCTGTACTCGCGGCTGACCATGTCGGCGATGCCCTGGATCTTCACCCTGACGTGGCAGCTGGCTCCGCTGAAGAAGGACATCCGCCATGAGCCGCTCCCGCTGGCGCTGGGCCTGGCCCTGCTCGTGGTCTGCCTGGCGCAGTGCGTGCTGAGCAGCCGCAATGTGCGGCCGTCGTACGAGCACTACCTCGGCACCTCCGTGTTCCCCCGGCAGCGGATGATCGCGCCGCTCACCCTGCTGCTGGTGGGGCTGGGGCTGCTGGCGGCACTGGCCGCCGTGGACGGGGTCGGCGGAGCGGGGCTGCTGATGATGGCCATGAACGCACCGATGGCGCTGGTGATGACGCAGGTCCTGCTGGTCCCGGTCCGCACGTTCCTGGTCCAGTCGCTCGTCCTCGTCGGGCTGACCACCGGCATTCTCGCGGCCGCCGGAGCGCGGGGCGGAATCCTGGCCGGCGTGGTGCCGGCCACGCTCTTCGGCTGCATCTTGGTCCTGATCTCCGTACGTCCGAGCACCTGGAGCCTGAGCGTGATGTGGCAGGCGGAGGAGGCCCGTGACGTGCAGGCCCGGCTCGCGGTCGCCGAGGAGCGGCTGCGGTTCGGACGGGACATGCACGACGTGCTGGGCCGCAATCTCGCCGTGATCGCGCTCAAGAGCGAGCTGGCGGTGGAGCTGGCCCAGCGCGGCAGGCCCCAGGCGGTGGACCAGATGGTCGAGGTGCAGCGCATCGCCCGCGCCTCCCAGCAGGAGGTCCGCGATGTCGTACGGGGCTACCGAGAGGCGGATCTGAGTACGGAACTGGCCGGGGCGAAGGGCGTGTTGCGGGCGGCCGGCATCGAGTGCGCGGTGGTGGGCGACAGCGGTGCCGAACTGGCCGCACCCGTCCAGGCCGCCCTCGGCTGGGTGGTGCGCGAGGCGGCCACCAACGTACTGCGGCACGGCGACCCCCGACGCTGCACGATCCGGCTCACCGCCTCGGCCGACGAGGTGGTGCTGGACGTGGAGAACGACGGCGCGTCGACGACGACCACGGCCACGAGCGGGGAGTGCGGTTCCGGCGGGAGCGGCTCCGGGCTGACCGGACTGCGCGAACGGCTCGGCTCGCTCGACGGCTCGCTGGACGCGGGACCGGCCGGCGGCGGACTCTTCCGGCTGACCGCGAGAATCCCGCGGTCCCGCCCGGACCCGGGCCGGAAGCCCGGTGCCGTGTCACGTACGCCCTCCGGGGCCCCGGCGCGTACGGCTTCCGCTGATGTACCGGGCGCGGATACGCGTACGGCCTTTCTGGAGGAGCGAAGATGACTGCGGTGCGGGTGCTGCTCGCCGACGACGAGCACCTGATCCGGGGCGCGCTCGCCGCGCTGCTCGCGCTGGAGGACGACCTGGTGGTGGTCGCGGAGGCGGCGACCGGGCCGGAGGCGCTTGCCATGGCCCGTGCGCACCGTCCCGATGTGGCGGTCCTGGACCTGGAGATGCCGGGGGCGGACGGTGTGAGCGTCGCCACATCACTGCGGTCCGAACTCCCGGGCTGCCGGACCATGATCGTGACCAGTCACGGCCGGCCGGGACATCTGAAACGGGCCCTCGCCGCGGGCGTGCGGGCGTTCGTGCCGAAGACCGTCAGCGCCCGGCAGCTGGCCGGGATCATCCGTACCGTGCACGCCGGAAACCGTTACGTGGATCCGGAGTTGGCGGCCGACGCGATCGCCGCCGGGGACTCGCCGCTGACCGTGCGCGAGGCCGAGGTGCTGGAACTGGCGGCGGACGGGGCGCCGGTCGCGGAGATCGCGGAGCGGGCCTCGCTGACGCAGGGAACGGTACGGAACTACCTCTCGTCCGCGGCCTCGAAGCTCGGGGCCGAGAACCGCCATGCGGCGGTGCGTCTCGCGCGCGAGCGGGGTTGGGTATAGTGGTTCTCGCGCTTCGGCGCTTGCGGACGTAGCTCAGTTGGTAGAGCGCAACCTTGCCAAGGTTGAGGTCGCCAGTTCGAACCTGGTCGTCCGCTCCGTTCAGCAAGAAGCCCCCGGTCGGGAAAGACCGGGGGCTTCTTCGTGTGCCGGACGGACGCCTTCGTGCGCCGGGGCGGCTACTTCCAGGGCATGCCGGTGAGGAGTTCGTACGCCTCCAGGTACTTGGCCCGGGTCGCGTCCACGATCTCCTGCGGCAGCGCCGGCGGCGGCTGCTCGCTCCTGCGGTCCCAGCCGGAGACCGGCGAGGTCAGCCAGTCGCGCACGAACTGCTTGTCGTACGACGGCTGGGCGTGGCCCGGCTCCCAGGTGGCGGCGGGCCAGAAGCGCGAGGAGTCCGGGGTCAGCACCTCGTCCGCGAGGATCAGTTCCTCGCCGCCGTCGGCGGTGGGCGCGAAGCCGAACTCGAACTTCGTGTCCGCGAGGATGATCCCCCGCTCGCGTGCGATGTCACGGGCCCGGCCGTACACGTCCAGCGTCGTGCGGCGCAATTGCGCCGCCGTCTCGGCACCGACCTGGCGGGCGACTTCCTCGTAGCTCACGTTCTCGTCGTGGTCGCCGACGGCCGCCTTGGTGGCCGGGGTGAAGATCGGCCCCGGGAGCTCGGAGCCGTCGACGAGGCCCTCGGGCAGGCCGAGGCCGCAGACGGTGCGCGAGGCGTTGTACTCGACCAGGCCGGAACCCGTCAGATAGCCGCGGGCGACGCACTCGACCGGGACCATCCGCAGCGACCTGCAGATCGTCGTGCGGCCGGCCCACTCCTCGGGGGCGCCGGCCGGCAGCTCGGTGGACAGGACGTGGTTCGGCACGAGGTCGGCGAGCTGGTCGAACCACCACAGCGAGAGCTGCGTCAGCACACGGCCCTTGTCCGGGATCTCGGTGGGCAGGACCCAGTCGTACGCGGACATCCGGTCGCTGGCGACCATGACGAGGTCACCGGCCTCGTTCCGGTACAGGTCGCGCACCTTGCCCGTGTGCAGGTGGGTGAGCCCCGGTACCTGTACGGGCTCGGGCTTTTCTACAAATCCGGACACGCTGCCTCCGCGTAGGTTGATCCAGGAGTCGTTCCGATTGTCCCGTATCCGGGTGCGGACGGCTGCGCAGGGGTGCGGCAGGGGTGAAGCAGGGATACGGCGGGGACGCGGCCCGGCGAGGGCGGGTGCCGTGGTCCTCAGGCGCGCTTGCAGATGCGGTCGAGGAGGTTGGCCGTGGCGCGCTGGATGCGCGGGTCCACATGGCCGGGGCGGTCCAGGGCCGGGGACCAGGCGAAGGTGCCGGAGGCGAAGACGAGCGCGCCGGACGGGGCCCGGTAGAGGGACGTCTCCTGGTGACGCGTCACCCCCTCGGTGTCCTGGTACGGGGAGTGGGCCAGGAGGATGCGGTTGTCGTGCTCGGGAAGCGTGGTGCGCGGGAAGTAGCGGTCGGCCTCGCCCGCGACCAGGCCGTCGATCTCGTCGCCCTCGCCCGCGCCGGTCGCGTCCCACAGCCAGTGCTCCGCGTTCCGTACGACGAGGGGGTGGGGGTCGGGGACCCGGCCCGCATACTGGATGCCGAGGAGCTGCTGCTCGGCGCGGTCGACCTCGCGCCAGAGGGCGGCCTTCCCCGGGCCGCGCCGCTTCCGGCAGGTGAGGAGCCGGTCGGGGACGCCGGACGCCGACGGCGCGAGGCCGACCTGCCAGTACATGGTGTTGGCGGAGAGGAAGACCAGGGACGTGCCGTTGTCGCGGGCACGTTCGGTGGTGCGGCGCATGGGGACCGACCAGTACTCGTCGTGGCCGGGGAAGACCAGGCCCCGGTAACGGGTCGGGTCGATGCGCCCCGCGTGCAGGTCGCGGGCGTCGGCGTAGGCGATGTCGTAGCCGTAGCGCTCGGCCCAGCGGATGAAGTCGTAGGCATGGCCGACGTGCAGCGGGAGGCCCGCGCCGGCGTACGGGCGGTCGAAGGAGACGGTGACCGCCGCGTCCTCCTCGCCCAGCAGCCGGCCCTGCTCGTCCCACGCGTGGTAGAGGCTGGCGCCGGTGCGGCCGTCCTCCGGATAGAGGTTGTACGCCTGCCAGGTGATGTCCGGGAGGATCAGCAGCAGATCGGCCGGCTGGTCGTCGCGGACCGTGAACGGGATGTGGGAGCGGTATCCGTCGACCGTCGTGAGCACGGCGACGTACGCGCCGATCGACCAGTAGGTGGGGATCTGGAGCCGCCAGGACTGCCACCAGTGGTGGCAGGAGACCGTGCGGTCGGCGGCGAGGGGCGCGGGCTGGACGATGCCGGAGAGCCGGGGGCTCGTGGTGATCTTGGCGGCGCCGTCGCCCCCGTAGTGGCCGATGCGGTAGATGTCCACGGAGAACTGCTGGGGTGGGTCCACGGTGATGTGGAAGTCGATCGCCTCACCGGGGGCCGCGGCGCCGGTGGAACTGAAACCCTTGATCTGCCGGTGCACGTCGTCGGCGGTACGGGTGCCGCCGCCGGTGGAGCCGCGGGGCAGCGTGGGATCGGCGTACCAGGGCACGACCTGGCCGGTGTCGTCGAAGTAGTTCTCACTGCCGCGCAGCCACGGGAGGGGCCCCTGCCCGAAGGGGTCGGTGACGGCGTGCGCGAGGGCACCTGATTCCCAACGACGAATCTGCTCCGCCCCCATAACGCGCTTCCCTCTCTCAGGCCCCCGGAACAACAGTGGTGCGCTGACTGTCAGCGCCGGTCCCCAGCACATCACATAACGCATCCACTCCGTCACCGTTCGTCGCGAATTGACGTTAACGGAACCTACTCTTCCGGGTATTGGGAGGTGAGGAGTGAGGATATGCCTTGATTACACCCCAGTTGCACCGAGGAACGCAGCGGAATCGCACGAGCGGCGTGGCATACGCACGGGACGTGTGCGGAGGTGCCCGCGGGACGCGTGTGGCGTGGGAGCGGGACGCGTGTGGCGTGCGGGCGGAACGTGTATAGCGTGCGGGCGGAACGTGTATAGCGTGCGGGCGGAACAGGCGCGGGGGCGCGTGCGGGGTGCGTGCGGGGTGCGTGCGGGGCTCGCCTTCGTTGCGCCCGGGGTGCGTGCGGGTTCGGACCCGTTTCAGACGAGGCGGACGGGCTTGTCGGTGCGCACACCGACGGAGGCGAGCCAGGAGTGCAGGGGGCCGGCGTCGCCGTCCTCGACGAGGCTGAGGACCGGGGTGCCGAGATCGGACCTGCGGGCGCCGTCGACCAGCAGCGCGGGGCCGTCGAGCCAGTCGAGGCCGGGGGCCGCGCCCGCCGTGTCGACCGCGGCGCAGCAGACCATCGCCGCGACGTGGTCGGCGAGCAGCTCGGTCCCCGTACGGGGCGGCTGGAGCGGGAAGAGCGGGAGGGGGTCGGGCCCCCAGAAGTCCAGCACGTCACCACCGGACCCGCCGGCCCCGGCGAAACCGCCGGGCACGGGCTGCGGGGACTGGCCCTGGGCCTGTCCCTGGGCGTGTCCCTGGCTCTGGGCCTGCGCCTGGGCCTCGTCACGGGCCACGGCGGCGCTGATCCCCGCCGCGAGCTCCTCGCCTCTGCCGTTGCCACTGCCGTCGCCGTTGCCACTGCCGTTGCCCGAGCCGAGATGCTCGACGACGCGGGCCAGTGTGGGCACCGCGGCACCTGCCACGTCGGACGCGCCGGCGGAGGACGCGGGCGGTACGCCCATGTCGTCCAGGACGCGGTGGAGCCGGGCCGCCTCCGTGCGCCACTTCCGGTCGACGACTTCTTCCGGATACTGCTGCCAGTCCACCGGGGACCAGTCGGGCCCCGTCTCCGCGGGACCGCCGTGGAAGAGCCGGGCGGCCAGCAGGGACGCCGCCTCGTCGGCCGCTCCCGGTTCCTCCAGGAGGTCGCAGGCGGGCCGCTCGCCGAGCCGGGAGGTGAACCCGTCGGCGAGCCGGTCGCGCCGGGAGAGCTCGGTGAGGGCGGAGACGACTCCGGCGTCCAGCCGGGACGGCCAGCGCCCCATCCGCCAGGCGGGCAGCGCGACCCGCGTGAGCAGCCTGTCCCAGCCGGCGTAGGCGAGCCCGACCTGCTCCTGGGCGACTATCCGCAGCCCGTAGTCCACCGCCTGGGCGCGGGTGGAAGCCGCCGCGGCGACGCCGCGCTCCATCTCCGCGGCATGGCTGTGACAGCTGCGCAGCAGCAGCCGGGCGATCCGGCCGATGAAGGCGTGCGGCAGCCGCAGAACCTTGCTCAGCGGCCCCTGGGCGGGTGCGGCCGCGTCGGCGACGGCCCCGTCCAGTCCCCGCACGAAGCGCCGGGCCGCGGCTATGTCGGGGTGGGCGGAGGGGCCTGTGCCCGCGACGACCGGGGCGAGCACGGCCCGCAGTTCCGCGACGCGCATCCACCAGAGGAACGGCGAACCGATCACCAGCACGGGCGCGGCCTGCACTCTGCGGCGGCGTCCCGGACCCGTCCCCGGGCCGTCCGGATCCCTGCGGGCGGCTTCCCTGGCCGCACGGTCGGCGGCCGGGTGGGTGCGGTCCTCCAGCCAGCTGTCGCAGTCGGGCGTCAGCGCTATGGCCGAGGGCGCGGGGACGTCGAGGCGATCGGCTAGATCACGGACCAGCCGGTAGAGATCCGGGGCCGCCTTCTCGCTGAGCGGGACGGTCGGGCTGACCGCCGGCTTCGCCCGTACCACCGCGATCGCGGTGGCCGCCGCGACCAGCAGGACGGCGACGGCGCAGGCCGTCACGGCCCAGCGCACCGCCTCCCAGGCCCCGCCGTCGGCGAATCCCTGTGCGCCCGCGGCGAACAGCACGACGGCGACGGCCGCGGGCAGCAGCGCCACTGCCGTCGCCCTGCTGCGGATGCGCAACAGCGCGAGCGCACGGGCACGCGCAGCCTGCGCACCCAACTCCTCACCTGTACCGGTACCGGACACGGCTGGATGTCACCCCCTCTGCCCTCGCGACGGTGTTGCTCACTCCCCCACTGTGGCACCCGTCACTGACATCGCAATGCCGGTGGGCCAAGTGCCGGAAAGCTTCCGCCGCACCCTAGTTGGGGCTTCGGCGGGCGTCATCCGGATGGCTCAGCCGTCACTCGATGGAATGGCTTTGGGTAAAGCTGCTGACGCGCCGCTGTCCATGGGTCAACGGCGCGTCGGCGGAGGCAGGGCCCTGCTCGGGACCGGGTACGGACCGGGTCGGAGAGGGCGCGGACCTCCGCGCCCTCTCGACGGTGAACGGATCAGGCCCCCGGCCTTCTCCGCCAGGTGCTTCTGCAGCTCAGGCCTCCGCGGCCTTCTTCGCGATGTCCGTACGGAGCTGGGAGCCGTCGAGGCGGATCCGGGCCGCCGCCTCGTAGGCGCGCTCACGGGCGCCCGCGAGATCCTTGGCGGTCGCGGTCACGGAGAGCACCCGGCCGCCGGCGCTGACGACCGCGTCGCCGTCCCGCCGGGTCCCGGCGTGCAGGACGTACGCATGCGGGGCATCCTGTGCCGCGACGTCTTCGAGCCCCTCGATCGGGTCACCCGTTCGCGGGGTGTCCGGGTAGTTGTGGGAGGCGATGACCACGGTGACGGCCGCGTCGTCGCGCCACTTCAGCGGGGGCAGCTCGTCCAGGGTGCCGTTGGCGGAGCCCAGCAGGACACCGGCCAGCGGGGTCTTCAGACGGGCCAGGACCACCTGGGTCTCCGGGTCGCCGAAGCGGGCGTTGAACTCGATGACCCGTACGCCGCGCGAGGTGATCGCGAGACCCGCGTACAGCAGCCCGGAGAAGGGCGTACCGCGGCGGCGGAGCTCGTCGACGGTCGGCTGGAGGACCGACTGCATGACCTCGTCGACCAGCTTGGGGTCGGCCCACGGCAGCGGGGAGTACGCGCCCATGCCGCCGGTGTTCGGGCCCTCGTCGTTGTCGAGGGCGCGCTTGAAGTCCTGGGCGGGCTGGAGAGGCAGCACGGTGGTGCCGTCGGTGATCGCGAAGAGGCTCACCTCGGGACCGTCGAGGAACTCCTCGATGACCACGCGGTCACAGGCCAGCGCGTGGGCACGGGCCGCCTCGACGTCATCGGTGACGACGACGCCCTTACCGGCGGCGAGACCGTCGTCCTTGACGACGTACGGAGCACCGAACGCGTCGAGGGCCGTGTCGATCTCCGCGGAGGTGGTGCAGACGTAGCTGCGGGCGGTCGGAACGCCTGCCCCGGCCATCACGTCCTTGGCGAACGCCTTGGAGCCCTCCAGCCGGGCCGCCTCACCGGACGGGCCGAAGCAGGGGATGCCGGCGGCGCGCACGGCGTCGGCGACCCCGGCGACAAGCGGTGCCTCCGGGCCGACGACCACCAGCTCGGCGCCCAGTTCAGTGGCGAGGCGCGCGACGGCGGTGCCGTCGAGTGCGTCGACCGGGTGCAGTTCGGCCACCTCTGCGATGCCGGCGTTGCCGGGGGCGCAGTACAGAGCGGTGACGTCGGGGTCGAGGGAGAGAGAGCGGCACAGGGCGTGTTCGCGGGCGCCGCCGCCGATGACGAGGACCTTCACGGGGTGCAGCCTAGCCGCCGGGGCAGGGCGGCCTTGACGGGCGCCGGTCCGTGGACACCGGGCCGGGGCCTGCCCGCCGGATCCGGGCCGTACGGGCGCGGTTGTCGTCCGGCTCCGCAATGCGCCGCGTCACCGAATACCCCGGCGCCCCCGACAACTCCGCCGTCGAGACGCTCCGGCGCCCGCCACCGTGCCCCACAGCCCCCGTGGCGCGCCCTACTCGTTGGTGAACTCCTCGACGACCGTGGCGCCCAGTTCGCGGACGATCAGGTCGTGGCCGGAGAGCGCGGAGTCGACCAGGTCCGGGTCGTCGGCCTCGGCGGTGTCGTCCTCCGGGGCGACCGAACGGGGCGGTTCGGGAGCGGTGTACGACGGTGACGCGGGCGCTGCGGAGGATTCGCCGCCCCCCTGCTGCTGCCGCTCCGGGGCCGGCCGGGACTCGTACTGCTGCGGCGCGGGCGGCGCCGGGCGCTGCGGTGCGGGCGGGGCCGAGGGGCGGCCGCCGCCGGTCTGCGGGGGCTGTCCGGCGCCGCCCGACGGGTCGACGATCGCCTCGATCTTCCACTGGGCGTTGAACCGCTCGGCCAGTGCCTGCTTCAGCACGTCCTCGCTGCCGCTGCTCGTGAAGTTGTCGCGGGCACCCGCGTTGAGGAAGCCGATCTGGAGGGTGGTGCCGTCGAAGCCGGTGACCTGGGCGTTCTGGCTGAGCAGGATCCAGGTGAACCGGCGGCGGTTCTTGACCGCCTCCAGGATGTCGGGCCACATGTTGCGCACCTGTCCGGCGCCCTGCGTCATACCCGGGGCCGGCTCCGGGGCGGCGGGCCCGGGAGCGGGGGCCACGGGCGCGGCCGGTGCGGGGGCGGCCTGCGGGGCGGGTGCCTGGCCGGGGGCGGAGGCGGTCGGCCAGCCTCCGGGCCGGCGCCCCTGCTCGGGCGCGGCCGCGGCGGGCCAGGCACCGGGCCGCTGACCGGCTGCGGGGGCCTCGGCGGGCGGGGGCTGTACGGGCTCGGCGGGCGGGGCCGGGGTGGGCGGGGCCGGGGTGGGCGGGGCCGGGGTGGGCGGGGCGGCCTCCCCGCGTGCGGCGGCACGCGCGGCGGCGGGCCCCGACCCGGCGTCCGGCTGCGCGGCGGGGTACGGCGCGGGGGCAGGGGCTTGAGGAGCTTGCGGGGCCTGCGGGGCGACGGGGGCGTGGGCCAGAGCCTCGGGGCCCGGGGTGTACCCCATGGCGGGCCCCGGTCCGGTGGTGGCGAAGGACGCGCCACGCTCCAGCCGGTCCAGCCGCGCCTGGAGCGAGCGCTCGTCGTCGAAGGCCGCGGGCAGCAGCACCCGGGCGCAGATCAGCTCGACCTGGAGCCGCGGCGAGGTCGCCCCGCGCATCTCCGTGAGCCCCTCGTTGACCAGGTCCGCGGCGCGGCTCAGCTCGGCGGCCCCGAAGACGGACGCCTGGGCCTGCATCCGCTCGACGACATCGGCCGGGGCGTCGATGAGCCCCTTCTCCCCCGCATCCGGCACCGCGGCCAGGATCACCAGGTCGCGCAGCCTCTCCAGCAGGTCGGCGACGAAGCGCCGCGGGTCGTTGCCGCCCTCGACGACCCGGTCCACGACCTCGAACGCCGCCGCCCCGTCGCCCGAGGCGAAGGCATCCACGACGGAGTCGAGCAGCGAGCCGTCCGTATAACCGAGCAGGGACGTCGCCATGGCATACGTCACACCGTCATCGGCCGCACCGGCCAGCAACTGGTCCATGACCGACATCGAGTCACGCACGGAGCCCGCGCCGGCCCGCACCACCAGCGGAAGCACTCCGTCCTCGACGAAGCTGTCCTCCTTGGCGCACACCTCGGCGAGATAGTCGCGCAGCGTCCCCGGCGGCACCAGCCGGAACGGATAGTGGTGGGTACGCGACCGGATGGTGCCGATGACCTTCTCGGGCTCCGTGGTCGCGAAGATGAACTTGAGGTGCTCCGGCGGCTCCTCGACCACCTTCAGCAGGGCGTTGAACCCCGCCGAGGTGACCATGTGCGCCTCGTCGATGATGTAGATCTTGTAACGACTCGACGCGGGCCCGAAGAACGCCTTCTCCCGCAGATCACGGGCATCGTCCACACCACCGTGCGAAGCGGCGTCGATCTCGATCACGTCGATCGAGCCCGGCCCGTTGCGCGCGAGGTCCTGGCAGGACTGGCACTCCCCGCACGGGGTGGGCGTGGGCCCCTGCTCACAGTTCAGACAGCGGGCGAGGATGCGCGCGCTGGTCGTCTTGCCGCAGCCGCGCGGCCCGCTGAACAGGTACGCGTGATTGACCCGGTTGTTCCGCAGGGCCTGCTGCAAGGGGTCAGTGACATGCTCCTGACCGATGACCTCGGCGAACGACTCGGGGCGATAGCGGCGGTACAGCGCAAGGGACGACACACATACGAGGCTATAGGGGCGGACCGACAACCGGCCCCGGGCCGGGCACACCACCGGCCCCGAGAGCATCACACGCCGAAGACCGGACGCCCCGGACACGTACCGGACGGCCCCGGAAACGTAAGGACCCCCCACGCACCCGCCAGAGCCAACCTACCCTTGCTGCCTTCCGGCCCTGGGGGAGTTCAGTCAGATAGCGCCACGTGAGGGGCTGACGCCCACCTTAGCCGATCCCCGCCCCCGCAAGTCCACCTCCCCACCCCTCAGGACCCCGCCGGGACCGCCGACGGGGAACGGGTTCGCGAGCACTCCTCAACGTCTTGTATTGTTTGCCGCGGAGGATTCGCCTAGTGGCCTAGGGCGCACGCTTGGAAAGCGTGTTGGGGGCAACCCCTCACGAGTTCGAATCTCGTATCCTCCGCCATTGCTCTCACCGGGCAATACGTCGAAGGCCCCCGCTGCTTGCAGCGGGGGCCTTCGACGTGCGTGGTTGCAGTTTTGGTTGCAGTTCCCGTCTACCGCCCGTTGAGGGCGGCCCGGCACACGTTGCCGTACATGGCGGCGTTCCGTCCGTAGCGCTGCATCAGCTGGCCGCAGCCGACGCACAGCCCGAGCTCCCACGACGGGCACCCCAGCACGGCGGCGGCGCGCTCCACGGTGGCCATCGGCATCTGAACCGATCTTCCCGAAAAGCGATCCCGCAGCACCGGTCGCAGCGAGTAGCGTCGCCCTCACTCAACCAAGTGAGGGGTGGATTGCGAACATGCTTCACACAGGACACGTCACGGGGACGATCGGCATTCGGCCGGTCCGAGTTGGCATGGTCCTCCAGCCGTCCGCCGAGGCCGTGTCCAGTGCGGCGCAGGCGTCCACCTGCGTCTGGGGCGGAATGCACTACCCGTGGCTGGTTCCTGACGACCCGGACGCGTTCAGGACCGCTGACGCTCTGTCCGTCGACGTCTTCTATCCGGTGGCGCACGACCCGGCCGCGGAGAAACTCGCCGGCACAACGGGATACCGGTGGGACCCCAAACAGGGCACTCCCTTTGGCAGCCACGATGAGCTGCACGGTCCCGGCGTCCTGCCGGTGGAGTGGCTGCTGGACGAGCCCGCACCACACCACAAGTTCGTACTGCCTCAGTGGGACGCGGATGACCCTCTTAGCCCACTGTTCGAGGTGTGGTTCGGCCGCTACGGGAACTATCCCGCCGCTGTCGAATTGCGTTCCCGGTTCGCGAGGAACGCCGAGGTCCGCACGATCGGCATCGACGACACTGTGCCTGATTTCGATCGCTTCATCACCCCGGTTGGGCTGACCGGCCTCGACATGCAGTACGACTCGGACGACTGCGGCACATACATCGTCCTCATCGACGTAACGGACCCTGCTGACCTGATCCTTTTCTGGACCGCCCGCGCGGCTGGCCACCGCGTCCTGCCCTGGCCGACCACGCATGGGAGCCGGGTCCTCAGCGCAGCGGAATGCTGGCTGCGCAATGCGTCAGACGAGGGCGCCCTCGCACGCTCGGTGCGCGGCGATGGTCTCGATCTTGGGGCAACCATCACGCTGATCACACGGCACCGCCGCGTTCCTGATGACGTTGCCGCTCTGCTCCAGGGCTTGAAGATCACCGCCGTCCCGACCTGCCACCTGACGTATGCCGTCCCCCAGCGCGGACGACACCCGTTCCTGACCTCCTCCGTCAAGGAGTTCGCCCTTCCTCTCACTCCTGAGCAGACCCAGTTGGTATTGCCGATGCCGCGCGTCGGGCCGGCACGCTGGCGCCCGGACCGGCACTACGCTGGCATCGTCGCCGCCCACGTCACCATCAACAGCGTGATCCCTGGTCACCCTGACCGAACGCTGGTGCTGCCCAACCTGCGCTCGCTGAGCACTCTGCTGGCCCAGTGGCCCGCCAACCGCTCGGAGCCCTTCCACAGACCTGCCCGCGGTGGGAGAGTCTGCGGGGTCCTGGCCGACAGCGAAAGCGATGAGGTTCGTTTCCGTCTCTTGGAGAACGCCGACATCCTCGACGCCGTATTCAAAGGTTCGAACTGGGCCCCCCGGCAGGAGATCAACGGCCGCAATGTGACGGAGCTGATCAGCAAACTGGGTGGCACGGGCAGTGCGGCAGGATGCGAGCCAGCTCTATGGGGCGTGCTCCGTGAAGCTCTGAAGAGCGCTGACGGCAAGACTCAGAGCCAGCTTGAGGGCATGGCCAACAAACACCGTGAGGACTGGCCGGGCCCGCTCTCGAGTCCGAGCGACCGCAAGGGCTATGCCAAGAACCTGATCTTGGCATTGCAGGGACGGAAGTTGCTGGAGCCGGTTGCCCCTCTCCACTGTCCGGAATGCCAGGGGTTTATCAAGGTCCAGGCGCTACGGCTGGAACCGCACGTCGGCTGCCCACGATGCCATCGCCAGTTCCCGCTCGGATACGCACTCGGCAAGGCGGGGCGGAAGTTCGACTGGCGCTTCCAGCTCACCGGCGGCATAACCAAGAACCTGATTACCGAGACCCGGCCGGTCATGGCGACCGTGTCCGTCCTCGCTTCCTATCACCGGGAGCTCTTCCCCACCGGACTGTTCCCAGCGTCGAGTGGGACCACGATGACCTGCGCCCTGGGCATCACGTTTCGGCTTCCGACCGGACCACGCGAAGTCGACCTGGTGACGGTGCTAGACGACGGAGCTCAGCCTGTGGTCGTCGTCGCCGAGGTCAAAGGCGGCCTCGGCACTGGTCCCGGTGATCTCATCAACGAGGACGACGTCGGCCTGCTCACCGAAATCCAGACCTGGCTTCGGAACCAGGGGATCGAGTGCTTCCTGCTCATTGCCGTGATGCGCGACCAGCTCGAACCCAGCGAACGCGACGCGCTGGAGAAACTGTGCACGCGCCCGCTCATGGGCGTGAACGTCAACGGCCTGTTTGTCCGACCGGTGCTTCCCATCGTGCTCACGGGCCCCGATCTGAAGCAGCCACAGCTCTCAGAGAAGCACCCACACCGATGGACCTGCCACGACGGACTGGCTGGCCTCGCTCTGGCGAGCTGCCGCCGTAACCTCCGGCCGACCAGCGTCTGCCTGCCGCCGTGATCTAGAAAGAGACCACGGCGGCAAGGCTCTCTTCAGCCGCCAGACCCCAATCGGCGCGCTCAGCCGTTCTCTCGCGCAGAGCGGCTACCACTCGTCGGCGTCGCCGTACTTTCCCGGGTTCCGAGCCCGGTCTACAGCCTTTGCACATACTTCGGCGAAGGCCGTCTCCACGGCCTTCTTGTCTGTGCCTCGCACCTGGGCCTCGACTTCCTGGCCCGCTCCGGGGCGGCGGGCCGTGCGCCAGGCCGAGGCGCGGTCGGTGTAGCGGTCGGTCTCGAAGTCCCAGGCTGGCACCGACCACTGCTCGGGGAATCCGAGCGCCCCGCGTTCCCCGCCGGGGAGGAACATGGTTCGGGCGTGGAAGACCACGGTCCGCTCCGGTATGCCGTCGCGGATGGCGCTCGCGCCATCCGGGCCCTGGTGCTCCCAGCTCCAGCGGTCCCATTCCTCGACCTCGACAGGGTGGTCGGGCCAGTCCTCGCTCCACCGTGCAACGACCTCATCGGCGTGCTCTCGATGGAGGAAGGGCACGCGGCGCTCGCCGAGGCGGGCAACGTGGACCACCAGCTCTGCGGGAACGGGGCTCCGGCCAGCCTCCGGCGCAGCGTTTCCCACCGTCTGGTCCGTGCCCCACAGGAGGCCGCCGACCTTGGCGGCGGTGTCCTTGAGGACGCGGCTGGTCAGGTGCTGGTAGCGGCGGGCGGACTTTCCGGGTTCCCAGCCCATGATGGCGTCGACGACCGCGTCGGAGACGCCCAGGATGAGCAGGACCGTCGCTGCGGTGTGGCGGGCGTCGCGGAGGCCGGCGTCGCGGAGGCCGGCGGCTTTCAGGAGCTCCTTCCATTTGTGGTAGTCGGTGTTCGGGTTCAGGGGCTCACCGGTGGGCGAGGTGAACACGTACCCCTTCTCCGTCCACAGGTCGCGGGCGCGGGCTCGCTCGCGGGCCTGCTCCTCGCGGTGCTGGCGCAGGAGCTGGAGGAGTTCGTTGGGGGCGCCGATTGGGCGCTGGCTGGCGCGGGACTTGGCGTTCTTCGTTTCGCGGCGAGTGTTGATCTTCTGGGGGCAGAAGCCCGGCTTGCGTCCGCAGCAGTCACCACATCCGTGCTGGTAGCGGGGCCGTGGCCGGCCCCGGCGTACGCGGATGACGCCGAGCTCGAAGTCGACGTCGTCCCATTGCATGCCGAGGACCTCACCCCGCCGCAGACCGAGGGCGAGCGCGATGACCCAGCGCGCGGTGTTGCGGTGCTTGGCAGCCTCGGCGAGCAGGCACTGGACCTCCTCGACCGTGTACGGCTCGACTTCCTCCTCTTCCAGGCGCGGGGCCTTGGCGATCGTGGCCGGGTTAACGGTGAGGTGGGTACGGCGGACCGCTTCGTTGAGGGCGGTGCGCACGGTGCGGTGAACCTGGTGGGCGGTGCCGGCAGCGCTGCCGGACTCCTGCATCTTCTTGTAGAAGCGCTCCAGGTGTTCGGGTTGGAGCTTCTCCAGGCGGTGGGCGCCGAGGCCGGGGATGAGGTGGTGGTTCACTGCGACGCGGTAGCCGTCGATGGTGTTCTCCGAGACGTGCGAGGCTGCGATGTTCTCCACCCAGTGCGTCAGCCACATCTCCAGCGTCCAGCTCTGGCCGACCTTGCGGACGGTGCCCTTGTCACGCTGCCGTTCCAGCTCGCGGACAACCTTCGTGACCTCGGGGCGGGTCTTGCGGCTGACGTGGCGCCGGTCAGGGTTGCCATCGTCCGTGACGCCGACGGTGACGTAGCCGTGCCAACGATCGTCCTTGCCCTGGAAGATCGAGGAGCCGCCGTTAGGCTGGCGGGACTTCGGCGTGGAGGCGCGCGTCATGCTGCGGTCCCGAAGTCGCCGACCGCAAATTGCCGGGCCAGGAAGTCATTCACCGCCTCCGCTGGGATGCGGCGCAAGCTGCCGATCTTGACCGAGGCGATCTCGCCCGAGGTGACGTACTCGTACAGCTTGGTGCGGCCGATGCCGATCCGGCGGGCGGCCTCGGTAACGGTGAGGGCGACCAGGGTCGTGTCGCTGGTCGCCGCTGGGGCGGCGCTCGGCCATCAGAGTACGCAGGGCGTCTTCGGGGACATCCAAGAGCTGGGCTATCTGGGAAATGGGCAGGGCGGACTGCGGCATGGGGAGATCTCGGCAACCATGGCGGTCCTGCCTGCGCCGAAGGCGTCCAGTACAGGGGCCAGAGCCTGTGCGAGCACAGGCCAGTAAGGGCTCGCACCGTAGTACTGCCGCAGCATCGCCTCAGTTTTCCGGCGGGCCCGGTCAGGATCATCGATCAGCGCCTCCCGGATGAGAGTCGGCCGTCCGCGGGGAAGGTGTGTAGGGACGGTGAGCCACTGCCGACGATCCGGTTCGTCGAGGGCACCGAGGCGGGCTCGGTGCTGGTAATCGCGGCGTGTGAACTGGACGTCGTCCAGGACGATCCAGTAGCCCGCCGCGAACAGCTTGGCCAGTGTGGTCAGTCTCGGGAACAGATTGGGCTGGTGAATTGCGCACAGTCCGCCCGACTCGGGCAGGTCAGGAAGAGATGAGACGGCTGGTGAAACCGTCATGAATGAGGGATTCATACGCTGCATGCACGTCCTCCGGGACCTCCTGCTCGATGGCGAATCCGAGCTTCGGATACTCGATGACCCGCTGGAGATCGCCGACGAGCATGTCCAGGACGAGCTTCTCGTCGCCGATGGACTTCACGTAGTCGTCGAACTCCAGCGGCTCCGACGCGCAGAGGATCTCGACGTCGGGCCACAGCTTGCGGGCGGTCGCGAACGACCGCCGTTCCATGTAGGGCTTGGAGACCAGCATCACCGTCGTCGGGGTGATGCCGGCGGCGGCGAGGACCTCTCGGGAGAGAGTCACGTTCTGCCCGGTGTTGCCGGCCTCCGGTTCCAGCAGGATCGCCTCGGCGGGGACGCCGAGGTCGATGGCATGCTCGCGGAAATGGACGGCCTCGCCGCGCGGGAACACCTTGGCGGTGGTGGGGCTGTTGCCGCCGGTGAAGACCAGGGTCGAGAACAGCCCGGCGCGGTAGAGCTCGACGGAGTGGGTCGCGACACCGAGATCGTGGCTGCCCAGCCCGATTGCCACGTCGACGGGCCGCAGCTGGTGGTGCATCTGGTGGTAGTCCCAGATCAGCACGGCCCGGTGCCGCTGGTCCTCGGTGATGGCCTGCTGGTTGTCGCTCACGCGTCTCTCCCTGGTCACCGTCGCCGGGGGCCGTTCGGCCCCTCGTTCATGGCCTTGATGCCCTCGATACTGTGCAGTTGGTGCACGAGTCCGTACTGCGCGGCCGTGCGGGTGGCTTGATCGAGGACGAGGATTCCATCATCCCGGGTCGCCGCGTCGGAGAGCAGGATGTGGCCATGAGCGGTGTCCAGCCGTACGCGTTGCATCGGAGAGTCCGCGGCCCCGCTGCTGCGTGCGATGTCGATGAAGTGCAGGGCCTGGGCGAGGTCGCCGGCACCACGGCGGGCGAGGGCGAGTTTCTGGTGGGCGACCGACCAGTCGTCGGGTTCGGTGAGGTCCTCGAAGTCGCGGGTCGCGGCCTGCATGACGCGGGTCGCGTAGTCGTGGCGACCGTTCTTGCTGAGCGCCGTGCCCACCCACAGGCGGGCCCTGGCACGGTCGCGACGGGATAGCCGGTCGTCGACGGCGAGGGTTTCGTAGTGGCGGGCGGCGACCTCCAGCTTGCCGGACATTTCCGTGACCACGGCGAGGGAGAGGTCGAGCTGGGCGACACGTCGCGGAATGTCGAGCTGGATGAAGACCGCGCGAGCCCCGGCGTAGGAGTGCTGGGCGGAGAGTGGGCCGAGCACAGAGCCTTGGTCGCGTTTGAGGTCACCGAGCAGCGCGGTCGAGCGGGCGAAAAGGTACAGGCCCTTTTCGTCCAGTTCCCGGGCGTTGAACCGCACCAACCATCGGCTGAGCAGGCTGTCGGCGAAGGCGAAGTTCTGACGGGAGAGCGCGACCATGACGCGGTCCAGGTCGTCTGCCCACGATTCGTACTCCCAGGCTCGGGGGCCGGCGGGGGTGACGCGCCGTCCGGCGCCTTGCACGGTGCTGGCCATCTCGGACAGGAGCGTCTCGAAGCGCAGGTGGGCGGGGGCGTCCGCGCGTCCGAGGGCGGTGTCGAGGATGGCCTGGGTGTCGGGTCTGGGCTCGATTTCGGCGCGCTTGCTCTCCCACTTCGAGACCGTCGCGACGGCCACGCCGAGGTGCTCGGCAAAGGCCCGCACGCTCAAGCGCAGGGCGAGACGCAGTGCCCTGGCCTCCAGGCCGGTCCAGTGGTGCACGGTTGCCACGCCTCACTCCCTTCCACTGTCATCGAAGCAGATGCCTGAGGGCGGCGGGACGGAAGTGGAACGGAAGTAGAACGGCAGGTGATTGGCCAGGAGTTCGGCGACATCCATGCTCAGAATCGTCACCACTTGTCGACCCTTTGGACGGTCCCCCGCATGGAACCCCTCACGGAACATCGCCTGGTCAGCGGGCCTGTCGTCTACGGCTTTCTGCGGCTGGTGCGGGTCTCCGAAGCCCGGCAGGAGGCTCTGGTCGCCTCGCTCGCCGAGTACTGCCGCAGCCACGAGCTGGAACTGTCCGGTGTCTTCACCGATCGCGAGGCGAGTGCCGGCCCCGGTTCGGTGGCCTTCACCGGTCTGCTGGACGTGTTGGCCTTGCCGGACGTCTACGGCGTACTCGCCCCGGCCGCATCACACCTTGGCCCGAAGGCGATAGCCGCTGAACGCGGTCGGCGGATCGAGGCGGCCGGCTCCCGACTTCTCCTGATACGCCGGTCCCGCCGCGCATGCGCGACCAGCCACCTCCATCACGACATCCCGCCGCACAGCCCGGGAACCACCCGCCTCCTGGAGACCGAGTCATGAGGGCAGCAATGATCGAATCGGTGCAGCGGTTCTTCGAGGCCCATCCCGAATCCGTGGGACAGGCCAGGGAATTCGCCTCCACAACCCTGGCCGGATGGGACATCGCGGAACGGATCGACGACATCCGCCTCTGCGTCTCCGAGCTGGCAACGAACGCGCTGGTCCACGGCACTGTCCCCGACCGCGGGTTCCTGGTCCGCCTTGACGCCGAGGACGACGTCGTACGCCTGGAGGTGCACGACAGCCGCCGTCGGTGCCCTGAGACTCGCCAGGCCGCCGACACCGACGTGTCAGGACGCGGTCTGGTCCTGGTGGCCGCGCTCGCCGACGGCTGGGGAGTGCAGGACCGAACACCACTCGGAAAGATCGTTTGGTCCTGCTTCAAGACCGCAGGAGGGACGACCACGTGAGCAGCATCCTCACTCCGACCGGCCCCGAGCTTCGGCTGCTGGTCTCGCTCGCCGCATGGAGCTGGCCAGGGACCGGTCCGGACGACAGCGAGATCGCCCACATCCTGATCGCCCCTGGGTCTGCCTCTGCTCTCCCCGACAATGCTGGCGCGCCCGAAGCCCGCATGCGGCGTCTCGCGGACAGCCTCGGCGGAATGGGCCGGGCGGCGGACGTGGTCCCGGACGCCGGCCACTGCCTGCAGATCATCGGCGGCCATGTGTTTCTGCACTTCACAGGTGCCTCCCGCAGGCTGCGCCTGCCGAGCCGCCCCGACTGGACGGCGCTGGTCGCCCGTACCGGCACGGCCGTTCTCCTGCTCGGTCTGGAACCGCTGTCGCAGTCCGCCAGCGCCTCTCAGCTCGACACCTGCCTGGATACCGCAAGCGGGGCCGACCGGCTGTTGTTCGGGCTTGCCCGCAGCCGCTGACCCCCTGGAACTTCCTGCACGCCCCTGCTGCACGGATGAGAGGCAACTGCCGTGGAAACCTTCGAACGCGCCAAGCTGGACGCATACTTCGCCCGGATCGCCGTCCAGTTCGCCCCCGACGAGCAGACCTCGTCGTTCCTGATCACCCACCTCCTGGCCGAGCGCCCCGCGTTCGTCCGCGCCGTTGCCGCGATGACGCGGCTCACGGCGGTGCTGCCCAAGCCGAAGTCCGTCCATCCGGCTGCCCAGCGCGAGACCGAGCGGACCGTCGCCGTCGACACCCTGACCCGCGAACTGTTCACCGACCCGGACACCGCGCTGGACTACTTTGAATCCCGGGCCGCCGGGGAACCTGTCTCCCTCCTCGACGTCGGCGGCTACTTCGCCCCCACCCTCACCGACATCCATAGCCGCTTCACCGGCCGCCTGGTCGGTGTCGTCGAGGACACCGAGAACGGCCACCGCCGCTACGAAGCCCTCGACAAACTGCCCTGCCCCGTCATCTCGGTGGCCCGCTCCCCGCTCAAGGACCCCGAGGACTACCTCGTCGGCCAGTCCGTCGTGTTCTCCACCGAGGCCGTCATGCGCGGCCGCGGCGACATCCTCCACGGCCGCCCCGCCCTCGTGATCGGCTTCGGCAAGCTCGGCTCCTCCATTGCCCGGCTCCTGCACGCCAAGGGCGTACAGGTCACCGTCTTCGACATCGACCCAGTACGCCGCACCCAGGCCCTGTCCCAGGGGTTCACCGTCGCCCGCGACCGCGAGACCGCGCTCACCGGCGCCGGCCTGGTGCTCTGCGCGACCGGCGCGGTCTCCCTGCGCGGCGAGGACTTCTCCCACCTGCGCAACGGCGCCTACGTCGCCACCGTCACCTCCAGCGAGGACGAGCTCGACCTCGCCGGCCTGCCGGACGTCTACACCCGCACGGTCGTCGGGGACCACGTCACCCGCTACCAGACCACCGGTCATTACTTCTATCTGGCGAACGGCGGCAATGCCGTCAACTTCATCCACGGCGCGAGCGTTGGACCTTTCATCTTCCTGATCCAGGCCGAGATCCTCGCCGCGATCAAGATGCTCACCCGCGGGGACCTCGCCCCTGGCATCCACGAGGTCCCCGCACCTGACCGCGAGGCCATCGCGGCGACCTGGCTCTCCTACTTCAACAGGTGATCACCATGCCCATCACGGCCCAGCACATCCGCACCACCATCACCGCGTACCTCGACCAGCACCCCGAGGACAAGCGCGAGATCGCCGTCGTTCAGGGCCTCCTCGACGACGGCGACGACCTCACCAGCCGCAAGGCCCTGCCAGGACACGTCACCGCAGGCGCGATCCTCGTCGGCCGCGACGGCCGTGTCCTGCACATCCTCCACAACGCCACCGGCAAATGGCTGCTGCCCGGCGGTCACATCGAGCCCTCGGACGACACGCTCCTTCAGGCCGCCGGCCGTGAGCTCGCCGAGGAGACCGGCATCCCGCCCTACGTCGTCACCCCGCACAGCGAGATCCCACTACACATCGACGTCCACCCCATCGACGCCAACCCCGACAAGGACGAGCCCGCCCACCAGCACTTCGACTTCCGCTTCCTCTTCCGTACGACCGCCGACATCGGCGAACTGCAGACCGAAGAGGTCACCGACGCCGCGTGGCGCACTGTGGATGGCCTCGCTGACGAGCACCTGAAGCAGCGGGTTGCCCGAGCAGTTCGCTGATCATCGAGGGCCGTCGGCTTTTGAACGCGACCACAATGCCGTGTACACGGGCGATACCCGCCAACGCGCTGCACTCCCGCCGCTCGCCCGCCCAAACCGCCGCCGAACACCTCCCGGCGGAACCGTCCTCCCTGTTCAGCCGATCGATCTGGACCGGTTGCTCCAGCGAGGCAGGTGGGAAGAAGGACGCAGGATCAGGCTGGCCATGTGTTCATGAACTTCGATACTTGATCACCATGATCGTGCCTGTGCTGTGCCCGCCCCTTGTCTCAGTCCAGGGCCGAATGAGCCGCAGGGCGTCACCGGCCGGGTGGCGCCCTGCGGGCACCGTGCTCCGCCAGCCCCTGTCCACGATCAGGGCCGAAAGATCCGCTCGGACCAGTCCCGAGCCGTATCTAGGGCCTGCTGCCGGTGCCGCCGTCTCAAGCCACCTTTAAGCCTGGGCTGTGGGATCCTGGCGCGGCCGAGCGGGACCGCTGATCGGCGCAACAACACGGGGAGAGAGCTCATGGGACTGCTGCAGTTGACACAGATCCAACACCGCGTGGAGGCTACGACGTTTCCCTTGGTCGATATGACAGACAAGGCGTCGCACCGCCCTGATGACGTTCGGATCAACCAGCTCAGTCGGGCTCTGGCTGCGTTCGCCCTAGCAAAACGGGGCGGCTTCTCTTGGGAGGGGGCGACGGCCTCCCTCACCGACGGTGACGGCGACAACGGAATCGACGCCGTCGCCGTCACCTCCGACGGCCGCCGGTTGTTGATCGTGCAGTCCAAGTGGGCCCAGGACGGACGCGGCAGCCTTGCACTTGACGACATGATCAAGTTTCGTGAGGGGATATCGGACCTGGTCCAACTGCGGTGGCATAGGTTCAATGAAAAACTCGCCGCCCGCAAGCAAGAGTTGGAGGAGGCTCTACTGAACCCACTCATCCGAATTGAGGTGATCGTCGCCCACACCGGTACAAGCTCGTGCTCCCCGGATGTCCGCCTACGTATGGACGAGTTCATCACGGAGACCCTTAACGACAACTCTGCCGAGGATGTTGGCTCCTTTCATTACCTCGGACAAGCCGAACTGCATCAACTACTACTCGACGACCATCAGAAGCCCCGGATCGATCTATCTGTGGACCTAGCCGACTGGGGCCAGTTCCAGGGAGAGCCCAGTGCCTACTACGGCCAGGTATCTGCCAGCCAAATCGCAGACTGGCATGAGCACCACGGCACCAACCTTTTCGGCAAAAATGTTCGCGTGGTGCTACACGACTCAGAAGTCAACGAATCCCTGGTGAGTACCCTCGAAAGCGAACCAGAGGCGTTTTGGTACTACAACAACGGCATTACAATCCTATGCCAGGGTATCGCAAAATCCCCTGCCTACGGCGTTGATCGACGCGTCGGCTCCTTTTCGTTCTCTGGGGTCGACATCGTTAACGGAGCCCAGACCGTCGGTGCCATTTCACGGGCTGCCCGACAGGGCATCGACGTCAGTCGGGCACGGGTCACGGTCCGTTTCATCTCCCTGGAGGGTTCCGGTGATGATTTCGCGTACGAGGTCACCCGGAAGACCAACACCCAAAACCGCATCACGGGGCGAGACTTTCTCGCTTTGGATTCCCACCAAGCGCGCCTAAAAGATGAATTTCTCCTCGAAGGTCTCACCTACGTATACAAGAGAGGCGAGTCCGACCCTGAGGATTCGGTCGGCTGCAGCGTCACCGAGGCCACCGTCGCACTGGCCTGCGCCAGCAAGGATGTGAATCTGTCCACCCAGTCCAAGCGTGAGATCAGCCGATTGTGGGACGCAGGTGAACGGGGCGCGTATGCAAAGCTGTTCAACCCGCAGGTTACCTATCTGCGAATTTGGCGGTCCGTCGGCGTACTGCGTCGCGTTGAAGAATTTTTGGCACAGGAACAGGCGAAGCTCGACGGTCGCCCCCGCGGCATCGCCATTCACAGCAACCGCCTCCTGCTGCATCTAGTCTTTCGCCAATTGCCGACCAATAAGATCGACGACCCTCGCTTTGATTGGGGCACTGCCACTATTGAACTGGATAGCCTGGCAGCGTCAACTTTGACCACTCTAATTGACCAGGCCGAGGCCCACTACCCCGGCTATCCAGCAAGCCTTTTCAAGAACGCAAGCAAATGCGCCAGCCTGGGCAACGAGGTCTTGTCCACCAGTAGGTGATCTGCGCGCGGCACACGGGCGGCGAACCTGTGGGCCCCACCGGAGTGGGACAGCAGCCAAACCATGCAGTCGAACTTCAACGCCTTGGTCGGTCTCAGTTGTGGTCTCATTCACCCTCGTCTGGAGGGGTCCATGAGCTGGCCGACCCAGCGCTCCACCGCAGGTCAGGACGCTCCCGCCCACCCCCGTATCCTCAGACGAACATTTGGAAAGCGTGTTGGGGACAACCCCTCACGAGTTCGAATCTCGTATCCTCCGCCATTGCTCTCACCGGGCAATACGTCGAAGGCCCCCTCAGCTCGCTGCGGGGGCCTTCGACGTTGGTGGTTGCAGTTCCTGGCTACCGCCCGTTGAGGACTGCCCGGCACACGTTGCAGTACATGGCCGCGTTCTGCCCGTACCGCGGGCCGCTGGGCCGGCAGGCCGGGTAAGGGTGAAGCCGCCCGACCCTCGAGATCACTCGCTCGGTGCGGCCGCCCCGGCCTGCTCCTGCTTGTCGGCGTCGGCGTCGGCGTCGGCGAAGAGGAGCGTCGGTTCACGGTCGGGACCAGCACCGCGCCACGAGCGGCCGCGAGCATGGGGGCGAGGGTGGATTTGCCTGTGCCGCGGAGCCCTTCAACGGACTCGAACGACGCCGGGTCAGACACGTCCGTACACCACGTCCGGCACCGCGAGGGTGAGTTCGTCGGTGGCGGACGGCCGGTGGTCGATGTGATCGGCGAGCTTGTCGTACCAGAAGGCGTGCGAGTCCTTGCCGACGGCCTTGCAGGACATGGTGAGCGCGCCGCGAGGGTCGGCCTCGATCCGCTCGATCTCCACAGGGCCCCCGGCAGGGAGGCAGACATCCGGCGCACCCAGCTCGGACAGGTCCTCGTCGAGGATCACCTCGATGTCCAGCTCGGCAGAGGCCAGGCCCTCCCGCAGACGGGTGTAGGCCGTGGCGTCGTTCACGAGGAGCTCGGGGTGATCCGCTGCGTTGCCAACAGGCCGGAGACAGTGGAGTTTCAGCTGCTCCACCCCGTGGTGCTGCAACGTGCGAGCGAGCGGCAGGACCTCGTCGATGTTGCGTGAGGTGACCGTCATGGTCGCGCCGGTCCGGACGCCGAGCTGTTGGGCGATTTCGAGGGCGCTCAGGGCACTCCGGTAGCTTCCGAACTTGCGGATCTTGTCGTTGGTCGTGCCGATGCCCTCCAGCGATACCCGGAGCAGGTCCAGGTCGGGAGCGATCTCGGCGAGTCGGCGCTCGATCCGGTAGCCGTTGGTGCAGATCTCGACTCGCATACCCAGGTCCCGCTTGGCGTACGGGACGACCTGGGCGAGGTCTCGGTAGACGAACGGCTCGCCGCCCAGCAGGGTGACGGCCTCGGTGCCGTACTCGTCGCGCATCAGCGTAAGGAGGTTGACCGCCTCGTCCGTGGTGAAGGCGTCGGCGTGCTGAAGCCGTTTGCCGTGGAAGCAGTGCAGGCATTCGAAGTTGCAGCGGTAGAGCAACTGCAGGTACAGCATCCGGATCCTGCGGATCCCGGTGACTTCGCTGATCACGAGGGTCTCCTTCGAGGCGCTTGCCTGGTGGGAGACCTGATATTGGCGGGACAGGTACGGACCTCGTCACCGCGTATCGGGACGCTGTAAGGACGTCCTGGGACGTTTTCAGCGTGCGGAAAGCCCCTCCAGGATCCCGAGTACACGGCCGGTGTCCGTGAGATCGGGCAGGACCGTATGGGCACCGGCGTCTGCCAGCTCCTGGGCGCTGTGGACGCCGGAGGCGACCGCGATGATCTCGGAGCCCGTGGAGAGTGCGGCTTCCACGTCCCTTGGGGTGTCTCCGACGAGCACGACGGGCACGCCATCCTGGGCGCCCCGCAGCCGCCGGGCCCGCTCCCGGGCGACAGCGACCAGCTCGGGGCGTTGAAGGGCATCGGCCCCGTAGGCGCCAACCGGTAGGTCGAGGAGTGGATCTAGGCCGAAGGCCGCGACCTTCACGCGGGCGTTGTCCGCGATATTGCCGGTGAGCACCGACGACACCCAACTGCTGCGTACAGAGACCTCCTTCAGGGCTTTCCGCACGCCGGGCAGGGCTGTCCCCCGCTGGCTGAGGGCGTGGAGACGTGCCTCCCCTGCGTCGGCAAGCGCCTTCTCGACCGCTGTCCAGTCCGGCTCAGCCAGGCCGTTTCGTTGGAACATGTCGTGCATGATCAGCCGGTCCGTACGCCCTTCCGTTCGCGCCGGCCCCGCAGGCGCCCTTCCCGCCAGGGCCGTGAAGGCGGCGGCGTAGATCTCCTTGCTGACCCCGGCGTTCTCGATGAGGGTGTGGTCGATGTCCCACAGGACGATGAGCTCCATGCATCCAGCGTAAATACAGCAGCCATGACCCCCTCCTTCCGTGGAACGTCCCGAAACGTCCTTGCCGCTCCTGACCGGTCTCGGCTTCTATGGCGTCTGTGAACGAGCGATTGCACTCCGTGCTCGCCCAGCGCGGTATCCCACCCGAGTCACTCGCCGAAGTCTGCGAGGTGGACCCCAAGACCGTTGGCCGGTGGCTCGGCGGGCGCGTTCCCCATCCTCGCCACCGCTTCCGCGTCGCCAAGCACTTACGGGTGGAGGAACTGTTCCTCTGGCCCGCACCGGCGCCGAGCACGCAGCAGCAGCTCACTGGTTCAGGACAGGAGCTGATCGGGACCTACCAGAACCGGGCGAGCGTCCCGCGCGACACGTGGCTGTCGCTGCTCAACGGCGCCCAGGAACAGATCAGCGTCCTCGTTTTCTCCGGCACCTTCTTCGCCCAGTCCAACCCTCACGTGGCCAAGATGCTCGCCGAGCGCGCATCAACCGGAGTGCGAGTTCGGCTCTGCTTCGGCGACTCGAAGGGCCAGGCCGCAGCAATCCGAGGCCACGAAGAAGGAATCGGCGACACACTCGCCGCCAAAATCCGCGCCTCCCTCACCTACTACCGGCCCCTGTTGTCCGAGGCCGGCTGCGAGGTGCGCCTGCACGACACCACGCTCTACACCTCCATGTTCCGGTACGACGATGACCTTCTGATCAACCCGCACGTCTGGGGCCAGCCGGCCAGCGCCAACCCCCTCCTCCATCTCCGCAGAGCAGACACGGCGGACTGGTTCGACAACTACGCTCAGAGTTTCGAAGCTGTCTGGGCCACCGCACGGCCCTGGACACCAGACCATGAGGAGCCCTCGCCACATGGGCAGGACTGAGTACTACAACGACCCCAAGGCCCCAAAGGCGAACACGCTCATCCCCGCCAATAACCTGCTCGTCGTCGACGACGACGGCGCCATACTGCTCCAACGCCGCCGGGACACCGGCCAGTGGGCCCTGCCCGGAGGAGCCCAGGACATCGGCGAGACGGCGGCCCAGTGCGCCGTGCGGGAATGCCTGGAAGAGACCGGAATCATCGCCGAGGTCACGGGGTTCCTGGGGGTCTACACGAACCCGAACCACATCGTGGCCTACACCGACGGTGAGATTCGCCAGCAGTACGAGAACACCTACATCGGCCGCCCGGTGGGCGGCGAGCCCACGATCAACGACGAGGCCGACGGGGTCCGTTACGTCCTGCCGAGCGACCTGGACCAGTACGACATCCACCCCAGCATGCGCCAACAGATCGGCGACTACCTCGCCGGCACGTACCCCTACCTGGGCTGAGCCGCCAAAGCCGCCTCCACCCGGCTCACAGCCGCGAGGATGTCCGGCTCAGCCCTACGGATGAAGCGTCCCACCAGGCTGTCAGCTCCATAACGGGCAGCGATCTCTGCTAAACGGGCCTTGACAGAGGTGACTTCTCCATCGGGCGTAGTCGTCATGTCACAGAACACAAGGGCGTCCACAAGAACCTGGTCCTCAAGCAGCGGAAACTCGGCCTCCAGAATGTCCCGCAGGCCGCGCTCCTCAGCCTCCAGCAAGGCCAGCGAGTGATTCGCTACCAACCGGACCAGCCGTCGATCCGCGCCATGGACGTCACGAAGAAACCGGGCACCATCCAGCGGATGAAAGCCAGTAAGGGCCAGCCGCGGAGCGTAGCCGACATCATGCAATACGGCCGCAGACAGCATCAGCTCGGCGTTTGATCCCAGAACCGCAGCCAACTCGACCGCGCGCTTAGCGACTCCCTGGGAGTGAGCCCATCGACGCGGAAGGGGCTCACGCAGCTCTACTTCCGCCACCTGGAACGCTCGCCTTGCTGCTGCTTCGTCCATAGATGAATCTTTCCGGATAGAGGGCCGCCCATCTGCAAGGTGCAAACATTCGAAATCTCACGGACTGTCGAAACCCTGCACTCATCGAACAAACTCAGCACGCCTACCGAATTCCAGCTCCCCGCGTCGGCCGCGAGCGGATTGGATTTCCCTGAACTGCCCCACCCGCCTCACATTGCATCATACCGAGATACCTCTAGTGGAACTGCCCAGCCTTCCATGAGGTGAATGGCTCTAGCCTCCCGATCTCCGGCGCGGCAGCACTCACCGCTTCAGAAAAGTCCGTTGCCAGCTTCCTGGCCATTCTGAGAAGCTCGGCCAAGTCGTGGCATTCCATTCGAGGGTCTGGCGTCCACGACGTTCGCGATGTGCACTCAACGCTGACTACATCACCCTGGGGGGTGAACGTGAGCACACGTTCGACCCCTTGCGGATAGAGGTCTATCGCCACGACTCGACCCGATTCAAGTGCCGCGAGTAGCTCGGGGAGACCTTCAAGGAAGGAAGACATGTCGTATTCAATGTCGAAATTCCAGTCGTCCTGCCCGAATCCACCAATCGCGAACCGACAATCAGTCTCCGACAGAGAGGAGCACCCTTCGATGACGAGGTACTGATAGTCATCATTGTCCTCCAGCCCGCCTTCCGGCCCCCTCCCCGAAACACCGCCCGAAGGCCCCTCAAATTGAAAGTGAAACATTTTTCTCCTCATGGAATTATTGGGTAGGCGGACCTGAAAAGGCCATTTCGCCCCGGAACGAGGATAGCGTGAGTTGCCTCTTTCCAGGTTTCGTCTTCGAATACAACCCTCCCCATCCCCTTGGGAATCTGAACGATGTATGAATCCTCCGTTCCTGTCAGGCCGGAGCGATGTTCTCGGCGCAACAGGTCGGCGGCCGCGTTGTCGTCAAGCCATTGGCCTTGGGGCGTTCCCTTCCCTCGCGCTCGATCCGCCATCTGCTGGAGAGTGCGCTTCCGGCCGTGCGTCTTGAAGCTGTGCCCGAACGTCTTGGTGCTGGCCGGCTTCCAGTTGACTTCCCCCCCACCCGATGATTGAGAACCCTGCCCGCCTGTCCCGCTGTCGCCGAAGCCCCCATGAGCACGATGCCCGCAGAGCCCAGAAGAGCTGCGTTAACTGCGGCTACGACGGTCAGACCGCCCACGGCGCCCACGCCAGCGAGGGCCAGACCGGCAAAACCCATACCAGGTCCGATGAGTGCGGCCAGGGAGACCAGAAGGAGAAGGAGTCCGACCCAGAAGAGAGTCTGGTCGAGGGCTTCCAGTAGATGGGCCGGGGAGAGGAGCGTGTCGGTGGTGACGTCGGCGCCACCCAGACCGCGGTGGAGCATGAATGCTCCGGCGGCGCCGGAACCCAAGGCAGTGGTGATGCGGAAGCGGTGCAGGGCCACTTGCTCACCGATGGGTTGGGCCGCAGTAGCCCGCCAGGTGCGGAGCAGGGCGGTCAGCTGCCAGGCGATCCAGGCCAGGGCTACTGGAGCGGAGTAGAGAAGGATCTTAGGACGCGGTCCAGTGGCGATATAGGTCTGCAGACCAGAGGTGGAGTGGAACGATCCGATACCCAGGAAGATCAGAGAGGGCAGAGCAAGGAGACAGGGAATGACCAGTTGCCATCTCCAACGTCCGCTGCCGGCGCGGGACTTCCTCAGCAGGCTGCGGATGTCCAAGCCTTGCCAGGCATCTGCACGGTCAGAGGTGTCGATGCGGGCGGCGATGTTCGCGGTAAGGCAACGCAGTTCCTCGGTCTCCGTAGCTGGGGCGAGGGCAGTCATGTAGCACAACGCGCGGCGCAGCCGTACGAAGCGAACGGCGATCAGCAAGGTCCAAGGCAGGCGCCAGGCGGCGTAGCGGATGAGGGCAGCGGAGCTGTCGCCGGCCTCGCGTTCCGCGGCCAGCAGAACGCCCGGTATTCGGCTCTTCCCGTGGTGTAGTTGGCGCAAGTCAACGAGCATGGCCAGGGCCAGGCAGACCAGTGGCATCAACCACGACTTGGCGTCCAGCTTCTCCAGCCATTGCACCGCGCCGGTGGCGTCGTAGTGCTGGGCCACGTAGTTGTTCAGCGTGTGGTATCCGATCGCGCCCGCTACCGGCACCACCGCCAACAGCCGTGTCCAGCCGCGGCCGCGCAGCAACACCCCAACGCCGAGGCCCGCCAAAGCCGTCCACACCAGATGCGAGAACGTCGCAGAGACAGCCTCCTGGCCCATCTCCAAGGTAGCGAAAGGGGCCGGAAGCCAGCTGCTGAACACCTGGTGTGGGCCGGGCACATACGGCGGGGACAGCCCGTCGGGGATCACCCAGCCGCCATGCGGTCGGGGGATTGCCCGCTTGGCTTCAGCTGCAAATCGCAGCAAAGCCTCCAATAGCCCGAACCCGGCCCCCAGGGCTGAGCCGAGCACCACGAAGTCCGCCAGCCCCCACTGTCGACGCACCTTGGCATACAGTCCGGCCAGCAACAGCGGGCTGAGTTTGATCAACTCCTCCACCCACGGCGCCACCGTGTAACTGCCGGTGTCTACCACCTCTGCCACCGGAAGCCCTGAACCATGCGCATACAGCCGCGTGTAGGCCATCTCCACAAGCGCCACCACCACGCCGCACCCGTACACACCCACCATCAGGGCCAGCAACACCGTAGACAACCGCACCGACCGCGTGGGCCACGCCAACGCAAACAGCTGCAGCACACCCCACACGGCAGCCGCCACCATCAACAACGCCACGACGCAGCCCCCACGGATAGATTCAGTTCGCATTAGCGAACGAAATGCTATGGGAGTGCTTAGCGGAGGGCAAGAGGCAGATCCAATGGGTCTCGGTCGGCTGGCTGAGCCTCATTCCCAATCAGTCTCCCGCCATAGACCGGCGGGGCAGGTCCTGAACGGCGTTAGCTGCTTGCCTCGTTGTCTGCGTGCCTCACTCGGGCCCTTGAGCAGGATGCCCGAGCGTGTCTGGGATCGATCTCCTGCTCGACGGCAGTCATCTCGTCGTCCTCCTGCTCCGACGCCTCTCACCAGATCTTCTTGCCAGCCAAGGAGGTTGGTATCTCCTACTCGGCTAATCGTCCCGTAGTGATCACTGGCAGACGCCCAGAGCCGGTCTCATTCGTGGTCTCATTCACCTTCGTCCGAGCCTGTTCGGACGGGGCTGGCTCGCGTACTCCTCCGCAGGCCAGGACTGGCACGGCCCTCGCCGGACCCCCGGACGAACATTTGGAAAGCGTGTTGGGGGCAACCCCTCACGAGTTCGAATCTCGTATCCTCCGCCATTGCTCTCACCGGGCAATACGTCGAAGGCCCCCGCAGCTCGCTGCGGGGGCCTTCGACGTTGTCCGTCTCAGTTTCCGTCTCACTTGGGTTCTGCGGAGCCCTCCACGGTGGGCTTCACCCGCTCCCGCACAACTCGCCGGATTCGGACCTGTTGGCCCGGCGTCCGGAAACTTCGGGCCGTCTCATGCCCGCCCGGTACCCGGCTCCGGCTGTTGGCCCGGCGTCAGGCTGGAGATCCCCGGCTTCGAGGGCGTGCCTGTGGCTCCTTGGACACGGAGCCCGCCGCGGACGTCCACAAGACTTCTCGAACCAGTGACAACCTCCCGTACGGCCCAGCACGTCAGTACGGCATGAAGTACTTCTCACCGCGCACCGTTGCGGTGCCGGGCGGAGGCGGTCTGTGATCCGGACACCGGACGACCAGGGCGTCTCCTCGGTCGGCGTCGGCGGCGACATCGCCATCGAATTCGACGAATTCGCGCGCAGCCGCCAGGCACAGTTGCGTCGTGCCGCGTATCTCCTGTGCGGTGACTGGCACTTGGCCGAGGACCTGACGCAGACCGCGCTGGCGAAGCTGTACGCGGTGTGGCGCAAGGTACGGATGGACTCTCCCGACAGTTACGCCCGCAAGGTGCTGTTCCGTACGTTCGTGGACGAGACCCGGCGGCGGCGCTGGTGGGAGCGGCCCAGTGCCCGCCAGTACGACGTGGCGGCCCCGGCGGACGACCCCGATCTGCGGCTGGTGCTTCTGGCCGCCCTGCGGCAGGTGCCCGCGCGCAGCCGGGCGGTGCTGGTCCTGCGGTTCTGGGAGGACCAGAGCGTGGAGGAGACCGCGGCGGCGCTGGGGTGCAGCACCGGCACCGTGAAGAGCCAGACCTCCCGGGGGCTGGCGACCCTGCGCCGCATCCTGGGCGACCGGGCGTCGGCGGCACTGCCCGGGAGCGGGGCCCGCGCCGGTGCGGGCATGGAATCCGGGACCGGTTATCTGAAGGCGGGGTGGTGAGCATGGCGGGCAGGCATGGCGGTGGCGAGGACGGGTTCGCTCTGGCCGAGGCGCTGGGCGAGGCACTGGGCGGGCTGGATGCCCTTCCGGAGCCGCCGATGCCGGATCTGGTGTCGGGCGCGATCGTGCAGGGTACGCGGATCCGGCGGCGGCGCCGGATCGGTGCGGCACTGGGCAGCGCGGCCATGGCGGCGGTGGTGTCGGTCGGCGCGTACGGGGTGCTCGCCCCGACGCCGGAGACCAGGCGCTCGCTGCCGGCCGTGGCGCCGGCGGTCTGGCATCCCTCGCTGAAGCTGCTGCAGTCGATCGTCCCGGCGTCGGCCGGCACGGTCGACGCCGCGCAGCCGCACCACTCGCGGCGCCCGGCAACGTACTTCCGGCTGACCGACCCCAGGACCGGGCTGGTGAGCGACCTGTACGTGTCGGTGGCGCGGTCCGCCACCGGGGCTTCCCTGCTTCCGGCGAGATGCCGGGACGGTCGTGGTCCCGAGTTCACCTCCCCGGGGGGTGGCCGCTCGTTCAAATGCTCCGTCAGGTCGACGCAGTCGGGGGACCGTGTGCTGGCCTACTTCGCGGATGTGCGTTTCTTGCCCGCTCGCACGGACGAGCAGGGCGGTTCGTACACGTTCGGCATCACCTATGTGACAACGGGCGGCTGGGAGGTGCAGGCGCTCATGGGCCCCCATGACGAAAGCGGCAAGGGCCACGTGGTCACGACCTCGGACTGGTCCGTACTGACCGACCTGGCCACCGACCCTCGGATCTTCGAAGCCGTCGAGGAGACCGACAGCTGACGACCCACTGACGACCCACTGACGACAACCCGTACCGCACCACGAATGGATACATGGCATGCGCATGTCAACACTTACCCTACGTAACTCCCTGGTCGCAGCCCTGGCCGTCGCCATGCTGCCGCTGCTCAGCGCGTGCGGAGGCTCGAGCGACACGGCCGGCCCCGACGCCGGTTCGGGTTCCACAGCCGACAGCGGTACGAAGACCGTCGACGGCGCCGCCCAACTCACCATCCCGGACGGCACGGACGACGCGACCAAGAAGATGTACATCGAGGAGAACGCCATCGCGGCCTGCATGAAGAAGAAGGGCTTCACCTACACCCCGCACATGGCGAGTCCGGAGGCCGCCGACTCCCTCGTCTGGGGCGACGGACAGGACTACGCCCTGGAGAAGAAGCAGCGGCAGAAGTACGGCTTCGGCACCTACGCGGCCGCCGCCTACCCCGCCGACCCGAACGCCCCCGGCGCCAACACCGAGGGAAAAATGCACGGAAAGGTCATCACCCCCGACGACGGGGACGAGAAGGGATTCACCGCCGCCCAACAGAAGAGCTACGACGAAGCGTTGAACGGCATCCGGCCCACGACGGCAACGAAGGCGGAGAGAGAGCAGCCCGGTGGGTGCTCTGCCGAGGGCAGGGCCAAGGCGTACGGACCGGAACTGAGCATCAAGGATCAGATGAAGGAGCAGGCCGAAAAGGAGGAGAAGAACCGTGCGAACGGGCTGGAGCTCAACGGCGACCCCGAGCTGGTGCAGCTCGCACAGAAGTACGCCAACTGCCTGAAGGAGCAGGGCATTCCGGTTTCCACCACCCAGCCGACCGGCATGTTCGACATGGTGCGGCTCGACCTCACCGATGAAATGCCGGAGCCCGGGCGGGAGCTGACCCAGGCGGAGGCGCTGCCTCTGCTCACCAAGGACATCACCATCGCCATGAAGGACCTGGAGTGCGGCAAGGAATTCCGGGCCGCGTACTTCCCCAAGGAGAAGGCCAACCCGTACTGGGGTTCCGGCGCGTGAAACATCTCAGCGGACGCAGACAGCTGGGCGCACTGGTCGGCGCGGTGGTTCTGGTGGGCGCGGGCGGCTGGATCGCCGGTACCCAGGTCCACTCCCCCGCCGATGCCGCCGCCGCGCACAACGCGCCGAAAGCCGGCCCGGTGACCGTCGGTGTCCAGCGGCAGTCCCTCATCGCGACCGTGGTGGCGAACGGCTCCATCGAGTTCGCCTCGCCCCAGCCGCTTTCACTGGCCGGCTCCGTGGGCACCGGATCATCCGGCGCCACGGCCGGTGAAGGTGCTGAGCAGCGGGTCACCAAGGCACCGGTCGCCGGTGCCAAGATCAAGGAGGGCGATGTTCTGATGGCGGTCAACGGCCGCCCCGTACTCGCGCTGAGCGGCCGGGTCCCGATGTACCGCGCGCTGGGCCCCGGCACCTCCGGCGACGATGTGAAACAGCTCCAACAAGCGCTGCGACGGATCGGTTTCGAGCCCGGCGCGATCAGCGGCAACTACGGCCAGGGCACCGCGGCGGCGGTCACCCAGTGGTACACGAGCAAGGGATACCAGGCGCAGCAGCCGAGCCCGGACGAACAGCAGCAGCTCGGCCAGCTGCAGCAGTCGGTGTCCTCCGCCCAGGAGACGCTCCTCACGATGACCGGCAGCAAAAGCACCGGCGGGACGCAAGCCGCCCCCAAGAAGGACACGGACACGGAGACCGGCGACGGCGACGGCAACAGCAACAGCAACAGCAACAGCAACAGCAACAGCAACAGCAACAGCAACAGCAACGACGGGGCGATCCGGAAGATCCAGCTGGAGTCCGCCCAGAAGTCGCTGGCCTTGGCGAACGCCGCCCTCAGCACCTATCAGACCACTTACGGAACCAAAGTCCCCGCCGGTGAGGCCGTCTTCTTCCCGAAGCTGCCCGTACGGCTGGACAAGGTGACGGTGAAGACCGGGGATTCCGCGTCCGGCCAGATCGGCACCGTCACCGGGTCCGAGCTGGTGGTCCAGGCAGTCGTGCCCGGTTCGGACGGCGAACTGCTCAAGAAGGGCATGGCCGTCGAGCTGACGACGGCGGGGGGCGAGAAGGCCCGGGGAACCGTCTCCGCGCTCGGCGCCGACGCAGCGCCCTCGACGGCGGAGGGAGACGGCGAGCAGTCCACGGGGGAGACGTCAGGGGGCACCGAATCCGAATCCGGTGACGCCACCACCACCGAAGCCCCGGCGGCCGGCGACCCCTCGGCCCCGGTCCCGCTGCGGATCTCCGTACCCGACCCCGGGCCGCTGGCCGGTCAGGCCGGGGCCTCGCTGAAGGTGACCATCAAGATCGGCGCCTCGGACGGCAAGGTGCTGACCGTGCCGCTCGCCGCGATACGGACCTCGGCCGACGGAAAGGCCCGGGTGCAGGTGCAGCGCGACTCCGGCGTCAGCGATGTACAGGTCACCGTCGGGCTGTCCGCAGCCGGCCTCGTCGAGGTGAAGCCGGTCGGCGGCGCACTGAAGCAGGGCGACAACGTGGTGGTGGGCAGGTGACTCCCGGCCCGGACGTCGTCATCGAACTCACCGATGTGGAGAGGACCTTCGACACCGAACCGCCCGTACACGCTCTGCGCGGCGTGAATCTGACCGTACGGCGCGGTGAGCACCTGTCCATTGTCGGGCCCTCCGGATCCGGTAAGTCGACCCTGCTCAACACGCTCGGCCTGCTCGACCGGCCAACCGCAGGCTCGTTCCGGCTCGACGGGGTGGAGACCACCGGACTGGGCGACCTCGAACGCACCGCGCTGCGCGGCAGCCGGATCGGCTTCGTCTTCCAGTCCTTCCACCTCCTGCCCTACCGGACGGTGGACGAGAACGTCATGGTGGCCGAGGCGTACCGCAAACCGCGCCCCGGACACGAACGCGGCACCCGGCTGGACCGTGCCCGCCAGGCCCTGGAGCGGGTCGGGGTGGGGCACCGGTCGGGCTTCCGGCCGGACCGGCTGTCCGGCGGCGAACGCCAACGCGTCGCCATCGCAAGGGCCTTGATCGGCGACCCCGCACTGCTGCTGTGCGACGAACCCACCGGCAACCTGGACAGCGAGAACACCCTCTCCGTACTGGAACTCTTCGACGACCTGTGTGCCCAGGGCATGACACTCGTCCTGATCACCCACGACGAGGCGGTCAGCCGCCGGGCGAGCCAGCGCGTCCGCATCACCGACGGCTGCCTCACCCCGGAGGCCGTATGACACGCGGGAAACACACGAAGCCCGCGCCCCGGGCAGCGGCCGAGGCAGCGGCCGGGGCAGCGGCCGGGGCACGTTCCGAACGCCCCCGGATGGACCCACGGGACCTGTGGACGGAAGCCCTCGCCGGCGTCCTCGCCCGCCCGATGCGATCCGCGTTGACCACACTGGGCACGGTGCTCGGCATCACCACGCTCGTCATCACCATCGGTGTGGCCTCCACCGCGGGCAACCAGATCGTCGGCCGGTTCGACGCGCTCACCGCGACCTCGGTGACCGTGAAGGTGCCGCGGGTGCAGCCCGGCTCGGTCGACACCGGGTCACTGGTGGACTGGTCGGGGACCGAAGCGGTCCGGCGGCTGGCCGGGGTGGAATCGGTCGCCGCCCTCGGGGACTCCGCCACGACCAACAGCGTCCAGGTCCGGGCCAACGACGTGAACGCACCCGGCGACACCTCCGGACAGACCCTGGCCGTCGTCGCCGCCTCGGCCGGGCTGCCCGCCGCCGTACGCGGCACGATGACCGCGGGACGGTTCTACGACGCCGGCAACCTCGCCCGGCACGACCAGGTGGTGGTGCTCGGCGACCAGGCCGCGCAGCTGCTCGGCATCAGCCGGGTGGAGGATGCTCCCGCGGTCTTCTTCAAGGGCCAGTCGTACACGGTCATCGGCATCCTCGGCGGCATCGAGCGGGAGCAGCGCCTGTCCACCGCCGTCATCATCCCGCCCACCACCGGCGCGGACCGCCTCGGCCTGCGCGACGTCAGCCTCGTACTGGTCAACACCGCGCTCGGGGCGGCCGAGCAGGTGGCGCGCCAGGCACCGATCGCCCTGTCCCCCGGGCACCAGGACTCGCTCACCGTCGTGGCGCCGCCCGACCTGTCCAAGGCACGCGACGGCGTCCAGAACGACGTCAACGGCCTCTTCCTCGTCCTCGGCCTGGTCTCGCTGGTGGTGGGCGCGATCGGCATCGCCAACGTCACCTTGGTGACGGTGATGGAACGGGTCGGGGAGATCGGACTGCGGCGCGCTCTGGGCGCGTCGAGGCGACAGGTGGCCGGCCAGTTCCTGCTGGAGTCGACGACGATCGGTCTGCTCGGCGGCATCGTGGGCGCGGCCCTGGGCATCGCCGTCGTGGTGTGCGTCGCCGTCTTCAAACAGTGGACCCCGGTACTCGACCTGAGCCTCGCCTTCGGCGCCCCCGTGGCCGGAGCCCTCGTCGGCCTGCTCGCCGGCCTCTACCCGTCACTGCGCGCCGCCCGCATGGAACCGGTCGACGCACTGCGCGCACCGTCGTAGCGCCCTGCCGGTCTCCCGGGACGCCCGCGATGTGCTGATGCCTGCGCCCTGGGGACCTGCACGGTCACGTTGTTGACCGAGGACGGCGGTGTGCTCCTCGGCAGCGCAGCCGACAGGCACGAGGGCTTCCTGACACCACTTCCGCGACTCCTTCAGCTCGTTCTTGTTTCCTCGTCGGCCTCGTCACGACTAACTTTGGGCAACTTGACGAGGGTGGAGGGCACATGGCCGGATTGAGCAGGCTCGACGGCAAACGGACTCTGGTGATCGGTGGGGGCGGGGCCGGGATCGGCCGAAGCATCGTCCGTTCCTGTGCAGCCGCCGGGGCGACAGTCGCAGTGGCCGACGTGGACGCTGTACGGGCAACCGAGGCGGCGGACGAGTTGCGTGCGGCCGGGCACGTCTCCCATGCGCTGAGCGGTGACGTCCGCTCCAGCGAGCAGCTCGAAGACGTGATGGTCGGCGCGGCCGAACGGCTCGGCGGGCTGGACATCCTGATCACGGTGGTCGGCGGGCAAGTCGCGTTCGTACCCGCGGTCAAGCTGCACGAGATGACCGACGAGGACTGGGACACCGTCTACGACGTAAATCTGCGCTACGTGGCTCGCGCGGTGCGGCGCGTGTTGCGGCTGTTCCTGGAACAGGGCACCGGCGGGAACATCGTCAGCATCGGCTCGGTCACCGGATTCATGGCCGCGCCGAAGCAGGCCGGTTACGGCGCTGCCAAGGCCGGCCTGTACAGCCTGGCGCGGACCGTCGCTGCCGAGTACGCGGCCGACGGCATCCGGATGAACGTCGTCGCAGGTGGGGCGATCAGCACTGCTGTCAACGCCGGTCCCTCCGACGAATGGGTCCCGGAAATCCCGGCAGGCCGATACGGGACGTCGGAGGAAATGGCTGCTGCGGCCGTCTACCTGGCCTCGGACGAGGCGCGCTACATCACCGGTCAGCAGATCGTGCTGGACGGCGGGGTCTCGGTCCGCGGCCCATTCCCCGAATAGCCGAGCACGGGCGACCCGGGCCTCATACCGACCCCGGCTCGCCGACGCCTCTGGGTGCCTCGAAGCGAAGGCCGCGGCAGCAGATCCATCGCCACCCTTCCCGTATCGGGCTTCCCGTATCGGGGTCGCTGTCCCTCTGGCTGACCGCCGAAGAGGCCACTGCCATCGAGTAACTGCTGAGCACCTGGCGCAGGGCGTGAGCAGAGGCCGGGGCCCGTGGTTGCAGTCATGGTTGCGTTCACCGGCGTACAGCACCGTTCGATGGCCCACCCGACCATGCCGCGCCGCTGGTCAGGACGTTCTCGTACGTTCCCGCACCCCCGGCGAACATGTGGAAAGCGTGTCGGGGCAACCCCTCACGAGTTCGAATCTCGTATCCTCCGCCATTGCTCTCACCGGGCAATACGTCGAAGATCCGCGCAGCTTGCTGCGGGGGTCTGCGACGTTGTCCGCTTCCGCCGCAGCACGAACGGACCTCCGCCGGATCTTGGTCCGGTCCCGGCCTTCTATCCTCGCCAGGTGATACTCACCAGCCGCACCCGCCTCGGGAACACACTGCTCAACCTAGTGCTCCTGCCTTCCGGCGACGCGGGCACCGCGCAGAGACTCGCGACGAGGCCCGTACCGCGCTCGCCCCTTCTGTCGCCACGCGCCGCGGACCTGGTGCTGACGGGCATCGCTTTGCTGCTCGCGGTGTTGAACAGTTTCCAGAACCCCTACCTGGGGCCGGCCACTCCCTGGGTGAACCTGCTGATCGCCGCGGTGAGCGCTCTGCCACTGCTCGCCCGGCGCCGGGCCCCCGAACTGGCACTCGCCGTCGGACTGCTCGCCAAGGTTCTCCAGTTCTCGCCTTTCGCAGCGCCCCTCGCCTACTACGCGGAGGGCGCCTACCGCGGCCCGCACAGCCGCCGGATCGCCTGGGCCTCGGCCGGTGTCGGCCTGGTGGTCATCACGCCCTGGAACGCGGCAGCATGGTCCAGCATCGGATCAGTGGTGACGTGGTTCGCGGTGAACTTCGTCTTCTCCTGTCTGATGCCGCTGCTCCTGGGGCTCTACGTGGGCCAACGGCGCGCCGTCGTCGCCGGTCTCGTCGAACGGGCGGAGCGCGCCGAGCGGGAACAGCTGCTCGTCGCCGAGGCCGCGCGGGAAGAGGAGCGTCGGCGCATCGCCGGCGAGATGCACGACGTGGTCTCCCACCAGGTGAGCCTGATCGTCGTACACGCCAACGCGCTCAGCGCTGTCGCCCACGACCCGGAAGTGACGAGCGAGGCCGCGCAGATCATCCAGACGGCCGGCCGGCGCGCGCTCACCGAACTCCGCGAGATGCTGGGTGTGCTCAGGACCAGTCCGACCGGTGGCCCGGTCGACGGAGCCGGGGAGTCACCGACACCCGCGGGAAGCGACGCCGCGAAGGGTGAGTCAGAGGCCGCGGCGCACCATCCTGCCGCGGCGGCCGAGCGGCGGCCCGTCCCCGGCTCGGCCGTCGACAGGATCGCCGAACTGGCCGACAACTCCCGGGCCGCCGGGCTGCCCGTCACGGTGCTCGTCGAGGGCGCGCCGCAGCCGCTGACCGAGCCGGTCGAGCGTGCCGCACACCGGGTCGTGCAGGAGGCTCTGACCAACGTGCACAAGCACGCTCCGGGTGCCACGACGCGGATACATCTCGTATTCGACCCGCGAACCGTTCGGGTACGGATCGTCAACGGCCCGGCCGGGAGGCCCGTCGACACGGCTGCCGACGGGGGGCCTCTGCTGCCCAGCGGGGGGCACGGGCTGATCGGTCTGACGGAGCGGGTGCGCCTGGCCGGAGGCACCATCGAGTCCGGGCCCACCGGTGACGGCGGCTTCCGGATCGGCGCCGCGCTGCCCACATCGGTGCCCGGAGCCCGCACGCCCGTAGCGTGACTCCGCCGGGGATCGCGGCAGATCGGCCTGGGGAACCCGTTCGGCGACATAGCCGATGAGCCAGGTGTTCAGGCCAGTCCGGCGTCATGGGTGATGAGCGCGACCTGGGTGCGGTTGGCGGCGCCGAGCTTGGTCATGATCCGGCTGAGGTGGACCTTGACCGTGGACTGGCTCACCAACAGGTCGGTGGCGATCTCGGTGTTGCTGTGGCCCTGGGCGACCGCCGCGGCGACCTCGCGCTCGCGGGCGGTCAGTTCCGCCATCCGCGAGCGCGCTTGCGGGGCGACCGCGGCCGTGGCGAAGACGGCCAGCAGCTTGGTGGTGATGCGTGGTGAGAGCATCGCCTCGCCGCGGGCGAGGACCCGTACCGCGTCGGTCAGCTCGCGCGGCGAGGTGTCCTTGAGCAGGAACCCGGCCGCGCCGTGCTGGAGCGCGGCGTAGACGTACTCGTCGACGTCGAAGGTGGTGAGCACCGCGACGGCGGGAGGATCGGTCAGCGCGGCGAGCTGCCGGGCGACCTCCAGGCCGCCGACGCGGGGCATCTGGATGTCGGTGAGCACCACGTCCGGGCGGTGCTCGGCCATCAGGTCGACTGCCACCGAGCCGTCACCGCCTTCGGCGACCACCTCGATGTCCGGCTCGGCGTGGAGGATCATCCGGATGCCCTTTCGCACCAACTCCTCGTCGTCGAGGAGGATCACCCTGACGGTCACCCAGATCACCTCCTCGTCCGCTCACGGGCAACTGCGCCTCTGCACACGGTACTGCCGTGCCCGGCGGCCTCCCCCGTCACCTCGCGATCATCCCGCGGCACGATCCGACCGGCGTGCCGTAGGACTTTCGGGCAGACCGACCGAGCGGGAAGGGTGACGCGCCGAGGGCGCCGGCCGGGACAGGATCAAAGGTGTCGGAACCGGCCGGGCCGGACGCGGATGTTCGGACGGGGCTTCCCGAGCCGGTTCCGTTCCGGCGCCCTCTTGAGCTCCGCCGGTGACCGGAACCCTGAACGAGACGCAGCTTGAACGAGACGCAGGAGGACAGATGGCCAAGCGTGGCAAGGCAGCACTGTTGGCAGCGGCGGGGGCGATCACGCTCACCATGGCAGTGACACCGTCGGCATCGGCGATCATCGGGGGACACGACGCCACCTCGCCGTACCCGTTCATGGTGAGCGTGCAGAAGGACGGCCACCACTACTGCGGAGCGTCCCTGATCAAACCGGACTGGATCGTGACCGCCGGGCACTGCACGGTGGGCGTCAAGCTCAAGCAGCTTTCCGTACGGGTCGGCAACCGCGATCGCAGGAAGGGGGCCGAAGCGAAGGTCACCAAGGTCATCACACACCCGAACTTCTCCTACGAGCCGTTCCGCGACGACGTGGCCGTCATGAAGCTTGACCACCCCGTGGACGCGAAGCCCATCAAGCTGGCCGCTGAATCAGCGTCTACGGGTGCCGGCACTCGGATCCTCGGCTGGGGAATGACCTGCGAGGACGGCAGCGAGTGCCCGGACCTCCCGATCCGTCTGCAGGAACTGGACACCAAGATCGTCCCCGACGGCCGGTGCAGCGAGGACTACGACGCGGAGAACGAGCTGTGCACCGACAGCCCCACCAAGAACGCGCAGGCGTGCATCCTCGACTCCGGCGGGCCGCAGATCAAGGGCCGTCCCGGGCGGTGGGAACTGATCGGGGCGACCAGCCGCGACGGCGACGCCGATCCGGCATGTGCCACCGGCCCCGGCATCTACACCGACCTGACGGCCCACCGCGCATGGATCAAGCGGGCCACCGCGAAGTGATCGGCTCGACTCCGTCCGCCTTGAGGACGGGGGACGAGCTGCAGGGGGCTTCGCCCTCGCCCGTATCCACAGCGTCATGCCCGGGTAGCCGCGATCCGCATCGTGGCCCGGTGTCCGGCCGGCCACCCGGGCGATGCCCCGCGACCAGGCTCCGCGACCAGGCGCCGCGACGAGTCGCCACTACGATCGCCGACTATGAACTGGGTCGAGCGCACCGCGCAGTTGAGGCAGTGGACGAGGGGCGGGACGCGGGCCGCGCACAAGCCGTTGCTGTTCCTGTACGCGCTCAGCCGGTTCCAGCAGGACGCCGATGACGAGCTGCGGTACAGCGCCGTGGAGGAGGACCTGCGGGGGCTGCTCGCCGAATACGGTCCCGGTAACCGGACGACTCCCGCCTACCCGTTCCATCACCTGGTGAGTGACGGCGTCTGGGAGGTGAGCACCGAGCGCGGGCCGGGCAGTCCCGGGACCGGGGTCGGGGAGCTGCGCGCCAGCGGCGCCGCCGGGCGGCTGTCGCCGGAGCTGCGGGCGGCGCTGCGGCGGGAGCCGTCCCTCCTCGGCCGGATGGCACGGGTGCTGCTCGATCTGAACTTCCCGCCCTCCCTCCACGGCGAGCTGTGCGAAGCGGTCGGCCTGGAGCTGGAGGAGGCCGAGACCGGACAGCTCTCGGCCGCACGCCGGCGGCGGGACCGGCGGATGCGGGAGACGGTCCTGACGGCGTACGAGTACCGGTGCGCCTTCTGCGGGTACGACGGCAGGATCGGCGCGGTGCCGGTCGGGCTTGAGGCCGCTCATGTGCGGTGGTGGGCGTTCGACGGGCCGGACGACGTCGAGAACGGGCTGTGCCTGTGCTCGCTGCACCACAAGCTGTTCGACAAGGGCGTACTCGGTCTCGGCGAGGGCCATGGTGAGGGCCATGGTGAGGGCCACGGCGAGAGCCACGGCGAGAGCCACCGCATCCTGGTCTCGCAGAGCTTCGTCGGCCACAGCACCGCCGCCCGCGAGCACGTCATCACGCTCGCCGGCCGACCGCTCATCGGCCCCCAGCCGGGCGTCCGCCCCATCGCCGCCGCCCACCGTTCCTGGCACACCAGCCAGGTCTTCCACGGCAGCCCACGTCCCGCCACGACCCCCACGACCGCCACGACCGCCTGACCACCGACCCGGCGGTCACGGAGTGCGCCGGCTGAGCCTGTCGTGGATCTGGGCGCTGGGCCGGTTGAGGCCGATGATCTCGACGGACTTGCCGCGCTGGGCGTACTTCGTCTCGATCGCGTCGAGCGCCGCCACGGAGGAGGCGTCCCAGATGTGGGTGTCCGTCAGGTCGATGACGATCCGGTCGGGGTCGCCGGCGTAGTCGAACCGGGTGACCAGGTCGTTGGAGGAGGCGAAGAAGAGCTCACCGGTGACCGCGTAGACGACCTGGGTGCCGTCGGGGTCGACGACGGCGGTGACGTCGGCCAGGTGGGCGACGCGCTTGGCGAAGACGACCATCGCGGTGACGGTGCCGACGACGACGCCGATCGCGAGGTTGTGGGTGGCGACGACGCAGGCCACGGTGACGGCCATGACGGTGATCTCGCCGGCGGGCATCCGCTTCAGCGTCTTCGGGGCGATGGAGTGCCAGTCGAAGGTCGCGAAGGACACCATGACCATGACGGCGACCAGCGCGGCCATGGGGATGTCGGAGACGATCGGGCCGAAGACGATGCACAGCACCATCAGGAACGCACCCGCCAGGAACGTGGACAGGCGGGTGCGGGCACCGGACACCTTCACGTTGATCATCGTCTGGCCGATCATGGCGCAGCCGCCCATGCCGCCGAGGAAGCCGGTGACGATGTTGGCGATGCCCTGGCCGATGGACTCGCGGGTCTTGGAGGAGTGGGTGTCGGTGATGTCGTCGACCAGCTTGGCCGTCATCAGCGATTCCATCAGGCCGACCAGCGCCATCGCGAGCGCGTAAGGGGCGATGGTGGTCAGCGTGTCCAGGGTGAAGGGCACGTCGGGCAGGCCCGGTACGGGCAGGGCGGACGGCAGCTCGCCCTTGTCGCCCACGGTCGGCACCGCGATCCCCGCGGCGACGGTGATCGCGGTGAGGATCACGATGGACACGAGCGGGGCCGGGATCACCTTGGTGACCTTCGGGAAGAACACCATCAGAGCCAGGCCGGCCGCGATCAGCGGATAGACGGGCCAGGGCACGTCGTGCATCTCCGGGACCTGGGCCATGAAGATGAGGACGGCGAGGGAGTTGACGAAGCCGACCATCACGCTGCGGGGCACGAACCGCATCAGCTTCGCGATGCCGAGCGCCCCGAGGACGATCTGGAAGAAGCCGGCCAGGATCACCGCCGCGACCAGGTGGCCCAGGCCGTGCTCGCGGTTGAGCGGGGCGATGACCAGGGCGACGGCGCCGGTCGCGGCGGAGATCATCGCGCGGCGTCCGCCGACGACCGAGATGGTCACGGCCATGGTGAACGACGCGAACAGGCCGATGGCGGGGTCGACCCCGGCGATGACCGAGAACGAGATCGCCTCGGGGATCAGCGCGAGCGCGACCACCAGGCCGGCCAGGACCTCGGTGCGCCAGACCTTCGGGTCGGACAGCCAGTCGGGGCGCAGACCGCGCAGCCGCGCGGCCGGGGACAGTGCGGAGGTAGTCAAGAGATGCGGAACCTGTCGTGCTCGGGCCCACCCGGCGGCGTCACCGGGCGGCGGCGTCACCGAGGGGGCGTGCGGAACAGTACGGAGCAGGGGGCAGCGGCACGCTCCGCGGGCCTTCCGCGCACGGTCCGCACGCCGTCCGGATGCTGCCGCTCAGGGGCGAGGGGTCACGGCGGGAAGGCGGCGGCGCGGGACCGTACGGGCATGCGCACGCGCTCTCCTGCGGCATCGGGCTTCGCCGGGGGCGTCGTCGGTCCCGACACGGTTTTTGGCGACGGGCCGACCCGTCCCGCACCATGAACACGGAACGGCCTGGACCCTGGACACGGAACAGCGGTGCTCAACCCTGACAGCCGCCGACTCTACTCTAACGTAACGGTAGAGATGTGGAGAGGGACGCTGACCGCCGCTGAACCGGGGCCGGGTACCGGGCCATGCCCCTGACCCGACCGCACCCCCCGACCGCACCCCCGAGCACACCCCCGGCCCCGGCCCCCGGCGGCAGACGAGGAAAGGCACCCGCGTGAGCAGCGAGCACATGCAGATCGGCGAGGTCGCCGCGCGGACCGAGCTGTCGTTGCGCACCATCCGGCACTACGAGGAGACCGGCCTGGTCATCCCCTCGGCCCGCTCCCAGGGCGGGTTCCGCCTCTACACCGAGACCGACGTCGCCCGCCTGATGGTGATCCGCCGCATGAAGCCGCTCGGCTTCACCCTGGACCAGATGCGGGACCTCCTCGACGCCACCGACCGCCTCGACGCGGTGCCGCCCCCGGCGGGCGCCGGGCGCGAGGAACTCCTGGAGCGCGTGCGCCACTTCGAGCAGGCCGCCGCCGAGCGCGTCGCCGACCTGCGCAAGCAGCTGGGGCGGGCCGAGGAGTTCGCCGGCACCCTGCGCGAGCGGCTCGGCGAGGCCGCGCCCGGCCGGCTCTGACAGACCCGGCGGCCCTGGCGGATCCGGACGCGCCCCGCGCCCGGCAGTACGTCAACACCCCTTCTGCGAAGGGCGCATGGGCGCCCCCCTTCATACCGGGCTCAAGGCCCCGCTCCTGGCGGAAACCCGAGTTTTCGCCAAGTACGCCTCTCGCGCCCCTTCGTGCACCGATGAGCCCGACTCCGCCCGTCTGCGGGCCCTGACCTCACGGTCAACGGTGAGCGACGGGGCGTGAGGGGGGCGCCGCGCCCGTGGGGCCGGGCGGGCGGGTGGTGAGGGTGCGTACCGAGGGTGGCGGCGTTCAGGCCGCCCAACTGGCATTTCCGTCGTTACCGGCCGGTATATGCGATGTGGCGTGAAGCACACCCTTGCAAGTGGCCCTCTGCGACCATCAACGCCTATCAAAATCAGCCGTCCGGACCTGCCACGGGGGGAGGGACCATGGGGCTGCTCGGCAACGACCTGGCATTCGCACGCGCTCTGACAGCCCACGAGCACGAGAACGTCATGGCTCTCGGCAACCGGAAGGCCTATGCGGCCGATGCCCATCTCCTGTCGGAGGGGGACCGGTCGGGTCACGTCATGATCATACTTCAGGGGTGGGTGACCGTTTCCGTGGCGACGGACCGCGGCGCCACCCGGCTCATACTCGGCCTGCGCGGTCCCGGTGAACTCCTGGGCGAGATGGCGGCGTTGGACAGCCACCCCCGTAGCGCCACGGTGCGGGCGCTGGGCCCCATAGTGGCCCAGGTCATCCCGGGGGACGCGTTCCGCCGCTTCCTCGCCCAGCACCCCCGGGTCAGCGGGCTGGTGATCCGGCAGCTCACCTTCCGGCTCCGCAGCGCCGACCAGGAGCGGTCCGCGCTCGCCTCGCTCACCGTTCTGCAACGCCTGGCCGGGCGGCTCACCGAACTCTCCCGCGCCGAACCCACCGGCCCCTACACGCCGTCGGCGCCCCGGCCGCTGCCCGCCGGCACCGTCGTCCACCTGGCCCAGGACGAGCTGGCCGCCACCGTCGGAGCCACCCGGGAGGCCGTCGCCAAGGCGCTGCGGCTGCTGCGGGACCAGCGCATCGTGCGGACCGGAACCCGGCTGGTGGAGATCCTCGATCCCGAACTGCTCGCACTCCTCTCGGACGGTCATCAGGAGTAATTCCCCGCCTGTCGTGTGTAAACGACTACAGACGGCCTTCGTCCCGGGCCCGAGGCTGATGAGGGACGGCACAGCGAACAGGACAGGGGCACGAGGTGAACCACGACGTGACGGATGTCGCCGAAGCGCGCTACGAGCTGGTGATCAGCGTCGACGCCAGACGTTCCGGCGAGTACGACGACATCGAGAAGACCCGGATGCGTGCCCGGATCTACCGGGTCCTGGAGACGGCGTTCACCCACACCAAGATCGCGCGGGACTCCCTGCACCTGGAGGACCGCGGCGACGGCGTGCTCGTCTCGGTGTCCGGCCAGGTCCCCGTCGCCAGACTGCTCGGCCTCTGGATGGTGGAGGTGCACGAGAAGCTGCGCGACGAGAACCGCGCCCTGCGCGTACCGCTGGGGCTGCGGGTGGGCATGCACGTCGGACCGGTCCGGCACGACGACCGGGGCATCGCCGGGCGCGCGGTCGACCTCGCCTGCCGGCTCGCCGATTCCGCCGTCGCACGGCAGTTGCTGGACGCCGAGCAGGCCGACCTGGTGCTGGTGGTCTCCCGTTCGCTGTACGAGGACGTGGTCAGCGGCGGCGGCAAGTTCATCGAGCCCGCCCGCTACTCCGCCGCCCGTCTGAAGCTCAAGGAGGGCGACGTCACCGCCTGGTTCCACCTTCCCGGACGGTCGGCCCCGGCCATCGCGGCCGATGATCCGCAGCCGGCCAACGGCACACATACGCCCGTGACGGGGGCGGGCGAGTCCGGTGCCGGTGGCTGCACAGCCACCGGCACCGAGGACTCCCGCCCGGACGTCCACGGTGACACCGACGGCTCCAGGGGCTCCGGCACGTTCGATGATCCCGACGCTCCCGGCGGGCCCGCTGACGCCCAGTACCACGTGCGGGGCGACATGTCCCAGCACACGGGCAACGTCTACCAGCAGCCCGTGCACATCGGCCGCAGCACCGGCGACGCCGGCCGCCGGAAGGGCTGATCCGCATGAGCGACGAGGAGCACGCGGGCGGTCCCCCGGACGACGCTCCCCCCGAGGCCGCCGACAAGGACAAGGACGGCGGCCGGGACAGGGAAAAGGAGAAGGACAGGGAGAAGGAGAAGGGCGGCGAGAAGGGCAGGGGCGGCAAGCCCTCGTCCGACGAGGGGAAGGCCGACGGCGACGGGGAGTCCGCCGACAGCGAGGCGGACGACAAGGAGTCGGAACGGGAGCGCGCCGCCGGGCGGTTCAGGGAACACACCCGCGACCCGCTCGCCGAGGAGGAGAGCGAGGACGGCCCCACCAGTCTCGCCGCCGCCTCACGCGCCCACGGCGACGCCCGGCTGATCTTCACCACCGGCCGGGACCTGCACACCTTCGACCGCCCGCGCATCGGCCGTGTCCAGATCGGCGACACGTACCTGCAGATGGACGCGCGCCGGTCGGGCGCGGGTATGCGCAGCGGACCCGTGCCCGCCGATGAGCTGCGCGAGCTCCGCCGGGCCCATGTGGCACCCGAGGGGTACGTGGGGCTGCGCAACGCGCTCGGCGCACGCCGGCTGCTGGTCCTCGGCGCCGCACCCGGCACGGGCCGTACCAGCACGGCGCTCTCGCTCCTCGACGACGTCACCAACTTCGCGGTGGCGGAGGCGAACAGGAGGACGGAGCCGGAGGCGGACGCGGACACGGATACCGACCCCGCTGCGGACTCCCGGGTGTGGCGGGTCGACCCGGACGACGGGGTGCGGCAGCTGGCCGACTCCCTGGGCGGCGCGGAGGTGCGGCGCGGCACCGGGTATCTGCTGGAGCTCTCCGTCACCGGGCCCGGGGTCCTGCCGCCGGACGAGATCGGCCTGGACCGGCTCGCCGCGGCCCTGGCCGCCTGCCGGGCCTTCGCCGTGATCGTGGTGACGCTCGGGTCGGCGGCGAACCCGCTGCTGGCCGGGCGGTACGGGATGCTCTGCCCGCCCGCGCCCACCCGGGAGCTCCTCGCCACCCGGCTCCGGGAGCGGCTGGAGGAGCGGCCCGACGCGGCCGCCGCCGACGGCCCGCCGACGGCCGAACTGCTGGCGCGTGCGGAGGAACTGGCGGAGCGCGAGGAGGTACGGGACGCGGTCGGGCTCACTGATCTGCGCCCCGTCGAGGCCGAGTTGTTCGCCTCGCTGCTGGCCGGGCACGTGCTGGAGACCGTCTCCTACGAGGAGTTGCTGACCGGCTGTCGGAGCCTGGCCGCCGGCCAGGCCCAGGAGTGGTTCGCCGGGGTGGACCGGGCACTCGCCGCGCTCCCGGCCGCCACGGAGAAGAGCACGGGGCAGGCCGCGGTGCTGTTCCACCCGGTCGCGTTCCGTATCGCACTCGCCGTGCTGGGCGGCGCCTCGCACAGCGCCGTGGCTTCCGCGGCCCACCTGCTGACGTGGGAACTGTCCGTGCAGTGCGACCCGGACAACGCCCCGGCCCGGCCGCTGTTCTGCGACGATCCGGACTCCGATCTGGCCCTGTCCCGCGCCGAGTTGAAGAGCGGACTGGTGGAGGTGGCCGGGGTCGACGTGGCTGCGCGGCTGATCTGGTACCGGGGCTCCGCCCTGCCCGCCGCGGTGCTGACCGAGGTGTGGGACCGGCACTTCCCCGCCCGCGCGCCGGTCGTGCGCTGGCTGCGGCTGCTGGCGGACGACCCGCGCCCCCAGGTGTGGATGCGCGCGGCGGTCGCCGCCGGGGAACTGTGCGTACAGGACTTCGACCACGGATACGCGGAGCTGGTACGGCCGCTGGCCGAGGCGTCCACGCCGCGCCGCAGGTTCTTCGCGGCGACCATGATGGACCAGGCGGCCGGCCACGCCTCGCACCGCAAGGCGGTGCGCAAGCTGGTCGACGACTGGGTCAAAAGCGGGACGAACGCGCTGCGCTGGTCCGCGGCGATGGCCCTCGGGTACGGGAACGCCGCGGCCACCACGGACGCCTCCCTGGACGCCCTGGCCCGGATCGGGGTCCGGAACGAGGGCGAGCAGATGGCCGTCGCCTCGCTCAACGTCGTACGCCTGCTGGCCCTCCCGGACGGCGCCCGGGTGCTGCGGCGGATGAACGACTGGACGCACCACAAGTACGTGACGTACCAGGACCTCGGTCTGGTGACCACCGTCCGCCTGATGCTCACCTCGGTGGACGAGGTGCTGTTCGACACCTCCGTCTCCCCGCTCGGGGAACGCGGCGACCGCCCGCTGGCGCTCGCCCTCGCCGCCTCGCGTCCCGAACTGGTGCGCCCGATGGCCGACTTGATGTGGACGGCCCTGAACACCGCACGGTCGAGGGACGTGGCCATGGACGCCCTGGAGTCCCTGCTGCGCTCGGCCGTGCGCAAGAACGGCTCCGAGGGGGCGCGGCCGGGCCTGGCGGCACTGCTGCCCGTGCTCATGGCCGAGGAGCAGGACAGGCGGCGGCTGGACTGGCTGCTGCGCCGCATGATGAACGATCCCGAGAACCGGCTCCCCGACGCGCAGGCGCGGGCCCTGTGGTGGCTCGCCGTACCGGCGCGGGGCCGGAAGGGCGAGGAGGAGAGAAATGGCTGAGGACGACGGCCCGGCACCCGCGGGTCCGCTCCTGCGGGAGTACGCGCCCACCGGCCCGTTCCGGCAGGCGAGTGCGCGGACGGCATCGGTGCTGTTCTACCGGAACGGCGGCTACAGCGTGGCCACCGTCTCCGGGGTCGAGCACTACGACAAGCGGGCGCTGGCCCGGCCGCACACCGTGTGCGAGATCGCGCTCGGCACCTATGGGACGACGCTCCAGATGGAGCTGCCCGCCAAGGGCGGTGCCTCGTTCTTCAAGGCCGAGGTCGACATCCACTGGACCGTGACCGATCCGCACCTGGCCGCCACCGAGGTGGTGACCGATGTCGCCAAGCGGCTCACCGCCCCGATCCTGGAGCGGCTGCGCGAGGTGTCGTCGGACTTCCCGGTGGCCGAGGCCGAACAGGCCAACCGCGCCATCACCGGTCACTGCGCCGGCGGGCGCTGGGACGACCTGGGCGCCGATGTCGGCCTGCGGGTACGGCTGTACGTCAGGCTGCGGGTGGACGACCGGACGATCACGCACATGGACGACATCCGGGAGGCGCGTGACTCGGCCGAGGTGACCCGGGTGCACCAGGAGAGGTTCCGCGCCATGTTGCAGGGCGGGGAACTGGACCAGCTCAGCTACATGCTGGCGGCCCAGCCCGAGGCGGCCAAGGACTTCCTGGAGAAGATCCGCCAGGAGGGCAGGCAGGACGAGAAGGACCGCGTCGAGCGGCTCTTCGACATGGTCGACAGCGGCCAGATCCAGTCCAACGACCTGGAGACACAGGCGCTCGCCCTCCTCAACCGGGGCCGCCGGCCCGTGCAGGGACCCGTCGGCTCGCTGCCCGCCCACCGCAGGCCCCCGCAGCTGGAGCCCGCGGCGCCGGAGCCGTACGCCCCCGACTGGCTGGCGGACGAACCGCCCGCCGGGCCGGGCCGCCGGCCCGGCCCGAGGGAGCCGGAGGACGAGACGCCGGAGCGCCCGCGCCGCCGCAGCCGCAGCCGCGACGCGGACGACGGATGGTCCTGGGCGGAGGAGGGCTGATGACCGCCGACGGCGGGGCACGGACCTCCCCCGATCCGGTCGTCACCGTGCAGGGCGGGGGGCCGCACGGCGACGACCGGACGGGGGAACGCATCGCCGAACGGCTGCTCAACACGGTCAGGGAGGACCTCGGCCGGGCCGACTCCAAGGCGGCGGTGCTCCTCTCCGGGGCACTGGCGCTGCCGGCCTTCCTGATCGGGCGGCACGGGGCGCCCGACTGGCACGGGCCCGCCGACGCAGCGCTGATCGTCGCGGGGGTGCTCTGGATCGTCGCGGTGACCGCGCTGGTCCGGGCGCTCATGCCGCGTACCGGCACCGTGCGCAGCGGGCGCGGGGTGACGTACTTCGGCGATCTGCTCGCCCCGTACGACCTGGTCCGGCTGTCCGCGGAGGTCGCCGACGCCGGGCGCGACCCGGCCCGGTGGCTGCTCATCCAGGCGGTGGACGTCAGCTCGATCCTGGCCCGCAAGTACCGGGCCATCCGCTGGGGCGTCGGCACGCTGGCCCCGGCGGCGGCGCTGGCCATGGGCTGGAGCCTGATCGCGCGCTGAGCGGCAGCCGCGTGCGCGTCACACCGCACACCACACAGAACCACAGAGACTCAATAAGGGGACGGCCGTGGGAAGAGTCAGGGCAGGACGGCGGACAGGAAGGGGCCGGTTGCGCCGGGCGGCGGTCTCCGCGCTGGGCGGCGCCGCCGTGCTCGCGTCCCTGTTGTCGCCCGCCAGTCATGATCCGGTGGTGGCGGCGTCGTCCGAACCGGCCTCCGCCGCCGTCAACTACGCGGTCGGCGTGGACGAGTCCGCCAGCCTCGCGCCCGCGGACATGAAGGCGGAGAAGGCCGCCGCGTCGCGGATCGCGATCGGTGACGTCTCCGCGTCCTCGCACGTCACCGTCTTCGGTTTCGCCGCCGCGGAGACCGGCGACCAGCGGGCGGTGGACCCGGTGTGCCCGCGCACCGAACTCGACGCGGCAGGGCGCGAGTCGATCGGCGCGTGCGTCGGCAGGCTGCGCAGCCGCAAGAGGAGCGAGGGCACCGGTACGGACTTCCCGAGCGCGATACGCCAGGGCGTGCACGATCTGAGCGCCGGCACCGACCCGTCGGTGCCCCGCGTGCTGTTCCTCCTCACCGACGGCCGGATGGACGTCACGGACAGCGAGAAGTACGGCGGCGAGGCGCACCGCGCGGCCGAGGGCGAGCGGCAGCTGACCGCGGCGCTCAAGGAAGCCGCCGCCCAGCAGGTCCAGGTCTGGCCGCTGGGCTTCGGCTCCGCCCCGGACAAGGCGCAGCTCGACCGGATGGCGGCCGGCGGCTACCAGAAGGGCTGTGTCGAACTGCCCTCCGCGCGCCCGCGGGCCGGCAAGGTCTCCGGGGCGAAGGACGTCGGCCCGATGCTGGAGAAGATCTTCGCCGCGGCCCACTGCCTGCGCTACAGCCGGGGCCCCAGCGACCGGCCGCCCACCACACTGGAGATCGGCGTCTCGCCGCTGGCGACCGTGGGCAGCATCGTGGTCGACAAGGGTGATCCCGAGGTGACGGCGACCTATTTCGACCCGAGCGGCCACAAGGTGCCCACCTCGGGGACGTACCGCAGGTCGAGGTTCGAGCTGGCGGGTGCCGGCGGCACCGTCGAGGCCCTGAAGATCACCGACCCGGTGCCCGGCATCTGGAAGGTGAAGGTCGAGGCGCCCGAGGGGCACCGTTCGCTGCCCGTCGGCGTCAGCGTGCTCTGGCACGGCGAGCTGCGCGGGGCGATCACGATGGACCCGCCGTCGCCGCAGGCCGGACAGAAGACCAAGGTGTCGCTGCGGCTCCAGACCCGCGAGGGCTACGAGATCAAGGATCCGCGCGACTACGAAGGTCTGCGGGTACGGAGCGAGCTGACGGGGGACGGTTTCGAGCCGCTGGAACTGGACCTCACCGACGACGGCACCGGAGCCGACCCCGAGAAGGGCGACGGCTCCTTCACCGGGACCGTGCGGGTCCCGGAGGCGGCCGACGGGGCACTGAAGGTGACCGGCACCCTGACGGCCTCGGGGCTCACCGCCGACGTCCGCAGCGAGGCCGGCACGGTCCCGCCGGGCGAGCCGGACGTCGTCGCCGCGCTCACCCTGCCCACCGCCGAGGTCCATCCCGGCGCCTCGGTCGACGGCACCCTGGCCGTCCACAACACCAGCGACGCCCCGCACACCCTGCGGCTGTCCGTCGCCGACATCGGCCGGGCCATGCTCACGGTCACCCCGGCGGAGATCGTGCTGAAGCCCGGCGAGTCCGGCACCCGGAAGGTGAGCGTCGAGGTCGCCCCCGCGGACGTCTTCGGGTCCCGGCTCGGGGACGACGGGCTCCGGTTGGGCGGCACCCTGACCGTCGTCGACGCCACGGACTCCCACCGCGCGCTGGTGCGGTCCCCGCTGTCGGTGCGGGTGACGCCGGAGCCCGGGATCTGGGACACCTACTGGTGGGCGTTCATGGCCGGCGCCGTGCTCCTCGCGCTCGCCGCCGTGGCGGTACTGGCCTGGCGCAGGCTGCGCCGCGGGCGCCGGGACCCGTACGGCCTTCTGCTCCAACTGGTCTCCGAGGACGGCGACATCCTCAGCGAGCACCCGGCCAGGCACGGGAACAAGCAGCAGTGGTACGAGTTCGTCGTCGTGGAGCCCCATCGCAGCCCGCGCATCGAACGCCGCGACCGCGGCCCGTACGCCGTCCAGCGCAGCCCGGAGGGCGGGGCCGTGCTGCGCAAGCGCGGCGGCGGGCGGACCAGGCTGCCCGTCCAGGGCCGGGTCCCGCTCACGGACACGCTGAGCCTGGCCCTCGGCGCTCCGGCGGAGAGCGCCTCCGCGGACGGCTCCGTGCCGCCCGCCGCGAACGGGAGCGCGAGCACCTACGACGAGACCTACCTGTGACGCGCGGGGCGGGCCGGCGCGCCGGAACCCCGTCCCGGCCGCGGGAACCCCATGGACGCACAGAGGACGAACCGGCCGTCGTGACGGCCGTAAGCGGGAGGAACCCATGAAAATCTTCCAGCCGATGCTCTTCGTCGGACTGGGCGGCACCGGTGGTCTGGTCGGCGCGGAACTGGAGCGCAAGCTGCGCACCGAACTGTGCGGTCCCGACGGTGTCGCGCTCAGCCACCTGGGCGGCCACGCCCCCTACCAACTGCCGGACTGCCTCCAGTTCGTGTACGCGGACTACAGCGAGTCCGACCTCCAGCGGCTGCCGCAGTTCAACGTGGACCCGTCGCTGCGGGCCGCGTACTCCCGCACCTCCCGGGCCACCCACAACCTGCTGCCCAACTTCGACAGTTCGCCCGAAGTGACCAAGATGCTGCGGGCGAGCCTGCGCGAGGAGGTCTCCGACTGGCTGCCGCCGCGCATCGACGAACCGAAGGTCACCCCGCTCCACAACGGCGCCGGCCAACTGCCCACCGTCGGCCGGGCCGCTCTCTTCGCGACGCTCAGGCACAGCCTCGCCCCGGTCCTGGAACCCCTGCTCCAGGCGATCGACGCGATCGCCAGGTCCGCCGGTGAGCTGAGCGAACTCGGCGGCGGCAAGGCCACCGGCTGCGATGTGTTCGTCGCGTTCTCCGTGGCCGGGGGCACCGGCGCGGGGATCTTCCTGGACTACCTCCACCTGATCAACTACGCGTTCCAGCTGCGCCGTTTCGACGGGGTGAAGATCTACCCGCTGGTCGTGATGCCGTCCTCGTTCTCCTCGTCCGGCGGTGGCGGCCGGGAGGCGGAGCTCAACGCGGCCCGCGCCCTGGTCGACCTGTTCCGGCTGGTGGACGGGCAGAACGCGCCGACGGAAGGGGAGGAGATCGGCGACCTGGACCACAGCCCCGGGCTCGGCATCCGCTATCCGGGCATGACGCCGATCCGGCTGCGGACCGGCATTCTGCCCACCGCGTTCCTGTTCAGCCCGACCGCGGGCATCCGCCAGGACGACCTGCGCCGCTCCATCGTCTCCCTGGTGATGTCGCTGATCGGCACCGAGCTGGGCGACGGGCGCTCCCGGGGGCGGTCGACGGCGGCCGACGACGACTTCCAGACGTTCGCCGCGAGCTTCATCAACCGGGGGGTGCAGCGCAGCGCCGTGTCCCCGACCGGGATCGGCAGACAGGGCGTCTCCACCAGCCTGGTGGCCTCCATGACCGCGCCGATGGACCAGCTCGCCGACCTGGTGGCCGGCCGGCTGCTGCGCAAGGCGGTCACCGAGCTGGCGGAACGGCCGCGCGCCGCGCTGCGGGACAGCGCCGTACCGATGATCCGGCAGCTGTTCACCGACTCCCAGCTCGAAGAGCTGTGGGAGCGCAAGCAGTTGGACGTGCCGGAGCCCGATCCGCTGCCGCGCGGCAGCAAGGCCATCGAGCAGGCGCTGGCCGAGCGGAGCGCGGACATGCAGCGGCTGCTGTCCGACCTCCAGTCCAAGGCCGACCGCCAGGCCGCCTCGATGGCCGACCGGTTCTCGCCGCGCCCCGCCATCGACAAGCTCCTCCAGACCGTGGACCCCTTCCTCGCCGAGCGCGTCGTGCGGGGCATCCCCAAGAGCGACGAGCAGATCGCCCGGCTCGGGTTCCTCGGCATGCTCAACAGCCGGGCCGGCGCCCCCCAGCGCCCGCCGGGAGTGACGGAGCAGCCGCCCAAGAACCCGCGGATCAAGGGCCGGCTGGCGGGGATGTCCCCGGCCCGTTGGGGCGACGACGACGTGCAGGCCGCGCTCCGGGCACAGGACAGCTGGTACCAGTGGCGCAGCCGCACCGTCTGGCACGAGGCCTGGCGGGAGCAGCAGCAGCGCTGGCAGTCCCACGCGGACACCGCGGGGACCGATCTGGGCCGCCTGGTGAACGCCTTCCGCAAGCACTCCGACCAGGAGCGCAAGGTCTCCGCGCAGAAGGGCCTCGAACTGTACGAGGACCGCACCGGGATCTCGTACCTGCTGCCGCCCCAGCGCACCCTCAACCACTTCTACGAGGACCTGGTCACCCGGCTGATCCGCCGGGAGGGGCTGCGCGAGCACGACGACGAGGCCGCGCTGCTGCTCAAGATGATCGACGGGGACACCTGGCGCCATGTCCACGCGCTCAGCCGGCGCAGCCCGGACAACGCCGTCGCCGTCATCAAGGCGCAGTTGGAGGGCCGCATCACCCGGCTGTTCGCGGAGAGCGGCGAACAGCTGGAGGAGCGGCCGCTGTTGCCTCCCATGGGCACCCTGCTGGCCGCCGCGGCGGGCGACGCGGACGCCGCGGACCAGGTCAGCAAGGAGGCCCTGGACCTGTTCGGCCGGAAGCTCACCGGGCTGCTGCCGGTGGGCTTCACCCCGGAGGGCACCGGGCCGCTGCGGGTCCTGGTCACCCATCCGCGGGTGCAGGCGGTGGACGAGGTGAAGGAGTACCTCGGCAAGACGCTGCGGCTGCCGGCCGACGCGAAGAACTCCGTGGACTTCCGCGGCGTGGAGAGCGACTCGATCACCGTCGTCCTGTTCCGCAGCGAGATGAGCCTCACCCAGGTGCCGGAGGCCCGCAAGGTGCTGCGCCAGTGGGCCAGGGCGAAGGAGTCCGAGCAGGCCCAGGACGTGCTGCGCTGGCGTCAGCGGCTCGGTTACCGCGACAGCTGGATGGTGAGCAGCGAGGAGGACCGCCGCACGATCCTGCACCGGCTGCTGTGCTGCATGTGGAACGGCCAGGTGGATGTCGTGGACGGTGACTCCGCGTCGCCGGACCGGGTGCGGCTGCGGCTGTTCCCCGAGACGGGCGGCAGCGTGCCCGGGGTCCGGCTGCGGCTCGGCGACTTCCCCGGTGGTGTGTCGAGCTGGGCGGAGCTGCTGCGGGCGTACGAGCGCTGGACCGTCCTGGACGACGAGCGGACCGTCGAGGACTACTGCCAGGGGCTGATGAGCGCCCAGCCGCTGGGTCTGGCCAGGACCGGCAGCGAACCGCACCCGCTCTTCGTCGAGCTGATCGAGAAGATCGCCCCGCGCCAGCTGGAGCTGCTGGCGGAGCGCAGGGAGCGGGGCGGCGAGCGGGTCGAGGGATGGGTGCGGCCGCTGTGGGAGTTCTGGGCGGAGACGCTGCCGGCCGCGCTGGACGCCGAGTTCGGGGACCAGCGCGCGGTCCAGCCGACCCTGCGCACCCTGCTGGAGCACGTGCGCGGCGGTACGCCGGAGCCCCGGGCCCGCAAGGAGTTCCCGGAACCCCGGCGTCCCGTGGCCGATGACGACGACTGGGGCACCGCACCGGGTGCCACCAGCGGCTACGCGGCCTCCCGCGCCGGTGACGGCGGCGGCGCGGCGTACGGCTCCCGCGACCCGTACGCGGAGCCGGGACGCGCCCCGTACGCGGAACCCGGACGCGACACCGGGCGCGAGCGCGACGCGCACGCGGGGCGCGAACCCGCACCCGACGCGCGGCGCGTGCGCGACCCGTACGCCGAACCCGAACCCGGACCCGACGCGCGGCGGGAACGCGACCCGTACGCCAAGCCCAACTCCCGTCCGGAGCACGCCCGGTACACAGAACCCGAACCCGAACCCGAGCCCGACACCCGGCGCGAGCGCGAGGCGTACGACCGGCGTGAGGCGTACGACCCCCTGGGGCCGGCCCCGGACGACGACCCGTTCGGTGGCAGCCCCCGGCGTGCGCCGGAGGACCGTTCCGAGGGCGACGCGCCCCGTACCGGCAGCAGGCCGGCGCCCTGGGACGACGACCCCGGCGACCGGAGCCCGTACCGGGGCGACGGCGACAGCGACCGTTACCGCCGCAGGTCCCTGGACGGTGATGCGGAGTGATCACGCGCGAGGACGTCGCCAACGTCGTCCACCTGGACCTGCGCACCGGAGCGGCGGAGCTCGACGCCGCCGCGCCCCTGCGGGCCAGGGTCGCCCGCCAACTGGGCCTGGCCGGGCTGCCGGAACCCGATCACCCGCTGTTCCTGGTGGTCGACACCCCGGCCGGGCTGAGGGACCACCAGCGGCAGTACGAGCTGCTCACCACCTACCGCGCCGTGGGCGAGATCAGGATGCTGGTCCTGCTGGTGGGCAGTGCGCCCGGTTCGTACTCCGACGAGGACGACGCGTTCCAGCCGGACCGGCGGCTGGAGAGGCCCTCGATACTGCGGGCCTCCGGCGTCGCCCTGCTGTGGGCCGGGGATCTGCGCTCCGCCCGCACCGCGCTGGAACAGCCCGCGCCCGACGCACCGGACGCGCTGGCCGTCCTGGTGGACCTGCTGTCGGTTCCGGACGTCTTCCTCAGGGTGCTCGACGACCTCGGGGCGCTGCCGGAAGCCGTCGGCACACCCGGGGTGCGGCTGCTGGAGCAGGACCTGCCCCCTGAGGTACGTGACCGGGCCTGGCGCGACGCGCTCCGCCGGTTCGCGGGCGAGGACACCGAACTCGCGCCGGACCTGCCGGTGACCGCGTGGTCCGGCGCGGATCTGCCGGAGCCGCTGCGGGGGCTCGCCACCGGCCGGTCAGGACGCGACCAGCGGCACCGGGAACCGGGCGGGATGGCGGACAGCGCGTACGTCTCGTGCGCGCGGGCCCTGGACCGGGCCCGGAGCACCCTGTCCGGGCTGCGGGCCCTGACCGGGCTGCTGCGCGCCTCGCACCGGGAGGCGTTCGAGGCCGATCTCGACCAGGCGCGCGAGTCCCTCGACGCGTACCGGGAGCTCGTCACCACCGCCCTGCACAGCGACGGCGGCTCGGGCACGGCGCCCTCCGCCGCGGAGGCGGCGGCCCGGCTCGCGGCGCTCGGGCTGCGGGTGCCCTCGGCCGAGGGGGTGGGCGAGCGGATCGGTGAGGGGCTGCGGGAGTTCGCCCGGAAGCTGATGGGCCAGAAGATGTCCCTGCGTGCGGTGGCCCAGCGCTTCACCGGGCTGGCCGGGCGGGTGGAACCGGTCCCCGGCTCCGCGCTGCTGCCGAAGCTGGCCGACCACTCCGCCGAGGCCGTGGCGCGGCGGTCCGGGACGCGTGGCGGCCCGATGCCGGACTTCGTCACCGGTCCGACGGCGACGGCCCTCGCGGCCCTGGCCGGACTGCTCGGCGCCCTGTGGCAGGGGCCCCTCGCGGTGCTCGCGGCCCTCGTCCCGCTGGTGTTCTTCGGGGTGGCGGGGCTCAGCGCGTCCCGGCTGCGCGACGAGCCGGCGGGTCACCGGTCGACCGGTCCCCGGGTCGCGGCACTCTGCGCCGCCGCGGCCGGGCTGATCGTCGCGTACACGACGGACCCCCCGCTCTGGCTGAGCACCGCCGGGCTGCTGGTGGGGCTCGTCCTCGCGGTGGAGACGGCACGCAGGCTCTGGGACGCGGCGGCCGCCTACTGGGCCGCGGGCAAGGGGGCGACGGCGCTCCGCCGGGCCCTGGACGGGCTCGACGGCCTGCTGGCCGACGTGGTCCGTGAGCACTGGGCGGCGAAGGAGCGGCTGTACTGCGCCGACGCGGCACGGTCCGTCGCCGGGATGCTGCGGGCCACGGCCGCCGCCGCGGACGCCGAGGCGGTACCCGGTCCCGAGCAGGACGCGGTCCACGCGGGGTCCGGCGCAGAACCGCCGTCCGTGGACGACTGGCTGGACAGTTCCTCCGCCCTGGAGTCCGACGCCTTCGCCGCGTCCGACGACGAGGACGCCGACTGGGCGAGCGCCTACGCCTGGCAGGACGAGCGGTCCTGGGACGAGCCGGCGAACGGTCCGGGCGCCGCCGCCCCGCCCGCCGACCCGTGGGAGGAGCGCACGGCCGGGACTCCGCGCTGGCTGGACCGCGAGAGCGGCGAGGGCGGCTCCGAACTGGTCGCCACCCTCGCCGACGACCTGATGGACGCCGCCCTGGTCGCGATGACCCCGTACTGGGGCGCCGTCGAACACGGCCAGACCGGCGCCCTCGCCGTCCGCCGCACCGAGGAGCGGGTACGCGATCTGCTGTCGGCGGCCCGCCGCCACCTCCGGCGCAACGGGGTACTGGCGCCACCCCCGTTCGCCGACGGCCGCCGCACCCGCACCGGCTCGGCGAACCTGCTGGGCACCGACCCGCACGGGGTGGCCGAACTGGTCGGCGCGGAGGCCGACCACCGGGCCGTGGTCCAGCTGTCCTCACCCGAGCAGGGCACGCTGCTCAGCCGCGACCCCGAGGCGGCGGTGTGGATCCGCTTCGCCCCGCAGGCCGTGCGGGGCGAGGTCGAGACCGCCTGGCTGGCGAGCGGTTCGCTCCAGCCGGAGGACGTGCTGTGGACGTCGTCGGGCCGGTACGCCGGCCTCATCCGGCTCACCCCGCTGCGCATGGGCGTGGTGGAGAACGTCCGGCCCTACCAGAGCCCCCGCGACCCCGGGTCCGACTGGCTGGAGCACGAAGCACTGGAGTACGAGGAAAAGGACGGCGACCGCTGGTGACCAGCACCTCTCACTCGCACCTGGCGGATCCGGAGAGCCCGCAGCGGGCCACGCTCACGTTCAGCACGCCCTCGGGCCGGCGCCGCACCGCGCCGGTCCGCTTCGGCGCACGCGGGTCCCGGCGTGATCCGCAGCTGCCGCAGCTGATCCGCAACGGCCTCCTCGACGACGAGGGCCAGCAGTGCGTCCAGGTGCGCCTGACCGCCGCCGACGCCGCGCATCCGGCCGCGCGCGCCCTGCTGGACACGGAGGCGGGCACCGCCCTGCACCTGCACCGGGTGCTCGACGGTTCGCCGTACGCGTCGCTCTTCCCGAGGATCATCGGCCATGAGCTGGACACGGCCGAGCCGTACCTGCTGTACGCGCCACCGCGCGGGGCCGCCGCCGCCCGCACCCATGTGATGTCCGCGACCGCTCAGCGGGTCCTCGCCCGCGACCTGATGGTGGCCCTGTGCCTGCTGGACAGCCAGGACCTGGTGCCGCGGGGCATCTCGCCGGGCACCGTGCTGTGGGACGGCACCTCGCTCCAGCTCTGGGGGCTGGAGGCGGTGGTCCGCACCGGGCGGCCGCGGACCCGGTGGGGCCGGACGCCCTACTGCTCGCCCGAACAGCGCCGCGGAGAGGGACTCGCCGACCCCCGCGACGGGGTGTGGAGCGCCGCCCAGGTGCTCTACCAGCTGGTGACCGGCCGGCCGGGCCCCGCCGACCGGGTGCCCGCCGACCTCGCCTCGCACCGGGTACTCGCCGAGACCCTGCGGGGCGCCTTCGCCCCGCTCGCCCGGGACCGGCCGACGCCCGCCCGGCTGCTCGACCTGCTGGCCCCGGGCACCTCCCGGCGCCTCGCGCTCGACGTACCGGCCGACGAGACGCGCCCGCACCGGGAGGCGTTCGAGCAGACGCTGCGCCTCAAACGGCAGGCGCCCGTCCCCGAACCCCGCGAGGAGCCGGACGGGCAGGGCACCGGGGAGGTGGTCTGCCCGTACTGCCTGGAGACCATCCAGCTCGACCTCGGCTCGCTGTTCGTCACCGACAGCAGGATGCAGTACCAGCCGCTGAACCCCGCGGGCATCGCCAACCCCTTGCGGCGCCAGGACGTCATGCGCGGCGCCGTACAGAAGTGCACGGCCGATCCGGACTTCCCCGAGCACTTCATCCCGGTGCCCTATCTGACGTACGGACGGCCGCTGACCGTCGCGATGGTCGGCCAGTCCTCCACCGGCAAGAGCCATCTGCTGACCCAGATGATCGCGGCGATCACCGACGGCGGCCTGGAGCCGTTCGGTCTGAAGTGGCAGTCCGTCAACCCGGATCAGCACGCGCGGTTCGTACGGGAACGGGTGCAGCCGCTGCGCAACGGCAGGGTCCTCGACCACACCAGCGGCGTCGGCCTGGACGGCTTCGCCCGCTTCGTGGAGTCCCTGCTGATCACCGACGCGCGGGGGCAGGTGCGCCCGGTCGCCTTCTTCGACCTGGGCGGCGAGGACCTCGTACGGACCGACTCCGCGCTCCGCTTCCTGCTCGGCGTCGACGCGATGGTCTTCGTCGTCGACCCGGCGCTCGCGCTCCCGCTGCCCCAGCTGGACCACGCCAGGCAGCACTGGGGCCTGGAGGTGAACCGGGACGGCGATCTCGCCTTCGCCACCGTCCTGGACCGGCTGCCGAAGAGTGGCCCGTACCTGGATGTGGCGGCCGCGATGGTGCTCGGCAAGGCCGACCTCCTGCGGTTCCAGCCCCCCGTCGACCGGTGGCTGGGCGAGGCCGCGCCCACCTCGCTCGACCCGGCGCTGACCCACGCGGAGAGCGCGGACGTCTACGCGTTGCTGCGCCGGCACGCCGGACAGGCGTGGCTGCGCCCGTTCGACACGATCCGCCGGTGCACCCTGCACGTCTCCTCGGCCACCGGCGGCCAGGAGGCCGAGGGCCGCTACCCGGCGGGGGCCGGCCCCCGCCGGGTGCTGGAGCCGCTGCTGTCGGTGCTGGCGATGCACGGTCTGATCGAAGTACCCGGCGGCGCGGAGGCGTTCGCCGTGGGCAAGGCGCCCGCGATGGAAGCGGTACCGCTGTCGGACGCGAGTGAGTTCCCGGGAGAGGAAACGACGTGAGCGACTTCCAGGACCGGAGGCCCGCTCACCGGGATCCGGCCGGCCCGCGCGGACGGGACGGGCAGGGCGCCCGGGACGGGCAGCGGGCGGGCCGGCGCGGCGACGCCCCGGGCCCGGTGCACCAGGCCGTCTTCCGCTGGGAGGGCAACCAGGGCCGCCAGGGCACCGGCATGAAGGCCGTCGCCCACTCCTGCCCGGCCGAGCTCGCCGACGAACTGGGCCGGGAACTGGGCCCGTTGCTGTGGGTGTCCGGTACGGCGGCCCCGCGGCAGAGCGTCGTGCGCACCCTGTCGGGCGACGGCCGGGTCATGCTCGTCCGGCGCTGGCCCACCACGGACCGGGGCGGCCGGCCCAGCACGGTCAGTCACGTCCTGATCGGTGACGCGCGGACCCTGGGGACCGAGGAGTGCCTCGGGCTCGCGTACGGCGGCTGGGGCAGCAGCCGGGAGTCCGCCGAGCGGGCTTCGGGGGAGCTGAAGGTGGTGGAGTACGCCCAGCTCGCCTCCATGGTGTCCCAGCGGCTGCCCGGCATGACGAAGCGGCTGGAGAGCGTCCGGCGCGCGCTGATCCTGGTCGCCGCGGAGTGGCTGCGCGATCCGGAGCAGCGGGTGTCGCTCCTCACGGACGAGGTGGACCCGAAGGGCGGACTCGACGCGGACGACGTGCCGTTGGTGTACCTGGGGCTGTACCGGCTCTTCGGTTCCTGGCCGGGCCGGGAGTGGACGTTCGCCACCTACGACACGGCCGACCACCATCAGCTGCGCCTGATGTGCGTGTCGCGCTGGGAGCCGGACGCGGGCGGCTCGGGTCCGCTGGCCCGGATCACGGGGCGGATGGCGGGCGAGCCGAAGTTCGAACACATGGCGGCCGCCCGGCTGGTGGACCACCTCCTCGCGCACCCGGCCGCCGCCCCCGGGGTGCCGCAACTGGCCGACCTGCTCAGGGACGGTGCGGCACTGGGCTGGCAGCGGCGGCGCGGCCTGCTCAAGGAGATCCTGGACGCAGAGCACCGGCGCGGCACCCGCGCGGCCGCTCCCCCGCAGCGTCACCCGGAAGCGGACCGCGCCCCGGACGAGGAACCGGCCCCCGGTCCGGCCGTGCCGTCCGACAGCCCGGACCTGCTCACCAAAACCCCGGCCGCACCCGCCGAACGCCCGGCCGCACCCGCGCCGTACGAGCCACCCGCCCCGTACGAGCCACCGGCACCCCAGGTCCCGGCGCAGCCCCCGCACCCCGGCGGGCCGTTCGTCCCCCCGCCCGCCGGCGAAACAGCACTCCACGAGGTCCTCCGCGCCCACCGGCGCAACGACGCCGTCGGACGCAGTGTGCTCGCGGAGCGCGTGCGCGGCCTCCCCGACGGGCAACTGCTGGACGAACTGCGGTCGGAAGGGCTGCCGCAGGAGGCGGTGGAGCTGCTGCTGAACGAACTGGGGAGCCTCAGCCGGGTCTCGTCGCGGACGGAGTCGATGCGCCACGAGCTGTGCGCGGAAGTACTGCGCAACGGGCTGTACTTCGCGCCGAACAGGCCGGGCGCGGAGTCCGTCCCGCGGACGCTCCTGGCCGAACGGGCGGCCGCACTGTTCACCTGGGCCGTCGCTCCGCTGGCCCGGGACGGGCGCTATCTGCGCGATCTCCAGGAGCTGCTGCACCGCATGTGCCGCGACCGCAACCCCACCGCGGGCAACTGGCTGCGGCAGAGCATCACCGACCCTCCGGGCGGCAGCGCGCCCGATCTGCCGCCCGTCCTGTGGCAACAGCTCCTGCGGGACATGATCACCCAGACCCCGGCGCCGTACCAGGCTCCCCGGCCCCCGCAGCCGCCCCTGTCCCCGCTTGCCCCCGTCCCCGCCCAGGCGCCGGTCTCGCCGACGGCCGTGCGGGAGCGCCCCCGCCTGTGGGACCGGCTCAGCGAACGGACGACGGAGGCCGGCTGTGTGGTGGGGTGCACCCTCGGACTGCTCGTCGTGCTGATCGCGGGTGTGGTCGTCTTCGTGTGACGGCGGCAGCCGGAAGGGCCGCGGTCGCGCGTCGTCCCCGGCGTCAGCGGTCGCCCACGAGCGCGAAGGCGAACGCCAGCCGCCGGTCGACCCAGTCCGCCTTCACGGTGACCTTCTCGCTGCCCTCGGAGACCATCACCACCTCACCGTCCGCGGTCCATTCGAGCGTCCGCGGCCCGGACGGCTCGTCGCCGCCCTCCGCACCGAAGTCCGCCAGCGCCCCCACCAGCCCGATGGCCGCCTTGACGGCGACCCGTCCGACGGCTTCCGCCGCGGAGTCACCGGCCGCCCACTCGTTGCGCCCGACGATCTCGGGGCGTCCGGGCTGGTCGATGCGCCAGGTGTGCCGGAAGGGCCGCCGCGGCGGTATCCGGCGCAGCGTGCCCAGGACCCCGCCCTGCCCGTCGCGGACCACGTGGTGCCGCTCCCCGTCCACGTCCCGGGCCTCGTCGACGTAACACAGCAACTGCCGCGCCTCCGGGTCCTCGTACAGGGTGAGGCCGGTGGCCGACGGTCCGGCGGCACGCGAGGCGGGGGCGAGGTACGCGCAGGGGGCGTTGACCCGGAACTCCTTGCCGCCCTTGGGGACGCGCACCGCACGCGGCCCGCGAACACCCTTCTTGCGCTTGACGGTTACCGGCTTCTCCTCGCTGCTGACCACGAAGGTACAGACATCCGCCCACGCCACCGGCTCCACCGGCGGCTCCTCGGTCTTCCTGCTCCTGCCGAACGCCACCGCTGCTCCCCCTGCTCACTCGCCCGTTCCTCAGCACCTGAGCGTACGACTGCGGGCGGTGCGGGCTGCGGGGCGGGCGGAAGCCGATGCCCCGGGCCTGGCACGGCACGCATCCGGAGTTCACGAATCCTTCACGCCTCCCCCTTGCGGGCGTTACCGTTCTCCTCGTGTGCAGCGGATTGCGCTGTGTCACGGATCAACATGTCGCCGTTGCCAGGGCGCGTCCCGACGCGGCTGCGTGTCTGGGGGGACTGCATGCGTGAAATGACCAAGGGGGCCAACGCCGGCCTCGCGGACCTGAGCGACGAGGCCGGATCGGTCATCGCGAGTCTGAGCTGGAGCAGCAACGCCGGGGACGGCGACGCCGACGTGTCCGTGCTGCTGCTGGACGGCAACGGCAAGGTCCGCACCGACGCCGACTTCTTCTACTACAACAACCCCACGGCGGCCGACGGCAGTGTGCAGTTGCTCGGCAAGACGCCGACCGACAGCGGCAGCGAGGACCGCATCAGCCTCGACCTGACCGCCGTACCCGCGGACGTCGAACGCCTCGTGGTGGCCGCGAGCCGGTACGGCGGCTCGCGCTTCGGTGAACTGGACGATCTGCGGATGACGGTCGCCGACCGCACCGGAGAGGTGCTCCTCGGGTTCTCGATCGCCGATGCCGGGGTGGAGAGCGCCTTCATCTTCGGTGAGTTGTACCGGCGCGGCACGGAGTGGAAGTACCGGGCCATCGGCCAGGGGTACGAGACCGGACTGGCAGGTCTCGCCACGGACTTCGGGATCGATGTCGACGACGAGGGAGAGAACGAGGAGGAGAACGGCGGCGGAAACGGGAGTGCCGGTCCCGACGGCACGGCGGAGCCGCAGACCGTGCGGGATCTCACGGGAGGTTCCTCGCCCCGCACCGGTGAGGCCGCTGCGCCGGTGCCCGCCGGACAGCCCGTCCCCCTGCCCCGGCAGCCGGTTCGCGAAGCCGAGGACGGCGGTGCCGGGCCGGCTGCGGGACCGGCCGGGCGCACGCGCGGTCCCCGGACCGCGAAGAAGAAGGTGACGCTGCCCGCCGTGGCCAAGAAGTCGCTGGCCGAGAACGACGCGTGGAGGCCCGCCCGGCTGTTCCCCGCCCCGACGCTCAAGAGCGACAGGGAGCGGGAGGTGCGGGCGACGTCCGTACTGCTGTCGGTGATGACGCAGGTACCGGAGTTCGGGCGGCGGCTGACCGCCGCGTTCGGCGCTCCGGCCGGCCGTATGCAGACGTTCACCGAGGTCTCCCTCCCGCACGGGGACACTCCCAAGCGCCCCGACGGTGTGATCCGGGTGGAGCGGGCGGGCAAGCTGTGGACCGCCCTCGTCGAGACGAAGACGAACGGCAACGGGCTGAAGTCCGAGCAGGTCCAGAACTACATGGACATCGCCGCCCGCCGCGGTTACGAGGCAGTGATCACACTCTCCAACGACGTTGCTCTGGAGGGCAGTCCGCTCGTCGACGTCAAGACCGACGGGCGGCGCAAGCACAAGGTCGCGCTCTGGCACCTGTCCTGGGCCGAAGTGGCCCACCAGGCACACATGCTGATCCGGCACGAGGGCGTCGGGAACGCCGCTCACGCCTGGCTGTTGCAGGAACTCCTGCACTACCTCCAGCACGAGAACTCCGGCTGTCACGGCTTCCAGAACATGGGGCCCGCATGGGTCCCCGTACGGAACGGCATCGACACGGAGACGCTCAGCCAGGGCGATCCGCGCGCCGTCGAGGTCATCGAGAGCTGGGAACGCCTCATCCGTCAGGTGTGCCTGCGGCTCGGGGGCGAACTGGGCCAGAAGGCCCTTCCCGTGCAGCGCACCCAGCGCGGCACGACTCCGCGGTCGCGCCGGGCCGTCCTCGCCGACCAGCTCTGCGAGGACGGCCGGCTGACCGCCGAACTGCGCGTCGACGGTTCGCCCGGCACCATCACGATCACGGCCGACCTCCGGACCGGGAAGCTGCGCACCTCGGTGGAGATCCCGGCGCCGGAGGGGGCGTACCCCCTCAGCTCGGCCAAGCGTCTGATGCGGCAGCTGGCGGAGGCACCCGCCGACCTCCACGTCGAGACGCTCGTCGAGGGGCACAGCGGTCCGCGCGGCACCCTGGAACGCCTCCGTCCGGAGCCGGGCGACATGCTCCCCAAGGACGGCAGCCGGATCGCCGGATTCCGGCTCTCCCTGTTCAAGGGCATGGGCGGCTCGCGCGGCAACGCCGAATCCGGCTTCATCCGCAGCGTCGACGACGCCGTGGACCGGTTCCACGCACACGTCGTCGCGCACCTTCCGCAGGCCGAACGGCGCACCGCGCGCCGGTCGGCGGAGCCGGATCCGGGGTCCGCAACGGCCGCGCCGTCCGCCGCCCCTGTGCCGGCCTGACGGCGGTCCCGGGCCGGCGCGCGGGTGTGGGCCGTTCCGGGACCTTTTCGGGTGTCCGCGAGAATCTTCCGGCGCGGTGTCGAGGACCGTCCGCCGGATCCGACGTCCCCTGTGAGAGCCGCCCACGAGGGGCGGCGGGGGCGATGTGTGAGACGTACGAGCGAGGTCGAGGACCTGCTGCCGCTGCACGCCCCGCAGGTCCTCGGCGCGCCGGTACGCCGGTACGGGCACTTCGACCCGGCCGAGGACGCGGTCCGGGAGGCGCTGTTCGCCGCCGCCGGGCAGTGGCCGGAGCAGGGGGTGCCGGACAATCCGCGCGGGTGGCTGATCGAGGTGGCCTCCCGGCGGCTCGTGGACCGGCCGCGCAGCGACGACGTCCGGCGGGCGCGTGAGGAGACGGTGGCGGCGCTCACCCCTCGGGCCGACGAGCCCGGTGGGAGCCGGGCGCCCTCCGACGACGACGCCCTCACGCCAAAAGGTTACAAAGAGCGGCAAACGGCTTCAATCGGCCGCCAACAGCTCCGCGGGCGGTGATGGTGCTGGCCGTCGCACCCCGCGCTCGCGATGATCGGGCCATGACCAAGAGCGACAAAGGCCAGGACATCACCCTCCGGATCGCCCAGCAGCCCGAGGCGGACGAACTCCTCGGACGCAGTCCGCTCGCCGCCCTGGTGGGCATGCTGCTGGATCAGCAGGTGCCGATGGAGTGGGCCTTCTCCGGCCCGTACACCCTGGCGCGGCGGATGGGCGGGGACGATCTGGACGCCCATGAGATCGCCGTGTACGACCCCGAGGCGTTCGTCGAGCTGTTCACCGCCAAACCCGCGTTGCACCGCTATCCCGGCTCCATGGCCAAGCGGGTGCAGCAGCTGTGCCAGTACCTGGTGGCTCAGTACGACGGTGTGGCGAGCAGGGTGTGGAGCGACGCCGCCACCGGCGCCGAGCTCCGGAAGCGGCTGAACGCCCTGCCCGGTTTCGGCACCCAGAAGTCGCAGATCTTCCTGGCGCTGCTGGGCAAGCAGTTCGGCGTCCGGCCGCCGGGCTGGCGCGAGGCGGCGGGGCCGTACGGGGAGGACGGCTCGCACCGCTCGGTCGCCGACATCACCGGCCCCGAGTCGCTCGCCGAGGTCCGCGCGTACAAGCAGGAGACCAAGGCGGCGGCCAAGCTGGCGGCCAAGGCCGCGAAGGCCGGCGCCAAGGGCAGGTGAGCGGGCCCGGCGATGTCGTACCCGGCTCCCATCTCCTCAGCCTCCTCACGGACCCAATTCCGGAATGGACGTTTATATGCCGTCGTAGCCCGCACCGCAGTCCCGCTCCGTGGCTGCGCCCGGCGGCTCTTGACCGGTAGGCTTTCCGTGTGATCTTCAAGCGCATCGGAAATGGGCAGCCCTATCCCGACCACGGCCGGGAAAGCACCCGGCAGTGGGCGGATGTCGCGCCGCGCCCGGTCCGCCTCGACCAGCTCGTGACCACCAAGGGCCAGCTGGATCTCGAAACCCTCCTCGCCGAGGACTCCACGTTCTACGGCGATCTGTTCGCGCACGTCGTGAAGTGGCAGGGCGACCTCTACCTGGAGGACGGACTGCACCGCGCGGTCCGCGCCGCGCTCCAGCAGCGCCAGGTACTGCACGCCCGCGTGCTCGAACTCGGCTGAGACCACACACCGCTCCACAACACGCCCCGCGGGGTTCGTTCGGGTGTTTTCCCACTCGGACGGGTGCGATCCATTGATCATTTAGTAGGCATCATCACCGGGCCGCACTACGCTGCGCCCATGAGCATGCTCACTCCCCCCGGCATGGGCGGAAAATACCGCATCACGGGTGACAAGTACCCGCGCATGCGGCGCCCCCGCCGCCGCAGCAGACTGGTTCTCGCCGCCACCGCCTCCGTGGTCGCCCTAGGGGTGGCCGGATGGGGCACGCTGCAGCTCATCGATGTCTTCACGGGCGGCGACAAGACGGCCAGCGCCGCCGACCGCAAGGCGGACTGCCCGTCCGCCAAGCCGTCCGCGCCCGCCGTGGCACTGCCGAAGCCCGCGAAGATCAAGGTCAACGTCTACAACGCGACCCCGCGCGGCGGGCTCGCGAAGGCGGCGGCCGATGAGCTGAAGAAACGCGGGTTCACGATCGGCAAGGTCGGCAACGCAACCGCCGCGTACGACAAGAAGGTCACCGGGACCGGCATACTGCTGGGCGCTCCGACCGCGGTCAACGGCACCTTCCCGGTGCTCGGCACGCAGCTGCCGGGGGCCGCGACGAAGACCGACGCCCGCAAGTCGGCGGACATCGATCTGATCATCGGTACGAAGTTCAAGGCGTTCAGCACGCCGCAGGCGGCCTCCACCGCCCTGACCGCCCTGACCAAGCCCTCCCCCGCGCCCTCCCCCGCGCCGTCCTCCTGCTGAGGACCGCGCGGGGCGGGCGAGCGGGCTGGAGCCGGGACAGGCTCTAGCCGGCGGTGCCGTACATCCGGTCGCCCGCGTCACCGAGGCCCGGGACGATGTAGCCGTGCTCGTTGAGCCGCTCGTCGACCGAGGCGGTGACCACGGTGACCGGCGTCCCCGCCAGCTCGCGCTCCATCACCTCGACGCCCTCGGGCGCGGCGAGCAGCACGACGGCGGTGACGTCGTCCGCACCGCGCTTGATCAGCTCCTGGATGGCCGCGACCAGCGTGCCGCCGGTGGCCAGCATCGGGTCCAGGACGTACACCTGGCGGCCCGAGAGGTCCTCGGGCATACGGGTCGCGTACGTGGACGCCTGTAGCGTCTCCTCGTCGCGGATCATGCCCAGGAAGCCCACCTCGGCGGTCGGCAGCAGCCGCACCATGCCGTCGAGCATGCCGAGGCCGGCCCGCAGGATGGGCACGACCAGGGGCCGCGGATACGAGAGCTTCACGCCGGTGGTGGGTGTCACCGGGGTCTCGATGTCGACCTGCTCGGTGCGCACATCGCGGGTGGCCTCGTACGCGAGCAGGGTGACCAGCTCGTCGGCGAGGCGCCGGAAGGTCGGGGAGTCGGTGCGCTTGTCGCGCAGGGTGGTGAGTTTGTGCGCGACCAGCGGGTGGTCGACGACGTGGATCCGCATGGGACCCAGAGTAGCCGCGCCTCCCGTACCCGTGCGCTGGCATCAACCACACGTTCGGGGGGAAGGTGGGGGCATACGGACCCAGCCTTGGGGTGATGAGCCGATGCCGGACGGGGCACAGCGGAAGCGGGACGGATCGGACCGTCCCGGGACCGGGGACACGCAGGAGGCCGACGCGCAGGAGACGGACGCGCAGCGCCGCAGGCGCCGCGCCCAGTTCCTCCGCGAGCTTCACGAGGCCAAGGCGCTGCGCGACCGGGTCCAGCCGCGGCGGGTCAAGGCCGCCCGAATGCGCCAGGCGATGCGGATGCGGACATTTCGCTGGTAGCCGTCCGGCCTGCGGAAGAACCCCCCGGTGGCGGCATCGGAGAGAACTGATGGCCGACGCAACGTCCGAACTGCTCTCGCCGGGCCCTCGTTTCTGCCACGATTCCGATGGGCGGGACTCAGGGCAGCCGGACCACCGACTGCCCTCCCGCCGGACCGACACACCTAGGGTCTTGTGTTCGGACCAGGCCGGATCAGGGAGCGGGGTCAGACGCGCGTGCCGGACCCCGCGAGCCCGGCCTGATCGGAACGAGAGGCCCCTAGACCAGTGGGAGAGTCACGGTGTACTTCGCCGCACTGCTCGCGCGCACCGAAGACGGGTGGGAAGCGAGCGACACGGATCTCGACGACGTGGAGACCCTGTCCGATCTGACTGATCTGGCCCGTGAAGCCTCGGTTGACGAGGACACGGTGCTCGTTTTCATCGAGCAGGAGGACGCCTGGTTCGGCGTCATCCGGGTGGACGGTGAGGAGGACCCGCGTATCTACGTCTCCAACGCCTCCGCCGCCGCCCGCTCCTCGTACGGGGAGATCCTGCTCACCGATGAACTGCTCGGCCGCGAACCCGGGGCCGAGGACTCGATTGCCGCCCTCGAAGAGCTCGTCGGACTCGACGGTCCTGAGGACGGCGAGCCGGACAACGCCCCCGACCACAACGACGACCACCACCACAACGACACCACCGACGACGATGACGACGGGCTCGACGCCGTACCGGCAGGCCCGCTCGGTGACACCGGGGTCCTGTCCGACCTCGGGCTCCCCGAGGCGGAGCTGCTGATGCTGCGGACGGACGCACTGGTGGAGATCGCGGACGCGCTGGGAGCGGCCGAGGTCCTGGAGACCGTCCGTTAAGGTCCGCGGGTGACCGAAGCACCGCACCCGCACGACCTGCCCCCACCGCACGATCCCGTACGGAACCCGTGGCGGGCGGCCATGCGCCGCGCCCTGGACGAGGCCGACCGGGCGGCGGCGGCCGGCGATGTGCCGGTCGGCGCCGTCGTCCTCGCCCCGGACGGCACAGCGCTCGCCACGGGACACAACGAACGCGAGGCGACCGGCGACCCGACCGCGCACGCCGAGATCCTCGCCCTCCGCCGGGCCGCCGCCGCGCTCGGCGCATGGCGGCTGTCCGGATGCACCCTGGTGGTCACGCTGGAGCCCTGCACGATGTGCGCGGGCGCGCTGGTGCAGTCCCGGGTGGCCCGGGTCGTCTACGGGGCCCGGGACGAGAAGGCCGGAGCGGCCGGCTCGCTCTGGGACGTCGTACGCGACCGCCGGCTCAACCACCGCCCCGAGGTGGTCCCCGGCGTGCTGGAGGCCGACTGCGCGGCACGTCTCACCGCCTTCTTCCGCCACCGCTGACCTGGCATCCCCGCGTCCGGGCGGTGCCTTCGGGAATCGGATTTCGAAGGACGGCCGGGATGGTCTAAGCTCTCTCTCGGTAGCGTGTCCGAGCGGCCGAAGGAGCTCGCCTCGAAAGCGAGTGTGGGGAAACTCACCGAGGGTTCAAATCCCTCCGCTACCGCAGATGGATGAAGGGTCCGGCTCGATGAGCCGGACCCTTCGTGCATGCCTCCGTCTCAGTTCCGATCAGCCGGCGGACAGCCTTCCGACCAGGACCACCCTCGACATCGCCGCGCCTGAGGCCCCGGGCCGTGGGCCGTGGGCTGCCGAAGCGGGCGCGTTCCGGCTGTCGGGCGGTCCGCTCAGGCGACGTGGAGCCCCAGCGCGGTGACTAGTACGGCGGCCTGTTCCAGGCTGACCGTGGCGCGCCCCAGCTCGACCGTGAGGGGGTCGAGCGAGGCGAGATCGCTGCCGCGCAGGTCGCAGCGGATGAAGTTCGCGCTGTGCAGTTGCGCACCCGACAGGTCGACGTCGGTGACGTCGGCGCCCTCCAGTCGCGCGCCGGTGAGATCGGCTTCCCGCATGCGCACGGACCGCAGGGAAGCCTTGCGCAGGTCGGCGCCGGGGAGCCCGACGAACGACCAGTCGCCACCGCTGACCTCGAAGAGGCTGAACGTGCACTGCTGGAACAGGCTGCCGACCAGCTTGCAGTCGGCGAACCGGGTGTCGAAGAAGACGCAGTGGCTGAAGGTGCAGTTCGTGAAGGCGGCGCCGGAGTGCCGCGAGACGTTGAAACGCACCCCCCTGAAAGTGCAGTGGTCGAAGACCGCTCCTTCGTTGGTCACCTCCGTCATGTCGACATCGATGAAGGCGTGGTGGCTGTAGCGGCGGTCGGATATGTCCTGGCCGTACCAGTCCTGCGACCGGATGACCTCGCGGAGCGGTGACGGCGGCACTGGCGGTGGTGCGGATGCGGGTGTGTTCGTCGACATGTTTATATTGAACCATCGTTCAACCGAAAAGGTTGCGAGGAGCCGAACCGAACCGATGGAGAGAGGACACCGCTGATGCCCCGTACCCCCGAAGCCTCCGCCGCCGTCCGGGATGCCACCCGGGCACGCATCCGCCGGGCAGCCGTTCTGCTGATGGCGGAGCAGGGCTATCAGGCCACCACGCTGCGCCAGGTCGCGGCCCGCGCGGGAGTGGCCGACGGCCTGCCCTCGCGCTACTTCGGAAGCAAGGCCGGCCTGCTGATCGACGTGGCCGACGGCTGGCGGGAACGCACCCGCGTCGCGCTTGCCGCCCACGAGGGCGACGACCCCGATGTCACGCTGCGGCTGCTCGTCCGCTCGGCCCTCCTGGGACTGGACACCTCTCCCGAGGAGATCGACGAGGGGCGCGCGGTCTCCGCGCTGCTGGCCGACCCGCAGGCCCGGGACGTGCTGCGTGCGGCGGGAGCCGACATCGCCTCCGCCGACCTGTTGCGAGCGCTGGACGATGCCCTGCTCCGGATCGGCTCTCCCGACCCCGAGGGCGACCGGCTGGTCCTCATGGCGGGAATCCGGGGCGGACTCGTCCTTGCCGCGGAGGACGCCGGTTTCCCCCTGCGCCAACTGGAGGACGCCCTGCTCGACCGGGTCCGCCCCCGTAACCCGTAAACGGCCCACCACCAGGTCCCGGGCCCACGGCCCGGACTACGCACACTGCTCGAAAGCACTCGTCATGAACTCACCGACCACCCGCCCCACCGACATCCGCCCCTTCCGGGCGGCACTGCCGCAAGCCGCTCTCGACGACCTCAACCACCGCCTCGAACGGACCCGCTGGCCCGACGACCTTCCGGGCGCCGGCTGGGAGTACGGGGTTCCTCCCGCGTACCTGCGCGAGCTCGCCGAGCACTGGCGCACCGCATACGACTGGCGTGCTCATGAGGCGCGGCTGAACGAGTATCCGCAGTTCCTCACGGAGATCGACGGCGCCCAGGTGCACTTCCTGCACGTGACCTCCCCCGAACCGGACGCGATGCCGCTGATCCTGACGCACGGCTGGCCCGGCTCGGTCCTCGAATTCCTCGACGTCATCGGTCCGCTGACCGACCCCCGGGCCCACGGCGGTGACCCCGCCGACGCCTTCCACGTCGTGATCCCGTCCATTCCCGGCTTCGGCTTCTCGGGCCCGACGCGGGAAACCCACTGGGACTACCGCCGCGTCGCCCGCGCCTGGGCCGAGCTGATGGAACGGCTCGGCTACCACCGCTACGGCGCACAAGGCGGCGACTTCGGCTCGGGGATATCCAGGGAACTCGGCCTCATCGCCCCCGAACGACTGATCGGCATCCACCTCAACAGCCCGCCGACCTTCCCCACGGGCGACGCCTCCACGCTCGGCGAACTCGACCGCGAACGCCTGGGCAGCTGGACCCGCCACCAGACGGAGACCTCCGGCTACGTGGCCCTGCAGTCCACCCGGCCGCAGACTCTCGCCTACGCCCTGAGCGACTCACCGGTCGGCCAGCTGGCGTGGATCGTCGAGAAGTTCCAGGAATGGACCGACTCCACCGGCACCCCAGAGAGCGCGGTCGACCGCGACCACATGCTGAGCAACGTCACGCTCTACTGGCTGACCGGAACAGCCGGCTCCTCCGCCCGCCTCTACAAGGAGTCCGCCCGCACCTGGGCCGAGGCGGAGGTGTCCGAAGTCCCCACCGGCTTCGCGGTGTTCCCGCACGACGTCACCCTCCCGGTGAGGGCCTTCGCCGAAGAGCTCGACCACATCGTGCACTGGACGGAGATGCCCCGCGGCGGCCACTTCGCCGCCATGGAGGAACCGGACCTGCTCACCTCGGACATCCGGGCCTTCTTCCGCGCGCTGCCCGGAGTCCCGCAGAACACTGGCCACGGGAAGAAAGCGGTGTGATCAGCCGGCATCCGGGCCGGCCTCCGAGCTCGCGCCGCCCGAGAAGCGGGCCCCGATCGTCGCCAACGTCCAGATCGGTCTCATGACCGGCATCATCGGCTCCCGGGTCATCGGCGGTCTCGTGGGCGAGGCGTTCGGCTGGCGCGCAGGCAGGCCGAAGGTACCGGCCGGACCGGTCATCACCGTGCGGCACGTACCGCACGGGAACCGTCGGAGGCCGATCGAGCAGGACTCGGCAGGACAGAAACACGGTGGCATGTCCCACTCTCAGGAAAGACCGCAGGTGAGGCGGGTCACATAGGCGGGTTCGCATCCCTCCGCCACCGCAGACGGATGAAGGGGCCGGCCCGTTCGGGTCGGTCCCTTCTCTGCGTTCCGCCTGCCCGTTCCGCCTGCCCCACGGAACGACGCGGGCCCCGGCTCGGGAAGGAGCCGGGGCCTGCGTGTGGTGCTGTGCTGCTGCTCAGGTCGGGGGAAGCGGCATCGGGGGGACAAGCCGCTTCCCCCGATGAGAACAGGCCCTACCAGCCCTCGCCGCGATCGGGGGGGTGCCGCGGCGAGGACCCCACAGAGGGGTCCTGTTCCTCGCCCCGCGGACTTCCTGCCACATCCGCCGGGCTCGCCATCCATCCTGCCTGCCCACAGAAGCCGCGAGGCCGGGCAAAGGGCCCCGATCTCCGGGTCCTTGGTCCCTAAAGTCCGGATGAGTGATCGGAAACAGCAGGCGGATACGGCCATTCGTGCGGATAGACTCGCCCGACCGCGCACGAGATCGAAGGGGAGCCAGGGGCCGATGGTGCAAGCGAAGAAGATCGCTCTCTACTTGATAGTCGTCTTCGTGCTCTACACGATCATCACGTCCCCGGCACGGGCCGCCGATCTCGTCCAAGTAGGGTTCGAGGGCGTTTCGAGTGCCGCGCAGAGCGTCGGTGACTTCATGTCCGAGCTCGTGAAGTAGGAGTAACCCCCATGATCCGCCATCTGGTCCTGTTCAAGCTGAACGACGGCGTCGAGCGGGACGATCCGCGGGTCGTCGCGGGGGCCAGGGCCTTCCAGGAACTGGCGGACAAGGTCCCCGGGCTGGAGTTCTGGGAGTGCGCCTGGAACATCACCGACCGGCCGATCGCGTACGACTTCGCCATCAACTCCGCCGTCGCCGACGAGGCCGCGCTGAAGAGCTACATCGAGCATCCGGCCCACCAGGCGGCCGCCGGTCAGTGGCGTGAGTTCGCCACCTGGGTGATCGCCGACTACCCGTTCTGACCCCTTCGGCCCTGCGAGCCCCTCACCACAGCGGTGAGGGGCTTTTCTTTGTGTTTAAACCGATTCGAGGCCAACACGGCGCAATAGGGTGCTTGCACATAGTGGACATGTCTTGTGATGCTATGACCGCTTTTGACGGATGAGTTGACCGAAGTTGACCGCAAAGGGGTGGCGTCACCGTGCCGGCCAGTACAGCGCCTCAAGTGCCTCCCCAGACCGCCCAGACGGGGCAGCCGACCCCGACGGCGTCCGCCGTCCAGACGGCACCGACCGCCCGGACGGAGCAGACCGCCCAGCAGCCGCAGGCCGTCCAGCCGCAAGCGGCGGTGCAGACGATCGAGACCGAGACGCCCGACGACACCGTCACGCCCGCCCGGACCAGGGGCGCGGACACCAGGGCGCTCACCCAGGTCCTCTTCGGGCAGCTCAAGGGGCTGGAGCCGGGGACGGCGGAGCACGGCCGGGTCCGGACGGCGCTGATCGAGGCGAACCTCCCCCTCGTGCGGTACGCCGCGGCGCGGTTCAGGAGCCGCAACGAGCCGATGGAGGACGTCGTCCAGGTCGGCACGATCGGCCTGATCAACGCCATCGACCGGTTCGACCCCGAACGGGGCGTCCAGTTCCCGACCTTCGCGATGCCGACCGTGGTCGGCGAGATCAAGCGGTACTTCCGGGACAACGTACGGACAGTCCACGTGCCGCGCCGGCTGCACGAGCTCTGGGTCCAGGTCACCGGCGCCACCGAGGACCTGACGACCGCTCACGGCCGCTCACCCACCACCGGGGAGATCGCCGAACGGCTGAAGATCTCCGAGGACGAGGTGCTGGCCTGCATCGAGGCGGGGCGCTCGTACCACGCGACCTCACTGGAAGCCGCCCAGGAGGGCGACGGACTGCCCGGCCTGCTGGACCGGCTCGGCTACGAGGACCCGGCGCTGGCCGGGGTCGAACACCGCGATCTGGTCCGGCACCTGCTCGTCCAGCTGCCCGAGCGGGAGCAGCGGATCCTGCTGCTGCGCTACTACAGCAATCTGACGCAGTCCCAGATCAGTGCGGAACTGGGTGTCTCCCAGATGCACGTGTCAAGGCTCCTCGCCAGAAGTTTCGCCCGACTGCGATCCGCAAACAGGATCGAGGCGTAGCCGGATCGGGTAGACCGCTCCTCGGGCGTTCCCACCGAAACACATGCGGCAAACCCTTTGTTAAGTGCACAGACTCCCCCAAGACTTGTCGACAAGTCACTACAGCGTGTTGCCGACATGTGACATTCTGCGGGAACCGCGTTTGCCGCCGCCTCCCCTCCGGTATTCAGGTGGAGGCTGCGTTCCTCCGATGGTCGCGGCCACCGCGACCGTCCGCGACCTCAAGGGGGTGGCATGTCCGCAGAACAGGGCAGCTCGAAGGTGCTCACGCTCACCAAGAGCGCACCCGCACCCGTTGTGCTCACCAGCTCGTCGGAAGCCATCGACACCCGCACGCTGTCCCGCTCGCTGTTCGTGCGGCTCGCCGCACTGGGTCCCGCACCGGGTCCCGATGGAACGGACAGCCCCGAGCGTGCCTATGTGCGGGACACACTCATCGAGCTCAACCTGCCGCTGGTGCGTTATGCCGCGGCACGGTTCCGCAGCCGTAACGAACCCATGGAGGACATCGTCCAGGTCGGCACGATCGGCCTGATCAAGGCGATCGACCGGTTCGACTGCGAACGCGGCGTGGAGTTCCCCACGTTCGCGATGCCCACCGTCGTCGGAGAGATCAAGCGCTTCTTCCGCGACACCTCGTGGTCGGTACGTGTGCCCCGCCGGCTCCAGGAGCTCCGGCTCGCCCTCACCAAGACCAGCGACGAGCTCGCCCAGAAGCTCGACCGCTCGCCGACCGTGCCGGAGCTGGCCAAGGCGCTCGGGGTGTCCGAGGAGGACGTCGTCGACGGCCTGGCCGTCGGCAACGCCTACACCGCCTCCTCGCTCGACTCGCCCTCACCCGAGGACGACGGCGGCGAGGGCTCGCTGGCCGACCGGCTGGGATACGAGGACGCGGCGCTGGAGGGCGTCGAGTACCGCGAGTCCCTCAAGCCGCTGCTGGCCAAACTCCCGCCCCGGGAGCGGCAGATCATCATGCTGCGGTTCTTCGCCAACATGACCCAGTCGCAGATCGGCGAGGAGGTCGGCATCTCGCAGATGCACGTCTCGCGCCTGCTGACCCGCACGCTCGCCCAGCTCAGGGAGGGCCTCATCGCCGACTGACCCGCGCGCAGCCGCGCAAGGGTTCCGAATTGACGGACCGTCAGCCACACTGGCGCGATGCGACGTCAGACATTCGGCCCGCCCGGCCGCCGGGGCACCGTGATCGCCGCCTCGGCGGCCGTGCTGTGCCTGGGCGCGGCGCTGGCAGGCTGTGGCAACGGGACGGGCGGCGACGGCTACACGGCCGTCGGTGCCGCGCGGTCGGCCCCCGCAGAGGCCCCCTCGGGGGCGGTGGCGCCCTCGGGGAAGGTCACGCTGGTCCCGCTGGACGGGGACGGGCGCGGGGACGGTGGCGGGGACGGTGGCGGCAAGGGAGACGCGGGCGGCGACGGCGGACGCGGCGGCGCCTCGCCCGCACCGGGCTCCTCGGCCGCGTCACACGGTGCGGGCGGTGCCGGGGGCGCGGGCGGCGGGGACGGCGGTGCGGGTGGTTCGGGCGGCGCCGCGGGGCGGCCGGGTACGCCGGGCCGTACGGCGGACGGCTCCAGCCCCACGAGCGGCACGAGCGGCGGCGGCGCTGGCGGCGCGAGCCCCACGGGCGGCTCCGGCTCCGGTGGCTCCGGCTCCACCGGTCCCGCGACCCCGTCCGCGCCGGGCTCCACCGCCCCCGCGGGGGCGGCCGTGCTGAAGGTGGGAGCGCCCGAGCGGGCGGCGGCGGACAAGCGCTGGTGCGAGAAGGTCACCGTGGAGTTCCGCAACACCGGTGGATCACCGGCGCGTTCGGGCACCGTCACCTTCGCCACGCACATCATCGGCGGGCTGGGGATCGACTGGGCGACCCGGGAATCGACAGCGCCGCTGCCCGCACCGATCGGCGCGGGAGCGGCGCGGAAGAAGACGTACACCGTCTGTGTGGACGCCTGGCGGGTGCCCCTGGGCATGCATGTCGAGACCCGGGACGTCACCGCCGTCTGGAAGTGACGGATGGGGACGGGCTGACCGGGGGCCGGTCAGCCGAGCGCGAGCCAGGCGACCGCACCGAGGACGACGATCACCGCGACGACGATGGCGATCAGTCCGGTCCTCGGGCCGGACGACACGGCCGCGGGCTGCTGCCGGCGCTGCGGCTCGCCCTCGTCGACGAAGGCGCGGAACATCTGCGTGTTGCCTGCCGGGTCGCTTGTGCCCTCGGGACCCTGCGGGGCGTGGGGGTTGTGTGCCATGTCGCAGGACCCTAGCGAACTCGGCGCGGGCGCCCAACCCCCGGGGCGGTGAAGGCGCGAGGCCGCGGCGGGGAAACCCGCGCGGAAGGCGCGGGCGAGGGGCGCGGGCCCCAGGTGTGCGGCGGCGAGGACGCGAAGACGCGGTGCGGAGCCCGTCGGCCCCCCGCACCGTGCGCCGCGCCGGGCTCGGCGCCCCACCTCACACACAACACCGTTGCGTACCGGGCCACTTGGGGATCGCGGCCGCCCCCGCCCGCCGGCCCTCCCGTATATACGCGCGAGGGGCCGTCGCACACCGCTCGCGGGCTCGGCCGCGTCGCCTCTCGGGCGGACCGGTCCCCCCGGAGAGCGGGCTCCGGACCGGGGCGCCCGCGCCCCCTGTGTGGCACGACACACATCCACCACTCGCGCACCGCACACGCTGCGGCTTTGACTCCGGCCCTACGGAGCCTTTTGCGTTCCTTTACTTATGCAAGCCCTTTTTCGTTTGCCTGCAACAACCAACGGCTTCTATGGTTGCCCTAAGCAACAACATGACCGGTGTGAAGATGTCTGGGGGTCCCGTGGCCGCACGGAGTCAGTACGAGGAACTGGCCCGGCAGCTGAGCGCCATCGGCGCAGTGAAACGAGGACTCGCCCGCACCCTGCCGGCCGAATGCCCCGCGGGCTCCGCGGCCGTACTGGCTCTGCTGAGCCGGCACGGCGAAATGCGGATCAGCAGACTGGCCGAACTGCTCGACGTCGACATGTCGGTGACCAGCCGGCACGTCGCCCACGTGGCAGAACGCGGCTGGATCGAGCGGTCCCCGGACCCGGCGGACAAGCGTTCCCGGATCCTGCGGCTGACCCCCGCGGGCGAGGACGTGCTCGGCGACCTGAACCGCCGGACCACCGAAATGTTCGCCCACCACCTCGAGGATTGGTCCGACGAAGAGGTCGGGCAGCTCAACACGCTGCTGGCCCGGTTGCGCGACAGTTTCTCCTGTCGCAGCTCCGGCGGGTGCGCCCCCGGACGGCACAGCGGCGACTGCCGCACCCGGCCGGCCGACAGCAACGACGGCTCGTACACCCGTACACCCGTGTAACAGAAGCAAAGACAAGGATTTAAATGGCTACGACCACACCAACCGGTGTGCGGGGCGGCCACGCCAAGCACGGAGGGAACGATTCCTCCGACGGCACGCCGATGACACACCGGCAGATCATGGAAGCACTCACCGGGCTGATGCTCGGCATGTTCGTCGCGATCCTGTCGTCCACCGTCGTCACCAACGCCCTGCCGGAGATCATCTCCGACCTCGGCGGCGGTCAGAGCGCCTACACCTGGGTCGTCACGGCCTCGCTGCTGGCCATGACGGCGACCACCCCCCTGTGGGGCAAGCTCTCCGACCTGTTCAGCAAGAAGCTGCTGGTCCAGATAGCCCTGATCATCTACGTGCTCGGCTCGGTCGTCGCCGGTATGTCGACCAGCAGCGGCATGCTGATCGCCTGCCGCGTGGTGCAGGGCATCGGCGTCGGCGGTCTCTCCGCCCTCGCCCAGATCGTGATGGCCGCGATGATCGCCCCGCGTGAGCGCGGTCGCTACAGCGGCTACCTCGGCGCGGTCTTCGCCGTCGCCACCGTCGGCGGCCCGCTGCTCGGCGGCGTCATCACCGACACCAGCTGGATGGGCTGGCGCTGGTGCTTCTACGTCGGCGTGCCGTTCGCGGCCATCGCCCTCGTCGTGCTCCAGAAGACCCTGAAGCTCCCGGTCGTCAAGCGCGAGGTCAAGGTCGACTGGACCGGAGCCTTCTTCATCAGCTCCGCCGTCTCCCTGCTGCTCCTCTGGGTGACCTTCGCCGGCGACAAGTACGACTGGATGTCCTGGCAGACCGGCGTGATGCTGGCCGGCTCCGTGCTCCTCGCCCTGCTCTTCGTCTTCACCGAGTCCCGGGCCCGCGAGCCGATCATCCCGCTGCGGCTGTTCCGCAACCGCACCATCACGCTGGCCTCGCTGGCCTCGCTGTTCGTCGGTATCGCGATGTTCGCGGGCACCGTCTTCTTCAGCCAGTACTTCCAGCTGGCGCGCGGCAAGTCGCCGACGATGTCCGGTGTGATGACGATCCCGATGATCACGGGTCTGTTCCTCTCCTCCACCATCTCCGGCCAGGTCATCACCAAGACGGGCCGCTGGAAGGCCTGGCTGGTCAGCGGCGGCTTCCTGATCACGGCCGGGCTCGGCATGCTCGGCACGATCCGGTACGACACCGCGTACTGGCAGATCGCGGTCTACATGTTCGTGATGGGTCTCGGCGTCGGCATGATGATGCAGAACCTGGTACTCGCCACCCAGAACCAGGTCGACCCCAAGGACCTCGGTTCTGCCAGCTCCGTCGTCACCTTCTTCCGTTCGCTCGGTGGTGCCATCGGTGTCTCGGCACTGGGCGCCGTCATGGCGAACCGCGTCACCCACTACGTCAAGGACGGCCTCACGGACCTCGGTCCCCAGGGCGCGGCCATGGACGCCGGCGGCGGGGGCATCCCCAACCTGGACACGCTGCCCGGACCGATCCGTACGGTCGTCGAGGCCGCCTACGGACACGGCGTCGGTGACGTCTTCCTGTACGCGGCTCCGGCCGCACTGCTCGCCTTCGTGATCACGATCTTCATCAAGGAGGTCGCGCTGAGGACGAACGCCGCGAACGACGCCCCGGTCCGGCCCGAGGCAGCGGCGGCGGAGCCGGCCGGCACGGCGGTCCTCGCCGAGGTCCCGTCCGGTACCGCGGCACCGGTCTCCGAGGGAACGGCCGGGGTCACCGCGGTCGACACCCTTCAGGCCGCTCCGGTGGCGACGCCGCAGGGCACCGCCGTACACGGTGTGGTGCGCGGCGCCGAGGGCACGCCCGTCGGGCACGCCGCCGTCACGCTGATCTCGCTGGGCGGCCGGCAGCTGGGCCTCTCGGCCGCGCAGGCCGACGGCAGCTACGGTCTGGACGCCCCGGGCGCCGGTTCGTACGTGCTGATCGCGTCCGCCGACGGCTTCCAGCCGCAGGCGTCCACCGTGGTCGTCGGCGAGGAGCCGCTCGCGTACGACATCCTGCTCGCCGGTACGAGCGGGCTGGCCGGAACCGTGCGGGCCGCCGAGGGCGGTACGCCGGTCGAGGGCGCCATGATCATCGTGACCGATGTGCGCGGCGACGTACTGGCCACCGGCAAGTCCGGTGAGGCGGGCGAGTTCACCTTCGGTGAGCTGGTCCCCGGTTCGGTGACCGTCGCGGTGAACGCGGCCGGGTTCCGCCCGATGGCGCTGCCCGTGGAGGTCGGCGGCCAGGGTGTCACCCGGGTCGACGCCGCACTGCGGTCCGGTGCGCTGGTGCAGGGTGTCGTGCGGGCCGGTTCCGGTCTGCGGCCGCTGCCGGACGCCCGCGTCACACTGATCGACGCGGCGGGCAACGTGATCGCCAACTCCACGACCGGGGAGGACGGGGCGTACGCCTTCACCGACCTGGACGCGGGCGAGTACTCGGTCATCGCGACCGGATACCCGCCGGTGGCGGGCGCCCTGACCGTGGCCGGCCGAGGAATCGACGGCCACGACATCGAGCTCGCCCACCCCGGCGAGTAGTCAAGACCCCTGGCGGGACGGCGCTTCGAGCGGAGAGGCTGTCCGGGCAGGTGGAAATGGGCCCCGGTGGCGGGGACGGCAGGCAGGGGACGGCCTGTCGTCCCCGCCCCGGGGCCCGACTCATTGAGTGACCCGTTCCGTGAGCGGGCGGGTCATTGAGCAAGGAGAGAAAACGGGATGGGACTTCGCGCACAGGTACGGACGCGGGACGGCTGGGCCGTCCAGCACGCGGTCGTGACGGTCACCGACATGACCGGTACGCAGGTGCTGCGGGCCGCCGCCGACGAGGACGGGGCGGTGCGGGCCGACACCCAGCTGTCCGCCGGCGCGTACACCGTGATCGTGACGGCGGTCGGATACGCGCCCGCCGCCTCGACCGCCCTCGTCACGGCGAGCGGCCGGGTCGAGGCGGGCACGGTGGTACTGGCCCGCCAGGGCGGTGTGGAGCTGCCGCCGCCGGGCGCCTGGTCACTGGACCCGGCGCACTCCTCCGTGGCGGCGGTCGCCCAGCACCTGGGGATCTCCAGCGTGCACGGCCGGTTCACCGAGTTCGGCGGCCGGATCGAGATCGCCGAGGACGTGCAGCGGTCCCGGGTGGAGGCGGTCATCAGCGCGACCAGCATCGACACCGGCAACGGGATGCGGGACAAGCACCTGCGGTCCCCGGACTTCCTCGACACGGACCGGTTCCCGGAGATCACGTACCGCTCCAGCGGACTGACCCCGGCCGGCCCCGACCGGTGGACCGTGCACGGCGAGCTCTCGCTGCACGGGGTGGCGCGCCCCATCGACCTCGACCTGAGCTACCTCGGCACCGGCCCCGACCCGTGGGGCGGCGTGCGCGCGGCGTTCCGGGCGACGGCCGAGCTCCGCCGCGAGGACTTCGCCATGAACTACAACCAGGTGATCCAGGCGGGCATCTCGGCGATCGGCACGACGCTCCGGGTGGAGCTCGACATCCAGGCCGTGCAGGGCGATTCCCTTCCGGCCGCGTAACCGCCCGCGGTCGTAGGGTCTGTTCCATGGCATCCAACATCGCGACCAACACCGCCGTGGAACTCGACGCCTTGCTGGCGTTCGTACGCCCCAGGCACCGGGCGATCCTGCTCACCACCCGGTCCGACGGCCGCCCCCAGGGCTCCCCGCTCACCTGCGGCGTCGACGACGCGGGCCGGATCGTCGTCTCGACGTACCCGGAACGCGCCAAGACCCGCAACGCCAAGCGGGACGAGCGGGTGAGCCTGATCGTCCTGTCCGACGACTGGAACGGGCCGTGGGTGCAGATCGACGGCTCGGCCGAGGTGATCGACTCACCGGACTCGGTCGAGCCGCTCGTCGAGTACTTCCGGAACATCTCCGGGGAGCACCCGGACTGGGACGAGTACCGGGCGGCGATGGTGAAACAGGGCAAGTCGATCATCAGGATCACGCCCGAGCGCTGGAGCCCCGTCGCGACGGGCGGCTTCCCGGCGCGGCTCGCCTCCGATGACTGACCGGATACCGGGCCGGCCGACGGACCTGGTGACGGGCCCGGTGGCCGTCCCGCCGGCCGGTACCGCACATCTCGCGCGGGCGCGGCTGCTGGCCGCGCCCGGCCTCGCCGACCCCGTGGTCCGCTCGCTGGAGCGGATCGCCGGGCGGCCGGTGGAGCGCACGGGCGCGGACCCCGCCGTCCCGGACGGTCCCTACGTGTACGTGGGGGCGGCGCTGCCCGGGGCGCTGCGCGGGGACGGGCTGCTCTGGTTCCACAGCGTGAACGCCGGTACGGACGCGGTGCTGGATGCCGGGCCGTGGCCGTCCGGGGCGCTGCTCACCCGGACGGTGGGCCGGATGGGCGAGCGGATCGCGCAGTACGTGCTGGCGTGGGTGCTGGCCGACTGCCAGTCCGTCCCGGAGTTCACGGCGCGGCACGCGCGGGCCGAGTGGCGCCGCGTCCCCGGCGAACTCGTCTCCGGGCAGACCGCGTTGATCCACGGCACCGGCCGGATCGGCTCGGCCGTCGCGGGGCTGCTGCGGGCCTGCGGCATCCGGACGGTGGGCGTGGTGCGCACCCCGCGCGCGGTCCCGCCCGGCTTCGACGCGGTGGCCGGTCCGGACGAGCAGGTGGACGCCCGCTGGGTGGTCGCCGCGCTTCCGCTGACCGGGGAGACGGCGGGCCGCTTCGGGGCGGAGCGGTTCGCGGCGATGGGCGGCGCCTCGTTCATCAATGTGGGCCGGGGCGCGACCGTGGACCTGGCGGCGCTGGAGGCCGCGCTGCACGCGGGGACGGTGGGGCGGGCGGTGCTCGACGTGCTGGCGGACGAGCCCGCGGGACCCGGTGACCGCTGCTGGCGGCTGCCCCGGACAGTGGTGACCTCGCACTCCGCGGGCATCACCGCGGACGACGACATCGTCACGGACTTCGCGGCGTGCCTGCGGGACCTCGTCGCGGGCCGCGTCCCGGCACTCGCCGTGGACCCGGCACGCGGCTACTGACGCCGGGCGCGTACCGGCGGCCCGGGAGGGCGGGGGACGGCCGCCGAGGGCCCCGGCCCCCGGCTATCCCCGGCCGCGCATCGCCTCGATGCCCGCGATCAGCAGGTCGAGGGCGAAGGTGAAGTCCCGCTCGCGCATCTCCTCGACGGTGTCCCCGCCACGCGCCTCCATCAGGCTCTGCGAGGACGCCATCAGGTCCTTCAGCTGCGGCTGGGCGCGGATCGTGCCCAGCGCCTGCCGGTAGAAGTCGTCCTGGCTGAGTCCCGCGTCCGCGGACCGCTGCACGACATGGCCCTCGATGGTGCCGAACCCGTACACGAACTGGAAGACCGCCGACATCGCGCCCGTCTGGTGCCGCAGCGGCAGCTCGGTGGCCCGGATGACGTCCTGCATGGCGTACGAGAAGAGCAGCGAGTGCGGGCCGATGTTCAGGAAGTTCCCGGCCAGCGCGGACGCCCAGGTGTGCCGGACGAGCATGCTCCGGTAGCTGGTGGCCAGTTCGCGCAGCCGTTCGCGCCAGTCGGCGTCCGTGCGCGGGGGCGCGATCTCTTCGAAGACCGAGTCCAGGGCCAGCTCCAGCAGGTCGTCCTTGGTATCGACGTACCAGTAGAGGGACATCGCCGTGACGTTCAGTTCGGCGGCGAGGCGGCGCATGGAGAACTTGGCGAGGCCCTCGGCGTCCAGCAGCCGGACCGACGCCGCCGTGATCTTCTCCCGGTCGAGACCGGCCGGCTGGTCGGATTTCCGGCTGCGCGTCGGTGCCCTGCCGTCGAGCCACACGCTGGTCCTGGCAGGGTTCTTCACGCGATCGGCCGCGGACACCATGGCGCACTCCCTTGTCTCGCCGGCGGGACGAACCGGGTACGTACTCCCTGCCCAAAAACCGGAGTCGTACGGTCCGGAACGTCCCGCCCGATGCTATGCCGCTACCGCGGCCGGGTCAGCCTGAGCCGATTCTCCCCGCTCCGCACGGCGCAGCAGCACGGCGGCCAGCACTCCGCCCACGAGCACCGCGACGGCACCGACCAGCTGGCTCGTCTCCAGACCCGAGGCGAAGGCGTCCGTGATGCGCTGCCGCTCGCCCGCACCGCTCGCGGCGGCGAGTGCGGCGGGCAGCGAGGCGGCTCCCACGGCCGTCGGGACGAGCGCGGCGAACCGGGAGTTCAGCACGGCGCCGAGGACCGCGACCCCGAGGCCGTTGCCGCATTCGGCGAGGGTGCCGTTGACCCCGGCGCCGACGCCCGCCTTCTCCGGCGGGATCGCGCTCATGATCGCGTTGGCCATGGCGGGCATGGCGAGCGCGATGCCCGCGCCCATCACGAGCAGGCCGAGCAGCATGCCGCCGTAGCCGTGCCGCCCGAGCAGCGCGATCGCGGCCAGGCCGGCGGCGAGCAGCCCCATCCCGGAGGCGATGGTGACGGGCGTGCCGAGCTTGGGCACCAGCCGCGCGCCCAGCCCGGTGAGGTTGAGCGCGACGACGCTCAGGGCCAGCGGAGCCGTCCGCAGACCCGCCTCCAGCGGACCGTAACCGAGGACGAACTGGAGCTGCTGGGTGAGCAGGAACAGCGAGCCGCCCATCCCGAACGCGACCAGGATCGCGCCCGCGACCGCGCCGATGAACTTCTGGTTCCGGAAGAAGTGCATGTCCAGCATCGGATACGGGATGTGCAGCTCCCACAGCACGAATCCGGTGAGGACGGCGACCCCGACGAAAGCGGTCAGCAGCACCTGGCCGGAGGTCCAGCCGTGCCCAGGTCCGGAGATGATCGCGTACACGACCGCGGCCATGCCGATGGTGGAGAGCAGCGCGCCGAGCAGGTCGGGGCGCTCCCCGGTCGGGTTCTTGGACTCCGGCACCAGCCGCGCCACGGCCACCAGGCCGATCACGGCGACCGGGATGTTGATCAGGAAGATCGCGCCCCACCAGAAGTGGTCGAGCATGACCCCGCCGATCAGCGGGCCGACGGCGAAGCCGAGGGAGCTGACGGTCGACCAGATGCCGATCGCCTTCACCCGCTCGGCGTCGTCGAAGATCTGGACGACGACGGCCAGCGTCGTGGTCATCAGCAGCGCGCCGCCGATGCCCATACCGGCGCGTGCGGCGATCAGTTGCGCGGAGGACTGGGCGAGCCCGGCCACCAGCGAGCCGACGCCGAACAGCGCCAGTCCCGTGATCAGCATCTTCTTGCGGCCGTAGCGGTCGGCCGAGCTGCCGGCGGTCAGCAGCAGACCCGACTGGACGAGCGAGTAGGCGTTGATCATCCACTGCACATCGGCGGTGGAGGCGTCCAGTTCGCGGGTGAGGGAGGGGATCGCGACGTTGAGGACGGTGTTGTCGAGCAGCACGGTGAGCTGGGCGAGGCAGATGACACCGAGGATCAGCCAGCGCTGCGGATGGCTCGTCGGCGAGAGGTGGTTCTGCTCGGCGGCGGACGCCGTCATACGGACTCCCGGACGTTCGATCATGGCCCTATACGGTGTACAGGGGATGGGTTGTACACCGTATAGCTGCTCCCGTCGGGCGTACAACCGGCTTTCCCGCGGTACGGTGCCGATCGCTGATCCGACAAGGGCTGGAGTGGTATGTCACTGCGTCGCCGTACGGTGGAAATCCTGCTTGCCGCGGGCCTGTTGGGGACGGTGCTGGTGCCTCCCGCGACGGCTGCCGGGCACGGTCACGGGCAGGAGCGGCTGGTGCCTCTGCGGGTCGCCACGTACAACATCCATGCGGGTGCGGGCATGGACAACGTCTTCGATCTCGACCGGCAGGTCGCCGAGCTCCGCTCGCTGGACGCGGACGTCATCGGGCTCCAGGAGGTCGATGTCCACTGGGGTGCCCGCAGCGAGTGGCGGGACCTGGCGGGCGAGCTGGGCCGGCGGCTCGGCATGAGGGTCTCGTTCGCCCCGATCTACAGCTTCGACCCGGCGACCGCGGGTGCGCCGCGGCGCGAGTTCGGGGTCGCGGTGCTGTCCCGGTACCGCATCGTGAGTGCCGAGAACCACGACATCACCCGGCTCTCCACCCAGGACCCGAACCCGGTGCCGACACCCGGGCCCGGCTTCGGCGAGGTGGTGCTGCGGGTGAAGGGGCTGCCCGTGCACGTGTACGCGACGCACCTCGACTACCGGGGCGACCCGTCCGTACGGACCGCCCAGGTGGCCGACACCCGCCGGATCATGGCCGAGGACCGGAAGGAGGAGCGGGGGCCCGTACGGCAGATCCTGCTCGGCGACTTCAACGCGGCCCCGACCGCCCCGGAGCTGGCCCCGCTGTGGGAGGAGCTGACGGACATCGAGCCGGGCGCCCCCACCTTCCCGGCGCAGGACCCGGTGCAGCGGATCGACTACGTGGCCGTGTCCAAGGACACCGTGCGGGTACGCGGCGCGGCGGTGGCCGAGACACTCGCCTCCGACCACCGCCCCGTTGTCGCGGACCTGTTGCTGCGGCGCTGATCCTCAGCCGTTCTCCGTCGGCCGGGTCAGGTCGTAGAACGTGGCGCTGCCCGCCGTGACCTTCTTGAAGTTCGCCTCCACCCAGGTGGAGATCTTCGACGAGGTACCACTGCTGCCGCCCATGCCGCCACCGCCTTCGCCGCCGGAGATGAAGTAGTGGATGCGGCCGTCCTCGACGTACTTCTTGAACTGGGAGAGCGTCGGGGACGGGTCGCTGCCGTTGAAGCCGCCGATCGCCATCACCGGGTCACCGGTGGCGAGCTGGTAACTCGCGGCGTTCTGCGAGCCGATGGCCGCGGCGCTCCAGGTGTAGTCGTCCGCGTTCGTGGCCAGCAGCTTCTTGGCCGCGGCGTCGACGGACGCGCCGTTGAGCAGCCCGCCCATGCCGCCACCGCCGCCGCCGCCGCCACGGCCACCGAAGCCTTCACCCGCACCGGGCACGGCACCGGGCTGCCGGCCTTGCTGCTGGCCTTGCTGCCCGCCAGGCTGCTGACCCTGCTGCGGAGTGCCGGGTCGGCCCTGGCCCTGGCCCTGCTGGTTGCCGGTCGGGGGCTGTCCGCCCTGGCCGCCGGTCGGGGGCTTCATGCCACCGCCGGGGCCGCCGCGCCCGCCACCACCGCCGCCGAATCCGCCCATCCCGCCGGCGGACGGGCCGGCCGTCACGATCGAGCCCTGGTGCCCGGTGTTCAGCGTGTTCAGCGTGTACGCGACCGGTCCGGCCAGCGACGCGGCGAAGCCCAGCCCCACGGCGGCGAGCGCCAGTTGGCGTCCCAGCCGGGCCGTGAGCAGCAGGCCCACCGCGCCCACGAGCCCGGCGACGAGTACGGTCGGCCGCAGCCACGGCAGGTAGTCCGGGGTCCGCCCCAGCAGCACGTACGACCAGAGCGCCGTCGCGGCGACGGTGAGCGCGAGCGTGGCCCCCGCCCACCAGCGGGACCGCTCCTCCCACAGGACCGTGACGCCCATGCCGACCAGCGCCGCGATGTAGGGGACCAGGGCGACCGTGTAGTACTGGTGGAAGATGCCGGCCATGAAGCTGAACACGCCCGCGGTCATCAGCAGCGAGCTGCCCCAGGCGAGGAAGGCCGCCCGGACCGCGTCCGTCCGCTTGGCCCGCCAGGTCAGCCAGACGCCCGCGACCAGCAGGATCAGGGCGGCGGGCAGCAGCCAGGAGATCTGGCTGCCGATCTCGGAGTTGAACATCCGGCCGAGGCCGGTCTCGCCCCACTGACCACCGGACCCGCCGCCGGGGCCGCCCCCGCCGCCGACGCTGCCGGTCTCCTCGCCGTTGATCCGGCCGAGCCCGTTGTAGCCGAAGGTCAGCTCAAGGAACGAGTTGTTCTGCGAGCCGCCGATGTACGGACGTGAGGAGGCGGGCCACAGCTCGACGATCGCCACCCACCAGCCGCCCGCGACGGCCATCGCCAGGGCCGACAGCCCCAGCTGGCCGAACCGCTTCCGTACGGAGACCGGTGCGAACACCGCGTACAGCACCGCCAGCGGCGGCAGGATCAGGAACGCCTGAAGGGTCTTGGACAGGAACGCCAGCCCGACCGCGACGCCCGCCCACACCAGCCACTTGGTGCGGCCGTCCTCCATCGCGCGCAGCACGCAGTAGACCGTGACGGTCATCAGCAGCGCGAGCAGCGCGTCCGGGTTGTTGAAGCGGAACATCAGCGCGGCGACGGGCGTCAGCGCGAACACCGCCATGGTGATCAGTCCGGCGGCGGCGCTGAACCGGCGGCGCACGGCGGCGTGGAGCACCCCGGCCGTGGCCACGCCCATCAGCACCTGCGGGAGCAGGATCGCCCAGGAGCTGAGGCCGAGGACGCGCACCGACAGGGCCATCGGCCACAGGGTGGCCGGGGGCTTGTCGACGGTGATGGCGTTGGCCGAGTCCAGCGAGCCGAAGAAGAAGGCCTTCCAGCTCTGGCTGCCGGCCTGCGCGGCCGCGGAGTAGAAGGAGTTGGCGTAGCCGGAGGCCCTGAGGTTCCACAGGTAGGCCACCGTGATGACCAGCAGCATGGCCAGGAAGGCCGGCCGCGCCCAGCGGGGGTCCTCCGGCCGCCCCCGCCACACACGGTGCGGCAGCGACCGGCCGGGGCGCCCGTGGTCCACGGGAGCGGCGGCGGGCGGGGGCGCGTCCGGCGGGGACGGGAGATGATCGGGATGGAGCGTGGTCATCGGACGTTCCTCAGGTCGTTGCGGGTGTCGTCGGCCGGGACGGGGGCCGGGGAGGCGGCCGGAGCGGGGACGGAAGCCGGGAGGTCCCCAGCGCCGTCGCGGTCCGGGAAGACCCAGGCGCGGAAGAGCAGGAAGCGCAGCACCGTTGCCGCGAGGTTGGCCGCGATCAGCACGGCGAGCTCGGTGGAGTGCGAGGGCGCTCCGGTCGCCGCCCCCAGCGCGGCGAGCGAACCGCTGGTCAGCGCGAGCCCGATGGCGAAGACCACCAGGCCCTGCGCCTGATGGCGTACGGCCCCGCCCCGGCCGCGCACCCCGAACGTGAGCCTCCGGTTGGCCGACGTATTGGCGACGGCCGACACCAGCAGCGCGCCCCCATTGGCGAGCTGCGGGCCGACGCCCAGCCGGAACAGCGAGTACAGGCCCAGGTAGAAGAGGGTCGAGAGGGCGCCCACCACACAGAACCCGACGAGCTGCCGGGCCAGTCCGCGCGGCACCCCGCCGATCCCCCGGTCGCGCGGGTCGTCGCCGAAGGGCCGGGCCAGCCGGTCCAGCGGCAGCGCGCCCACGGCCAGCGCGCGCCCGACCCGCCAGACGCCCTTCAGGTCATCGGTCGCGGTCCGCACGAGGTGGACCGTCGAATCGGGGTCGTCGACCCAGTCGACCGGCACCTCGTGGATGCGCAGCCCGGCCCGCTCCGCGAGCACCAGCAGCTCGGTGTCGAAGAACCAGCCGGTGTCCTCGACCATCGGCAGCAGCCGCTGCGCGACATCGCGGCGGATCGCCTTGAACCCGCACTGCGCGTCGCTGAACCGGGCGGCCAGCGACGAGCGCAGGATGATGTTGTACGCCCGCGAGATGAACTCCCGCTTCGTCCCGCGCACCACCCGCGAACTACGGGCGAGGCGGGAGCCGATGGCCAGGTCGGAGTGGCCGGAGATCAGCGGGGCGACCAGCGGGAGCAGCGCGTTCAGATCGGTGGACAGATCCACGTCCATGTAGGCGAGGACCGGGGCGTCCGAGTGCGACCAGACCGTACGCAGCGCCCGCCCCCGGCCCTTCTCCTCCAGCCGGAAGGACCGCACCCGGGGAAGCGCCGCCGCGAGCCGCCGCGCCACCTGCGGGGTCCGGTCGGTGCTCGCGTTGTCGGCGACGGTGATCCGGAAGGCGTACGGGAAGGTGCGCTCCAGATGGTCGTGCAGCCGCAGCACACACGGTTCGAGGTCCTTCTCCTCGTTGTAGACGGGTACCACCACGTCGAGTACGGGGGCACCTGCCGTGTCGCCCGTGCCGGCCAGGAGGTGTTCCCGGGCCGGCAGGGTGCCCCAAGGAGTGTCGGTTCGCATGACATCGACACTCGCCAACCGCGCTGTCACGCCGGTGTGCTGAGCCTGTGGCCGTCCTGTGAGTGCGCGGGGACGCCGGGCGTGGATCCCGGGTACCCGGGATCCGCCGGGAGATGGACGGCGAACACCGTGTCCCCCGGTACCGACCGCACCTCGGCGAGACCGCCGTGCGCGGTGGTGACGGCCTGCACGATCGCGAGGCCGAGCCCCGTCGACCCGGCGTGCCGGGAGCGCGAGGCGTCCCCGCGGGCGAACCGTTCGAAGACGTGCGGCAGCAGCTCCGCCGGGATACCGGGCCCGTTGTCCCGGACCTCCAGGGTGACCCAGGGATGGCCGTCCGCGGCGCACACCCGGGCCGTGACCGTGGTCCCGGGAGGGGTGTGCGTACGGGCGTTGGCCAGCAGGTTGACCAGCACCTGCTGGATCCTGGTCGGATCGGCCCGTACGGTCGCGGGCACCTCGGGCAGCTCAAGGCGCCAGTGGTGCGTGGGCCCCGGCCCGTCCGGGGAGGCCGTCCGGCCCGCGACGCGGACGTCGCTCACCGCGTCCACGACGAGCGGTGACAGATCGGTGCTCTCGTACGAGAGCGGCCGTCCGGCGTCCAGCCGGGCGAGCAGCAGCAGATCCTCCACCATGCCCGTCATGCGTTCGGCCTCGGACTCGATCCGTCCGAGCGCGTGCCGGGTGTCGGGGCCGGTGTTCTCCCGTCCGCGCCGGGTCAGTTCGGCGTATCCGCGGATCGAGGCGAGCGGGGTGCGCAGCTCGTGGCTGGCGTCGGCGACGAACTGCCGGACCCGCATCTCGCTCTTCTGCCGCGCTTCCAGGGCCGAACCGACATGGCCCAGCATCCGGTTGAGGGCCGCGCCGACCTGGCCGACCTCGGTGCGCGGATCGGCCTCGGTCTCCGGGACCCGTTCGAACAGGGCGACCTCGCCGCTGTGCAGCGGTATCTCGGAGACCCGTGTCGCGGTGGCGGCCACCCGGCGCAGCGGCCGCAGGGCGACCGTGACGATGGCGGCGCCCGCGATCCCGGCGGCGATGAGCCCGGCCCCGGTCACGCAGACCTCGACGAGGATCAGGGTGCGGAGGGCCGTGCTGACCTCGGCGGTGGGAATCCCGACGAGGACGGTCGTGCCGTCGGGCGTGGCGACGGCCTCCACCCGGTAGCCGCCGAGTCCGGGCAGCTCGACGTCGTGCGCCTTCCGGTCGGCGCGGATCCCGGCCGCCTCCAGGACGTCCTGCTGGGCCCCGGTCAGCGGCTCGTTGCTCGGCTGCACGCCGGGCCCGCCGGACTTCACGACCACCGAGTCGGTGACCGCACCGTCCGCGAGGACGACGCCGAACGTGTTGAACGGCTGGCCTCCGCCGCCGATGAATCCGAGCGGCTCCTTGTTCTTGAGCCCACCGGGCACGGGCGCACCCGGCATCCGCTCGGCCCGGACCGCGATGTCGCGCAGCTGGTCGTCGAGCTTCCCGTACATGTAGCTGTGGAAGGCGATGGCGGTGACCGAGCCGATCACGGCCGCGACGACCGCGATCAGCGTCACCGCGGAGACGACGAGCCGGGTCCGCAGCGTCCACGGCCCCTTCCGCAGCCGCCGCACGCGGTCACTCACCGGGCTTGATGAGATATCCCGCCCCACGCCGGGTGTGGATCATCGGCGTCCGGCCGGCGTCGATCTTCTTGCGCAGGTACGAGATGTACAGCTCGACGACATTGGCCTGGCCGCCGAAGTCGTAGTTCCAGACCCGGTCCAGGATCTGCGCCTTGCTCAGCACCCGGCGCGGATTGCGCATCAGGAAGCGCAGCAGCTCGAACTCGGTGGCGGTGAGGTGGATGTTGGCACCGCCCCGGCTCACCTCGTGACTGTCCTCGTCCAGCGTCAGGTCGCCCACGGCGAGCGTCGACTCGCTGCGCACCGCCGCCGTACCCGACCGCCTGATCAGCCCGCGCAGCCGCGCCACGACCTCCTCCAGGCTGAACGGCTTCGTGACGTAGTCGTCGCCGCCCGCCGTGAGCCCGGCGATCCGGTCCTCGACGGAGTCCCGCGCGGTCAGGAACAGCACCGGTACGTCGGAGAGCTCCCGGCGCAGCCTGCCGAGGACCGCGAGCCCGTCCATGTCGGGCAGCATCACGTCGAGGACCACCGCGTCGGGCCGGAAGTCACGGGCGGTACGGACGGCACCGGCGCCGTCCCCGGCGCTGCGCACCTCCCAGCCCTCGTAGCGCAGCGCCATGGAGAGCAGCTCGGCCAGCGGGGCCTCGTCGTCCACGACCAGGACCCGGACGGGGCTGCGGTCCGGCCTGAGCAGTTCGGTACGCCCCTGGGGCGAGGTGGTCGTCGTCATGGCCCCAAGCCTGTGAGACGCCCCTGAGAGAGTTCTTTCCCGATTCTGTGAATTCCCTGAGAAAGCCCGGGAAAGGCGGTGGCAGTACCGGCTCAGTAGTACCGGCCCGGCTCAGCAGTACCGGTTCAGCAGTACCGGCCCGGCTCAGCAGTACCGGTTCAGCAGTACCGGCCCGGCTCAGCAGTACCGGTTCAGCAGTCGAACAACGCCTTCGCGTTGTCGTGGCAGACCGCGCGCAGCCAGTCGTCCCCGAGCTCCAGCCGCTCCAGGGCGTGCAGTTGATGGGCGTACGGGTACGGGATGTTCGGGAAGTCCGTCCCCAGCAGGATCCGGTCCCCGAGCGCCGCGAGCCGCCCCCGCTCCGCCTTCGGGAAGGGGGTGAAGCCCTCCGTGAAGTCGGTGAACGCCATCGTCGTGTCGAGCCGCACCTGCGGGTACGCCTCCGCGAGCGCCAGGAACTCCGCGTACTCCGGCATCCCCATGTGCGCCACGATCAGCCGGAGCCGGGGATGCCTGGCGAGCAGCCGGCCGATCGGTTCCGGGCCGGTGTGCTTCCCGGGGGCGGGCCCGGAACCGCAGTGCGTCACGACCGGGACCCCGGCCTCGGAGAGCAGCCCCCACACGGGGTCCAGCAGCGGATCGTTCGGGTCGTACGCCCCGACCTGGAGGTGCGACTTGAAGACCCGCGCCCCGGCCCCGACCGCCTCCGCCACGTACCGCTCCACGCCCTCCTCCGGGAAGAAGGTGGCGGTGTGCAGACAGTCGGGCACCCGGTCGGCGAACCCGGCGGCCCAGCCGTTCAGCCAGGCCGCCATGCCCGCCTTGTGCGGGTAGAGCATCGAGGTGAACCGGAGGACGCCGAACGAGCGGAGCAGCGCGAGCCGTTCGTCCTCGTCGTGCCGGTAGGCGATCGGCCACTCCGTCCCGGTCAGCGGACCGGCGGAGTCGAAGTAGGCCCAGACCTTGCGCAGCACCTGCTCCGGCATGAAGTGCGTATGGACGTCGATGAGCCCCGGCAGCCCGAGCCGCTCCCAGAACCGCACCACGTCGTCGCGGCCCGCAAGGTCCTCACTCATCCGGCACCCCTTCCTTCTCCGCTGATCCGATCGCCCGCCGGCGCGTTCGCCCGACAGCCCACTGGGCAGACCATCCGTCGGCGCGGTCTCCGCCCGGCCCCGACCGCACGCACGCTCGCTCGTCCGTCCGTCCGTCCGTCCGTCCGACCGACGATCTCAGAACAGCCCGTCCTGCGACACGCCGCCCCCGACGGCGACGGTCGGCACACTCACCCCGGCCTCCGGACCGGCCGCCGCCAGCGCCCAGCCGGTCATCAGCCGGGTGTCCACCACGACGATGCCGTCCGCACCGGTCTCCAGATGCAGATCGGGCCCGGCCGCCGCGACCAGCCGCCCCGCGACCGCACCCCCGCCCACCAGCCCGGTCACCGCCCGCACCACCCCACAACTCTCACCAGCACCACCAACCCCAGTGCCCTCGCCGATCCCGAAGATCCCCGCGTGGTCGACGGCCTCGAAGGGCAGCCGCTCCAACGCCTCCGGCCAGCCGCCCCCGTCGAGCGCGGCGGCACGCCCGTACAGCGCGCCCACCTCACCGGCCCGCTCGGCAGCCCCCGGGAGCTCCGCCCGCACCGCCCGCTTGCGCGCGTACGGAATCCGGTCCGGCACCCCGAGCGCGGCCCGGAGCAACTCCTCGGCCCGGCGCGCGGCCATCAACGGCCCCCGCCCCAGCCAGCTGAAGGCCACCGCCCCCTGTTCCCGCAGCCGGGCCGCACCGCGCTCCTCGGCCGTGATCCCCACCTTCACCATCCCGGGCCCGAACCAGGCCAGGTACACGCGGTAGGTGCGCGGGTCATCGGGAATCGTGTCGGCCGCCACCGAATGGGCCCGGTCCAGCCGCCCGCACTCCGGACAGCGGCCCCCGGTGCTCCGCGGGGCCACCACGGCCGCCACCGGGCACGCGTTCCCCCGGGCCCCGGCGCAGCCCCGGACGCCCTCGGCGCGGAACCCGAACCCGGTCCCGTACGCCAGCGCGCTCCCCCGGACCTCGCGCCCCTTCCGCCACCCGAGCACGGGACCGCCCCGTTCCCCGGGCCACCGGAGCCCGGTGCACTGCCATTCCATGCGCGAACCCTACGACCGGAGACTGACAACGGGCGCGGGACTAGGATGCGGCGCATGGACCTGACCGTGCAGGACGTGGACCGGTTCGAGGCCTCCAGGCCCCGCCTGGAGGCCATCGCCTACCGTCTCCTCGGTTCGACGAGCGAGGCCGAGGACGCCGTGCAGGACACGTTCCTGCGCTGGCAGGCCGCCGACGTCGGCCGGATCGAGGTCCCCGAGGCCTGGCTGACGAAGGTCCTCACCAACCTGTGCCTCAACCAGCTCACCTCGGCCCGCGCCCGGCGCGAGACCTATGTGGGCCAGTGGCTGCCCGAACCGCTGCTCGGCGGGGACTCGATGCTCGGGCCCGCCGACACCGCCGAACAGCGCGAATCGGTCTCGTACGCGGTGCTCGCCCTCATGGAGCGGCTCTCCCCCAACGAGCGGGCGGTGTACGTGCTGCGGGAGGCGTTCGGCCATTCGCACCGGGAGATCGCCGAGATCCTCGACATCACCGAGTCCGCCGGCCAGCAGATCTTCCACCGCGCCAAGAAGCACATCGCGGAGGGCAAGCCCCGCGCGGAGGTCGACGAGGCCGCCACCCGGCGGATCGTCGAGGAGTTCCTCACGGCCGCCACCAGTGGCAGGACCGAGCCGCTCGTGCGGCTGCTCACCGAGGACGCCGTCTCCATCGGCGACGGCGGCGGAAAGGTCCCGGCCCGTACCAAGGCGTTCGAGGGCGCCCTCGCGGTCGCGACGTTCATACGAGGCCTGTTCAAACCGGGCAAGGCCAAGCGCACCCTGGTCGGCGGATCGCCCGAGGTCCACGTCACGACCGCCAACGGCGCCCCCGCCGTCGTGGCGGTCTTCGAGGGCCGGGTCATCGGGATCATGTGCCTGGAGATCACCACCGAGGGCATCGCCGCGATCCGCAGCCAGGCCAACCCCGACAAGCTCGAACGCGCGACCCAGCACTGGGCGGCCGCCGGTGACCACGGAGAACCCCTGTTCAACGCCTTCTAGCCCTGACGCCTCCCAGCTCGATGTGACGCACATCACACGCTGCTCCTGTCAGGAAGCGGCGGGCTGCCCGGTTCAAGGGGCGAACCCGCGCGAGACAGGAGCAGGGAAATGCAGCATCGAATCATCGTTCTCGGAGCCGGATACGCCGGAGCCACCGCCGCCGGACGCCTCGCCAAGCGCCTGCGCCGCGAAGACGTCGCGATCACCCTCGTCAACGCCGAGCCCGACTTCGTCGAGCGGGTCCGGATGCACCAGCTGGCGGTCGGCCAGGACCTCAGGCCCCGGCCCCTCAGCAAGATGTTCGCGGGGACCGGGGTCGAGCCGAAGCTCGCGAAGGTCACCGGCATCGATGTCGACCGCAGGACGGTCACCGTCAGGGAGCCGAACAGCGCCGGAGAACGGGAGCTGACGTACGACAGCCTCGTGTACGCCCTCGGCAGCAGCTGGAACACCCAGGGCGTCCCCGGCACCGCCGCGCACGCCCACGAGATCGCCGGCCGCCCCGGCGCACTCCGGCTGCGCGAACGGCTGGCCCGCCTGGAGGCCGGACAGCCCGTGGTCGTCGTGGGCGGCGGACTCACCGGGCTGGAGGCCGTGACCGAGATCGCCGAGTTCCGCCCGGACCTCGACGTGACCCTCGCCGCCCGCGGCGAACTCGGCGACTGGCTCTCGCCCAAGGGCCGCGGGCACCTGCGGAAGGTCTGCGCCGAGCTCGGCATCACGGTGCACGAGAACACCGCCGTCACCGGCGTCGAGGCCGACCGCGTCGCCACCGCCGACGGCACGTCCGTCCCGGCCGCGGTCACCGTCTGGACCACCGGCTTCGCGGTCCACCCGATCGCGAGGGCCACCGCCCTGGAGGTCAGCGACACGGGCCAGATCGTCGTCGACGCGACCATGCGCTCGGTCTCGCACCCGGACGTGTACGCCATCGGCGACGCCGCGATGGCGATGGGCCCCGGCGACAAACCCCTCCGGATGTCCTGCGCCTCGGCCGCCCCAGCCGCCTGGCGGGCCGCCGACAGCATCGCGGCACGCCTGACCGGCGGCAAGCTCCCGAACACGCCGCCCCGCTACTTCAACCAGTGCATCTCGCTGGGCCGCAAGGAGGGCGTGATCCAGTACGTCACCGCCGACGACCGCTCCGTCCGGGCAGCCCTGACAGGCCGGCTCGCCGCCGTCTACAAGGAGCTGGTGTGCAGGGGAGCGGCCTGGGCCGTCGCCAACCCGACCCTCGGCGTCCCGTCCCGCCGCCGCGTCGTCCGGGCCGGGCAGCAGGCCCAGGAGGCCGCGACCGCCAACGCCGAGGCCTGACCCGCGGCGGCGTGCCGGGCACGGAAGCTCAGCGCTTCCGTGCCCGGCATCTCTCTGGCCACATACCGTCTTCGCCTCATGCCGCGCCCACGCCGCACGCTTCGCTGGCGGCTCGCTGCCGCCTACGCGCAGGCCCGACAGGCCACTCACACGGTGCGCCCGCCCTCCGACATCAGTCCAGCCAGCGGGCAGCATCAGCCGTTCACCATGATCACGCTTATGCAATGGCGAGAACTCTGCTGGCACAGCATTTCGGACAACTGCAAATCTATGCTTGCTCATTGACGGCTTGACATCCTAGCATCACATTCGCGATAGCGAATTGCTGTTTGCTGTGAGGCGTTAGGGGTGGGCGTGTGGCGGTACTGATGGCGGTGGCCGCGGTGTGGGGTGTGCTGCAGATCTTCGCGCTGTCGTGTCTGGCGCGTTCGGTGCGGCTCTCCACGGTGTTGCTGGCGATCGTGGTGGGGGTGTACGGGTGCGGAGTAGTGACAGGGCTGATCGAGCTGGCGTACACCCGCCTGTACACGGAGCAGTCGGGGCTGCCGCTGGTGGAGGTGGTGAACACCACCAGCTACACGATGGCCCCGTGGGTGGAGGAACTGATCAAGCTGACCCCGCTGTTGCTGGCGGGCCTGTATGCGAAGGTGCGCCGACAGTGGGGCGTCACCGACTTCGTGGTGCTGGGCGCGGGCCTGGGAGCGGGGTTCGGGCTGCTGGAAGGGGTATTGCGGTACAGCCTGGACGGCCATCGGGCGATTGCCCGCCCAGGTGGCTGGGTGATTCCCGACAGTCTCTCGCCGCCCTACATCCCCGGTGTGCAGAGGGTGGTGACGAGTTGGCTGCCGGCCCCGGTGGACAGTCTGGACATGGGTCAGGCCGCCCCGGCGGGCACCGCGACCTTCTCCCACCTGATGTGGACGGCCGCAGCAGGCCTGGGCATCGGGATCCTCATGCGCACACGTGGCCCGTGGCGGCTGCTCTCCGTTCTCCCGGTGGCCGCCGGGATCGCCCACCACACGGTCAACAACTACGCAGCCCAGCATCCGGAGGCTGCCTCGGCCGGCAGCTGGCTGGCGGACCTCGACTCCAAGTCCTGGGCCACTCCCCTGCTCTGCCTGGCCCTGGCGGGATTGGTGGACCGCTATCACCTGCGGCGTGGCAAGCGCCAGGTGCCGGGGGTATGGCTGACTACGGAACGCGCCGACGGAGACAGTGCGGCGGCCCTGATCCGCTACGCCGCCCACCGCCTGCCCTGGACGTTGGTCATCACGGCGCGCTTCATCCGCGCACGCCGCTCCCTCCTCTACGCCACTGCCCTCGCCCCGTCCGAGGAGAGTGAACCTCTGCGCCAGGCGGTTACACAGATCGCATCGCGCATCGACGCCACCGATGACTCCCACGCCTGGAAGGCCCTGAACGTACGCGACGTGCTCACCGCGCACCGTGCCCCCCGCCACAGGCGGCTGTTGTGGCTCATCCCCGCCGCCCTGATGATCCCCTCCGTGCTCTTCCTCGGCATCGGCTCCTTCCACTCCACCGCCGGCCTCCAGCACTACCTCGCCACCGGGCCCCGCCCGAAGATCCTTCTGGGCTTCGCCGTCGCGGCCCTGGCCTGGATCGCCTGGCGCCTGGCCCTGCTACTCCGCACCTGGCGGGCCGCCGCACTTCAGCCGCGGGGCGAGAACCTCGCCGTACACCGGTTACGCCTGGCCACCATCACCTGCTCCGCCGTCATCGGAATCCTTCTGCTCTACCGCGGACTTGGGGATGCGGGCCCAACCGGCGAGATCATCCCCGCAGCGCACCTGCTCGAAGCCCTGAACCAATCCCTGGAATACCTGGGCCTCATCCTCTTCCTGTTCTCCCTCCTGACCTTCCTCCCCGAGGCGGGTGCCCTCGCCGTCGTCGGCGGCGGCGTACTCGCCCTGGACGCCGCCGCAGCCAGCGCGGCTGCCAACCTCGGAATCGCCGGCATCCTCCTCATGGGGGTCGGGGCTTCAGGCACCGGCCCGGAGGAGGGCGGCGGTTCATCGCGCGGTGATCCTCCCGGACATGAGGGACGGCCCAGCTATACCGAGCAAGACATCGATGCCGTCGAACATCACCTCACGTCGCGGTTCGGCGACCCGTGGCCGCCGAACGAGGCAATGATTGAACGCGTACGAGAGGCCGTGAGGAGCGGCAGGCCGCTGACCGAAGGCGAGGAGAATTTCATGGCTCATGAGATGACTGAATCCCGATTGATGGACACGGGAATGCCATACGATGAAGCCCATGAACTGGCCCTGCGCCAACACCCGTCGATGAAGAACTATGATCCAGAAGTAATCAAACAATTTCCAGAGTGGTTCAACAAGAACTGGTTCCGGGCGTGGGGAATAGACAAATGATCGTCGAAGTCGGCAGTCGCAGAGCAGCAGTTCTGCTGGATGAACTCACGGCGCGGTACGTTGGAACTCAAAAATTGGACAGGCATGTCCGAGCCGGGCAGATTGCAGTTGATCCGCTACCGGTGCGGGCTGTTGTTGAGATCAAACGCCAGCAGGGAGGCATGAGCCCCCGGGCCCTGCTCGGCGCCGGATTCGCACCTACGGATGGTGCGGATGTGCATTGCATCGTCCCTGTTTCCGACGACCCATTGTCCCTTGGGCGGCAGGCCGTATGCCGCAGCACGCTGGGACGCCCCATAGTGGCAGGGTTGCCGGAGGAATTCGCCATCGCTGCAGCAGATTCTCTCGGGGCGGCTGCTACCAGCCTTTCCCTGCCGCCGGGGATCCTTACGGTCGACCGCGCCGGATATGACGAGGTCGAGTCCTCGGAACATATCTTCGCTGCGGCGGCGCAATTGCTGTGCCACGTCATACATGCGCAGCTGCGTGGGCTCGATACCGAACAGATCCCTCGGGAACTGGTTGAGTCCTGGCTCTGACCTCGGCCTGCACGGCTACGCGAGCGGCGCCTCCGTCTCAGCACCCGCGTTGGGACCCCCAAGGCCCCTGGAATCCGCCGGTCTCGGGCAAGGGCCTCCTTCATGCCCACAGACACCCCCAGTCGGTTGTAGGTTCCGGCGAGCCGTGTCCTCTGGAGCTGCAGTGACCTGCACTTTCAGGCCGGATTCCGCGGTCGTGTCAGTCACACAGTCCCGCTTTCGTGTCATTTTCCTCAGCGAACGGAAGAGCCAACGGCCGCTCACTGATGGCAACTCCAGTCGGCGGACCTCAGCCCGTGACGCCGCAGCCGCTGGTCATTGACCTGAACCTCTGGATGGGGCCAGGCTGTGGCCAGGCGCGAAAGATCGCCATCCTCCGGCAGGGGCACCGAACCCAGCGACTCGTCCGGCTTGAAATGGGCCGGCGTCCCGGTCGTGCCATCGACCTCGACGGGTTCAAGGTCACTGACGGGAACGCCGTGTTCGTAGCCCTGGGTCCAGGCCCCATTGAGGCGACGGTTGGTGTGGACTAGGGCGTGTCCTGTAGGTCGGCACGCAGCCATAACACGATGGCGGCGATGATGATTTCTGAGCGGTAGCAGGTGACGCGTTTGGCGTGGCGGGTGGCGATCGCGCGGAACTGTTTGAGTCGATTGAAGCAGCGCTCGACGACGTTGCGGCCGGTGTAGCGCTCGGGATCGAAGGCGGGTGGGCGTCCGCCGCGGGAGCCCTTGGCTTTGCGGCGGGCGATCTGGTCGCTGCGTTCCGGGCTGGTGAACGCGATCCCGCGAGCTCAACAATCGACAGGCTCCGCTGATCGACATCCACGCCGTTTGAACAGAGTCCCGATTTCACCCACCTCGCCAGACCGCGCGGGGTTACACCGAGTGACCGGCCTCGAACGTCGAAACGATGCCGCCGACCGCAGATCGGCAGGTCCGATCGGTCCGAGCGTCGGTGCCGTTCCCATTCCCGGCTTCCCGGCGTCGTGCGCGCATAACGCTGGCTGACCGGCAAAAGAGACACTCGTTCATGCGATCACGAAGACCACGCGCGATCCTCGCTGCCGCGTTCTTTGCGGCGGTGACTGCGGTGGTGCTCACCAGACGTTACCGGCCGGCGCTCAAGACGACGGGGCTTCGCAACCCGGTACCCGGCCGGCGGTTATGGGTGTCGGCAGGCCGGCCGTCACAGCCGCGTCCACCAGCGGACTCCAGTTGATCGCCAACGAGCGTGGACACATCTCGAAGTCCATCGCGGCGGTTACCACCGATTCCGATATCGGTGCTGCGCTCACCGTTCGGCCGTCGGTCGCCGGCGCGACTGATCCGTCCACCTCGTGCACCAGAGCCTGGTAGAGCAGATGCGGGCCGGCGCCGCTGTGACCCCCCGCCGAACACCGTGCCTGAGCAGAAGTGTCGCCGTTATCATTGACCGGTGATCGGCAACCTTGAGTCGTTCCAGGACGAGCTGGCCGCCAGCGGGTTTCCGCCGCTGATCAACAAGCTGGCCGGGGCCGGCTTCCGGGGCGGGATCGCCACCCGTGACCTCGGGCCGCTGCGGCTGGTCTCCCTCGACACGCCCGAGAGCGCCTGCATCGGGCGGGAGCGCGACGCCTCCGACGGCGAGAACCTGGCGGTCAAGGTGATGACCCGGGGCCGGACGCGGATCGAGCAAGGGCGCGGCGACGCCGAACTCGGGCCGACCGACCTGGTACTGCTCGATCCCACGCGTACGCTCCGGTTCGAGAGCACCGCCTCGGCGCACGTCACCATCCTGGTTCCGCGCCGGGAGCTTCGGATCCGGCCCGCGCAGATCGACCGGCTCATCGGCGTACGCATCGACGGCAGCCACGGCCCGGGCGCTCTCGTCTCCGTGCTGGCCCGGCAGTCGGCGTGGTCGGCGACCGAGTTCCGCGAGGCGGAGGCGCTGCGGTCGGCGGCGGCCGTCGTCGAGCTGATCGCGGTCGCACTGGAGGCCCGGCTCGGCGACGAACAACCGGCCGCGGACGAGTGGCTGCGGAGCCGGATCGCCGGCTACATCGAGACCCGGCTGGCCGATCCCGATCTGTCCCCGCCTGGCATCGCCGCCACCCACAACATATCCGTACGCCGGCTGCACAAGCTGTTCGAGGACCAGCCGCTCACCGTCGCGGCCCTGATCCGCCGTCGCCGCCTGGAGCGCTGCCGGGCCGAGCTGACCGGAAGCGGACGTACGGTCACCGCCGTGGCCGCCCGGTGGGGATTCTCCGATCCCACCCATTTCAGCAAGCTCTTCAAGGCGACGTACGGCTACAACGCCCGTGCACTGGTAACCAGCAACCGTGCACAGACGACCAAGACGCGCACAGCCGGCCCGGACAAGGATGGTGGTGACCAAGGCAGGCAATAGCAATAGGAGAAGTCGTGGCGAAGGTAAACATCGTCCGCCCCGGTGAGGGCGAGATCCTCGGCAGCGGGGCGCAGCAGATCCGCATCCTGGAGAACGGCGAGCACACCGACCACCGGCTGGGGTTCGCCGAGGTCACCATTCCGCCGGGCACCCCGAGCCCGTTGCAGCATCGCCACGCCCAGCATGACGAGGGCTTCTACGTGCTGGCGGGAACTTTCCGGTTCACCGTCGGCGAGGACCAATACGACGCCGGGCCGGGCACCTGGGTCATCGTGCCGACCGGGGCGCCGCACACGTTCGCCAACGTCGGCGACGAGAACGCGGTCATGCTGAACACCTTCACGCCGGACCTGTATGTGCAGTACTTCCGCGACTTCAAGGCCATGATCGATTCCGGGCAGCCGGTCAACGCCGAGACCATGCAACCGCTCTGGAAGAACTACGCCACCGAGATCTCGAACGAATACGCCTCGTGAAGCGCCTTCAATACGACCGCTACGGCGGCCCGGAGGTGATGCGGCTCGCTGAGTTCGAGCCACCACGCCCGGGTCCGGATGAGGTTCTCGTCCGCGTCCGAGCGGCGGCTTCCAACGCGCTGGACTGGAAGATGCGCAACGGCGAGATGAAGTTGATGACCGGTCGCTCCTTTCCCCGGGCGATGGGGCACGACTTCGCCGGAGTCGTCGAGGCGGTCGGCGCCGGCGTCACCCGCTTGAAGGCCGGCGACGCGGTACTCGGCGGGGCTCGTTTCCGGCAGGCGGGGGCGTTCGCCGAGATGGTGACGGTCCCGGAGAAGGCGGTCGTGCTCAAACCGGTGGACCTTTCGTACGAGCAGGCCGCCGCGCTGCCGACCGTGGGCGTGACCGCCTACCAGGCCACGGCGGAGGTCCGTCCCGGGCAGGCGGTCTTCGTCAACGGGTACCTGGGCGGGGTGGGCCGGGCCGCCGTCCAGTTCGCCCGGGCGCGGGGAGCCTCGGTCGCCGGCAGCTGCCGCAACCCTGCGGCCGACGAGGCCCACGAGCTCGGCGTCGAGCCGGTCGTGGGTTTCGGCTTCGACCCGGCCGCCCTCGCGGAACGGTTCGATCTCGTCCTCGACACGCCCGGCATGCTTCCCTTCGCCGCGGCCCGAACGCTGCTGAAGCCCGGCGGAACCATCGTCGACATCGTCCCAACCCCGGCCAAAATGATCAGAAGCGCACTGCCCGGCCCGTTCCGGGTGATGATGGGCCGACCGGTGACCGCCGACCTGAAGGAGGTGGCCCGGACCCTGCGCCTGCCCATCGCCCGTACGGTCCCGTTGGCCGAGGCGATTCCCGCCCTGACGGAGCTGGAGCGCGAGCAGCGCCCGAAGGGCGGCAAACTGGTCATCGCCATGGCCGGAAGCTGAGCCGGGCCGAGCTAGGGCGTGTCCTGTAGGTCGGCACGCAGCCATCCTTGGTTCCGTGGCCCCGTGGCGTGGATAGCTGCGACTACGGCTTCACCGATCTGGGTCAGTTTCATCGGTGATGCCGTGGTTGTACGAGTGAGAAGTGGGTGTCCGATCTCGCGACGCAGTCTTCCAACTCTCGTGATCAGGGCCGTGCGGGCCGCAAGGTCCTCGTCATCGGCGGCAGGTCCACCGCCCGCAGCGCGGCCACCAGGTCAGGGTCGAACAGCCAGGCGCGGCGGTAGCCGGCCAGGAACCGGACGTTTTCCAGCACGTGCGGATCCGGCTCGCTCCACACCTCGTACTGCCACCCGCGCGAAGTCACGGCCTCCTGCGTCCAGGCGAAGGTGAAAGCGACTTCCGGCTTCTCAAGTCGGTGCCGCGGTTGACGTCAACGACCACCGGACCGTCATCCGTCAGCAGCAGACAGTCCGGGATGTGCTTGCGGACCTTGCCATCAACGCCGGCCTTGAGCAGGAACGGCTGGGCGACGATTTGCCGCACCTCGGGAGCGAAGCCGGCGAACAACAGCCGCCCCAGCTCCAGCCGCGACTCGTAGATCACATGATCGCCCACGGTCGCCGACCAATACGTGCCCGAATAGTGCTGCTGCCCCTTGAACCAGCGGAACGTCCGCCACGGCCGGGGGAGCCGCAGCAGCCCGAGCGGCACCGATGGCCACTCCAGGTCCTCCACCACGGACTCGTCACCACGCCGGACACTCAGCCGTACCGGCGCGGCCACCGCTGTACCCATCGGACCACCAACCCCGCGTTTCTCCAGGCAGCCTCGCCAGCCGCCGAACGCTGGGGTCCTGCCCCGGCCACGCCCGCAGACGCCGCCCGGGGCAGACCTGTACAAAAAGTGGGGAACTACTGGCTCACGAGGCATGAATCCCATGCCCGCGTCCTACTGGCCACGCAGTGGACACGGCCGGTGGGAAAAGGACACGAGATCTGGGAACCTACAGCCGGTACGCCCACGACGCGCCCCGGTGAACGCGTACAGCAGCACCTCGTCCACGAGCCGGTTCGTGTACAGACGGCGGGTGTCCCGCTCGCCGAGGTTCTCCAGGGCGGCGAGCACCAGCCCCGGGTCGGTCGTGGCGGCCGAGCGCAACCGGACGACCTCCGTACGCGTCAGCCCGCCGATTCCGTACGGCGCGCCGTCAGCCCCCACCGGCGACACGCTCCCGGGAGACTCGGCCGACGACTCCCGCACGTCGATCACGGCACGGCTGAACGCCTCGGGCGGGTTCGCGTCCATGCACCCCACGGGCACGCGGTCGGCTGCCAGGGCCGCGATGATGCGGGCCGCCGGACGGGCCGGGCGCGGGCCGATGGCCATCCCGTAGAGCTCGGCAGCGATGTCGCGGGCACCGAGGCCGCGGTCGATGAGCGGGCGCAGCGCGTACGCGAGGCGGCGCAGCCCCTCGTGCTGCGTCCAGGCGACGAGGGGGCGCACCTGCCGGGCAATGGCGATGTCACGGGCGACCTGGAACGGGGAACGCGCCGGTACACGGCCGGACGACGTGCGCCTGCGCGAGGTGTAGTTCAACTTCCCGCTCACCTCAGCCTTGCGTAGGTCGTGGTGGGGCCCGGAAGAATGGGGCGCACGCCCGCCTGAACCCCGGCTTCCCGACCGCGAGTTATCCACAGGTCGGGTCCTCGCCTGCGCGCTCTCCACCGCACGCGTCCGGCCCGCGTCCGTCACCCCGCTCACCCTCGCCCCGTATCTAGGGGGCCGTCGCGGACGGCTCAGGGCGCGGGAGTGGTCACCACGCAGGTGCCGACCCTACGATCGAACGCGAATCCTTCTCTTCTACATGGGCGGATTTCGGACCGGCGGGGTGATGACCCGCTGGCCACTACGGCCGGGCGGTCTCTGCACCGCTCGGCCGTTCTGTTATTCGGCCGAGGTCTCGGCGTTCTTCTTGGGGCGGTTCTTCCCGGACCCGGAGTAGCCCCGCTCGATGTCCTGCACGGTTCCGATCGAGACCCCCAGGCTTTCGCCGATCTCTCGGTACGTCACCTTCCGGGACCGCAGAAGCAGCACGATCCTCCGGCGATGCTCCTTCAGCCTCTTGGTGCGCTCCGTCTGGTCCCTGAGCAGGCGGCTGATGATCTGCGCCTTCTCCAGCGAGTCCTCCATGGACTCGATGGCGTCCAAGCCATCAAGGACACGTTGCACCTCCTGCCTCTCGACCAGCCCTTCGCGCTCTGTCTCGGCCATCCCGTTCCTTCGACTCGGGCGTGCCGCTTGACTCGCATTATGGGGCCCCCATAAATTCATCGTCAAGCGGCGACGCCACCCACCAACAGAAATGCCCCGGACCGGAGTTCGCATCTCCATATGGCCGGGGCCAGCCAGAACCCTGAGATCACCAGGAGACCGACCATGCGCCATCCTTCCACCCCGGACCCCCCGCCCGACAGGCGACTCGTCACGCTGCCGCCGGGCCGTGGGGCTGCCTGCCGGCCACAGCGGGGGGTGGACCAGGACGAGGGGACCCGCGTGAGCAGACACCGCAGCCGGTCACTGGTCATCACCCTGGAGGCCCACAACCCTTCTGTGTCCGGGATGTGCGAAGGCCCCGTCATCGCTGGGAAGACGGGACCTTCGGAGATACCGGCCACTCACGCGGCCGGTACCGTTTCTGATGTCGAGTCAGAACGGAGTTCAGTATGCACGCTCTGCCCCATGACCACACCGGTGCACGCATCAAACGACTGCGCATCGAACGCCACCTCACCCAACGGGCCCTGTCGAACCTGTCGCTGGTGCCGTACTCCACCCTCACGAAGACCGAGCAGGGTGTCATTCCCGCCAGCCCGCACGTCATCGCGTCGCTCGCTCGGGCACTGCGGGTGGAGGTCGCCACCGTGACCGGCCAACCGTATGTCACCGAGCTCCGCGCCGATGAGCTGGACATACTGATTCAGCCGATGCGAGAGGCCCTGGACGTCTACGACCTGGGCGCCGACCCCGACGTCCACCCCCGCCCGGCACAGCTGCTGCACGACCATGCCGAGTCACTCCTCGCCGCCGTGCGCGCCGGAGAGATCAAGCAGACCGCGGCCCAGTTGCCGGGCCTGCTCATCGAGTCGACAACCGCGGCGCACCAGGCGGACACCACGGAGGGGTGGCTGCTCCTCGCTTCCGGGTATCGCACCGCCTACGACGTCGCGTCGAAACTCGGATACCCCGACCTCGCGACGATCGCCCTGTCCCGCATGGAGTGGGCGGCGCAGCGCGGATCCGGTGCCGTCGTCGGCGGGATGTACCGGTACATGCGCGCCCTCACCTACCTCCGGACCGGGCAATACCGCTCCGGGAACCGGCTGATCCACAGGGGTCTCGGTATCCTGGAGCAGGCCGACCCGGGCCGGGAGCGCGACGTGCTGACCGGACAACTCCACCTCGGCGCGGCGGTCATGGCGGGGCGAGCTCACGACCAGAACGCAGCCGAGGACCACCTCAACGAGGCAGACCGCATCGCCTCCATCACCGGCGACGCCTCGGATGTTCACTGGCTGTCCTTCGGCCCCACGAACGTCGCCGTGCACCGGGTGTCCGTACTTGCCGAGCTGGACGAGTACGGCGCCGCGGCCGAGGCCGGGCGGGCAGTACCGATGCCGTCGTCGTGGCCGGCTTCCCGGCGCAGCCACCACTTTGCCGAGCTCGCACGTGCGCAGATGTGGACCGGATCGCTCGATGACGCGTTCGCGAATCTGCTTCGGGCACGAAAGGCGGCACCGCAGCAGGCGAGATACCACCAGACGGTGCGCGAGACATACTCCGGGCTGGAGGCCGCGAAACGCCAACTCCCGGACAGCTTCCTGTCGTACGGCTCCTGGCTGGGCGCGTAGCCTCTCGTCACCCTTTGGCCTCGGCTATCAACTTACCGTGATAGTCGGGGCCTTGTCGCGCCTCCACCATGTCATCACCAGTGGGTAGCACGGCGACAACCAGGGGCGATCACATGGCGATGACCATCAAGGTCTACGAGGTGAACAGAGCAGGCACGACAGTCCGCGTCCTACGGCCGGAGACCGAAGTCGTCCCTCTCAAGACGGTGGACCGGCGCGCGGCGTTTCCCGACTGCGAGTGTCCCCGCCACCGCCCCGCCGGAAGCGAGGCCGCGTACCGCACGTACGTCAGCCACACGTCCCTCTGCGCCACCTGCCGCGCCGGAGCCCCCTGCCCCACAGCCGCCCGCCTCGGCCAGGCCTGGCGACAGATCCGGTGAGCTTCTGCCCGTACAGCCGGCCCCCCTTCCCGATCGAGGACGACACCGGCGCGCACTGCCCGGTGAAGGCATCGACGCCGCCTTCACCGCCCACCACGTACTCGACGAAAGGCAGACCCAAGGATGACCGCACCGAACGAACTGCGACTTCTCCCGTGGTCAAGCCCGGAGGGCAAGCCCTGCTACCTGAGCACGGACGACCTGGGCGGCTACGTGTCCCGATTCGCGGACAACGTCGAAGTGGTCCAACTCGGCACGGCGACCGAACTGCTGGAGATGGCATCGGAAACCCTCGACAACGAGGACGCGGATCCGATTGAACTTCGCCACCTGGGCCACGCCCTGACCGGCGCACTGGAGGACGTGCTCCGCGTCGCGGTCAGCCGCGGTCATTTCTTGATGACGAGCGAAACGCGTGAAACCGCTTACTGATCTGACTCCCACTGGTCTCATCTGCACAACAAGAAAAGCTCACGGCGCCGACTCGGTCAGACGCCACGAGCTTTGGGTTTGCCTGCCGGCTTCGAGTGCCCTTGGGCGGCCAAGGACTACATCGCCCCGAAGCAACCAGGGCTGGGCCTTCACCATGGGTCGCTGTGCTTCTCACCTGCGCTGATGGTCCGCTAGCGTCCGCGCTCGTCCGCCACTGTCCGTCGCCGTTCTGACGCAATTGGACACTTACCCCGTGCTTCAACGGCGCCGAGTGAGACGGAGAGCGAGGCGGGCCCGAGTCGAACAAACGCGGAGGTTCGTCAGCACTACCTCCAAAACACCCCACGCCATAGGTGTCGTAGGTCACACTAGACGTCTAGTTAAGCCAAGGGGGAATCATGAGCAGCCCGCACATCAACGCGCCCATCCAGGACCGCATGTACGCGAATGCACTGCATAAAGCGATCTGGGTCGTCGTGGTCGTGGCATCGGCCGGCCTTCTCGCCCCGCCGCTGTTTTTCATCGCCGCCAAGAAGCGTGTCGTCAGCATGGCGGTGCCGCTGGTGTATGCCGTGATCATCTACGGATCCGCCGTCCTCAGCTCGGTTCTCGGCAATCCGAAGAACTGGGTGGGCGGCGTCCTCGCCATCACGATGATCATTGCCGCCGTGCACGCTGCCATCCTCGACGCGGACTGGAAGTCGGGGCGATAGCGGCCGGTTCCGGAGGACTCGGCTTGCCGAACGAGGCTGCGGGCGCGAGCCCAGCCGGGGGCCTCCGGATGGAGTGGGTGCTGTAGTTGCGGTATGCAGACTCGGGCGCGGTGGTGGCACGAGCCCGATTCCCCTCTTCCGAGCCACATGCCCCTGGCCGCCGGACACGGCGGCTCTAACAACGGCTAACACAATGAGGTGATCTGTCGGTGGGTGATGAGGCAGCAGGCGAGTTTGAGGAAGGCTTCGTGGATGTCTGCTCGTCGTTCCCAG
>NZ_JBIUXR010000018.1:0-194841 GCF_044744085.1 Streptomyces sp. NPDC087428
TCCGTCAGGAGCGCGGCATGCGGGCGCCCGGTCTCGGCGGTGTCGACGGGCGCCTGGCCGCCGCAGTGGCCGGGCTGCTGTCGAACATGCCGTGGATCGCGATGTCCTGGTCGGAGTCCGGCACGTTCGCCCGAGAGATGCGCGAGCTCACGAAGTCGGTCCGCTCGATCATCGCCCCGGACCCCGCTGTCGACCGGGGCACGCGTATCGGGCACTGCCCGGCGATGGATTCGTCCGGAACGCTGTGCGGTGCGGTGTTGTGGCTGCCCCGTGGTGAGAAGGCGCTGCGGTGCGAGTGGTGCGACACCTGTTACCCGCCCTACGTCTGGGGCCAGTTGAAGGCGTGGATGGCCGAGGACGCCCAGGGGTGTGATGCAGCGTGACATGCGTGTCGCCACCCCCCTTGACGCTTGTCGCCACCCCTGGTTACAGTTGTGGAGCAGGGGCCGCTTCCGGTACTAGGAGGGACGTGACTACGTGGAGAGAGCGCCATGACGAAGCCGTCCGTAAGCAGGAAGCCGCACAGCAGGCCTACCGGGAAGCGACCGACGAACGGGCCCAAGCCCTGATCGACGGCGAAACCGAACTCGGCAGCCAGGCAGCTGTAGCGAGAGAACTCGGGGTCACCCGAGCCGGAATCAGCAGGGCAATCAACGCCCTGAAGCAGAAACGGGTGTAGCTACACCCCCACAACTGAATACGGCCCAAGGCTGGGACGGGAATCCCAGCCAAGGGCCTGACCGAACTCCCTGATTCGACCAAGGAGACGGCTATGGCCGAGTTTGCCATGCCCGCGGCCACCACCGCGATGACCCCCGCGCAGCAGCTCAACGAGCGCTTCGCCACCATCTACGCCACCCACCTGCCGCGCATCACCGCGCTCGTCGGCAGCCGCATCATCAACGCCGAGGACAAGCACCTCACCGACGACCTCACCGCCGAAGCATTCACCCAGGTGTGGCTCCACCTCCACAAATGCGAGGCCACCACCGACGCCAAGGTCTTCAGCTGGGTCGCCACCATCGCCCGCCGCACCGTGGCCCACCACTTCCGCACCAAGAAGAACCTCATGGAGCGGCCCACCGACCTCGGCACCTGGCAGTACGCCAACCGCCCCCTGGACGCCGCCGGCGCCTACTACACCCCGTCCGCCAGCGGCTTCCGCACCGCCGCCATCAGCAACGGCGACTCCGACCCGGACATGGACGAGGCCCTGCGCCGCGCCCGCCAGAACGGCGGCGCCCAGTGAACGACCTCCGCGCCCTCCTCGACGCCGTCCTCGACGCGATCGACATCCCCTCCCCGACGGACGCCGCCGACCTGAACCAGTTCCGAGCCCTCCTCGACCGGCGGGCTGGCCTGGCCGTCATCACCGCCCGCGCCGTACTCGCCGAGCCCCCGGCCGACATCCAGTGGAACGTCGACTACCTCCGCCGCGTGCTGGCCGAGCACCCGCCCACCGGATACCGGCACCACGGACACACGGGGGCCGGCCGATGAGTGACGACCGCCCGACCGTGGCCCCGGAGCCCCGCCGTAACGCGGACGGTACGACGACCGTCACCACCCTGGACGCTGGCGACATTCGGCTGGTCTGCCCGCCCTGGTGTGTGGTGCAGCACGGCTACCGGCACGCGCCGGCGAAGTCGGAGATCACCCACCGGGGCGACTCGGAGTGGGCCCTGGCCGACACCCCCGAGCACGGCCCGACAAGCCTCGTCGAGGTGAGCCTGGTGCAGTGGCCGTTCAGCGACCGTACCCAGGTGTTCCTGGAGGTCGAGACGGACGACGGGCATCAGGAATTCGGCCCGACCGGTTCACGCCGGATCGCCGCCGCCCTCCGCACCCACGCCAACCAGATCGATGCCATGGCCGACCGGCTCATCAACATCCGGGCCGGTGACGACCAGTGAAGAAGGACCCGCTCCTGTGGGGAGCCCTGATTGCTGTCCTCGTCGTCCTGGCCTCCGCCGAGTACGACCTGGCCCGCGCCTGCGGCTTCGGCACCTACGTCGCCGCCGGCGTCCCCGGCGCCCTCGACATCTATGCGGTCAAGGCGCTGCGGGCGAAGCGGGACGTGACCGCCGCAGTCATCGCCCTGATCCTGGTGAACGCCGCCAGCCACCTGGTGAGCTCCGGCATCCTCCCGGTGTCGTGGCCGCTCGTTGTCGCCGTGTCCGCGATTGCCCCGCTCGTCCTGTGGCGCGTCCACCGGCTCAGTGAGGCACCGACCGTGGCAGAGACGGCCACGGTTGGTGAGCCGGAGCCGACGTCGGCCGAGGTGGATGACTACCTGGCCGAGCCGCCCGCACCGCAGCGGTACGGCGACCCGGTGGTCATCCGACCGACACCCGAGGTGGTACCCGACGGGGCCGAATTCCTCCCGATCGTCGCCCCCGACGTGACCACCACGGTGACCATCGAACGCGTCCCGGACCCACCCGCACAGGTGGTCACCCGGCCCGCGATCGAGACCGACTGGAAGATGCTCGACTGGTCATCTCTCGACACCGTCGATGACCACCACCGCCCGGCCGAACTGACCAGCATCCTGGCCGCCGCCGAGCCCCGCCAGGTGGTCACCGTCCCGGTCACCATCACCCCCACTGAGCTGCGGCGACAGGCCCGCAAGCTCAACCGGGAAGTGGTCACCGCCACGAACAAGCCGGTGACCATCGAGAGGCTCCGCGAGGAATACGGGCTGTCCCGCCGCGAAGCGACCGAGCTCCGCCGCGACATCGTCGGAAGCGGGCGGGCATGAGCGACCTCGAAAAGGCTGCGCAGGACGCCATCAACGCCGCCGCGAACTCGGAGCAGCTGGCCCTCATCACCGCCGTCCTGAAAGCGCAGCAGCTGGCCCAGCAGCCGGTCACCCCGCCGGCGCCCGTCGCGGCATCCCCCGGGGGTGCCGCGAAGTGGATCGGGATCGGGATCGGCGGGTCCGCGCTCCTCCTGGCGGTCGCCGTGTCCGCCATCGCAATCGCGATCTCCGCAGTGGCCCTGACCGTCTGTGTGCTGGTCCTGCGCTCGGTGTGGCAGGACGTCCGCCGGAAGGGCTGAACGGCTGCCCGCGGCGCCCGGAGTGAGACCGGGCGCCAAGGAGAGCCGGGACAGCCCCGGCCACAACCGAGAGGAACCGCCGCCATGAGCGCCCCCACCCCGCAGGAGATCGGCATCCACGCCCTGGCCAAGGCCGTGGAGTACGCCGACAAGGCCGACCTCTACGCCAACGCCACCTACAGCAGCGTCCAGCAGAACGCCGCACACATCGCGATCTACGGAGACCTGGCCACGGTCTACGCCGACATCGCCAAGGCCGCCGCACTCACCGCCGACAACGCCTGACCCGAGAGGAGAACACGATGCACGTCTACACCCCGGCCGAGAAGCGCACCCGCCGCAAGCTGGTCCGCGACGGCTCCCGTATGGCGCTGGCCGGCCTGAACCCCGAGGCCTCCAAGGAACGCCGCATCGACCGCATCGACGCCGCGGCCGCCGAGCGTGGGCAGCGGGAGCTCAACGCCCTGTACTCGGTGCGGGAGACGGACCGCCAGGCGGTCGCCGCCGCCAAGGCCGCGATGCGCACCGCGGCCCAGGAGGACCGGGCCGCCGCACGGCAGCGGGTCCGCGACGCCGAGCAGCAGCTGCGCCGGTCCGAAAAGGCCGTCGACAAGGCCGACCGCCAGTAGCTACACCACGGGGCGGCCGCACACCGGCCAAGGAAGTCCGGCCGCCCCGTGCCACCCGCCACTCTTCGAGCAGCAGGAGACACCAGCATGACGGACAGCACCGTTCGGCCGCTCAACGGGCACACCCTCACCAAGCTGACCCCCATTCCACCAGAAGCCCTCGACACCCATACTGACCAGGCGTTTCCGTCGTTCACCGAAGAGGGCACCGGCGGCCCCGCCCCGATCGCCCCGGCCGGGGAGCAGGTCAAACCGCCCGTGCCGCGTCTTCATGTGCGGACCGGGCGGGCCATCGGACAGCTGGCCCAACACGACCGCACCATCGCTGCGGGGCGCCTGGCCGTCCGCCACGGCGGGTACCTCGTCGGTGGGGCCCGCATCGTCACCCGCCGGGCATGGGACGGGCGCAGCGCAGCCCGGTACGAGCGGATGATCCGCGCCGCTGAAGCCGCGGGGAACCTCGATGAGGCCAAGGAGTGGGAGGAGCGCGGCCAGCAGTTCCGTGCCCAACGGCACCGTCGCCGCATGGAGCTCCTGACGTCCCCGCAGCACATCGCGAAGAGCGCCCTGTCCGGTACCGCCGTTGGCGCTGGCCTGCTCCTCGGCACAGGGGCGGCCCTGGCCGTCGCCAACGGTGACGTCGGTGACGTCCTGGTCCCGACCCTGTTCCTCATCGACACGATCCGGTGGGCCGTCATCATCGGCACCGTGGTCTGGGGCGTGGCGTCCATGCTCCTGCCGTGGGCGGTCCTCGGTGCCCTGTGGAGCGTCGGCCGGCACTCCCGGACCGCCCCCGACTGGGCACTTCCCGCGCATCAGCGGAGCAGCGACGGAACCGCGATCACCCCGTCCATCGTGGTCACCGCCATGCGGGACCTCGGTGTCGCCCCGCTGAAGAAGGCCATCAAGGAGATGGGCGACGTCGGCGCGCAGATGCTGTCCCCGATCACGATCGCCGGATGCGGTGTCGAAGTCGACGTTCACCTGCCGTCCGGGGTGTCCACCGAGGAGATCCAGAACCGGCGCAGGAAGCTCGCCGAGAACCTCAACCGGCACGAGCACGAGGTGTTCATCACCATCCCGCCGTCGCCGCGGACCGTGCGCCTGTGGATTGCCGAATCGGGCGCCCTGGACGAGCCGATCGGCCCGTCGCCGCTGGTCACCGACCCGGACACCACCGCCAACTACAAGACCGGGCGGGCCCCGTGGGGGCAGGACCTGCGCGGCGACGCCGCCCTGGTCAGCCTCTACCAGCGGATGATGCTGATCACCGGCCTGTCCAACCAGGGCAAGACCGCCTCACTCCGAGCGCTCGCCCTGTGGCTTGCGTTCGATCCCACAGTCGAGTTCCGCATCGCGGACCTCAAGGGCATTGGTGACTGGGGGATGTTCGAGGACCTGGCCGCCGTCCTCATCGAGGGCCCGACCGACGAGCACGTCATCGCGGCCACCGAGATGGTTGAGGGCGCGGTGCGGGAGATGAACCTGCGTCTGACCAACCCCGGCGGGCCCTGGCGGCCCTTGGTCGTCGTCGTCGACGAAGCACAGGTCGCATACGGGTCCGCTGCAGTCGGCGAAGACAAGATCCCATATGGCGGCGCGAGGAACACCTCCCGCTACTTCCGTGCCATCAAGGCCATTCACGACCAGGGCCGCGCAGTCGACGTCACCACGTGGGAGGGCACCCAGGACCCGACGAACGAGAACCTGCCGAAGCGGACCCGAGAGGGCAACCACATCCGCGGCTCCCTCGTCCTGGGCACCGAGTCGCAGGCGCGTATGGCTGTGGGTGACGCAGCCGTTGACGGCGGGGCGGCCCCGCACAAGCTTCGGCAGGGCCTGGACAAGGGCACCCTGGTCATCGCCGGGGACGGGCTCAAGCTCGCGGCGGGCCAGTCGTCCATCACCGTGCGCACCCACTTCATCGACGGCGACGCGGCGCAGGACATCGCCGACCGGGCGAAGGCCCACCGGGCCGCGGTCACCACGCGCGGTGCGGTATTCGCGCCGGCCGCGCCGGTTGACTGCCTTACCGACATCGTCAGCGTCATTGGCGACGAGCCGCGCATGAGGACGCAGGAGGTTCTCCAGGGCCTGGCCGAGCTGAACCCGGAGGCGTACAAGGGCTGGTCGTTCACCGACCTCAAGCAGTATCTGGAGCCGCTCGGGGCCGAGCCGTACAAGACGGACGGCAAGATGCACGTGAGCAAGGAGCGCCTCCTGTCCGCCCTCCTGAAGCGCTCGGCGGACGCCGACGAGTAGAGGGAGGCCGCCTGAGGGAAGGGAGTTCTCCCTTCCGACCTCCCTGCCCCCTGGAACCGGCCTTGATCAGCGAAAACGCGATCTTAGGGAGGCAGGGAGGTGGTGTGCCCCCGACGCTGCCGAGAAGGCCCTCAGCGCCACTCTGGGGGCCCTCCGCATCCCTCCCTGCACTCGCGCGCGGCAGACTGGTTCCATGCAGCCTGAGCCGCTCCTCGTCGACATCTACGCCGCCGCCGCGTACACCGGCATCAAGCCTGGCACCCTCCGCGTCCGCCTCCACCGTGGGACGCTCACCCACCACGGCCACGACCGCGCCGGCCGCACCCTCATCGACCTCAACGAAGTCGCGCCACACCTCATGGTCAACGCAGCTTGACCAGCACGATCACCCGGTGTAACACTTCAGGGGCGTTCGGCATGCCCGCACGCACCAGACATACGTAGACCCCGACCTATCCCCTCCGGTCGGGGTCTTCGCCGTACAGCCACTCGGAGCGCGGGTGCGACAGCCTGATCTGCGAATCGGACACAAACGCGTCCAATAGGTTCCGGAAGTCATCCATGCGTTGATCTACCTCACGCTTCAACGCAGCGGCGTTCCCAGGCCCCCCAGCTCTTGCAACCGCCCAAGGCCACGAGGCATCCACGACCTTGGACAATGCGATGCGGACATCCGTCACCGCGTCCGCTTCCGAGGCCGAGACCCGCAGTCGAAGCACGTTCTCCTGAAAGACGCAGGCCTTCACTCCCTCGGTCAATGCGCCCATAGCTTCCTCTCGGGTGCCATACCCGAACTCGCGCAGATGCCGTGCCTCCCGACGGCCCGCATCAAGCAGGGCGACGAACTGCGCAATCAGCATGCGAGTCTGATTGAACTCCGCCACGACGGCTGCATACGCATCGACCTTGGCTTGCCAGATCGCCTCGTTCCGCTGCCCCGTCAACTGGAGCTTCACTCCGTCGACTGTGGCCTTCGCCTGCAGGCGGCCCGCCAGGTACCCCGCTGCCGCGCCAACCAACGCGCTGGCCGCTCCAATGCCTGCAGCCCAAACGGCTGCATCCCCCTGATCCATGCCGCCGCATTCTGCCAGTCTCAAGGCCCGTGACGGCGACCGGCATTCACTTGTTCCACATACGTGCCACACTTCCCCTTCACAGCCATCCTGGGGGGACCATGCGCACCACCACCACAGCCGTAATCGCGGCCGGCCTTCTCCTCACCACGCTCACCGCATGCAGCGGCAGCGACGACGACAAGGTCGCCAACAAACCCAGCAAGGTGCCCACCTTGTCCGCAGCAGACCGTGAAGCCGCGCGGGAAGCCGCTGGCCTCCCGCCGAAGCCCAACGCCACCGTGACCGCCGCGTACATCAAGGCCCTCGACGCCATCGACACGGACATCGTCCACGGCAAGACCGAGAAGGCCGTCGACCGCGGACTGAACACCTGCAGCTCGGTGAAGAGTTCACCCAAGGACCAGGCCAAGCTGATCGACCTGACGAACCAGCGGTTCACCAGCCCCACCCACCCGAACGGGCACGGCGCAGCAACGGCCGGGAAGATCCTGAAGGTCGTCCGCAAGAATCTCTGCCCCGACTTCTGACATGCGCATCCGGAGCGGCATAGCAGCAGTCGCTGTCACACTCGCGTTGGTCAGCTGCGGCGGCAACACCCCCGAAGAACCGGCGCCCCCCTACACGGTTTCTGAACGAACAGACTCAGATGCCTACGTGGACATTGAGGTGACCATCGACGTCAGGCGAAGGCTGCGCGATGTGTTCGACCAAGTCCTTGCCGACAACCCTGGCGAGGGTGGCTACTTCATCACCATGAAGTGCGGTGCTGACGGGCCGAACCACGGGCAGGCTCTTGCCTTTGGCCGGATGGCAGAGGACGCGGCGGGCGCCTCTGCGACAGGACTGCTGTCGGAAGGTATGTATCGCTTCGATCCGGTTCGTGGCGCAAGCTGCCCGTAACACGCCTCTCCCGAGCCCGGCCAGCACCAAGCAGGCCGGGCTCACGCATGCCCAGGAGGCGCACGTGAGCAGCACCTACCGCATCCTGTGCATGTCCCACGACCCGGCGACCGCCCACGGCGAGTGGAACAGGCCAGAGGATGCCGAAGCCGCCCTCGCAGCCGGTATTGACGGGCACCCGCACTGCGACCTTCTGGTCGGCCGCTACTCCTACCCCCTGGTAGAGGTTGGCTGCCCGCCTACCCGCGATCAGCCCGCCAAGCTCACCTGCGGCCACAACGCCACCATCTGGGTAGACGCTGGGTGGCTTCGCCTACTGGCCGTTGCCCAGCAGTCCAGTGATGCAGCAGTACAGGCTGCCACCAAGGGGCTGGGGTTGTGCTGGCCCATGAAGCGCATCCGCCGACTCGGTGATGAGCTCGGTGTCCCCAGGAGCTGACCATGCCCACACGTAAGGCCATGCAGGTCTGTCCAACGCCGGGGTGCCCCACCCTCATCCCCAGCGGCAGATGCCCCCCATGCCAGGCCCAGGCCACCCAGGCCCGCCCCGCATCCCGCAACGCAGGACGAGGCACACGCTGGATCAACGCCAGCACCACATACCTGCGCGATCACCCGTACTGCGAATGCGAACGGTGCGTCGCCCTGCCACCCCTGCAACGGGACCGGGCAACCGAGGTTGACCACATCGACGGGCTCGGACCGCTCGGACCACGCGGCTACGACCCGGCCAACTGGCAGGCGATGAGCAAACGGCATCACAGCGCGAAAACCGCACGAGAAACGTTCGGCCACTGACATCGACGTCACGCTGAGCGACACCGACCCAGGGGGGTGACCCCTCCGACCTGGGGGTTCCCAGACGCGGGGGAGGGCGCTCGAAGGTGCGCAGGGTTCAAAGGGTTCCAGTTGTCACGCAATGTGACGGCCGTCGGTGCTGCGCAACGCAGTGCGGAAGGAGATCGACATGCCCCGTGGTGGAGCTCGTGCAGTGTCCGGGCCGGCGCCGGATCCGCGGTCGCTGAAGAGCGCGGTGTCCATGGACAAGGGCGGATGGCGGACGCTGCCGGCCGAGGGCCGAGTCGGTGACCCGCCCGAGTGGCCGCTGACCGCACCGGCTGATCGTGAGCTGGACCTGTGGGACGACCTGTGGAAGAAGCCGCAGGCGGTGGTCTGGGAGGACATGGATCAGGCGTTGGAGGTGGCGCTGTTCGTGCGGACGTTGGCCGAGGCCGAGCGGGCGGACGCGCGCGTGGACGTGAAGAAGATGGTCCGGTCGTACCTGGACAGCCTCGGGTTGAGCGTGGCGGGCATGAACCGGAACCGGTGGAAGATCGCCCCGGCGATCGAGGAGCCAGCCGCCGCGGCGGCTCCTGCCGCGGCTCCGGTCCGGCGCCCGTCGGCCCGTGACCGGCTGAGGGTCGTGCCCAGTGGCGAAGGCGCCTGACGTCGGGGCCGAGTTCGTTGTCGACTTCCCCACCATGTGGATCGTGCCGGACTGGATCGAGGCGCATTGCCCGGTCCCGGACGGGTTCCGTGCCGGTGAGGACATGGAGCTGTACCCGTGGCAGTTGTGGTGCACGGTCAACCACTACCGCGTGAAGCCTGCGGCCACCGTCGGGCAGCTGGCGCCCGCGTTCCGGTACCGGCGGTCGCAGGTTGTGGCGCCGCAGAAGACGGGCAAGGGGCCGTGGTCGGCGACGATCGTTCTGGCAGAGGCGGCTGGCCCCGCCGTGTTCAACGGCTGGGCCAAGGGCGGGGAGCGGTACCGATGCTCTGACCACGGGTGCGGCTGCGGCTGGTGGTACGACTACCAGCCCGGCGAGCCGATGGGCGTCCCGTGGCCGACACCCCTGATCCAGCTGACCGCCACGTCCGAGGACCAGGTGGCGAACGTCTACCGGCCGCTGCGGTCGATGGTGAAGCGCGGCCCGCTGTCCGGGCTGATGCAGTCGGGCGAGGAGTTCACGCGGGTCGGTGACGACGGGCGTATCGACGTCGTCACGTCGTCGGCGCTGTCCCGTCTCGGTAACCCGATCGTCTTCGCCATGCAGGACGAGACTGGCCTGTACAACACGGCGAACAAGCTCCGGCGGGTGGCTGAGACACAGCGTCGTGGCGCGGCAGGCATGGGTGGCCGGTCGATGGAGACGACGAACGGGTGGGATCCGTCGGAGGATTCGGTGGCGCAGTCGACGTCCGAGGCGAAGGCGCGCGACATCTTCCGGTACCACCCGCAGGCTCCGCGGTCGCTGTCCTACGGCGACAAGCGGCAGCGCCGGAAGATCCACACCATCGTGTACGCCGGGTCGTCGCACGTCGACCTGGACGCGATCGAGGCCGAGGCCGCCGAGATCATGGAGAAGGACCCGGCGCAGGCCGAACGGTTCTTCGGGAACCGGTGCGTAGCGGGTAGCGCCGCGTGGCTGGACGGTGCGAAGTGGGCGGCCAAGGCGGCGCCGCGACGCATCAGGCCAGCGACACGGATTGTCCTCGGGTTCGACGGATCCGACTCGGATGACTGGACCGCGATCCGCGCAGAGACGATGGACGGTTACCAGTTCACGCCGCTGTACGGGCCGGATGATGCCCCGACGATCTGGAACCCGGCCGGCACCGGCGGACAGGTCCCGCGCGCCGAGGTGCGGGCAGCCATGGAGCAGGTGTTCCGCCGGTACGACGTGGTCCGCCTGTACGCGGATCCGCCGTACTGGGATACCGAGATCGACGACTGGGTCGACGAGTTCGGCGAGGAGCGGGTGATCCGGTGGCACACCCGGCGCATCGTCCAGATGCATGCCGCGTGCGAGCGCCTGAAGACCGACGTGATCAAGCAGGACGGAACGTTCCGGCACGACGGGTGCGAGATCACGCAGTCCCACATCGAGAACACCCGAGCGAAGGCACGCCCGATGGACCGGTACGTGCTGCGGAAGGCCAGCGACGTTCAGAAGATCGACGCCACGATCCCCAGCATCCTCGCCCATGAGGCGCTGGGCGACGTGATCGCGGCGGGCCTGGCCGAGCGCCAGGTGTCCTACTACTACGGCAGCTGAGGGAGGGCCCATGGCTACGGAGGGGCAGGCTCTCCAGCTGGTCGCGAAACTGGAGAACGAGCTGATCCGGCGGCGCGGCGACATCGACCGGCACAACAACTACTACCGCGGCGAGCAGCGGCTGAAGTTCGCGTCGGCCGAGTTCGCGAAGTTCCACGGCCACCGGTACAAGGACTTCTCCGACAACTGGACGCAGGTGGTGGCTGATTCCCCGGTGGAGCGGCTGACCGTCACTGGGTTCCAGGCCGACGGTGAACTGTCCGCTGACAGGGGCCTGTGGAAGGTGTGGCAGGTCAACGGCCTCGACGCCGATAGCCAGCTCGGGTTCCTCGGCGCAGTGACCGGGGCGCGCTCCTTCGTGCTGGTGTGGGGCAACCCTGACGACGAAGACACGCCGGTGGTCACGTTCGAGGACGCGTCCCAGTCGATTGTCGCCTACGAGCCCGGCTCTCGCCGTCTGCGCCGAGCAGCGCTGAAGCGGTGGCAGGACGGCAACCAGGACTACGCCACCCTCTACCTGAAGACCGAAGTGTGGAAGTTCTGCCGGCCGCTGGCGCAGCAGGACAAGTCCCCGCAGATGGCTGATGTCGATGAGGAGATGGACAGCTGGACGCCGCGGGATACGGGCGACGAGCCGAACCCGCAGCCGAACCCCATGGGCGTGGTGCCGATGGTGGAGCTCCCGAACAAGCCGATGCTGGTCGACGAGCCGATCTCGGACGTGGCCGGGGTGACGTCGATGCAGGACGCCATCAACCTGTTGTGGGCGCAGCTGTTCACCGCGTCCGACTACGCGTCGTTCCCGCAGCGTGTAGTCCTCGGCGCAGAGCGGCCGATGATCCCCAAGTTCAACTCGGACGGGGTGGTCGTCGGGCAGATTCCGATGGACCTCGACAAGTTCCAGGTCGACCGCACCGCGTGGATCACCGGCAAGGACGCCAAGATTGCCGAGTGGCAGGCCGCGAACCTGGCCGCGTACACCGAGATCATTGAGGTCGCCGTTGGTCACCTTGCCGCCCAGACCCGGACCCCACAGCACTACCTGATCGGGAAAATGGCGAACCTGTCCGCCGACGCGCTGCTTGCCGCGGAGACCGGGTTGGTGCAGCGGGTCGACGAAAAGAAATTGTGGTTCGGGCAGGGCCTGCGCGAGGTGGCTCGGCTGATTCTCCTGGCGCAGGGCAAGGAGGCAGAGGCCGACGCGATGCGGTCCGGCCGGGTGCTGTGGGCCGACTCGGAGTCGCGCTCGCACGCGCAGATGGCCGACGCGCTGCTGAAGCTCAAGCAGCTCGGGTTCCCGTTCGAGTGGCTGGCCCTGCGGTACGGGCTCACCCCGACCGAGGTCGGCGACGTCCTCAAGCAGCGCGAGCGGGAGATCGAGATGGACCCCGTCTCGGAGATCACCCGGCAACTCACGACCGGCGCCGCGCCCCTTCCCCAGCCCGGGGCCGAGGTGGAGCCCGAGCCTGAAGCCGAGGCTGCGGCGTGAGCCCGACCGCGTCCGCAGTCGCGCACGCCACCGCCCGCATCCGCCTCGCAGCGGCTGCCGCACGCGCGGCACGGGGTGCGTGGCGGAAGGTCGACCGGGACAACCCGGTGCCGTCCTGGGTCGCGCTCCTCGGCCCCGTCATCGCGGCGGTGGCCGGTGCGCAACTGGCGGCGGGGCAGGCTACCGAGCCGTGGCTGCTGCGGCTGCTCGGTCAGGACCCTGACCAGGCCGCGTCAGACCGCCTGGACCCGCTGTCGCTGGCCGGTATCACTGGGGACGGGACCCCGCTCGTTCAGGCGTTGCAGGTTCCGATGTGGACGGTGATGCGCCTCCTTGGCCAGGGCGTCCCGATTGCGCAGGCGATGGCGTCCGGGAACGCGCTCCTCGACCTCATGGTCCGTACCGCGGTCGCGGATGCGGGCCGTGCGGCGGACCAGGTCGGCATGGTCTCCCGCCCCGGGGTCACCTCGTACATCCGGGTGGTGGAGGCCGGGGCGTGCTCGCGGTGCATCGTCCTGGCGGGCAGGGAGTACGGAACGTCGTCCGGGTTCGCCCGGCATCCGCGCTGTCACTGCGGCATGGAGCCTGTGACGCGCGAGCACACACCGAAGGCGCAGGATCCGCAGCGGGTGTACGACGACATGTCGGCCGCCCAGCGGAAGAGCGCGTTCGGTGAGGCCGCGGTGAAAGCGATCGATGAGGGCGCCGACATCGGCATGGTCGTGAACGCCCGCCGCGGGATGGCCGCCGCCACCGTGTTCGGTCGGCAGGTGCAGGCCACGACCGAGAGCACCACGAAGCGCGGCCTCGCCGCCAAAGGGCTCCCCAAGGGATCACCCCGGCTGATGCCCGAGGAGATTTTCCGGCAGACCAGCGACCGCGACCACCAGATTCGGCTGTTGCGCCTGTACGGCTACCTGTTCTGACTGACCCGCTCGCGCGCAACGCGCGGGCCCGCCCCCGCAACGGGAGACACCCATGAACCGCAGCACCCTGCCTCGCCATGCCCGCGCACACACGTCCGGCTGGGCCCACCCCTACGCCGACCCGTTCACCCTGTACGCCGACGGTGGCGGCGAGGACGGGGACGAGGGCGACGAGCAGCCCGACGACAGCGGCGACGGGGATGACGCGGAGGAGAAGCCCGACGGCGAGGAGCCGGACGACGACGCAGGCGACGAACCGGATGGCGCCGACGCCCTCGGCGACAAGGGCAAGCGTGCCCTGGACTCCATGAAGGCCAAGCTGAAGACGGAGCGCGAGCGCCGTCGGACGGCCGAGGCCAAGCTGCAGGAGAAGCCGGCCGGGGACGGCGACGCTGACCAGATCCAGGCCAAGGCCGATGCCGCAGCAACTGCGCGCGCCAACACCCGGATCCTGCGGTCCGAGGTGCGGGCCGCGGCGGCCGGGAAGCTCATCAACCCCAAGGACGCCCTGGTCCACCTTGACCTCGATCAGTTCGAGGTCGACGAGGACGGCCAGGTCGACGAGGACGAGATCGCCGACGCGATCGAGGACCTCGTGAAGGAACGGCCCTACCTGGCAGCCGCAACGGCGAAGAGGTTCCAGGGCACTGGCGACGGCGGCGCAGCGCGCAAGGCGGGCCGGCCGAAGCAGCTCACCCGAGCAGACCTCAAAACCATGTCCGCCGAGGCGATCGACAAGGCCCGTGAAGACGGCCGGCTCGACGACCTCATGGACGGCAAGTAACCAGGAGGAATCCCCATGTCCGTGCGGAACTTCGTTCCCGAAATCTGGTCCTCGCGACTGCTCGTCGCGGTCCGGAAGAACCTCATCTACGCGGGCCCGACCGTCGTGAACCGCGACTACGAGGGCGACATCAGCGAAGCGGGTGACACCGTCCGCATCACTTCGGTGTCCCGGCCGGCCGTCGGTACCTACGTGCCCGGCACCACCGTCATCACGCCGGAGAAGCTCACCACCGGGCAGCGCACCCTCGTCGTCGACCAGTCGAAGTACTGGGCGTTCAGCATCGACGACGTGGACGCGCGGCAGGCCAAGGGCGGCCTGGTCCCGCAGGCGATGTCCGAGGCTGCCTACGCGCTCGCGGACACCGTCGACCAGTACGTGGCCGGGATGTACACGCAGATCCAGACCGGCAACTTCCTGAACGTGCAGGGCTCGCCCATCGACACGTACACCACGCCGACGGATGCCTACGACAAGGTCCTTGTGCCGCTGCGGACCCGGCTCACGCGGGCGAACGTTCCGACGGCGGGCCGGTACGCGATCGTGTCCGCCGAGTTCTACGCCTCGCTGCTCCTCGACTCCCGGTTCATCAAGGTGAACGAGTCGGGCACCAGCGACGGCCTGCGCAACGGCATGGTCGGCCGCGCGGCCGGGTTCGACATCTACGAGTCGAACAACATCCCCAACCCGACCGGCGACACGCAGGTGGTCACCGCCGGGACGAACGCCGCGATCACGTTCGCCGAGCAGATCAACAAGACCGAGGCCTACCGCCCCGAGTCCTCGTTCTCCGACGCGGTGAAGGGCCTCGCCCTGTACGGCGCGAAGCTCGTCCGCCCGGACCACATGGCCGCCGCGTTCATCAACCCGACCGCCTGACCGAGGAGCCTGACTCATGGCAACCACACAGATCCCCTACTCCAACCTCGTGCCGAACGGGAACCTTGCCCAGCCCGCCGGTACCACGACAGTCGCCGCTCCGACGAACAACATGCAGATCAGCAACGCATTCCCGGAACTCACGGTGCTCCGCGTTGTGAACACTGGCGCGGAGCAGGACATCACTATCAAGGCCGGGGACATGCCGCCCGCGCTCGCGGCCGGGCAGGGCGACCTCGTCGTCACTGTCGCCGCGACGACCGGCGTGCAGCTCATCGGCCCGTTCGAGTCGGGCCGGTTCGTCCAGTCCGACGGGTCGATGCTCATCGAGGCCGAGACGACCGGCGCCACGATCGCCGCACTCCGAGTTCCGAGGAACACCTGACATGGCCGAGACGATCCACGTCCGCGGCGAGGGCGGGCACATCTTCGCGATGGACCTGCCCCTGCCCGAAGGCATCACAGACCGGTACGAGCGGGGCCTGCTCGTCCGCGTAAACGCCGACGGCTCCCCATATGCGGGCGCTCCTGCGGGCGGCCAGGAAGAGGACGGCACCACGCCGTCGAACGGCTCCGCTCTGACGGACGGCCGAACACCGCGCCCTGCGGTGAACGACACCAAGGCCGAGTGGATCGCCTACGTCGTGGGGCGCGGCCTGCTGCCCGCCGAGGACGCGGGCGCGCTCACGAAGGCCGACCTGATCGATCTGGTAGGTGCCTGATGGCGCTGGGCCGCTACACCGAGGTGGCCCGCGCGGCGAACGGTGACCTCATCCGTGCGGGTGAGGTCACCGTGCACGCCGCGGGCACGACCGATCTGGCGGAGCTGTGGCAGGACGACGCAGGGACCGTGCCGGCCCCGAACCCGGGGCTCACAGATCTGGCGTCCGGGGCGTGGTCGGCGGTGGCCGAGGCCGGCCTCTACGACCTCACGTACCCGGGCGGGCGGACCGTCCACAACGTCCCGATCGCCGCTGCCGCGTCCGGCGGTGCGGTGGTCGCGTGGGACGACATCACCGACAAGCCCACCACCTTCGCCCCGACGATCGGCGCGACCGCGTCGACCGCGGTCGCGGGCAACGACGCAAGGCTGACGGCCGGCCCTGCGGGCACAGCCACGGTCCGGGCCATCGGCTCGACCGCGACCACCGCGGCGGCGGGCAACCACACCCACACCGGGCTCCTCACCGGGTCGGCGGCCGCGGTCAACAACTCCGTGGCCACGGACGCCGCCGGGGTCGTGACCGACTTCAACGCCTTGCTGGCGGCGCTGCGCACGCGCGGCATCATCACCGGGGCCTGACCAGAAGGGGGCACGCTGTGGCGCTCGATCCGCTCGCAACTTTGGCCGACCTGGCCGCGCTTGGCATGACCGTCGAAGGCGACGAGACCACGATCGCTGAGCGATGTCTCGCCGTCGCCTCGGCCGCGGTCCGGGAGGCGGCCGGGTCCCCGATCTCCGAGACGACATCCACCGTGATCCTGGAGGGCGAGGCGGACCAGCGGCTGCGGCTGCCCGGTCCACCGATCCAGTCCGTTGCCGCGGTCGCCATCGACGGCGCGACGGCCACGGACTGGCGGCTGCGCACGGAACGGCTGTGGCGGTTCGCCGGGTGGACCGCCGCCGACGGCCCGTCCGAGGTGGAAGTTACCTACACGCACGGCCTGCCCGAGGCGCCGGACGACATCGTCGACCTGGTGTGCAGGATGGTGGCCGCCGCCATGACCGCGTACCGGTCGGAGGACGACGGGGCGGGGCTCGCCGCGGGCAACGTCACCTCGGAGCGGATCGGTGACTACGCCGTCACCTACGGCAGCAACGGACTCATCACCGAGATGGAGCTGCCGGACTACCTGCGCGAGCGCCTGGCCGCCCGGTTCGGTGGCGGCGCCGGTCTGGTCCGGTCGCGGTGAGGGGCCCGGGGCGGTTCCTGAACCGGCGGCTGAAGGTGTGGCGGCCGACGACCGTGCCGGACGGGTACGGCGGGCAGGAGACCACTCTGGTGCAGCAGCCCGGCACCGTCCGCGCCAAGGTCGACCAGCCGTCCAACGCCGATCAGCTGCTCGCCCAGCAGGCCGGGAGCAGGCACGACCACACCGTGTACCTCCTGCCGTCCGCCGACGTGCGCCGCGGCGACGAGCTACGCGGCACGGACCGGCTCGGCCAGGCCCAGACGCTGCGGGTCCTGGCCGTGGTGCAGCCGTCCACTCCCGTGTACTCCAAGGCCCCGTGCCAACTCATTCAGAAGGAGGGCGGGGCATGAGCAATACCGTCCCGGAGCGGCGGCCCCTGCCGGCTGATGCGCTGGAGTGCAGACAGAACGCCGAGCAGGCACTGACCGAACCGGCGCCCCTGAGCGCTTGCGCGTGGGCGCTCCTCGCAATCGCTGCCGAGCTCGGAGAGATCCGACGCTCGGTCAAGAAGTAGTCGTGGCCCGCCGAAGCCCGCGCCGAGGCGGAACCCGTCGCAGCGGAATGCAGGTCAGCATCGAGGGCCTGGACGAACTGCGCGACCAGCTCAACAACCTCGGCACCGAGGCGCGTGCCGCGTGCTTTCGGGCGCTGAAGGCCTCGGCCGAGGCCATCGTCGACGACGTGCAGCGGCACGTCCGGGTCAACACCGGGAACCTGAAACGGGACATCAACGCCCGTTACCAGAACAACAAGCTGGTCGCCGAGATCGGGTGGTGGCAGCACGATGATGACTACGCCAAGGAGCAGGAGTTCGGGACCCGCCGCATCCCGGCGAACCCGACGTTGCTGCCCGCCCTGGAACGCGAACGCCGGCACCTGGCCGACCGGATCCGAGCCGAGGTGAGGAGGACCATGCCGTGAGCACACCGCCCGCCCCGATGCTTCCTGTGCAGGGCGCCATCGATGCGCGGCTGCGCGGGGACACCGAGCTGATGGGCATGGTCGACGGCCTGTACGACTACGTTCCCGAGACCTGCCAGTACCCGTTCATCGTGACGGGCGAGGCCCTGGAAACCCCCGACGACCGGCACGGCAGTTTCGGCCGGCAGACCGTGGTGACGCTGCACGTGTGGTCGCAGTACCGCGGCTACGCGCAGGCGCTGCGAATCGGCGCCCGCGTCACGGCCCTGCTCGATCACCAGCCGCTCACCGTGCCAGGGCTCGCCCACATCGTGACCCGTTACGAGTTCGCCCAGACGCTCACCGACCCCGAGCCGCCCGGCGACATTCGGCATCTGGTGCTGCGGTACCGGGTCGTCACCGAGAAGCCGTAACCCTTCCCCACCCCGCCCCGTGCCGCCATGGCCGGGGCCTCTTTCATGCCAGGAGGCAGTCATGGCCGGTATCGACGGCTTCGGAACAGTGCTCAAGCGCGGCGACGGCGAGGAGCCGGAGGTGTTCACCGCCATCGCGAACCTGACCAACGTGGATGACGGTGGCCGGACCCGGACCACGATCGACGTCACCGCGCATGACTCCCCGAACCAGTACATGGAGTTCGTGGGCGGGCTGATCGACCCGGGCGAGGTGACCGTCGATATCAACTACGACCCGGCGGTCCACGACGTGCTTGAGGCCGACCTCGAAGACACGGACCCGAGGAACTACCAGATCGTGTTCCCCGATACCGCCGAGACGACGTTCAGCTTCGCGGCCGTCATGACTGGGTTCTCCAAGTCGGCGCCCTACGACGACAAGCTGTCCGGCTCGCTGACCTTCAAGGTCTCCGGCAAGCCCACCATCGCCTAGAAACGGATCATCCATGGCACTGCTCAGCAAGGACCAGATCAACGCCGCGGACGACCGTTTGTGGGAAGACGTGCCCGTGCCCGAGTGGGGCGGGGACGTGCGGGTGCTCGGCATGTCCGGCACCGACCGCAACGCCTACCAGTCCAGCATGGTCGTCATCGGTACGAACGGGAAACCCCAGCGCGTCAACCTGAACGACCAACTCGCCAAGCTCGTCGGTAAGTGCCTGGTCGGTGAGGACTTCCAGCGCCTCTACTCCGACAAGGAGGTGGCCGCGCTCGGGCGGAAGAACGGCGCTGTCCTGGACCGCCTCGCGGACGTCGCCAAGCGCCTGTCCGGACTCAACGACAAGGCCGTAGAGGACGCAGCGGGAAACTCCGAAGCGCACCCGAGCGGCGCTTCTACTTCCGACTAGCGGCCCACCTCGGCGCCCGCTCGGTGCGCCACATGCTCGCGGACATCACCTCGGCCGAAATCACTGAGTGGATGGCCTACGAGCAGATCAGTGGCCCCCTCGGCCCCGAACGGTCCGACGTCCTGTCCTCGATCCTCGCGGCCACCGTCGCGAACACTGCCCGCGGCAAGGGGCAGCGCGCGAAAGAGCCCGGCGACTTCCTGCCCAAGTGGGACCAGGGCGCTGCGGCCAAGGGCGGGGACTGGGAACAGATGCTCACCACCGTCAAGTCGCTGACCCGGCGACTACACGGCAACGACCTGACGGAAGGGAGCAGCCGTGACGCTTGAGGAGCTCCTCGTCTCGGTCGGCATCAACACCGACGACCTGACCAGCGGCGCCCAAGGCGCCGCCGACGACGTCGAATCCAGCCTCGGCGGAATCAAGGGCGCGGCAGCCGGCGCGGCAGTCGGTGGCCTCTTCGCAATGGGGCTGTCCAACGCCGTGGATGCCACAGCTGCCAACACGAAGCTGAAGAATCAACTCGGCCTCACCGAAGCCGAGGCCGAGCGTGCCGGCGGTGTCGCTGGTGACGTGTTCAGCGCCGGGTTCGGTGACTCGATCGATGGCGTCAACGAGGCACTGGGTGCGGTGACGTCGAACATTGGCGGCCTCGGTGAAGCAACCGACGCCGAACTGGACCAGATGACCAAGAGCGCTCTGGCGCTGGCCGACACGTTCGAGTTCGACGTGGGCGAGTCGACGCAGGCGGTTGGCACGCTGATCAAGACCGGGATGGTCAAGGACGGTATGGAGGCGTTCGATCTCCTGACCGCGGCAGCGCAGAAGCTCCCGCCGAAGCTGCGCGAGGAAGTCCCCGCGATGATCTCGGAGTACGGAGAGTTCTTCGACCAGCTCGGGTTTACCGGTCCGGAGATGATGGGCCTGCTCGCCCAGGCGGCGCAGGACCCGACGTTTCAGCTCGACAAGCTCGGTGACGCGGTCAAGGAATTCACCCTCCAGATGGCCGACACAGCCAAGGTCAAGGACCCGCTGAAACAGCTTGGGTTGAATGTCAAGGACATTCAGAAGCTGATGAACACCGGTCACGGAACCAAGGCGTTCGACCAGGTCACCACCGCGCTCAAGGGCGTGGAGAGCCAGACCAAGCGCACCTCGATTCAGGCCGCCCTGTTCGGTGGGCCGGGCGAGGACATGGGGAACAGCCTGCTGAATCTGGACGCCACCGGGGCGGCTGCGGCCACCGGGCTGGACAAGGCGGCCGGTGCAGCGAAGGGCGTCACCGACAGTGTGGCCGCATCCAAGTCGATGGACAGCATCATGCGGACCCTGGCCACGACGATCGGCGAGATGCTCGCCCCCGCGCTGAAGATCCTGGCCGACTTCATGAAGGAGAACCCCGAGCTGATCAAGATCTTGGCGCCGATCCTGCTCGCGCTGGCCGCCGCGATCGGCATTGCGGTGGTCGCTCAGTGGGCGTGGAACACAGCCCTGTGGGCGTTCCCCGGCACGTGGATCATCGCCGGAATCATCGCCCTGATCGCCGTAATCGTGCTGATCATCGTCTACTGGGACGAGATCGCCACCGCCACCGGCGAGGCCTGGGACTGGATTACCGGCAAACTCGGCGACGCGTGGGGCTGGATCACCGATCACGTCAGCCAGACCTGGGGCTGGGTCACTGGCGTAACCGGCGACGCCTGGGACTGGGTGACCGGCAAGGTCTCCGATGGTGTGGACACCGTGATGGAGCAGATCTATCTCCTGAGCAGAATCCCCGGCCAGGTCGCGGGCTGGCTGGGCCAGCTCGTCACGTGGGTATCGGGGCTCCCTGGACGGATCGCCCGCGCCGCGTCGGGCATGTGGGACAGCATCGTCAGCAACTTCAAGGGCGCAATCAACTCCCTGATCAGCATGTGGAACGGGCTCTCGTTCACCCTCGGCGGCGGCAACTTCATGGGCGTCGACATCCCGCAGGTGACCCTCTCCACCCCCGATATTCCGTACCTCGCGGCCGGTGGCGTCACGACCGGCCCGACGCTCGCCATGATCGGTGAGGGCAATGAGGACGAAGTCGTGGCCCCGCTGTCGAAGCTGGACGGCATGCTGCGCGGCGTCGCGAACTCCGTCCGCAACACGGGCGGACAGTCACGCGAGCCCCTCGCGATCGAAGTGGTCGGCGCTGACTCAGAGTTCGTCGACTTCTTCAAGAGCATCGTCCGCAACAAGGCTGGCGGATCCGTCGTCCGCCTCGGAGAGGGGTAACCCATGCCGAGCCTGCCACCGCCACGCGTCACCGAGCTCTACTACAACGGGGCGTGGCACGACATCAGCAGCAGCATGCGGGAGTCGGACCCGGTCGCGATCACGCGGGGTGCCACCGCGCTCGGGACCCGGGCCGACCCCACCGCCGCCACCGCCACTCTCGACAACCGGTCCGGGAACTACAGCCCCCGCAACCCGCTCTCCAGCCTGTACGGCCTGATCGGGCGCAACACGCCGTGGCGGTTCTCCGTCATCGCGGGCGGCCCCTACCTGTACCTGCCGCCCACCGGCACGTACACCGTGGCCACCCCCGACACATCCGCCCTCGACATCCTCGGCGACATCGACGTCCGGATGGATGTTGCCCTCGATGTCTGGGACGACCCGCAGCTGCTGGCCGCCCGGTATGCCACCGGCGGGAATCTCGGCTGGGCGCTGGAACTCGGCCCCGACGGCAACCTGTTCCTCACGTGGTCCCCCACCGGGGCCGCCGCACAGCAGCGGTACACGAAGTCGACGTCAGTGGTGCCGGCCACGGCCGGGCAGCGGGTGCGGGTGCGGGCCGCCCTCGATGTAGACAACGGTGCGGGCGGGTGCACGACCACGTTCTACGTGGCGTTCGGCAACGGGCCCTGGGTCGTGCTCGGTACGCCCGTCGTGAGCTCCGGGACCACGTCGCTGTTCGCCGCGTCGGCGCCGCTGCAGCTGGGTGACAGCGACATCACACTGACCCCGGACGGGGCATCCGGACTTCCGCGAGCGAAGGGACGCGTCTACGGGCTGCAGGTGCACGCCGGAATCGGCGGGGTGCTCCGCACCAACGTCGTCCCCGCCCAGCAGGCCACAGCCGGGACCCGGACGTTCACGGACGGCACCGGCGCCCTCTGGACTCTGACCGGCGCAGCATCCCTGTCCAACCGGACGGTGCGGATGGAGGGCGAGATCCCGGCGTGGCCGCCCTCGCGGGACCTGTCCGGCGCGGATGCCACCGTGCAGATCGCCCCTGCCGGAATCATGCGCCGCCTCGGGTCCGGGAACCGGCCGCTCGACAGCGCGCTGCGCCGCTACATCATCGGCAACGCCCCGCTGGAGTGCTGGCCGCTCACGGACGGCGAGCAGGCCACCCAGGGCTCGCCCCTGCTCGCGTCGCCGCCGGCCATCTCGATCGGGGACCCCGCCCCGCAGTGGGCAAAGGGCACCGTCGCCTCCTGGATCGAACCGACCCTGCGGTTCCCCGCCGGGGCCAGCACTCAGATCGAAGCCCGCCCCCGGGTGCAGGGCGCTACGGCCAGCTGGTCAGTGGACTTCGTCCGATCCGGGCTCGGCGGATTCGAGGCCGTGACCGTCATCGACAGCGGCAGCGGCACCAACGCTGATCCGTCCACCCTGTGGCAGCTCGTCCTCCTGGCTGGCCTGAACCAGATCACCGTCGTGCGCACCGTCCAGCTGACTGACACGTCATCGGTCACCACGTTGGGGACGATCGCGGCGCCCGGCATCTTCGACGCCCAGCCGCACCACATCCGCCTGTCCACCGTGGCGGGCAGCAGCCTCACCGCGTGGACCGTCTACATCGACGGAGTGATAGCGGACGCCGGGGCCGAGTCCGGCATCGGACGACCCGTGGGGCTGATCGGCTACGCCTGCGACCTGGGCACCGACAACCCGTCCCCCGAAGTGTCCCTCGGCTACCTCACGTACTGGGGCGACACCGCCCCGAACGCGTCGGACATGTACACCGCCATGATGGGATTCCCGGGCGAGACTGCCGGCGCCCGCGCGCTGCGCCTGTCCGCCGAGAACGGTGTGCCTGTCTCGCTCATGGGGGTTGCCGGCGAGTCCACCGCACTCGGGACGCAGGAGCCGCAGCGGTACCTGGAGTCGCTCGACACAATCGCCGCTGCGGACCTCGGGCTGATGCTGGAGCAGCGGGACGCACGGGCGCTCGTCTACCGGGCCCGGACCACCCTGTACAACCAGGACCCCACCCTCACCCTCGACTTCGCGAACGGGGAGATCTCAGCTCCGTTCGCGCCGATCGACGACGACAAGCTGACCGAGAACGACGTCACGGTCACCAGGACGGGCGGGGCGTCCGCGAACGCGGTGTCCACGGACGGGCCTCTGTCCGTGGACGCGATCGGCCGGTACGACGTCGCCCCGGAACTGTCCCTCGCGGCGGACACCCAGACGACGCAACAGGCGTACTGGCGGATGCACGTCGGGACATACGACGGCCTGCGGTACACGAAGATCACCGTGGACCTGGGCAACCCCCGCGGTTACGCGCTCGTCAACGACGTCCTGGCCGTCGACGTCGGCGACCTGATCCGCCTGCAGAACCTGCCTGCGGACCAGCAGCCCGGCGACGTCGATCTCCTCGTCACCGGATACGACGAGGAGATCGGCGCCACCGCCTGGACGATCACGTACACGTGCGTCCCTGCCGGGCCGTGGACTGTCGGCGTGGTGGCAGACCGCGCCCTTGGGCGGGCCGATACAGCCGGGTCCGTTCTGGGGTCGGCCGTCACTTCGACAGCAACATCCCTGGCCGTGACCACAACCACGGGACCCCGCTGGATCAGCACGGCTGAATGGCCGGCCGACTTTCCATTCGACGTGACGTGCGGCGGGGAGGTCATGACCGTGACCGACGTGACCGGCCAGCGCGGCGACAGGTTCGAGCGCAGCGTCACGGGCGGGTGGGGAACCGCCACGTCCGGGCAGGCCTGGACAACCACCGGCGGGTCCAGCTCCGACTACTCGGTGCAGGGGGGCTGACCATGGCGGACCTCTACGCAAACTACGCCGCCTTGGCCGCCGTTGAGGTGGAAGGCGTCGGCTACTCCCGGACCGCAGTCGCCCCGGCCGGGGCCACGTGGTCGTCCATCGCGATCCACGGCGGCGGCATCGAGACCGGGTCCGGAGAAATGGCCCGCGAAGTTGCCCAGGCCGGGGCCCGGATGGCCTACTACGAATTCCAGGGCCTGAAGACGTCCGGGAACGGCGACCTACACATCACGAGTACGAACTTCGACGAGCCGACCGCGGTTGCCCTGGTCACCGCGACGAAGCGCTGCCTGTCCTTCCACGGCTTCGTCGGCACCGACGGCGTACCCGAGACGGCCCTCGGCGGCCTCGATACCGGGCTCGTCGCCTCGCTCACGGCCAGTCTCACCGCGGCCGGGTTCCGGGTCATCACGACCCCGTCAGAGATCGGCGGCACCGACCCGGCGAACATCTGCAACCGGACCAGCAGCGGCGCCGGCGTGCAGCTGGAGATGTCCCGAGCCCTGCGAGACAGCTTCTTCCCTGGGGCAAACACGCGCCCGATCCGGGACGCAGGCCTGCGCACCGAGGCGTTCCACAGGTACGCGGCCGCGGTCCGCGCCGCGTACCTGGGGCGCGGCCTGATGAGCATCGGCAGTACCAACGTGTCCCGCTGGGCGCTGCTCCCGTCCCCCGCGGCGAACGTCGACTTCACCGCGTCCGTCGCCACCGACCAGCTCGCCACCGGCGGCGGGCATTTCCCCTCGCTCGTCGCGCGGTGGGCCGACGCCTCCAACTGCTATCTGGCTCGGCTCGAATTCTCACCAACGCAGACGGTGATCCTGACCCTGCGCAAGAGGCTCGCGGGATCCGAGACGCTGCTGGCGCAGTACACGACGGGCCTAACACACGCCGCTGGCCGCCGCTTCCGCGTGCGGATGCAGCTGGCCGGAACCACGCTCCGGGCGAACGTCTGGCAGGACGGCACCGCCGAACCTGCGGGCTGGCAGCTGGAGACCACGGACACCTCGCTCACGGCGGCCGGATCGATCGGGATGCGCGGCATCCTCTCCACCGCGAACACCAACACCCCGCCCGTCACCGTGTCGTGGGGGGACTTCACCACCCGCGGCAACGCCCAGACGTTCACCACGACCCGGTCCGTCAACGGCACCACCAAACCGCATACGGCGGGCACGGCCGTGCGGCTCGCCCGCCCCAGCATCGTCGCCCTGTAGGAGGCACACATGCCCACTGCCTGGCTGGCAGGAATGATCATCAGCGCTGACCGGCTGCTCGGAGATTTCCGGGACTGGGAGAACCTGCCGATCAAATCGCCCGCATCCGACGGCACGCCCGGCCAGTCTCTGCACAGGATCAAGCGGCACCCGGACGGTCAGGTGGAAATCCAGCTCGACGTCTCGGTGAGCACGTCAACGAGCGCTTCGATTGCCACGCTCCCGACGTGGGCCCGGCCATCGAGCGGAACGCGCCGCAACGCCACGGCGCTGAACAGCAGCAACGCCGCCTTCAACGCGCACATCGACCTCACCGCGGCCGGTGACGTGAACCTGTTCGCCGTCACGACCAACATGTCGAGCATCACGTGGGTGGCCCTGCACACCACATACACCCCGTAACCCACCACCCCCCTGCCCCGCGCCGCCATGGCCGGGGCTTTCTCATGCCCTGGAGGGCTCGATGGCCACACCCCTATCCGCCGACACTTTTCTCGCTGCCCTGCTGGCCGAAGGGTGCACCGTTGCCCAGGTCGGTGACTGGCGCACCCACAACCGCAACCACACGGGCCCCTGGGGGCCGGTCAACGGCGTGATGATCCACCACACCGTCACCAAGGGCACAGCCGCCACCGTGCGCATCGTCCGCGACGGATACACCGCGCTGCCCGGCCCGCTGTGCCACGGCATGATCGCGAAGGACGGCCGGGTGCACCTCGTCGGCTACGGCCGGGCGAACCATGCCGGCCTCGGCGACCCCGACGTCCTGGCCGCAGTCGTCGCTGAACGGCCCGTACCCACGGACAACGAGGCCACTGTCGACGGCAACCGGCACTTCTACGGCTTCGAGTGCGAGAACCTCGGGGACGGCAAGGACCCCTGGCCCGAGGCGCAACTGCTCGCGATCGAGCAGGTCTCGGCTGCAATCTGCCGGGCGCACGGCTGGGACGCGGCCTCCGTGATCCGGCATCTCGACTGGCAGCCCGGGAAAGTCGACCCGCGCGGGATCGACTGGACGAAGATGCGCACCCGCATCGACACGCGCCTCGGCACGAAGACGCCGACCCGGCCGCCTGCCTCGGCGCCGAGTAAGCCGGTAGTCGACCTGTCCCAGCTCGTCGCCGCCGCCCGCTCCAACCCGAGCGCGGCCGGCACCCCAGTCACGTACTCCGGGGTCCGGACCGTGGAGGCCGCTCTCGTCAACGCCGGGCTGCTCTCCAAGAAGTTCAGCGACGGGCATTTCGGCACAACCACCGTTACCGCCTACGCCGCGTGGCAGCGGTCCAAGGCCGGCGGAAACTACCGGGGCCAGGCCGCCGACGGCATCCCCGGCAAGGCATCACTCACCGCCCTGGGCCGTGCCCACGGCTTCACCGTGAAGGACTGACCCATGACGAAGCAGCTGCTCCTCGACAGCGCCGAGCGCGCGGGCTGGACCGGCGTCCAGGCCGCGCTCGGCGTCGCCATCACCGACCTCGCCAACATCCCCGTGTGGTGGGCCGCACCCATCGGCCTCGCCCTCGCCGCCGCGAAGGGTTGGGCTGCCGGTCACCTCGGCCGGGCGGGCACCGCGTCCACGTTGCCCGCGGCCGCCGACCCGGCGTCGCACCCGACGGGTATCTGAGCTGCCCACCGAGCACCACGGGAGTACGTATGGACGCTGCCATGGCCGCCGCGCTGTCTGCTGTGCTGGCCGCGCTGTTCACTGCGACAGCGGCCGCATACGGCTCCCGAGGTGCGGCCAGGGCGACCCGGGAGGGCGGAGTCATCACCGGATACGACAGCCTCACCGAGCGGTTGGTGAAGGAGCGGGACAAGGCAGAGCTGGACCAGTCGACAGCTGAAGCGAAGGTCGCTGCGCTGGAGCTGGAAGTGTCACGGCTGAAGCTGCTCGTGACGCAGCTCGGGGGGACGCCATGACACGGACAGCACGTTTGCTGTACCGGCGCCGCCGCGGCCTCTGGGTCACGGCGGCGCTCCTGTTCCTGGGCGGCGGGCTCGCGATCGCGTTCCTGCAGATCGACAAGGCGGAGTCGCGCGGGGATCAGCTGGCTGCCGAGGCGGACCGGCGGGGTGCCGCGGTCACCACGCTGGCGACGGATGTGCGGACGCTGCGCGCGCAGGTCCAGGCGCGCGGCGGGACCCCGGCGGCCCCGGACCCGGGCGACGCGGTGGAGGATCTGCCGGCGCGGGCCGAGGTGCCGGTGCCGATCCCAGGCCCGCCGGGGCCGCGCGGGAAGACCGGTGCGCGGGGCGGCCGCGGCGCGACCGGTGCGGCGGCCACCCCGGGCCCGTCCGGCGCGAGCGGCCGCGCGGGAACGGACTCTTCAATTCCGGGGCCCGTTGGCCCCGCAGGTCCTGCGGGCGCGGCGGGCCCGGCGGGCGAGCAGGGCCCGGCCGGACAGCCCGGTACCGCGGGCAAGGACGGCGCGAACGGCCGCGACGGCGCGGATGGCCAGACGTGCCCGGCCGGGTACAGCCTCCAGCCGTCGCCGTCGGATCCGGATGCGCTGGTCTGCCGGCGCGACGGGGCACCGAGCGTTCCAGCCCCGACCACGTCCCCGGCCGCGTATGCCCTGCTCGACCGCCGCCGCACGTGACCCACAACGCCCCGCCCGGCTACGGCCGGGTGGGGCTACTTCTTTTTGCCCGCTCGGATGATCTGGTCCACGCGGGCGGTGGAGAGGCCTCCGAGCAGCTGGCCGACCTGGGCAAAGGTGCGGCCTTCCTTGAGGGTGGTGACGGCGTCGCTGCGGATGGCCGTGATGTCCTGGCTGAGGTCGGGTAGGGCGGCGAGGATCTGCCGGGCAGCTGCTTCGCGGGCGATCGGGTCGCTGATTGAGGCGAGCTCGGTGGTGAGGGCGTCGCGGGTGGCCGCGAGGAGCTGGGTGATGCGCTCGGGGTCGCTGGTCATGGGATCAGAGTAGGTCTCCGCGCCCTCATCACTGCCCCGGCTACGGCCGGCGGCAGGGGGCGCATTCGTGTGTACGGGGTACCCAGCGGATGCGCTCTTGACTGCGATCCGCGGCCGCGCGAGTGTCTGTGGAATCCTGTGCAATCCACGCGGAGGGAACGTCATGGCCCTGCACTTCCTAGGAATCGACCCCGACAGCCCGGTCGACGAATCGCCGACCATTTGGCTGGACGACGCGACCGGCGACCTGATCATTCAGTCCTACGTCGCCGACGGCAGCACCGTCGATCAGGCGAAAGAAGTCGGCTCGATCCCCGGGCACTCCACCGACATCCCGCCCGGCGAGACGATCATCCGGCTGCCCGCGAAGATGCGGCAGTTCCTCCCCCACTCGAACGGAGACAGCAGCGGTGCAACCCCCCGCACGTGAGGCGCTCGCGCGCGCACAACGGAGCGCCGTACACCTGGAGATGCGCGACGGCTATGCCCTCGACGACCCCGGGTTCATCGCGTGGCAGCGCGGGCAGAGGCTCGACCTCGCCGACCGGGCGTCGTGGTGGGGGCCGTGGCACGACCACGTGCAGGAGGCGACCGCCCGGGGCGTCACGGTCCGTCGGGCCCGGATCATCTCAGAGCCGGTCACTGACTATGTGCGGTACGAGCACGATCTGACGCCGACCAACATTGCCGCTGGCGAAGAGGTGCGATGGCTGCCGCGGAGGCAGACGACCGATCTCGCGCTGCCCGGTACGGACTTCTGGGTGTTCGACGACGAACTCGTACTGTTCCACCACTTTGGGGGTGCCGGCGCTCTCGCCGAGGACGGGCGCGAGTACACCGCGGATCCTGCTCGGGCGAAGCTCTGCACCGAGGCGTTCGAGTCCGTGTGGCGGCGGGCGATCCCGCATGCGGAGTACGACCCTGCCTGATGGCTGTCTCATCATCGAGCGTTCAGAACGCCCGACGGGTTCTCGCCGACCGGCTCGCCGAGATCCGTCGGGACGCTGAACTATCCGGCAAGGAACTCGCCGCGCGCCTTGGGTGGTATCCCTCGAAGGTCAGCCGGATTGAGCACGCCCGCACCGCCCCGTCTGCAGACGACGTCCGTGTGTGGTGCGAGGCATGCGACGCGGCCGACCAGGCCGGCGACTTGGTTCGCTCGCTGCGCGCGGTCGAGGGCATGTTCGTAGAGTGGCGCCGCGTGGAGCGCGACGGACTGCGGCAGGCGCAGGTCGCTGTCCGGCCGCTGTTCGAGCGCACGTCGCGGTTCCGCGCCTACTCATCATGGTTCGTGCCTGGCCTGATACAGAACCGCGCCTACACCGAGGCCGTACTGCGGGCGGTGCAGCAGCGCCGCGTCGCAGTCGATGATGTCGACGCGGCAGTCGCTGCTCGGGTCGAGCGACAGCGGGTGTTGCACGAGCCCGGCAAGGTGTTCGCGTTCCTCCTTGAAGAGTCCGTGCTGCGTTCGGGGATCGGCGGCCGCGACGTCATGGTCGGGCAGCTCGGCCACCTGATCGCCACGGGCGCGCAGCCGAACATCAGCCTCGGCGTCATCCCCGCACGGCCGGACCGTACCCGCATGCCCGTCGAGGGGTTTTGGATCTTCGACTCGTCGCAGGTGTCCGTCGAGCTCGTGTCAGGACACCTCACGATCTCGCAGGCGCACGAGGTGAGTCAGTACGCCGCGACCTTCGCCGAGCTGTCCGATCACGCTGTATACGGAGCCGAGGCGCGGTCGGTCATCATGGACGCTCTTCAGCAGCTCGGCTGAATCCGTAGAATCTCGCAGAATCGGCTACCCCCCGAGCAGCCCGGATTTCTATCGTCACCGACATGCCCACACGCGCACGAAACCCGGTCTCAGCGGGCGCCCGCTGGCTCGCGCGATGCTCGCAGTCGGAGAGCACCGTTCGCGCGGCCTGGATGTCCGGTGATTTCGCGATCATCCCGAGCGGAATCGCGTGGCTCGTTGCCGAGGTACCGCTGCCGCCGAGCGTGGACGCGATGCAGCGGATCCGTTCCGAAGAGCTCGGCCCCGTGCTCGCGCACCCGCTGCGCAACGTGGCGTGGTGGCTCGTGCCACTGGACGGCGCCGAGCTGCTGCATCACGTCAGGCAGTTGACGCTCTATCCGGCCGGGTGGCCGCTGTGCTGCCCGCCCGTTCAACGCCCCGCGGCGGGCAGGGTATGGCTGGAGAAGCCCGACGGATCCGGCCGACTCACGGATCCGACTGCGCTCGGCTTGGCCCTGGATCCGGGCGGCTCGCTGAAGTTGCCTGCCGAGGCGTTCTGTTGACCGCCATTGAGGCTCGCCGCGAGGTGCCTGCGTTCGATGAGCTGTCCGCACAGCAGCAGCGAGGTGTTCGGTGCGTCTGGTGCAACTGCCAGTTATCCAACGGATCTGCTGTCGACCTCGGCACACGCACGATCGATCTCGACGGATGCGCGGCCCGTTGGTTCCCCCGCTGCTGCCCAACCTGCTGGAGGACCCGCACGTGATCACGCTGACGAAGTGGCCATCCACCGCCGACACCGCCTACCGGACATGGCTCGGCCACACCCTTGCCTGTGCCGGGTGCCGGGCTGGCGCCGCCTGCCCCACCTCTGTTCGTCTCGGCCGGGCATGGCGGGAGACCCGCTGATGAGCCCCCGCTCGGTGATGCGGTTCGTGGAGTGGACGATCGGCGCCCCTCGCGGTGAGGCCCCGCAGACCACCATCGTGATCCGCTGCCTCGGCCCCGGCTGCGGCGAGGAGTCCGAGCCGAGCACCTCGCACATCACCCCGGACACCTGGGCGCTGAAGCACGCCGGGCGGACCGGCCACACCGAGTACGAAGAGGTGGCCCGCTGCCGCCTCGTCGCCACACCGAAGGAGGCCCGGTGATCTGCGACCGGTGCGGCCAGCTGATGCGTCCGAACGAAGCCGAAGGCATCGAAATCTACGCAGCCACAGGGGCCGGGGGCACGATCTACGTCCACCGCGAACTGTGCACCAAATCGCGGTCGCACCCGCCGTCGTACCCGGAGCGCCGTCCCGCCCGCTGATCTCCCGCTCGCACCCGGGGCCGGCGGCGGCCGGGGTGCGGGCGGGCAACTGCGCGTCGACCACCAGCGCGGTCGGCGCTCCCTCATGCCCGATTCGTCCGCCAGCCTTGGATTCAAAGGCTGCACCCACCCCGCACCTTCGCCCCTTTTCGGACCCGCAAACGTGCAGATCAGGGGCATGGGCGTGCGTCTCGCACGTCCACCTCAGCGCGGTTTCCAGTAGAGGTGTCCTAAGCCATGTTCCGGGTTCCCGGCTCCCGTGCCTCCGCTGATGAGATAGGAGACCCGGGCCTCCACCAGCGCCCGCAGCACCCGGTCACCACCTGGCGGTACGGTCCCCGCCGCAACCAGCTCGCCCAGCGAGAAGGCCTTGGGCCGGACCACCCGCAACGACAGGCAGGTCGATCCGACCGACACCGGTGGCAGCACGGCGTGCATCCGGGTCCCGTCCGGAAGCCGCGCGTCCACCCAGGGCCTGGCATCGTCCAGCCGCCGTCCCGCCACGGCGGCGAGCCGCTGCGCGAGCCTGCGCACCGCCGCCGCGTCGGCGAAGGTCACTCCGGTGAGTTCGAGTCCGCGGCCTCGGTCCACCCACACCCGGTCGGGCGCGGACACCAGAACGTCGGTGACCGCCGGGTCCGCGAGCAGCGGCTCCAGCACACCGGTCCCGATCAGTTCCCCACGCAACTCATCTGCGGCACACAGCACTTCGGCATCCCCGAGCAGTCGCCCCTGCGCCCGCAGCGCGGCCGCGACTCCGGCCGGGGTCGGCGCCGTTCCGCTCTGCGCCAGCCGCTGCCGGACGGCGTCGAGCAGCGCCTCGGTCATGAGACACCTCCGGCGGCCGGGCCTCCGGCGCCCTCACCGGCGAGCGCCCGGTCCCAGAAGGCCGAGCAGAACCTGGCAAGCGGTCCGCGAGCACTGCCACCGGGTGGCTCACCCGTGTCCTGCTCGGCCAGCAGGCCTAGATCCAAGGGGAGTTCACCGGCCAGCGGAAGCCCCATGGCATGCGCCACCCATTGTTCGTCGAGGCCGGACGCGTACGGCCCGCGCGCCACGACCCGCAGGTCGTCGAGCACCATCCCCGCCATCGACGCCACGCGTTTCGCGGCCGCGACCGCCCGCAGCTCCCCAGGTACCACCACAAGCCCGAGGTCCATCTGCGCAAGGGCCTCGGCCACCGCCTCGTCCACACGGCGCGGCAGATCGACGACCACTACGCCGCCGAGCCTCCGCGCGGCGGCCAGGACCGCCTGCATGGCCTGCGGCGGGATGACCACCCAGTCGTCACGGCCCCAGCTGAGCACGCGCAGCCCGTGCAGCGCGGGCAGCGACTCCTCCAGCGCGCCACCACCGACCCGCCCCTTGGAATGGGCGAAATCAGGCCACCTCATGCCCTCCGCCCGTTCGCCACCGAGCAGTACATCGATGCCGCCGCCCAGCGGGTCGCCGTCGATCAGCATCGTCCGCCGCCCGATCCGCGCGGCGGTCACCGCGAGTGCGCAGGCCAGCGTGGAAGCACCGGCGCCACCGCGGCCGCCGATCACTCCGACGGTGAGGGCCGGCCTACCGACGCCTTCCGTCGCGTTGGCGATCTGATCGACGAGCCAGTTCTCCGAGTCGGGCAGCCGCAGCACGTACTCGGCTCCGATCTCGACGGCCCGGCGCCAGACGTCGGGCGCGTCCTGGTCGCGCCCGACGAGCATCACGCCCCGCCTGCGAGCCGCTCCGCGGCACCTCGGCGCCGCATCGTCCCCGACGAGAACCATGGGTGCCCGCTCCCAGCCCCCTCGCCGGTCCGGCAGTGTGTGATGGACCTCGGGCTCCGCGCCGGCGGCCGCACACAGCCTCAGCAGATCGTCGAGCAGATCCACATCCTCGGTGACGATCAACGGCCCGCCCCGGTGCGGCCCGACGGCCTGCAAACGATCCCGTGCGCTGGATTCAGCCACGACCTCAGCCCCCTTCTTCACTCACCTTCACCGCGGATCGCGGCGATCTCGGAGCGATCCGAGAACGGTGATTCCGGAACCCGCAGACTTCACGGGTGGAATCACGGTGCAGTGCTTCAGGAAATCGTGTGGATCTTGCTCAAAAACTGTGGACAACTCCAGCGTTGTGAATATCCCCGTAGCTCAAACCGGCGACATTCGGAGAGCAGCCCTTCCGTCACGCACCGTGACGGGGCATGCTGAAGTGAGTTCAGCGCAGACATGGGCCATCACGGCCGAGAAGGAGGAGAAATGCGTGATCCCCGAGCGACAGGAACGCGTCCGGACATGCGACGACCCCCGCCGGGGGGGAGAGCGGGGGTCGTCCCCACGGCCGACTCGGGGGGGAGGAGCCGGACCGGGTTAGCACGGTCGCGAACGATCCGTGACTTCCATGGTGTACCCGAGCACCTTCTCAGGCAAACCCACGCGCCGGGGTTTACGCCGAATGGCGGGCCCCTATGCTCTGCCTTGTGGAAAACTGCTTCTTGCCGCGCACAGCAGCCTTCTTTGACCTGGACAAGACGGTCATTGCGAAGTCTTCGACACTGACCTTCAGCAAGTCCTTCTACCAAGGCGGTCTGATCAACCGCCGTGCCGTACTGCGCACCGCGTACGCACAGTTCGTGTTCCTTGCCGGGGGCGCAGATCACGACCAGATGGAGCGGATGCGCGAGTATCTCTCCGCGCTCTGCAAAGGCTGGAACGTCCAGCAGGTGAAGGAAATCGTCGCCGAGACCCTGCACGACCTGATCGACCCGATCATCTACGACGAAGCGGCGACGCTCATCGAGGAACATCACACCGCGGGACGCGACGTGGTCATCGTCTCGACCTCCGGCGCCGAAGTCGTCGAACCGATCGGCGAGCTGCTCGGCGCCGACCGTGTCGTCGCCACGCGCATGGTCGTCGGTGCCGACGGCTGCTTCACCGGCGAGGTGGAGTACTACGCGTACGGGCCGACGAAGGCGGAGGCCATCAAGGCTCTCGCCGTGTCCGAGGGCTACGACCTCGCACGCTGCTACGCCTACAGCGATTCCGCGACCGATGTGCCGATGCTGGAGGCCGTCGGCCATCCGCACGCGGTCAATCCGGACCGCGCCCTACGCCGCGAGGCGACTCTCAGGGAGTGGCCGATTCTCGTCTTCGACCGCCCCGTCCGACTCAAGCAGCGATTGCCCGCCTTCTCGCTGCCACCACGCCCGGCGCTCATGGCCGCGGCGGCGGTGGGAGCGGCCGCCCTCACCGCCGGACTCGTCTGGTACACCGCTCGCCGACGCACCGCCGCGACGTCCACGTGACACAGCCCTCCGCAGGCGCACCGCACCCCGAATTCCCGGCGCACCCAATTGAACCAACTCGTCCGTAATTGAACCCAAAAGTAAAGAAGTGCCGCCAGCACTACCGCTCACCCGACCCCTGGAGTACAAAGGACTCAACGGCCCGCGAGACCAAGGACATCCGTGAGGATGACCAGTAACGCAGAGAAGGCCCCACGGACCGCGCATGAAAGCCGGGCACCCACGCGACGTCGACCCGTCGATTACGGGCCAGCCGCACCAGGAACGGGCGAAGCACCCGACCTGATGGGCACATATCGAGGACGCTTGGTAACCGGGTGGACATGCCAGCGGCGGTACCGAGGACGGTACCGCCGCAACCCTTTTCACCAGGCACTACCACCCGGAGCCGGAACCACCGAGAACGTCCTGGCGTTCCGCTCGTTACGCGGCGCCGCGCTGGAGCGCCTCACAGACCGCCGTCGATTCCCTGGCACCGAGTTCGGCCGCGCGCCCGCAGTGTGCGATCCAGGCCGCCATACCTTCCGGCGTCCCCGACAGATATCCCTCGAAAGCCGCCACGTAAGCCGCCCGCCCCTGCTCGGCATGGCCGACCTCTGCCGGGCAGATCGACTTCGGGTCGAGCCCGCTCCCGATCAGCACGATCCGCTCGGCGGTCCGCGCGACCAGACCGTTGCACGAACCGAAGGGACGCAGGGCCAGCAGCTCGCCGTGCACGACCGCGGACGTCACCAGGGCGGGCGCCTCACTCCCCGAAAGAATGAGCCCGCTGAGCCCTTCCAGCCGCCCCGCCACCTCATCGGCGCCGGGCAGCGGCGCTTCGATCAGCGGCTCGTTCACCGGCTCACCCGCCAGCCGGGGCCGGCCGACGGCGTCCTCGGGCGCCGCACCGCCGGCCGCCACCAGATGCAGCCTCGCCAGCACACGCAACGGCGACTGCCGCCAGATGGAGAGCAGTTGACCCGCCTCGGCGGTCAACCGCAGCGCGGCCCCGACCGCACGCGCCTCGCTGTCCCCGGTGAAGTCGGTACGCCGGCGCACCTCTTCCAGGTTCCAATCGGCACCGGAGAGCGCGGCCGACCCACGAGCGCCCCGCAGGGCGGCCTCCGAGGTGACCTCGTTGCTGCGGCGCCGCATGACACGGTGACCGTAGACGCGGTCGACCGCCTTGCGCACGGAGTCCACCGCGTCCGTCACGCCCGGCAGGATACCCAGGGTGGCGAGCGGGTCCGAGGAAGTCGTACTCATAAGTAGCGAGGCTACGCGCCCCCCGCACGCCTACCGCCCCGGAGTGGTCTTCTTCACGAAGTCCGACGACGGATAGCGATCGTGCCACTACCCTAGGTGAACATGAAGATCGCTTTCGTAGGGAAGGGCGGCAGCGGCAAGACCACGTTGTCCTCGCTCTTCATCCGCCACCTGGCCGCCAATGAGGCCCACGTCGTCGCGGTGGACGCCGACATCAACCAGCACCTCGGGGCCGCGCTCGGCCTCGACGAGGAGGAGGCCGCGGCGCTGCCCGCCATGGGAGCGCACCTGCCTCTGATCAAGGAGTATCTGCGCGGCAGCAATCCCCGCATCGCTTCGGTCGAGACGATGATCAAGACAACGCCACCCGGCGAGGGCTCGCGACTGCTCCGCGTGTGCGAGGACAACCCGATCTACGACGCGTGCGCCCGCACGGTCGGGCTCGACGACGGGGACATCCGGCTGATGGCCACCGGGCCGTTCACCGAATCGGACCTGGGGGTGGCCTGCTACCACTCCAAGGTCGGCGCGGTAGAGCTCTGCCTCAACCATCTCGTCGACGGCCCCGAGGAGTACGTCGTGGTCGACATGACCGCCGGCTCGGACTCCTTCGCCTCGGGAATGTTCACCCGCTTCGACATGACGTTCCTGGTCGCGGAGCCGACCCGCAAGGGAGTGTCGGTCTACCGCCAGTACAAGGAGTACGCACGTGACTTCGGAGTCGCGCTGAAGGTCGTGGGCAACAAGGTGCAAGGGGAGGACGACCTGGAGTTCCTGCGCGCCGAGGTCGGCGACGACCTGCTGGTCACCGTCGGCCATTCCGACTGGGTGCGGGCCATGGAGAAGGGCCGCCCCGACCGCTTCGAGCTACTGGAAGCGGACAACCGGATGGCGCTGCAGGCCCTGCAGGACGCCGCGGAGGACTCGTACGGACAGCGTGACTGGGAGCGCTACACACGGCAGATGGTGCATTTCCATCTGAAGAACGCGGAGAGCTGGGGCAACGAGAAGACAGGGGCCGACCTGGCAGCGCAGGTGGACCCGGCCTTCGTGCTCGACGAGCGGTGCGCCCGGACCGGGGCGGCCCAGCCGGCCTGACCGGACGGCGCCTTGACCGAGTTCGGTACGGGCGCCCTCAGCCGCGCGCCGTCAGCGCGGCCGGCCGGTGTCGGGCGAACCGGGTGCCGACCCAGTCGGCACTGGCCGACCGCGGTCATCCGGGCGCCCGGTACCGGTCGTGTTCGGTCACCGGCCCCGTCCGATCCGACCCCGCCCGGGATCAGATCGGTCAGGGCCGGATCGGACACACACCGCACGGCAGCCCCACACCCAGGCGCACCCCACGCTCGTGCCCCTACCGCTGCCCCCACTTCTGCCGCTACTTCTCTCCCTTGACCTACTCTTTGCCTACTTCCTTCCCTTGACCGGACTGACGGCTCCGCCGAGGAAGGACGCCCAGCTCTTCTCGGGCGCCTCTCCGACCTTCAGCGTGCCGAGTTTCGCGAGCGTCGCCGGGTCCTGACCGTCCAGCCAGTCCGCCAGCTGCTTGAAGGACACGCAGCGCACACCCTGCTTGGTGCAGACGGTCTCGATCGTCTCCTCGATGGCGCGCATGTATGTGCCGCCGTTCCAGGACTCGAAGTGGTTGCCGATGATCAGCGGAGCGCGATTCCCGTCGTACGAGCGGTCGAAGGCCTGGAGCAGGCCGTCCCGCATCTGGTTGCCCCAGTACTCGTGCTGGTCCGGGTCGCCCTGGGTCGTACCGGACTGATTGAACATGAAGTTGTAGTCCATCGAGAGCGTCTCGAATTCGCGTCCCGGTACCGGGACGAGCTGCATCGAGAGGTCCCAGATGCCGCCCTTCTTCTTCGGCCAGACCTGGTCGTTGACGCCACTGGAGTCGTAGCGGAAGCCCATCGAGCGTGCGGCCGCCACCATGTTCTTCTGCCCCTCCAGGCAGGGGGTGCGGCCGCCGATGAGTTCCTTGTCGTAGTCGAAGGGCAGCGGCTTCAGGCCCTTGAGCTCGGGATCGTTCGACTTCCAGCCCTTCACGAAGGACTTCGCCTGGTTGATCTCGCTCTTCCACTCGGCGACGGACCAGGTGCCGACGCCACCATCCTTGCCGCAGAAGTGGCCGTTGAAGTGGGTGCCGATCTCGTTTCCGTCCAGCCAGGCACCGCGGACCTGGGCGAGGGTGTCCCGGATCCCCTTGGTGTCGTTGAAGCCGATGTCGGAACTTCCGGCGTTGTGCTTGGGCGGGTCGTAGAGCTTCTTCTTCGCGTCCGGCAGCAGGTACACGCCGCTGAGGAAGTACGACATGTTCGCGTCGTACTTCTTGCCCACCTCGCGGAAGTGCGAGAACAGCTGCTGGCTGTCCTCCCCGGCGCCGTCCCACGAGAACACCACGAACTGCGGGGGCTTCTGACCGGGGGCCAGCCGCTGGACCGCGGGCTGCTTCGGCTGAGCGCCGGTGAAGGCCGTGGAGCCGTCGCCGATGAGCCGGAACGCACTCTTGGGGGCTTCACCGACGGCCTTCTTCTTCGCCCCGGCCGCACCGTTCGCTGCTCCGCTCGCCGTACCGTTCACGACACGGGGCCCGGATACGCCCGAGCCGGAATCCGAGCCGGAGCAGCCGGCCACTCCCGCGACCAGCGCAACGGCCATGATGCCCAAGGCGATCCTCTTCGTGGCGGTCATCATCCGCCCACCCTCTTCCTTGCAGGTTTGATTGCGCTGAAGTGCCGACACGGCGCGGTCAAACTCGCACGCACTGCACACAAATTCGTGCGACAGGCCGAATGAAAAGCTGCCTATTCACTGGAATGGGTGGTTGGGTAGACCATTTGCCCTCAATCATGGACACAGATCTTTACTCTCCATTACGATCTGTTTACCAAGAGTTGAGATATCCCGCCGCTGCACGCCGTGACCCACGGCCGCGTCCCACATTCCGCGACCGCGCTGCCCCGGAGGAGACGGGAACACATGTCTGCCTGCGTCCCCACTCGTCATGACCGCTCATCCCGCAGTTCGCGACCTCCCCGGTCATCGGGGGTCAAGCGACCTCACAGCCCGCCACCGCCGCATCGCGGCGGACGATTCCGCATCGCGGGCGCCGACCTGTCCGCATCGATCACTGTCTTCCTTCTCGCCATCCCCATGTCGCTCGGCCTGGCCGTCGCCATGGACGCCCCGCTGGAAGCCGGTCTCATCTCCGCCGCAGTCGGCGGCATCGTGGCCGGCCTGCTCGGCGGCACTCCCCTCCAGGTCTCCGGGCCGTCCGCCGGGCTGACCGTGGTGACCGCCGACCTGATCCAGGTCTACGGCTGGCGCACCACCTGCGCGATCACCATCGGAGCGGGCCTGCTGCAGCTCCTGTTGGGTTCGCTGCGGGCCGCTCGCAGCGCCCTCGCCGTCAGCCCAGCCATCGTGCACGGCACGCTCGCAGGCATCGGTGTGGCCATCGCGCTCGCTCAGTTGCACATCGTGCTGGGCGGCTCACCGGAGAGCTCGGCCGTCTCCAACGCCCGTACTCTGCCTGCCCAGTTGTCACAGGTCGGCCCGGCCGCACCGCTGATCGGCGCTCTGACCATCGCGATCCTGGTGCTGTGGCCCCGGATTCCGGGGCAGCCCGGCCGCATGCTGCGGCGGATTCCGGCGGCCCTGGTGTCCGTGGCCGTCGCCACTGCCGTAGCGGCCTTCGCGGCACCGTCGATCGCGCGGGTCGATCTGCCGTCCTGGAGTTCGCACACCCTGCCCGAACTGCCGCAGGGACCCGTACTAGGCCTGGCCACAGCCGTGTTCACCATGATGCTGGTGGCGAGCCTGGAATCACTGCTCGCCGCTGTCGCCGTGGACAGGCTGGCCGCCGACCGGAGCAGCGAGCGGTCAGCCGGACCGGCCGTCGCACAGGCCGGTGATCAGCAAGACGGTGATCAAGGGGTCGAAGGCGCGTCCGCACACCCGGCCGAGCTCGCCGGGCCCGGCTCCGGCCCGGTCCCGCCCCCCGTCAGACGCGCCGACCTCGACCGGGAACTACGCGCACAAGGCATCGCCAACACGGTGTCGGGCCTGTTGGGCGGGCTGGCGGTCTCCGGTGGCGCGGTACGCAGTTCGGCGAACGTACGGGCCGGGGCGACCAGCCGTGCCTCCACCGTGCTGCATGGCGTCTGGGTACTGCTCGCCACCGGTCTGCTGGTCACCGTGCTGGAATGGATCCCACTGGCCGCCTTGGGCGCGCTCGTGATGGTGGTTGGCATCCAGATGGTGAGCTTCGCCCACATCCGCAACGTCCACAGGCATCGGGAATTCCTGGTGTACGGAGCGACGATCACCGGGGTACTGCTCTTCGGTGTCCTCAAGGGCGTGGCGATCGGGATCGCGGTGGCGGTGGTTGTCGCCCTGCACCGACTGGCGCGGACCAGGATAACCGTCACGGAACGGATCGGTCGGTATCTGGTCGTCGTGAGCGGCCAGTTGACGTTCCTGGCCGTGCCCCGGCTCAACCGGACGCTGGGCCAGCTGCCCCAGGACGCGGACGTGGTCGTCGAGCTGGACGGCTTCTTCATCGATCACGCGGCGTACGAGATGTTCCAGGACTGGAGCAACGCCCATACCGCCCAGGGCGGCCGGGTCGTCTTCGCCGGCCGGTCCGGCGGCAGGATCGCCGAGCCCGCCTCGGCAGCGCACTCCTGTTGCCGCCCCTGGACACCGTGGCGCAACCACCACTGCCACGACCGGCCCGAGCAGGTACCCCTCACCGACTTCAGCCGCGACCGCCGCGCCTCGGGCACCGCTTCCACGGTCATCCCCGCCGCAGCACACCCCACCGAGGCCACCGCATACGCCGAGCCCGCCGGATCCGCTGGAGCCGCCGAGCCCGCCGAAGACCCCCCAATCGCCGCGCCCACCGGAGCCACCGCGTCCTGCCAGGTCCCCGCCGGCCCCACCACCGCCCCCACAACGAAAACAACGGACGAGACCGACGCGACCGACGCAATGAGCCCGACCAACGCGACCACCGCGACGGGCACGACGGGCAGCCCAGCCCCAACCCCCCTCCGCCCCGCGCCCGCCCCCGCACCCTCGTCCGTTCCCGTCCTACCCGCACCCACACCCCCGGCAGGCGTCACCAGCACCCCCGGCAGCACCCCTGATGGGCTCGCCCCCACAGGCGCCCAGCAATCCCCCGGCCGTTCAGCCGACTACACGCCCGACCACGAGGCTGCTCCACCGCGCCGGACCGGTGGGCAGCGACTGGTCAGCGGGCTCAGCTCGTTCCAGCGCAATACGGCACCCCTGGTGCGTGAGGAGCTGGCAAGGCTGGCCAGGGAGGGGCAGCGCCCCTCGCAGTTGTTCATCACCTGCGCGGATTCCCGCCTGGTGACGAGCATGATCACGGCAAGTGGTCCGGGCGATCTGTTCACCGTCCGGAACATCGGGAATCTGGTGCCGCCACCGCAGTCCGAGCGAGGTGACGACTCGGTGGGGGCGGCGATCGAGTACGCGGTGGACGTGCTGGGGGTGGAGTCCATCACCATCTGCGGGCACTCCGGCTGCGATGCCATGAACGCACTGCTCGGCGCCGGACCCGACACCCCGGACACACCCCTGTGGCGCTGGCTGCGGCACGGGCTGCCGAGTCTGAAGCGCATGGCCTCCAAACGCCACGCCTGGGCCCGGATCTCCGGCCGGCTGCCCGCCGACGAGGTGGAACAGCTCTGCCTCACCAATGTGGTCCAGCAGCTGGACCACCTGCGGGCCCATGGATCGGTGGCGCGACGCCTCGCGGAAGGCACGCTCCAGCTGCACGGCATGTACTTCCACGTGGCTGAGGCCCAGTCGTATCTGCTGACCGAAGGCATCGGCGCCGGCCACGGGCTCGACGAGGTCTTCGACCGGGTCAGCCCCTCCGCCCCGTACGATCCCTATGAACCGGCCGAGTTGGCGCGTACTGGCGCCTGAACCGGGTACACCTCGGGTCCGTGAGACCGTGTGGGTCCCGCCTCCGCAGCGCCGTGCACCCTGCACCACCGCAGGGCGCCTCGGCACTCCGCTCCACCCCGCCGCGGGGGCGGGACCGTGCCTCCATACACGAAACACAGGTCTAAACCAATTCCCGGCAGACACTTGTCACCCGGCCTTTGGCCTGATGAGCTATGCCCCGGGACACAACGGACACCCTGGGAATGGGAGATGTCGTGAGCAACGAAAGCCTGGCCAACCTGCTCAAAGAGGAGCGGCGGTTCGCACCGCCTGCCGATCTGGCCGCGAACGCCAACGTCACAGCCGAGGCGTACGAACAGGCCGATGCGGACCGGCTGGGCTTCTGGGCCGAGCAGGCCCGCCGCCTGACTTGGGCCACGGAGCCGACCGAGACGCTCGACTGGAGCAATCCGCCCTTCGCGAAGTGGTTCGCGGACGGCAAGCTCAATGTCGCGTACAACTGCGTGGACCGCCACGTCGAGGCGGGCAATGGTGACCGGGTCGCCATCCACTTCGAGGGCGAGCCCGGCGACAGCCGTGCCATCACCTACGCGGAGCTGAAGGACGAGGTCTCCCGCGCCGCCAACGCCCTCACCGAGCTCGGTGTCGGCAAGGGCGACCGGGTCGCCGTCTATCTGCCGATGATCCCCGAGGCCGCCATCGCCATGCTGGCGTGTGCCCGGATCGGTGCGGCGCACTCCGTGGTCTTCGGCGGCTTCTCCGCCGATGCCATCGCCACCCGCATCCAGGATGCGGACGCGAAGGTCGTCATCACCTCCGACGGCGGATACCGCCGCGGCAAGCCCTCCGCGCTCAAGCCCGCGGTCGACGACGCCGTCGCCCGTATCAAGAGCGTCGAGCACGTCCTCGTCGTCCGGCGTACGGGGCAGGACACCGCGTGGAACGAGGGCCGGGACGTCTGGTGGCACGAGATCACGGGCCGCCAGTCCACCGAGCACACCCCTGAGGCGTTCGAGGCGGAGCAGCCGCTCTTCATCCTCTACACCTCGGGCACGACGGGGAAGCCGAAGGGCATCCTGCACACCTCCGGCGGCTACCTCACGCAGGCGGCGTACACCCACCACGCGGTCTTCGATCTCAAGCCGGAGACCGACGTCTACTGGTGCACCGCCGACATCGGCTGGGTGACCGGACACTCGTACATCGTCTACGGCCCGCTGGCCAACGGCGCGACGCAGGTCATGTACGAGGGCACGCCCGACTCCCCGCACCAGGGGCGCTTCTGGGAGATCGTCCAGAAGTACGGCGTGAGCATCCTCTACACCGCGCCGACCGCGATCCGGACGTTCATGAAGTGGGGAGACGACATCCCCGCCAAGTTCGACCTGAGCAGTCTCCGGGTCCTGGGCTCGGTCGGTGAGCCGATCAACCCCGAGGCATGGATGTGGTACCGCAAGCACATCGGCGCCGACAAGTGCCCGATCGTGGACACCTGGTGGCAGACCGAGACCGGCGCGATGATGATCTCGCCGCTTCCCGGTGTCACGGCGACCAAGCCGGGCAGCGCCCAGCGCGCGCTGCCGGGCATCTCCGCCACGGTCGTCGACGACGAGGCCCGTGAGGTCCCGGACGGCGGGGGCGGCTATCTCGTCCTCACCGAGCCGTGGCCGTCGATGCTCCGCACCATCTGGGGCGACGACCAGCGGTTCCTCGACACCTACTGGTCGCGCTTCGAGGGCAAGTACTTCGCGGGCGACGGTGCCAAGAAGGACGAGGACGGCGACATCTGGCTGCTCGGCCGGGTCGACGACGTGATGCTGGTGTCCGGGCACAACATCTCGACCACCGAGGTCGAATCGGCGCTGGTGTCGCACCCGTCGGTCGCCGAGGCGGCCGTGGTCGGTGCGGCCGACGAGACGACCGGTCAGGCCATCGTCGCGTTCGTGATCCTGCGCGGTACGGCGACCGCTTCCGACGAGCTGGTGGCGGAGCTGCGCAACCACGTCGGCACCACGCTCGGCCCCATCGCCAAGCCGAAGCGGGTCCTGCCCGTGGCCGAACTGCCGAAGACGCGATCCGGCAAGATCATGCGGCGTCTGCTGCGTGACGTCGCGGAGAACAGGGAGCTGGGGGACGTCACGACGCTGACCGACTCCTCGGTCATGGATCTTATCCAGACCCAGCTTCCGTCGTCCGCCTCCGAGGACTGAGCCCTCCTCCGAGGACTGAGCCCTCCTCCGAGGGCTGAGCCCTTCTCCGGGGCAACGGCAGCTGAGAGCGACAGCGACGACAGCCGAGAGCGGAGCAACGAGAACGACAGCAGCGAGAACGACAGCAGAGCTCAGCTCCCCGAAGGGCATCCGGTAGCGCGCCGGATGCCCTTCGGGCATTTAGGGTGAAGATCACCGCTCACGGCCCCGCACGCCCCGGGTACAGTGGCAGCTGGTCAATAACACGACAAGAAATCTCAAAGGGTGTGCCGGGAAGTCTGGTCGGCAAGTGCATCAGCCATGCCGTCGCTGCCGTACCCACCCGGAGGTTCTCTCTCGTGGTCGCGCCCACCCCCGCACCCCCTTCCCCCCGCCGCACATTCCTGGGACGCCAGTCGCTCCCGGAGCGGAACTTCCTCACCGACGCGCTGCGTACCGAGACCGTCGGCGGAGTCATCCTGCTGGCCGCCGCGGTGGCCGCGCTGATCTGGGCGAACACCTTCGGATCGAGCTACACGACCGTCAGCCGCTTCCACTTCGGCCCCGAGGCGCTCGGTCTGCATCTCTCCGTGGCGCACTGGGCGGCCGACGGACTGCTCGCGATCTTCTTCTTCGTCGCGGGGGTCGAGCTCAAACGCGAACTCGTCGCAGGTGAGCTGCGCGACCCGAAGGCCGCCGCTCTCCCGGTCGTCGCCGCCCTTTGCGGCATGGCCGTGCCCGCGGTCGTCTACACCCTGGTGACGGTGCTCGGAGACGGCTCCACCAGCGGCTGGGCCGTCCCCACGGCCACCGACATCGCCTTCGCGCTCGCCGTCCTCGCGGTCATCGGCACCTCGCTGCCGTCCGCGCTCCGTGCGTTCCTGCTGACCCTCGCCGTCGTCGACGACCTCTTCGCGATCCTGATCATCGCCGTCTTCTTCACCGAGAACATCGACTTCGTCGCGCTCATCGGCGCCTTCGTCGGCCTGGCCGTCTTCTACCTGCTGCTGCGCCTCAACGTCCGCGGCTGGTACATCTACGTACCGCTCGCCCTGGTCATCTGGGGGCTGATGTACAACAGCGGCATCCACGCCACCATCGCCGGCGTCGCGATGGGCCTGATGCTGCGCTGTACCCGGCGCGACGGCGAGGAGCGCTCCCCCGGCGAACGCGTCGAGCACCTGATCCGCCCGCTGTCGGCAGGCTTCGCCGTACCGCTGTTCGCGCTCTTCTCGGCCGGGGTCTCGCTCTCCGGCGGCGCGCTGGCCGGCGTGTTCACCCGGCCGGAGACACTCGGTGTCGTACTGGGACTGGTCGTCGGCAAGGCCCTGGGGATCTTCGGCGGTACGTGGCTGGCCACCCGGTTCACCAAGGCGGAGCTGAACAAGGAGCTGGCCTGGGCCGATGTCTTCGCGGTCGCCTCGCTCGCCGGCATCGGGTTCACCGTCTCGCTGCTGATCGGCGAGCTCGCCTTCACCGGCGACGACGACATGATCAACGAGATCAAGGCGTCGGTTCTGCTCGGCTCCCTGATTGCCGCCGTACTCTCCGGTGTACTGCTCAAACTCCGGGTACGCAGATACCGGGCGCTCACCGACGCGGAGGAGCTCGACGAGGACGAGTCCGGGGTACCCGACGTCTATGAACAGGACGATCCGGAGTACCACCTGCGGATGGCCGCGATCCACGAGAGGAAGGCGGCCGAGCATCGCCGCCTTGCCCAACTGGCGGGGGCAGCGAGCAACAAGCCGGACAGTCCGGCATGATCTGACATCGGATGTGTTGAACAGGAGAGGGAGTCAGGCATGAGCGACCCCGGCAATTACGCGGGCGGCGCCGACCGCAGTCTCGGCCAGCTGGTCGCCTCGGCGACGGCCGAACTGTCGGCACTGGTACACGACGAGATCGCCCTGGCCAAGGCCGAGGTGCGACAGGACGTCAAGCGTGGAGTCATCGGCAGCGTGGCGTTCATCGTCACGGGTGTGCTGATCCTGTTCGCGATCCCGGTGCTGAGCTTCGCGGCCGCGTACGGAATCCACAATCTGGGGCTGGGACTGGCCTGGTCGTTCCTGATCGTGGGCGGCGCGTTCATCCTGCTGGGGATCCTGCTCGCGCTGTTCGGCTACGCCAAGTTCAAGAAGGTCAAGCCGCCGGAGAAGTCCATCGCGTCGGCGAAGCGGACCGCCGCCGTCCTCCAGGGCGTCAAGCCGCACCCGCGTCCGGGCATCGGCGCGGACGCGATCCTTCCGGCGGGCGGCAGCACACTTGCGGACAAGGCCATCGAGAACCGTCCGGTTCAGGACAAGGCGTCAGCTGTGGCACGCTCATCCACATGACGGTCCCCGATTCCAGCGCATTCGGCCCAGTGGGCCCGGACGACCGGGCGGGCCACGAAGGACCGGCCGGCCCCCCGGCAGACCCTTCCGCCACACCGCCATCACTGCCACCGGAGCCGGCCCCGGCCTCAGCGCCTTTCACCGGCCCGCTGGGCCCCGCGGCCGGGTCCGGTGGACCCGTCCGTCTGGACGGCCCTTGGACGCACCGTGACGTCGCCGCCAACGGCGCCCGCTTCCACATCGCCGAAATGGGTGAGGGGCCGCTGGTCCTGCTCCTGCACGGCTTTCCGCAGTTCTGGTGGACCTGGCGCCACCAGTTGCCCGCGCTCGCCGACGCGGGGTTCCGCGCGGTGGCGATGGACCTGCGCGGCGTGGGCGGCAGCGACCGCACGCCCCGGGGTTACGACCCGGCCAACCTGGCGCTGGACATCACCGGCGTGATCCGCTCGCTCGGCGAGCCGGATGCCGCCCTGGTCGGCCACGACATGGGCGGCTACCTCGCCTGGACGGCCGCGGTGATGCGCCCGAAGCTGGTGCGCCGGCTGGTGGTCTCCTCGATGCCGCATCCTCGGCGGTGGCGCTCCTCGATGCTCTCCGACTTCGCGCAGTCCCGCGCGGGCTCGTACATCTGGGGCTTCCAGCGGCCGTGGGTGCCTGAGCGTCAGCTCGTGGCGGACGACGCGGCGTTGGTGGGGCGGCTGATCCATGACTGGGCGGGGCCGCGGACCGCGGACTTCCCGGACGACGCGACCGTGGACGTCTACCGGCGCGCCATGTCCATCCCGTCGACGGCGCACTGCGCGATCGAGCCGTACCGCTGGATGGTGCGCTCGCTGGCCCGCCCGGACGGCATCCAGTTCAACCGGCGCATGAAGCGGCCGGTACGGGTGCCCACGCTGCACCTGCACGGTTCACTCGATCCGGCGGTACGCACCCGGAGTTCCGCGGGGTCCGGCGAGTACGTCGAGGCACCGTACCGTTGGCGACTTTTCGACGGTCTGGGGCACTTCCCCCACGAGGAGGATCCGGCCGGGTTCTCGGCCGAACTCATCAGCTGGCTCAAGGATTCCGAACCCGACCGCTGACCGGTGGGCACACGAGTCCTACGAACAGCCACTTGCCTGACGCATAGGCCAATTGGCTGACGGATGGGCGGTTACCGACCATGAGCCACGGGCAGACGTCGGGGTATGGGCTGGACGCACGACTTCGGTGACGCAGCACGCAATCGTCGCTCGACCGCCACGGCGGGTCCGGGCACTCATGAGGGGGGCGGCCTCCAGGGCCGGGTGCACACTACGCATGTTCTGCATGATCCCCGGCTCGGCATTCCGCGCATCCTCCGCCGCCGGGCCCGCTGGGTCTCGGCGCGGCTGCGCCACCCGCGTGGATGACCTCCCGAGCTGAGCGGACGGCCACCCGGCCTCCGCGGACGGCCGCCCGGTCACCCACCGCCTACCTCACGCACTGAACCACTCGCTCGCACCCTGGCAGGCGGGTTCATGGCAGGCGGGTTCCTGGCTCGCGCGTCCATGGCTCGCGCGTTCCGCCGGGCAGGACGAGGCAATGCGGTACGCCTACAGCGCGCACGCCTGGCTGTCGACCTGCTGGTTGGCGGTGCGGCCCTGCGTGATGTCCTGGCGGATCTCGTCGGCCGTCAGCGCGTAGCCGGTGTTCGGGTCGTCGAGCGACTTGGCGAAGACGACTCCGTACACCTTGCCGTCGGGGGTCAGCAGCGGTCCGCCTGAGTTGCCCTGACGGACCGTGGTGAAGAGTGAGTACACATCGCGGCGGACGGTGCCCCGGTGGTAGATGTCCGGGCCGTTGGCGTCGATACGGGCACGGACCCGCGCGGCCCGTACGTCGTACGCGCCGTTCTCCGGGAAGCCCGCGACGATCGCGCTGTTGCCGGTCGCGGCGTCGTGGTCGGTGTCGGTGAAGCGGAGCGGCTTCGCGTCGAGATCCGGGACGTCGAGTACGGCGATGTCGCGCCGCCAGTCGTAGAGGACGACCTTCGCGTCGTACAGCCGTCCCTGGCCGCCGATCTGGACGGTCGGCTCCTCGACGCCGCCGACGACGTGGGCGTTGGTCATCACCCGGCGGTCGGAGAAGACGAAGCCGGTGCCTTCGAGGACCTTGCCGCAGCTCGGAGCCGTACCGACGACCTTGACGATGGACTTCTGGGCGCGGGCGGCGACCGGGCTGCCCACCAGGGCCGGGTCGGGGGCCCTGACTTCGGTGATCGGCTCATTGGCGAACGGGCTGAACACCTGCGGGAAGCCGTTCTGCGCGAGGACCGAGGAGAAGTCCGTGAACCAGGTGGAGGCCTGGGGCGGCATCACCCGGGAGATGCCGAGCAGCACCGAGGAGCTGCGCACCTCCTTGCCCAGCGTCGGCAGCGAGGTGCCGGCCAGTGCGGAGCCGATCAGCCAGGACACCAGCAGCATCGCCACGACGTTGACCAGCGCACCACCCGTCGCGTCGACGGCGCGCGCGGGCGACCAAGTGATGTGCCGACGGAGCTTGTTCCCGAGGTGGGTGGTGAAGGCCTGGCCCACCGAGGCGCACACGATCACGATGACGACCGCGACGACGGCGGCCGTCGACGAGACCTCGGAGCCGTCCGTCACCTGGTCCCACAGGACCGGCAGCAGATAGACGGCGACGAGACCGCCGCCCAGGAACCCGATCACCGACAGAATGCCGACGACGAACCCCTGGCGGTATCCGATGACCGCGAACCACACGGCGCCGGCCAGCAGCAGGATGTCCAGCACGTTCACCGTCTATAGCCTCACAGATTCGTCACCGGGCCCGTACGTCTCTCTGGGTCCGGGCGGACCCGGAGCAGTGGAGCACGGGAGTCAGCCTGTCATGCGCGCCAGTCGAGCGGCACCTGCTTGGCCCTGTCCCAGGGGCGCTCCCACCCCGCGAAGTGCAGAATCCGGTCGATCACGCCGGCCGTGAACCCCCATACGAGTGCGGATTCGACCAGGAACGCCGGGCCTCGGTGACCGCTGGGATGGACGGCCGTCGCCCGGTTGGCCGGGTCCGTGAGATCCGCCACGGGGACCGTGAAGACCCGCGCGGTCTCCCCCGGGTCCACGACTCCGACCGGGCTGGGCGAACGCCACCAGCCGAGGACCGGCGTCACCACGAAGCTGCTCACGGGGATGTACAGCCGGGGCAGCACGCCGAACAGCTGCACACCGTGCGGATCGAGGCCGGTCTCCTCCTCGGCCTCCCGCAGCGCGGCCCTGAGCGGACCCGTCGTCGCCTGGTCCCCGTCCTCCGCGTCCAGGGAGCCGCCGGGGAAGGAGGGCTGCCCGGGGTGCGACCGCAGGCTTCCGGCCCGCTCCATCAGGAGCAGCTCGGGCCCGCGAGCGCCCTCACCGAACAGGACGAGAACGGCCGACTGCCGCCCCGCTCCGCTCTCCGGCGGCAGGAACCGGCTGAGCTGCTGCGGCTCGACGGTGCGCGCGGCATGGGCGACGGGGTCCAGCCAGCCGGGCAGGCCCTCGGTGGTGACGGTGATCGAGGCCTCTTCGCCGGCACCCGCCCCGGTCGCGGCCGACGCGGCGCCGGTCGCCGCGTCCGTGCTGTGTTGATGCGTCTTCATGGGCACCCCTCGTCTCACAACGCCTGTCGTCACGCATTTCGTTCCGGAGCGGCGCTCCGGGTCAGCCGGCGCCCAGGGCGGGGGCGGGTGCGCCCGGGTACTCAGGGGGCGGGCTCAGCCGCTGTCCCGGCCGGCCCCCCATCTCGTACTTCAGAAGCTTCCGGGCCTTCTCGGGATCCGTCTCGCCCTCGCCGTACGAGGGACAGAGCGGGGCGATCGGACAGGCACCGCAGGCGGGCTTGCGGGCGTGGCAGATGCGGCGTCCGTGAAAGACGACGCGGTGCGAGAGCATCGTCCACTCGCTCTTGGGGAAGATCGCCGCGATGTCCGCCTCGACCTTCACCGGATCCTCCTGCTCGGTCCACTTCCAGCGGCGCACCAGCCGTCCGAAGTGGGTGTCGACCGTGATCCCGGGTACGCCGAAGGCGTTCCCCAGGACCACGTTGGCGGTCTTGCGCCCGACCCCCGGCAGCGTCACGAGGTCCTCCAGCCGTCCGGGCACCTCGCCGTCGAAGTTGTCCCGGAGGGCGGCGGAGAGGCCGAGCAGCGACTTGGTCTTGGCCCGGAAGAAGCCGGTCGGCCGAATGATCTCTTCCATTTCCTCCGGGACGGCCGCGGCCATGTCCTCGGGGGTGGGGTAGGCGGCGAAGAGCGCCGGGGTCGTCTGGTTGACCCTCAGATCGGTGGTCTGGGCGGAGAGGACCGTGGCGACGAGGAGCTCGAAGGCGTTCCTGAAGTCCAGCTCCGGGTGGGCATACGGGTAGAGCTCGGCGAGCTCACGGTTGATCCGGCGAGCCCTGCGGACCATGGCCAGGTGGGATTCCGGCTTGGCTTTGGCGCCGGCCTTCGGCACCGGCTTGGCCCGGGATTCGGAGCCGGCCTTGGTGTTGGCCTGGGATTTGAGGCCAGCCTTGGATGTGGCGTTGGCCTTGGATTTCGGCTTCGGTGCCGTCTTCGGTGCCGAGCCGGGATCTTCGTCGGATCCCACCCGTTTCATCCGCCCCGCCGGGCTTTTTGTCGCATTTTTCGGTTCGCTTGCAGCCTGTTCGCCCACAGCGGAATTACGGTCTTCCGGCACCCCATCAACCCCCTTGGCCTGCACTCTCACCGGCGTTCCGGACACCCGGCCAGCCTAGAGCCAGCGACTGACATCCGCCCCGGTCACTGCCGATCCACCCCCAATCGGCCCCCTGCCGTACGTTCCGGGACGTGCGTGCGTCAAACTGGTTTGTGATTGATCGCACTGTTTTACCGTCCGGCATGATGGGGACCACGGTTCCCTGAACAGGCCGACAAGGAGAGAACTCGTGGACGACGTTCTGCGGCGCGCCCCGCTTTTCGCGGCGCTCGATGACGAGCAGGCCGCGGAGCTCCGCGCCTCGATGAGTGAGGTGACCCTCGCGCGCGGCGACGCGCTGTTCCACGAGGGTGACCCGGGCGACCGCCTCTATGTGGTCACCGAGGGCAAGGTGAAGCTCCACCGCACCTCCCCCGACGGCCGCGAGAACATGCTGGCCGTCCTCGGTCCCGGCGAGCTGATCGGTGAGCTGTCGCTCTTCGACCCGGGCCCGCGCACCGCCACCGCGACCGCGCTGACCGAGGTGAAGCTCCTCGGCCTCGGCCACGGCGACCTGCAGCCCTGGCTGAACGTACGCCCGGAGGTGGCCACGGCCCTGCTGCGCGCCGTCGCCCGGCGCCTGCGCAAGACTAACGACCAGATGTCCGACCTGGTCTTCTCCGACGTGCCGGGCCGCGTGGCCCGTGCGCTCCTCGACCTGTCGCGCCGCTTCGGCGTGCAGTCCGAGGAAGGCATCCACGTCGTGCACGACCTGACGCAGGAAGAGCTGGCCCAGCTGGTCGGCGCCTCCCGCGAGACGGTCAACAAGGCCCTCGCCGACTTCGCCGGCCGCGGCTGGCTTCGGCTGGAGGCCCGTGCGGTGATCCTTCTCGACGTGGAGCGGCTGGCCAAGCGGTCCCGCTGACCCCGCCGTACCCAGCGCCCGAGGGGCCCCGCCGAACCGACGAACCGGCGGGGCCCCTCACGCGTGGGTACACACACGGGCCCCGCCCCGCCGGCGGGCCCCGCCCCGCCTGCCCGCCGGTCTCAGATCAGGCCGTGCTCGTCCAGGTACTCCAGCTGCGCCAGCACCGAGAGCTCCGCCGCAGGCCACAGCGACCGGTCCACGTCCGCGTACACGTGCGCCACCACCTCCGACGACGTCCGGTACCCCGCCTCCACTGCCGTCTCCACCTGGGCCAGCCGGTTCGCGCGGTGCGCCAGGTAGAACTCGACCGCGCCCTGCGCGTCGTCCAGCACCGGGCCGTGCCCCGGCAGCACCGTGTCCACCCCGTCGTCGACCGTCAGCGAGCGCAGCCGCCGCAGCGAGTCGAGGTAGTCCCCCAGCCGCCCGTCCGGATGCGCGACCAGCGTCGTACCGCGGCCCAGGATCGTGTCCCCCGTCAGCACCGCGCGGTCGGCGGGCAGATGGAACGAGAGCGAATCCGCGGTGTGGCCCGGGGTCGGCACCACGTACATCTCCAGCCCGCCGGTCGTGATCACGTCGCCCGTGCCCAGGCCCTCGTCACCGAGGCGCAGCCCGGGGTCGAGCGCGCGCACCTTCGTACGGGTCAGCTCGGCGAACCGTGCGGCGCCCTCGGCGTGGTCGGGGTGGCCGTGGGTGAGGAGCGTGAGCGCGATCCGGCGGCCCGCCCGCTCGGCGGTGTCGATGACGGCCCGCAGGTGGACGTCGTCCAGCGGTCCCGGGTCGATGACCACCGCGAGATCGGAGTCGGGCTCGGCGACGATCCAGGTGTTCGTGCCGTCCAGCGTCATCGGTGACGCGTTGGGCGCGAGGACGTTGACCGCACGGGTGGTGGCGGGGCCGGACAGCACCCCGCCGCGCGGCTGTCCGGGCAGCGCTGCCGCGTCGCTCATGCCGCACCACCGCCCGCGCCGCCCGCCGGTATGTGTTTGGTGAACTCCGCGTGCCCCGGCCAGCTCAGCACCAGCTCGTCGCCCTCCAGGCGCGCCTGTGCGAGTACGGGGGCGAGGTCCTGGGCCGATGCCGCCTCCAGCGCCTGCGCGGCGGTGGCGTGGGCCCTGAGCCCGCGCAGCGTCGAGACGGTCGGCGGCATCATCAGCAGCTCGCCGCGGTCGTAGCCGTCGGCCGCCTCTCCCGGGCGGATCCAGACCGTGCGGTCGGCCTCCGTGGAGGCGTTGCGGGTGCGCTGGCCGGCCGGGAGCGCGGCCACGAAGAACCAGGTGTCGTAGCGGCGCGGTTCGAATTCCGGAGTGATCCAGCGCGCCCACGCGCCGAGCAGGTCCGAACGCAGGACCAGCCCCCGGCGCTCCAGGAACCCGGCGAACGACAGCTCCCGCGCGACCAGCGCCTCGCGGTCGGCCTCCCAGTCAGCGCCGGTGGTGTCCGTGACGACGGTGTCCGCGGTCGGGCCGGCGAGCAGGACGCCCGCCTCCTCGTACGTCTCGCGGACCGCCGCGCAGACGATCGCCTGCGCCTCGGCGGCCGTGGCGACACCGAGCCGCAGCGCCCAGCTCTCCAGGGCGGGTCCGGCCCAGCCGACGAGCCGGTCGTCGTCGCGCGGGTCGACCCCGCCACCCGGATAGGCGTACGCCCCTCCGGCAAAGGCCATGGAGGCGCTCCGGCGCAGCATGTGGACAGTGGGTCCGCCCCCGGTACCCTCCGCGGCGTCCCGGAGCAGCATCACGGTGGCGGCGCGCCTGGGGGTCGCGGCCGTCAGTTCGCCGGTGGCGAGGGCCCGGATCCGGTCGGGCCATTCCGGTGGGTACCACTGACCATTGGACATGGCCGGAGGCTATCCGGAACCGTGCCGATGTTCGAGTGGGTCGGTGATCCGTACATGCCCTGTACACAGATGATCCGCCGCACGGACGGTCACAGCTGATCAGCCGCACACCCTCGATCCGCTCCGGCGCACAGAAGATCCCGCCCGGTCGTCGTGACCGGACGGGATCAGGAGGGGCGGCGGTTCAGGCCCCGGTCAGTTCGACCTGGACCTCGACCTCGACCGGTGCGTCCAGCGGCAGCACCGCGACGCCCACGGCACTGCGCGCGTGCACGCCCTTGTCGCCGAGCACCGCACCGAGCAGTTCGCTCGCTCCGTTGATCACGGCGGGCTGGCCGGTGAAGTCACCGGCCGAGGCGACGAAGCCGACGACCTTCACGACGCGTGCGATCCGGTCCAGGTCGCCCGCGACCGACTTCACCGCGGCGAGCGCGTTGAGCGCACAGGTCTTCGCCAGCTCCTTGGCCTCGTCGGGCGTGACCTCCGCGCCGACCTTGCCGGTGACGGCGAGCTTGCCGTCCACCATCGGCAGCTGGCCCGAGGTGTACACGTACACCCCACTCTGCACGGCCGGCTGGTACGAGGCCAGCGGCGGCACGACGTCCGGCAGGGCCAGACCGAGCTCGGCGAGCTTCGCCTCGACGGCGCCCGCCACTACTGCTTCTCCCGCTTCAGGTAGGCCACGAGCTGCTCGGGGTTGTTCGGGCCGGGAACGACCTGGACCAGCTCCCAGCCGTCCTCGCCCCAGGTGTCCAGAATCTGCTTGGTCGCGTGCACGAGAAGGGGCACGGTCGCGTATTCCCACTTGGTCATGGCCCGACTGTAATGCCTGTGCAATCCACGGGACGCGCAGCCTCGTGCGTAGCCTGCGGTACGACTGGTTAGGCTCGAATACGTGAGCAGGTTCCAGGTCGTCAGCGGCAAGGGCGGTACCGGTAAGACCACGGTTGCCGCCGCCCTCGCGCTCGCCCTCGCGACCGAGGGCAGGCGCACCCTCCTCGTCGAGGTCGAGGGCAGACAGGGCATCGCCCAGCTCTTCGAGGCGGAGTCACTCCCCTACGAGGAACGCAAGATCGCCGTCGCACCGGGCGGCGGGGAGGTGTACGCCCTCGCGATCGACGCCGAGCGCGCCCTCCTCGACTACCTCCAGATGTTCTACAAACTCGGCAGCGCGGGACGGGCGCTCAAGAAACTCGGCGCGATCGACTTCGCCACCACGATCGCGCCCGGCGTCCGGGACGTCCTGCTGACCGGCAAGGCGTGCGAAGCCGTGCGCCGCAAGGACAAGCAGAACCGGTTCGTCTACGACTACGTGATCATGGACGCCCCGCCGACCGGCCGCATCGCCCGCTTCCTCAACGTGAACGACGAGGTGGCCGGGCTGGCCCGGATAGGCCCGATACACAATCAGGCCCAGGCCGTGATGCGGGTGCTGAAGTCCCCGGAGACCGCGGTCCATCTGGTGACCCTGCTGGAGGAGATGCCGGTCCAGGAGACCGCCGACGGCATCGCCGAGCTCCAGGCGGCCGAACTGCCGGTGGGCCGCGTCATCGTGAACATGGTGCGCCCGCACCTGCTGGACGAGGACGCGCTGCGCACCGCGGCGGGCGGCCGCCGCAAGGAGATCGCCAAGACGCTGACCCGGGCGGGCGTGACCGGCGCCGCGGGCCTCGTGCGCCCGTTGCTCGAACAGGCCGCCGAGCACGCCCAGCGGGTCGAGCTGGAGCGGGAACAGCGCGCCGTGCTGGCAGGCCTCGGACTGCCGGGTTACGAGCTCCCGCTGATCGGCGAGGGCGTGGACCCGGCCGGGCTGTACGAACTGGCGATGGAGCTCCGTAAGCAAGGTGCGGGCGAAGGGCCGGCCGGACAAGGGATGGGTTCATGACAGCGGACAGAATCCGGAACACGGACGGGAACGGGGACAAGGACGCGCCCATGGACGCGGACGGGGCCACGGCCGGGACTGCCGACTCGGACGAGAACGCGGACGCGGACGCTGCCGCCATGGCAGACGCTGACGCTGTCCCCGCCCTGGACACCGACGCTCTCCTGGACGACCCGGACATCCGGATCATCGTGTGCTGCGGTTCGGGCGGCGTCGGCAAGACCACGACCGCCGCGGCGCTCGGCGTACGTGCGGCCGAGCGCGGGCGCAAGGTCGTCGTCCTCACCATCGACCCGGCCCGCAGACTCGCCCAGTCCATGGGCATCGAGACGCTGGACAACGTCCCCCGCCGGGTCGAGGGCATCGAGACACGGGGCAGCGGCGAGCTGCACGCCATGATGCTCGACATGAAGCGCACCTTCGACGAGATCGTCGAGGCACACGCGGACGGCGAGCGGGCCCGCGCGATTCTGGAGAACCCCTTCTACCAGTCCCTGTCGGCCGGCTTCGCGGGCACGCAGGAGTACATGGCGATGGAGAAGCTCGGTCAGCTCCGGGCACGCGAGGAGTGGGACCTGATCGTCGTCGACACCCCGCCGTCGCGGTCCGCGCTCGATTTCCTGGACGCGCCGAAGCGGCTCGGCTCGTTCCTGGACGGGAAGTTCATCAAGCTACTGATGGCCCCCGCGAAAATGGGCGGCCGGGCCGGGATGAAATTCCTCAACGTGGGCATGTCGATGATGACCGGGACGCTCGGCAAGCTGCTCGGCGGTCAGTTCCTGAGGGACGTACAGACCTTCGTCGCCGCGATGGACACCATGTTCGGGGGGTTCCGTACCCGCGCCGATGCCACGTACCAGCTTCTCCAGGCACCCGGCACGGCGTTCCTCGTCGTCGCGACGCCGGAGCGGGACGCGCTCCGCGAGGCGGCGTACTTCGTGGAGCGGCTGGCCGCTGAGGACATGCCGCTGGCGGGTCTGGTCCTCAACCGGGTGCACGGCAGCGAGGCCGCCCGGCTCTCGGCCGAGAGCGCGCTGGCCGCCGCAGAAAATCTTGATGCGACCGGCATTGTGGATCAGACGGCCGGGAAGGCTGGACTTCGTGAGCCCGCCGACTCCCCCGCGGCCGGGACCGCACAGACCACGGACACCACGGACACCTCGGACCTCGCTGGAGCCGCCACCGCCGACCCGTCCGCCGGGGTCGCCGCCGCCGATCCCTCGGAGCATGCCTCCGAATCGGAGCGCGCCTCGGAACACGCATCCGACCCGACCTTCGTAGAGCCGGCCTCCGTCGAGCAGCTGACTGCCGGTCTGCTGCATCTGCACGCCGAAAGGATGCAGGTGGTCGCGCGCGAACAGCACACGCGCGACCGGTTCACCGCGCTGCATCCCGAGGTGGCCGTCACCGCGGTGGCCGCGCTGCCCGGAGATGTCCATGACCTCGCGGGGCTACGAGCCATCGGGGACCGGCTCGCGACCGGTTCCGCCCCGGCCGGAGCTGCGTAGCCAGCCCGTCATCCGTCGTACGCCTCAGGACGTCCGTACCGCGTGGTCCACCCCCCGCGGACCGGTCGTCCACCGCCCGGGTCTACCCCACGGCGGCGAACGTCTCGTGCAGTTCGTCGTCCTCCAGCCCGATCGCCACGGGCAGGATGCCCGTGGACCGCTCGTACTCGCTGCGCGCGGTCTCCAGCAGCCGGCGCCAGGACGTGACGGTCGGGCGCCTGCGCAGCAATGCGCGGCGCTCCCGCTCCGTCATCCCGCCCCACACGCCGAACTCGACGCGATTGTCCAGCGCATCGGCCAGGCACTCGGTCCGCACCGGACATCCGGTGCACACCGCCTTGGCCCTGTTCTGCGCTGCCCCTTGTACGAACAGTTCATCCGGATCGGTAGTGCGGCAGGCTGCCTGCGCACTCCAGTCGGTTACCCAGCCCATCCCGGCGCCGTCCTCTCCCGAATCGAGGCTCCCCCACGGCGACAGCGGCATATTCACCGCTGCCAGTTGAGGACGTTACGGAAGGTGGCGACAGCACAACACCCCCTTCGGGCCCAATCTTGAATGGCCCGAACGGACTATGCGTATGCGGCAGATCACCCAGGGGAGTGAGGTGAGGACATGCACGACTATCCCGGCAGAATCGGGACAGACCATCTGAGTCACAACGGACGTTCGATGACACACGAGGCGATTTCGGGGGCGCCTGAATCGTGGCCGGGTGGTGCACGGGCTCATGCAGGGGGGTTGATACGAAACCGGACTGCTGTGACAGTTGAGAGCAGCTTAGGCCAAGGCATATACGTGTGTCCGGCGAATGAGAACGTAGGCTGCCCCCATGCCAAAGAAGCGCTCGGGCGGGGGTCTCACGACGACCCAGCAGGCCGCCAAGTTCCTCGGTGTCGCCGCACTCTCCGGAGTGGTCCTGGCGGGCATCGCGCTGCCGGCCGCCGGAGCACTGGGTCTCGCCGCCAAGGGAACGGTCGACGGATTCGACGAGATCCCGGCCAATCTGAAGACTCCGCCGCTGAGCCAGCGAACCACGATCCTGGACAACCAGGGCGGCCAGATCGCCACGGTCTACTCGCGTGACCGCACCGTGGTGCCGCTCAAGGACATCTCCCCGTACATGCAGAAGGCGATCATCGCGATCGAGGACGCCCGGTTCTACGAACACGGCGCGGTCGACCTCAAGGGCATCCTGCGCGCGATGAACCGGAACGTTCAGTCGGGCGGGACCGCGCAGGGCGCGTCGACCCTCACCCAGCAGTACGTGAAGAACGTCTTCGTCGAGGAGGCGGGCGACGACCCGGCCAAGGTCGCGGAGGCCACCCAGCAGACGCTCGGCCGCAAGGTCCAGGAGCTGAAGTACGCGATCCAGGTGGAGGAAGAGCTCGGCAAGAAGAAGATCCTGGAGAACTACCTCAACATCACCTTCTTCGGACAGCAGGCGTACGGGGTCGAGGCGGCCTCGCAGCGCTACTTCTCGAAGTCGGCGAAGGACCTGAAGGTGGAGGAGGCCGCGCTGCTGGCCGGCATCGTGCAGTCGCCCAGCCGCTACGACCCCGTCAACGACACGCAGGAGGCGACCAAGCGTCGCAACACCGTCCTCCAGCGGATGGCGGATGTCGGGGACATCTCGAAGGGCGAGGCTGCCAAGGCCCAGGCGACCCCCATCAAGCTGAAGGTCAAGCGGCCGCAGAACGGCTGCATCACCGCCGTCAGCGGCTCCGGTTTCTTCTGCGACTACGTACGGCAGATCGTCACGGGCGACCCCGCCTTCGGCAAGACCGCGAAGGACCGGGCCAAGCTCTGGGCGGTCGGCGGGCTCACCATCAAGACGACGCTGGACCCGCGCTCGCAGGCCGCCTCCAACGAGGCCGCCACGTCCCGGGTCAACAAGGACGACAAGATCGCCGACGCGGTCGTGCAGGTGAAGCCCGGCACGGGCCAGATCATGGCGATGGCCCAGTCCCGCCCGTACGGGCTGGACCAGTCCAAGCACCAGACGGTGCTGAACCTCAACGTCGACCACAAGATGGGCGGCAGCTACGCCGGCTTCCAGGTGGGGTCGACCTTCAAGCCGATCACCGCGGCGGCGGCGCTGGAGAAGGGCATCAGCCCGGCGCAGAGCTTCACCACGGACCACCAGATCTCCCTGCCCGGTGAGAGCTTCCGCACGTGCGACAACAAGCCGGCGGACAACCGCCCCTGGGACGTGTCGAACGAGCTGGAGGAGGAGAAGGGCACCTTCGACATGACCAGCGCGCTGGGCAAGTCGATCAACACCTACTTCGCGAAGCTGGAGCAGAAGGCCGGTCTCTGCGAGACCCTCTCGATGGCGGAGAAGGTCGGTTACATCCGCGGCAACAACAAGCCGCTCCAGGCGGTCGCCTCCACCACCCTCGGCGGCCAGGAGTCGACACCGCTGGCGATGGCCTCGGTGTACGCCACCTTCGCCAACCGCGGCAAGTACTGCTCCCCGATCGCGATCCTCTCGGTGACCAAGCCGGACGGCAAGCAGATGGCGGTACCGAAGTCGACGTGCACGCAGGCCATGAGCGAGCACACGGCGGACACCATCAACCAGATGCTCAAGGGCGTCGTGGCGGACGGAACCGGGCAGCGGGCCGGTCTGGACGACCGTGACAACGCGGGCAAGACCGGTACCACCGACGAGCGCAAGAACGCCTGGTTCGTCGGCTACACGCCGAACCTGTCGACGGCGGTCTGGGTCGGCAGCGACGGCGCCACGCAGCTCCCGATGAGCAACATCACCATCGGCGGCCAGTACTACGAGGACGTCTGCGGTGGCTGTCTGCCCGGTCCGATCTGGAAGACGGCGATGACCGGCTCCCTGAACGCCTCGGAGACCCCGGCCTTCAACGCGGTCGACGTACCGCGGTCCAAGCCGAAGGAAGACAAGAGCAAGAACAAGGACCGGGACAAGAACAAGCCGGGCGACGGCGACAACAAGCCCGGTGGCGACGACCCCTTCCCCGGCATCAGCATCCCGCCGGACCTGATCGGCGGGAACGACGGCCACGCCCGCGGTCAGGACAACGGCGGGTCGCAGGGTCCCTGATCCGCCGCTGCCGTAGACAGGAAGGTGGGGCGCACCCGGTCCGGGTGCGCCCCACCTTCCTGTCTACCGGCCTTCCGCGGCCGTACCGGATTCCGCTGCCCGTAACGGATTCCGCGGCGGCCGCCTCAGCCCGCGAGGAGCTTCTTGACGAGAGCGGCGACCCGGCCGCCCTCCGCGCGCCCCGCGACCTTCGGGTTCACGATCTTCATCACGGCACCCATCGCGCGGGACCCCTCGGCGCCGCCGGCCTTCGCCTCGTCGACGGCGGACGCCACGATCGCGGCCAGCTCGTCGTCGCTCAGCTGCTGCGGGAGGTAGGCGTCGAGCAGCTCGCCCTCCTTCTTCTCCCGCTCGGCCTGCTCGGTCCGGCCGCCCTGGGAAAAGGCCTCGGCCGCCTCGCGGCGCTTCTTCGCCTCCTTGGCGATCACCTTCTGCACCTCGTCGTCGGAGAGTTCGCGGGCCGACTTGCCGCTGACCTCCTCCTTCGTGATCGCGGTGAGGGTCAGCCGGAGCGTGGACGAGGTCAGCTCGTCACGCGCCTTCATGGCCGTGGTGAGGTCTTCCTTGAGCTTGGACTTGAGCGTGGTCATGGGGTGATTGTGGCAGGTGCGGGGCACCCACCGCCCTCCGGTTTTCCTGTCGGCACGCACTGTCTGAGACGATGGGCGTATGCGCGCACGCTACGGAGTACCCCTGAAAATCACGGCGGTCACCGCCGCGGCCGGCGCCGTCGGCCTCGCCTACGCGGCCGGGTTCGAGGCCCGCTCGTTCCGCCTGCGAAGGGTCACGATCCCCGTACTCCCGCACGGAGCACGTCCGTTGCGCGTGCTCCAGGTCTCCGACGTGCACATGGTGAGCGGCCAGCGCAAGAAGCGCGCCTGGCTGCAGTCCCTGGCCGGGCTGCGCCCGGACTTCGTCGTGAACACCGGCGACAACCTCTCCGACCCGGAGGCCGTACCGGAACTGCTCGACGCGCTCGGACCCCTGATGGAGCTCCCGGGTGTCTACGTGTTCGGCTCCAACGACTACTACGGCCCCAAGCTCCGCAACCCCGCCCGCTACCTCTTCGAGAAGACCGCGGGCAAGCACGGCCTCAACGGGAACGCCCCGGCGGTCGGCGTCGTCCACAACCCGTGGGAACCGATGCGGGACGCCTTCGACGAGGCGGGCTGGCTGAACCTGACCAACACGCGCGGCCGCCTCAAGCTCGACGGCCTGGAGCTGGCCTTCACCGGCCTGGACGACCCGCACATCAAGCGCGACCGCTACGCGGAGGTCTCGGGCGGCCCCGAGTCGGGCGCCGACCTCTCCATCGGCGTGGTCCACGCCCCCTACCTGCGATCCCTGGACGCCTTCACCTCGGACGGCTACCCGCTCATCCTGGCCGGCCACACCCACGGCGGCCAGCTCTGCATCCCCTTCTACGGAGCCCTGGTCACCAACTGCGACCTGGACACGGACCGGGTGAAGGGCCTCTCCTCCCACTCGGTCGACGGCAACCGCGCCTACCTCCACGTCTCGGCCGGCTGCGGCACCAACCGCTACACCCCGGTCCGCTTCGCCTGCCCCCCCGAGGCGACCCTGCTGACCCTGACGGCCCGGGACGCGTAGCCGCTCGTCCACCATCCCCTCGCCCGAGCCCTGGAAACGTACCCACGTACCCCACCCCGGTACCGCTCACCCCCACCCCCATCGGCACAAAAACCGGATTTCGTCTCCGGCCGCCGGTGGGCTAAAGTAATCGATGTCGCCGGGACACCGACGACGATCGGGGTGTAGCGCAGCTTGGCAGCGCGCTTCGTTCGGGACGAAGAGGTCGTGGGTTCAAATCCCGCCACCCCGACAGCCGTAAGACCAGGTCAGGGGCCTGATCCACTTGGTGGATCAGGCCCCTGAGTGGTTTCCGGGGGCGTCTTGGGCGCCGCTTGGGAGCCGATCTCAGAATCCGGCTCCCAGGGAGCCGCCATTGAGACTGCCGAGCAGAACCTCGACGAAACACTTACGGGACGGACGCCCGGCAGAGCCTCCCCGCGTTCAAGCAGCGGACTCCACCCCTGGGGCGGAATCCTCCGGCGGGTCGAGGAGCCTGAAAGCGCAGTCTCCCGGACGCCGCCCCAAGCGCTGGACCATGAGAGCGCCGAGGAGCGCTGTCCCCGGGCCACACACCGGTCCCGCATCCGTGCCGACATAGAACAAACCGTTCTCGTCCGGCTCCCGGCGCTCGTGCTCGGTGCCGGCGGCCAGCGCGAGGCAGAAGCCGAGGAGATCGACGCGCAGGCCGACGGCCAGGTCACCTCGAAGGAACACCAGCGGGTGTGCCAGCCCTTCACTGTCGTAGCCGGCGGAGACGACGGCACCCAGCCCGTCGGGTAGCGGGTACATCTCCTCAGGGATGTCCTCCACTACGCCCTTCATGTCGACGGCAGCAAGCTTCAGGAGCTCCGTGAGGACCTCTTCGTCGCTCCGCCACCCGTCCTTCGGCGCCCAGTTTCCATCCTTGTAGAGATGGAGGACATCGACCGTCGCGTCCGGCAGGTCTCCCAGCACCAAGTTCGCCAACACGTCGCTCGGCTCCTTCACCACTACACCGTGACCTTCTCGCTGTGGCCAGAGGACAAGGTGAGGGAAGGGACGGTGAATGTATCGAGCGAGAAGCGACCGGATGGCAACCGACAGTTCTTGCTCGCTGAGGCCGGGGCGCACCAGCACGCAGATCCGGTCTGGAAGGACGGCCAATGCAGCCTGCATGCCGTGCTGCCCGAGGTCGATCTCGACTGCCTGTGTGTTCATCGCATCCAGCAGTACCGGCAGTTCCAATGCCCAGGCGTCATGTGCTCGGATCCTGCCCTTCCCATGGGTTCCCTCGGGTGCGACTTGCACTGCTTGCTTCTGCATAAGGTTCCCTTCCTTCGTTTGAACCGGGTCACTCAGTCTTGGTCCGGTTCATAGCGAGGAAGGCGTAAAGTCGTGAAACGCCTTGTCGTGCGCATCGCGCCTGCCACGCTCACAAGCGCCAGGCCGCATTCAGGCGAATTGATCCCACAGGAACCCCTCGTAGGGAACCTGAGCGAATTTTTTGATACAGGTTGTGCTGACGCGAGCACACACGGTACGACCGTGCCATGCACCGTTGGTCGCCACTCAATGATCGCCAGCTGGTCCTGCTCACCCGCATTGGGGAGGGGACGGAACCTGTTACCTCAGACAGCCCGGAACTTGCCGCCACCGCTCACGCCCTCAAGGGGCGGGGCTTGATCATCATGCCGAAGCAGGGCGGGAGGTGGCAGGCGGACATCACCAACGACGGTCGTTTCTACTTGGAGCACGGGCACCACCCGGACCGGCCGGAGCGGACGACACGCAGGCAGCGTTCGGCGGCCCCCAAGCTGACACCACAGGCTGGCCCTCCCAGCCGACAGACAGCGCCCTCGTCTGCGGCTGCGAAGCCCTCGCGTCCCTCACCGGCCTTGATTGGCGCGGCCCTGATCACCCAAGTGCAGGAGGCCGGCCGCTTCCTCCGTATCCCGAACCCGAGCGACGGGGAGCGGGCCCGCTACCGGCGAGCATTCGATGCTGCGCGGCAATGCGCCCCCGAGGGGTACCACCTCAAGCACACGGGGCAGGAGAGGGGTGATTTCGTTCTCGGCCTGCTCAGGGTGACCGGCGAGGACGACACCGAGTGGAATCGGATTCGCCTGGCTCGTAGCCGCGTGATCACCGACGTTGAGGACGTGGTCGCGGCGGTCACCGCAGACCACAGTGCCTTTGAGAGGGCGGTTTGAGAGGTTTTGACCGCGACTTGCCCTGAAGGGCACTCCGCAGGGGTTGCTTCAAGGTGCTGTCCGTTGCTGTTCGCTGGGGCAACGGGCGATAATCGGCCTGTGGACTGGTTGGAGCGAGCTCGAGCTGCGGAGCAACTTCAGGATTGGGACGCAGCGATCACGCTGGTAAGCGCCCATGCCGAGTGCTTCTCCGATGATCCGGACAGGCACGACAATCATCTGTGGCACATGGATCTGTTGGTCCGAGCGGAACGGATTCCAGAACTTACGGAGCTCGCCCTCAGGGATCGCCACGCACTTCGGAGACTCAACAGGTCGCTTCGGGAGCGAGGTATGGAGTCCGCGCTGCGCGAGCGCGCCGAAGACGGTGACCGTGACGCCCTGTACGTCCTTGTCCGGCTGATGTGCGAGACGGAGCGGATGCATGAAGCCCTGAAGGTGATCCAAGACATCGACCCGGAGAACAAGTACGCACAGCAGATTGTGGCCAGTGATTGCTGGCCATAGGTGTCCGGCTATGGCCTTCTCGCGAAGATGCCGGTGTCGACCTCGGTGAGGATGTCGAGCTTGACCAGGCGTTTCAGCTTGGCGCGGGTGCCTTCGACGTTCTTCGGCAGCAGCTCGTGGCCGAGGGCTTGGCAGACGTCCCTCGCCCGTCGTGGTCCGGCCGCGTGGTTGAAGGCGTCGAGGATGCGGGGGTAGTCCGGGTGCTCGGGCAGGTCCGGTGGGGCAGCGGGAAGCCGGTCGGCGAGGCTGGTGACGGTGGTGCGGGTGATCGCGAGATGCTCCAGATGGGTCTCGGCCTCCCGCAGCCGGTTCTGCAGGCCGTCGATCTGTTCACGGAGGTCGTCGGCCAGAACCCGGGCAGCTTGTTCCTGCAGTTCCAGGGCTTCGAGCAAGGGCTGGATGTTCATGCTGCGACCGTCTGTGCCTCGCGCCAGGTGGGGGTGTTCGTGCCGGTGAGCCGGCGGGTCATGACGTGGGTCATGGCCCAGTAGACGCGTGAGGCGGAGGAGAAGGGATGGTGCTCGTAGTCGCGGACCAGGCGCTGGTGCAGTATCAGGGTTCCGTAGGTCTGCTCGACCCTCCAACGTTTCGGCTGCGGCACGAATCCCTTGATCTGCGGGTCGCGGGCGACGATCTCGACGTCGATGCCCAGGCCGGCGCCGTGCGCGACGACCTGATTCTTGAAGCCCTGGTCGACGAGAGCTTTGCGGACTGTTCCGCCGGTCTGTTCGGCGACCTGGTCCAGCAGGGCGATGCCCGCCGCGTTGTCGTGGGTGTTCGCGGCCAGGCCGACGACCGCGATGACCAGTCCGAGGACATCCACCGCCAATCCCCGCTTGCGGCCGGGCACCCGCTTGGCCGGGTCATGGCCGCTCGTGTCGGCGGGAACCCCGGCGGCCACATGGACACTCTGCGTGTCCAGAACCACCAGGGCCGGGTCCTCTAATCGCCGGGCGCGTTCGCGGACCTGGCACCGCAGGAGTTCGTGGATGACATGGTCGGTCCCGTCGTCCCGCCATGCGGCGAAGTAGTAGTAGGTCGCGCTCTTCTGCGGCAGGTCATGCGGTAGGTAGGCCCACTGGCAGCCGGTTCGTCCCTGGTACACGATCGCGTTCACGATCTCTCGCATGTCGTAGGCACCCTGATGCCCGCTGACCGACCGATGCCGGCCCTTCCACGCGGTGATCACCGGCTCGATCAACGACCACTGCTCGTCCGATACGTCACTCGGATACGGCTTGCGTTCACTCACCTGGTCACATCACCAGATCAACGACCGTGGGTCGGCAGGTTCCGCCCCACCACCACACCATCAGGCGACAGCAAAACCTCTCAAAGACTAACGAACCGCCCACTTAGGCATGAAGTGGTCGAGCTGGTAGACGGTTACCTGTCGGCACAGCGGGCACCGTTCGTAGGGTGGAGCAGCCATCAACTGCCCGCGGATCTTGGCGCCGGCGACAGTCTTCATGCCGTTTCCATAGACCCACTGCACGAAGTGCTCAGCGTCGATTCCAGGTACGGAGAAGTGCTTGTCGATCAGGTCGTGCAGAGACTTGCCGGAAGCGGCCTGCCGCAGCCTCTGGCCTGCATTCCGTACCGTGTCGGAGGCGTTCAGTAGGTTCTCGCGGCGGTCGCCCTCCGTAGTACTGGTGGCGACGCACGCCCTGTAGCTGTCCGCTGCCTTGATCAGCGGAATCTTCAGGGACCACATCACACGGCCCTGTTCGTCTTCTCCGCGAGGCGGATGCGGACCAGCCCCCTCGCTTCACTGCCCAGCTGTCCACCGAAGTGGGTCAGCACTTGTTCATAGGAATCCATTCGTGTGACGGCCTTGGTGATCTCCGCATAGAAGCCGGAATGCATCACCTCCAGCCCGAACACCTCGTGCGTCAGCGCACCCACGTTCTCCCCGTAAGTTTCAACCTGGGGTCGCTCAAAGCGGCTGGTTTCCCCGTGGCGGATCAGCTTGTAGACGCATGAACGCGGGGCTGTCTGCAGGACCACGGGCGAGTGAGTGGCCACGACGGCCACACCGTTGCGGTCGGTGAGCAGCTTCGACAGGGCCTGCATGAAGGAGGCCAGCAGTGGCGGATGGAGATGCGCTTCGGGCTCATCTAGGAGAACGAGCGACTGCTCGGCCACACTGTGGACGAGCTGCGTCATCGTCAGCGCCACGATCGCGTGCCCCGAACTCAGGCGCGAAAACTCAGAGGTCAGGTCCTCAACCTGGCTGGAGCGCAGTCTCATGCCAGCGCGTATGTCGCGGGCGAATGCTGCGATGCCGGATTCGGCGAATTGTGGATCCCGGCTCAGCAGCAGCATTGCTTCACGCCAGTCCGTCAGAGCGCGCGACGTGAAGATCTCGGTAAGGGACGCGTTGAAGTCTTGCCTCAGTCGATCGTGCAGGGTGGTGCGATCTTCGGCGGCGAAGTCGTGGACCACCCCACTTCGAAGTCCAACGTAGGCATATGACGCCGCCCGGGGCGAAGCGTTCTCAGCGTCAGGGGCAAGGGCTTCGATGTCGACGAACGGGTCGAAGGCGCTGAAGGTGACAGAGACGACGTTGGCGAACTGCTCACCGGCCTCCGAGGCAGGCGTGGGAGCATGTCAACGCTTCCGAAGCGGCCGTCCAGATCGGGGTGGGCGACTGCGCCGGCAAGGTTGCGCAGCAGCGTCGTCTTACCAACTCCGTTTCGACCGATAAGGACGTGGACATTGCTGGACGGACTGGACTCCGGGACTACCTGGAAGTCGACACCATTCGTGGCCTGCCCAGGTGCGTTGTATCGGAATCGGTATTCGGTCAGCCGGACTCCGCCCCGTGCGATGCGGTTGAACTGCGCCCTGACTGTCTGCTCCTCCACGCTTCGCAGGAGCGAGACCTCTGTCACCCGGTGTCGCTTCACATCCTGGAGCCGGTTGGGAAAGTAGGCCAGGTCGCAGAGGGCTTCAAGGATTTCGGCGCGCTTGCCACCACCGAGTTTGCTGATCTCGTCGTAGTAACTGTCGGACTGGCCGAGCGAGAAGAACTCGCCGGGCAGCCCATCGTCGAAGCGCCCGCGCTCGAAGGGGGCCGCGCCTGCCTTCTGTCTGGGCACCGCGATTTTCACAGGGCCCAGGTTCCAGGTGTCTGTCGGTGTCCGATACCAAAGGTGGTAGGAGGTGCGGTAGCCGAAATCGTCCCAGTCGTCGACCTCCAGCACCAAGGCTTCGGAGCCGCTGGGCACGGGACTGCCATAGTGCTGGACGATGACCTGCACGCGTCGGGCCTCCGTGGTTGGCGGCGGGTGTGCGCACATCAGCGGCGCTGGATGCGCACCCTACCGCGCCACTTGCGCAACGTCCCTTCCCAGCCCAAAGAGGGGACAAAGAGGTCCGTCGACCCCGGGGTGAGTGGGGCCGACTCCCAAGGTCACAGGCAGACCAGCGCGGTGGGATTCGAGAGGCCGCACCCCTTCTCAACTGACCTCGTGCAGCCGTGCCCTGATTCATCATTCGTGGGCCAACCTCGGAAGCCGGCTTTCAACGGTCGGTGAAGTGAGGATCCAACGACTGCCCATCGACGTGATGCGGCAGGTGAGTCATTCGAACGAGGGCCGTCGCAAAGACTGCCGAGATAGGCTCCGAGCGTGGCCTTCATCGTGAACTTGAGCTCGGACGAACTCGTCGCCAACCTTGAGAAGTTCAGGATCGAACAGCGGTTCACCAAGTCCCGCCCCAAGAGCCTGAGTATCGATGCGGCACTCGATGGGCCACCCATTGTTCTCCTGGTCGGCGAGGCCCTCTCCGAAACAGGCGGGGCGCGCTCACGGTGGCTTGCCTGGGTAGGGATAGCCGCTCGTCATGGCACCGTGGGGGCGGTCGATAAGAGCATCACCGTCGATCCGCTCCGCGAGTGCATGGCGGCTATCCCACTCGATGGTAGCGACGGCATACTCAGCGACATCCCGGAGCACCTACGCCGTGAGTTCGACCTCGCGGCTCCACTGGGCATGGTCGGCGCCTGCAGCAACGCCGTGTGGCAGGCCCTGGAGCGTGCGCTGCGCGCAAGGTTTCCAGAGCTGGGTAGCCTCCTTGACTGGCTGCTCGCCCAAGCCGATCCCCCTGTGTTCGAGGACAATTCGGCCGACCGCTCCTGGCAAGAGCAACGCGATGCCACAGGAAGCCTGCTGCGCATTGCCGACTTCCCCCTCTCCGCGCTCGCCGCCTGGCGCCGCCCACCATCAGGAGACGATCCATACACTGCGGGGCTGATTCCTCAGCCGGTCGAGCACAGCCTCATCGACTATGACGTGCGTGTCGCTGGAGATGCATTCGGCATGTTCAGCGAGTGGCAGCAAGGCAACGGCGTCCGATGCGACATCCATGTGCTCCACGACGCATCGGGTCGACGGCTCGAAGTGGTCAACGTCAACGCCACGCCGGTGGAGTCTCGCCTCGGCACTGACATGCTCTACTACCACGAGCCCACCAAGAGCTTCGTATTCGTCCAGTACAAGCGCCTCCATCCAGATACCCGATCCATCTACGTGGACGAGCGCTTGAGAGGTCAGCTTGACCGGCTGGAAGAGACGGCACAGCTGAGCAGCCCTCCAGCTCGACCGAGTGAATGGCGTCTTGGCGGCGACCCCTGTTTCCTGAAGCTGGCCTACTGGCCACGGAACACGGAGAAGCGCCCGGTCCAAGGTCTCACCCCAGGCATGTACCTACCTGTCTCGTACGTTCGGCTGCTACTCGAAGACGACTGCACACGGGGCAGGAAGGCAGGTAGCACGGCGCGGATCCTCGGCTACGACCAAGTGGAACGGCACCTCACGGGCACACAGTTCATTGACCTCGTCAAGCATGGCCTTGCTGGGACCGTAGGCACCACGAGGGAGCAGCTGTACGCACTGGTAAAGCGGCGCATCAGTACTGGTCACAGCGTCGTGCTGGCCACCGAGACCAGTGACGAATCGGTCCGTGCTCGTCAGACTCGCGTACGCGACCGAGGGGCCAAACGCCGGACCTACACCCATCGCACCTATGGGCAGGAACCGTCAGGAGGTTTGGATCTGTGACGTGTCAGGGGCCGCATGGGAGCTGACCGCCTGACCCAACACCCTTCGACGTCAACCAGACCCTTGGGAGACCGATGCTCTGACCAGCTGGAACAGGTTGATTCACACCGTCAGTCGGCGGCACGTGCTTCCTCACGCCGGCGATGTCCAGCACTCCCAGATCGACGGCAGCCGCCCTCGCATGCACCTCCCCAGAGTGGTGCCCATAACGCTCGATGATGACCTCCCCGCGACAGTGGACTGGATTGCCGCCTCTGCCACAAGCGCGGTTCCGAGCTGTGCCATCTCCGGGTTCGATGAGATGGGGGGCGAAGCGCGACCGCGTCGCCGCCCCGTTCGACCGCGGCCCGGGGAGGTTGGCGAACAGAGCAGACAGCGTCCCGATATCTGCCGAACCGCCTTCATGGTCACCATCCACCAGAGCGGCCCCTTTCGTAACACCTCGTAGAACAAGCCTACACAGCGCGTGTATCGCGCCATTCTCCCGGGAAGCGTTGCCCCTCCTGCCCCGCAACCTCATCCTGGAGCGTTCATCACCAGCCGAGGGGAAACGGGTGAACGTGCCGCGCCGTGTCGCAAACGATCCTGACGTCATTGGACAGACCACTGGTCTGATCGGATTCCTCAAGGAGGTCGTGCAGAGCAGCCACAACCGTCTGCGTGACGACCGCCGTTCCCGAGAGCGGCTATGGCTCGCCGACCTGCCCGTTTCCGTGCGCCGTCCCTCGGACCGGGGCGACGGACTGCTGCTCACGCTCGACCACGTACCCCAGACGGCGCCGCCGCCCCTGCCTGAGGTGCTGGAGGGGTGGGTGTCTACGGACGCGTGCCAGGACGCGGACGGCGGCGATCCGTCACTCGCTATCGAAGGGCCGGGGCGGGAGCTCGTGCGATCTGCGGACGGCCCTCAGCAGTGGGAAGAGGAAGCGGAGGACCACACCGTCCGCAGGGAGCAAGCAGCTGAAGTGCTGCGGGCCTACGGGCCTTGGCTCACCCGCTGGCGAGGCTGGGCGGAGCGGGAGCGTGCGGAACGGGGGCTCCGGGAGCTGTACGAACAGGTCTATCACTGGCACCAGAAGCTGACCCAGCAGGACGACCAACTCGAACTCGTCCTGGCCACCGGCCTCTTGACGTGGAGCGACCCGCGCGGAGACGCCGTCCACCGCCATTTGCTCACCCACCGGGTGGAGACGTCGGTGGACCGCAAGACTGCCAGGCTCGTGGTCCGGCTCACGGCCGAAGGGGCCGTACGACTTGAGGACCAGTCATTCCTCGACACCGATGACGGCTGGGCCCCCGAGCGTTCGGCCGCGCTCGCGGAAGAGATCGCCGCTCAGTCACTGCACTTGCTCGGCCAAGAAGTCCTGGAGCAGCTGACCCAGTGGCAGGACCGGGTACTACAGCGTCCGGTCTCATTCAGCGCCGAGTGGCAGCCGCCACGCGTGCCCGAAGCAGGCACGCGACTCACTTACGCTCCGGCGCTCGTACTACGTCCACGGGACCGCAATGCTCTGTTGAGCTTCTACGACCGGATCGCGGACAGCGTGGCCTCCGAAGGGCACGCGCCCTTGGGGCTGGCTCAGCTGGTGCTGCCCCTGAACTCCGAGCAGCGCTCGAACTGGGACGGTCGCGAGATCCCACCTTTGTTCGGAGACGACCCGCTCTTCCCCGGAAAGACAAACGAACGGCAGCGGAGTGTACTGCGGCGGCTGGAGCACGACACGGGGGTAGTGGTGCAGGGGCCACCTGGCACCGGCAAGACCCACACGATCGCCAACCTGGTCTCCGCCCTGCTGGCCCAAGGGCAGAGAGTCCTTGTGACCAGCGCCCGCGACCAAGCCTTGACGGTACTGCGAGACAAGCTCCCCCCTGCCGTGAGGGACTTGTGCGTCCTCCTGCTCAGCTCCGCGCGGCAGGACGGGGCGGACGAACTGGAACGCACGATCAACTCCTTGACCGACCAGGTCGCGACCAGCGACCCCGAACAGCTGCGGGACGAGATCCGTCGGCTCTCGGCACGCCGGGAAGAGGTGCGGGGCAGGATCAGCGCGCTCACCGAGCAGGTGATCGCGGTGCGGGAGGCAGAGGTCTATCGCCATCCGGAAGTCGCTCCCGGATACGCCGGCACCCTCGCCGCAATTGTCCAACGCGTCATCGATGGCACCAAGGGGTACTCCTGGATCGGCTTGGTTCCGGACCAAGGGCAGGCCGCCTCCGTTCCACCGCTGTCTCCCGCTCAGGCGGGAGAACTGCTCAGTCTGTTGCGCGACGGTGCCGCCGAGCTGCGTGCGGAGGGCACTCTGCCTGATCCGGACGCCCTTCCCTCCCCGCAAGACCTGGCCAGTGCACTCGCGACTAGCCGCGTCACTGACGATGGTCTGTCCGCCGAGGAGATTCTGATCCGCGACGGCCTCGCCCGGCTCGACACCTCCGTCACCGACGAACTCACCTCGCTGGCGGGTGACTGCCGCACGGCCCTTCACCACCTCGGCCTGCCGCCGTCGGCCAGACAGTGGGATACGGACAAGTGGATCACCAAAGCCCTCTCCGACATGCTCTCCCGCGACAACCTCGCACTATGGCAGCGAGTCTCCGACACCGAAGCTCAGCTCGACTCCATCACGCAACAGGTGGACGCGCAGGGCATGAAGCGCGTCCACCTGCCCGAGCAGCTCCCCGCCGACCAAGCCGATGGAATGCTCGCCAGAGGATTCACCCTGCGCGAGGGTCTCAGCTCGGGCGGCAAGTTGCGCCAACGCGGCAGCTTCTTCGCATCGAAGGCTCAGAAGGCTGCTCAGGACCTTCTGGACACGTGCACCGTCAGCGGGCACTCACCCGAAACCCTGGAGGACGTCGATGCCGTCCTCGCCCACCTGCGCGCTCACTCCACGGTTACTGCGCTCGCCGAGCGCTGGGCCCAGGCCGGAGCTCCCATTCCCGAAGGACGGCTTGAAATCCGTCTGGCCGCACTGGCCGAAGCCCACACCCGTCTGAAGCATGTAGGCGCGTTCGGCGCGTCCCGTGAGCACATCGACCGACTGCTCGTGCGTCATGGCCTCCATATCGCCCTCACATCACGCACGGCGTGGCAGGAGTTCACGAACGCGCTGTCCGCCCTCTCCAGCCGCCGGACCGCGGACGAGGCCACCGCCCGGCTTGCTGCTTGGGAGGAACGACTCCGTACCCCGGTTGAAGGCTCGCACGCCGCCCCAGAAGCACTGTCCGCCGCCCAGGCTGTCCGGGAACAGGACACCAACCGCTACGCCAAGGAACTCGACGCACTGCGGGAAGCCCATCGGCGTGAGTATCGCCGCCGCCGGTGCGGTGTGCTTCTGGAGGGCATTCGCGCGGCGCACCCTCTGCTCGCCGACCACCTGACGCAAAACCCCGACGATCCGGCATGGGAGGCTCGACTGGACTCACTGGCCGAGGCGTGGGCCTGGGGAGCCGCTTCCGCCTTCGTACGCCGCCAGCGATCGCAGGGGCGCGAGCGTCAGCTTGAAGGCGAACTGTCGCAGTGCGAGAGAAACCTGGAGTCACTGACCGGCGAACTTGCCGCTACTTGGGGTCGGTTGCATTGTCTTGAACGCATGACTCAGGAGCAGCGATCCGCCCTCCAGGCGTACCGCAACCATATGTCCTCGTATGGCAAGGGCAAAGGACGCAACGCGGGCCGCTACCGCGCTGCGGCGCACGACGCCATGAGGGCGGCTCAGGGAGCGGTACCCGCGTGGGTCATGCCCATCTCGCAGGTTGCCGAGACGGTGCTACCCAAACGGGACGCGTTCGACGTGGTCATCGTCGACGAAGCCAGCCAGGCGGGAATGGACGCTCTGTTCCTGCTGTGGCTCGCTCCGCGCGTGATCGTCGTCGGGGACGACAAGCAGTGTGCACCCCCGGTCAGCGGCATGGGACGCACCCAGGCGATCCATGACCGGCTCGTCTCTCACCTGCCGGATATGCCGCCGATGCTACGCACGCTCTACGGCCCCGCCACCAACCTCTACCAGTTGCTGTCCACATTCTTCCCGAAGGTGATCCGGCTGGAGGAGCACTTCCGGTGCATGCCCGAGATCATCGGCTGGTCCTCCCAAACCTTCTACAACAACAACCTTCAACCGCTGCGCCAGTACGGCGGCGAGCGTCTCGACCCCCTCGTGACGCACTTCGTCGAGGGAGCCGTCGCCCAGGGGCGCGACAGCCGGCTCCGCAACCCGAAGGAAGCCGAGGCCCTCGTCGACTGCCTGGCCCGGCTCGTGGAGGACCCCGCCTACCGGGACAAGACCATGGGGGTGATCACCCTCCAAGGACCGATCGGGCAGGTCAAGCTCCTGGAACAGCTCATCAACGCTCGCATTCCGGCGCCGGTACGCGAGCGCCACAAGATCCGTGTGGGCAACCCGGCGTCGTTCCAGGGAGACGAGCGGCACGTCATCCTGTTGTCGATGGTCGCCAGCGATCCACCGCGCATCGCGGGCGGGGCGCGCAGCGAGCGGCAGGCTTACAACGTCGCGGCGTCCCGAGCCCAGGACCAGATGTGGCTCTTCTACTCGGTTCCGCCCGATCGCCTCAAGCAGGGAGACCTGCGGCTCAACCTACTTGCCTACATGGAGAATCCGCCGGCCGCGCTGGCTGACACCGACGACATCGGAGAGGTGTCGAGCGAGGTACCCCAGAAGCCGTTCGAATCGCTCTTCGAGCAGCACGTCTACCTACGCCTGAAGGCTCGCGGGTATCACGTGATCCCTCAGTGCCCGGCAGGAAGCAAACGCATCGACCTCGTCGTCGTAGGCGCGCGCGGGCGTCTGGCCGTGGAGTGCGACGGTGACCGGTACCACTCGACACCTGAACAGATCCGGCACGACGAGCAACGTGATCGTGAACTCCAACGGGTGGGCTGGATTTTCTGGCGTATTCGCGAGAGCGAGTTCCGCTTCGATCCCGGCCAGGCCCTATCCGGTCTGTGGGATGAGCTGAACCGCCTGGGCATCCGTCCGGCTACCTACCGTGCCACCGATGACGCGTCCCCGTCGGCCCCTGCATCCTCCGGCAGGCAGTGGACTCCGCTCGACCTCTCCTCTGACGAAGGGCTGGCTGAGGACTCGGCGGAAGACCCCGACCATCCCGACGCAACCGATCCAGTAGCCGCCCTCGACACGACAGAAGTCGACGAGACCAACGACAGCATGGAAGGCACAGCATGACCCCGCAGCCCCCCATCGGCATCCTGGACGGCAACACCCTGGAGGAACTGGCTCGCGTCATCTGCGGCGACGAACACCTCTATTACCGGAAGGGCTTCGAGATCGCGCGCTTCCTGGAGCACGCTGGCTGGCAGAGCGTGCCGGAGTACGACGGTGAGTATCGCAGGGAGTGGACGCTCGCCCGGCTCTCCGAGCGTCGAGAGGACCCGACTGACCTGGAGAAGGTCCTGCTCCGGCTCGCCGACCCACGCGAATACTTCGACGAGCCTGAGCAGCTCCCTGCCGTGGTCTCTGCCGTCAATGCCTTCCTCGTCCACGAAGGAGCTCGCCTGGAGAACCCCGGCGGCCGGCCCCGTCTCGTCGCCTGCGACCCCTCTCTCAACTACCCGGGAAGTCAGGGGCCGGTCGAACTCAAAGCAACCATGACGGATCTGATCAAGAACGAGATCATGGCAAGTCTCCTCCAGCACCGCTTGGACGAGGCCCGCACCTGCTACGCCAACGGTGCTCACGTTGCTGCCATCATCATGCTCGGCAGCCTCCTCGAAGGTGTCCTCGTTCATGTGGTCCAGGAGCGCAACACCTCGCTGCTCGGCAGGACGTCTCCGGACAAGGTAAGCCTGGACACGCTGATCAAGACCTGCCACGACGCTGGCTGGATCGGCGCCGACGTCGAACGCTTCTGCCACGAGCTTCGCAAGTACCGCAACTTCGTCCATCCGCGCGCCGAAATCCGCGAAGCCCACGCCCCGGACCGGGACACGCTGGACATGTGCTGGCCGGTGGTCAACGCGGTCCTGAACGACCTTGCCGGATCACAGCCCGAAGCACCCTGACCCCACGCAGCCGTGACGTTGTCCTGCAGCACTCGTGCGATCGGTCAGGGGAAGCAAGTTGAAGAATGCAGCAGACGTACTGACGGAGCTGTCGCAGCCATCGAACGTCGCGACCCACTCCAGCATGGCGCTCATCGGCAGCGTGGAAGCGGCGGGCGCCGCAGAGGACGAGAAGAGGAAGGAGAAGGAACTCGACGCCCTGCGGCGCAAGCCGAAACTCCAGTCAATAGCCGCGAAGGAGGTTAGCTCTCTCCGTCTGACCCCCTGGGAAGTGCTCCACACGCTGGGGCGGGCCGTCGCTCTCGCCCGGCGAGGGGCAGGTCGCGGACTCGCTGAGCACTGGGGAAGCCTGAAGTACAGCCAAGCCCTGACCGGGGGTTCGGACGCCTACATGAAGCTCTCTGCCGAGGGACGCGAGACAGCGGACTACTACAAGGCGCTCCAGTCCGACGAACTCGGGATCGGCTTCGCTCTCGCGCTGGCCAAGCAGGTCTTGAGTCGTCGTTATCCCCAGCACATCGTTTCGATCATTCCGGCCGACACGGCCTTGCGAGCAGGCTGGGCTCTGACCAGCAGGGACAAGGGGCCCCGAGCTGGCTACCGGTACCGTCCGCGGTTCTTCGCCGAGGTCTGGAAACCCGGAGAGCCGTCGCGGGTTTTCCCGATCGAGTCCAAGGGCAACCACAGCAATGCCACCGTGTCTCACGACCAGCTCGCCTCCGCCTCAGCGCACGTGGAGGCGGTGCACATCGGATCGTGGAACGAGACGCCGAGCCTGGTATTCAGCACGGAGCTACCCGTGGAGGGTCCCCTCACCATCCACGCCCTGCATTCCACCGGAAGGGACGGCCGACTGAATCACTCGGCGGAACACAGCAACAGGAACCTGGATCATTTCATCCAGGACGCGAACTTCTTCCCTGGGATCCAGCAGCCAGCCGAGGACGACAGGACACCACAGGCGGAGCCCGGCTTCCACGTCACGCCTGATCGACGCGATTGGTTCCGGCATGTCCTCGCACGCACCGAAGCCGCTGGACTGACCGCCTTCGCCGGCGACGGCGAGGCCACAGTCCAGTACCTGACCAAGCGGCAGGGCAGTCGTCACTTCGCCGGCTTCGCGCACGCGGCGACAGGCAGTGTTCAGGATGCGCGAGAGAAGCTCCTCGGTATTCAGTTCGTCGGCACAGACCATGTCTTTCGGCTGAACAGAACACGTGTTGAGGCGTTCTCCGGGGTCGCTGAAGCCCTCTTCCGTCACCTCGAAGAAGGCAGGGTGGAGCAGTATCGCCGCGAGGTCTACGCCCGACGAAATGCCTGGCCCGTCGGCACATGGGACAGCAGGTGGCGCGGACCCGTCTCGATGAATCCTGACGGATCTGTGCTCGCCATGAGGGTGCTGACCTCCTGAGGAACCTGGGAGCCATTTGGGAGCCGACCCGCCCCCGAAGACCCCGCGACACCACGGCACACCGACCGGGGCCAAACCTCTGACCAGGCAAAACGCTGTCCGCCCAGGTGCTGGCCCCGCCCGACCCTCATTCGGGACGAAGAGGTCGTGGGTTCAAATCCCGCCACCCCGACAGCCGTAAGACCAGGTCAGGGGCCTGATCCACTTGGTGGATCAGGCCCCTGAGTGGTTTCCGGGGGCGTCTTGGGCGCCGAGCACAGGAGGCCCCCCGGGCGCCACTCAGCCCGACATCTCGGCCCACAGCTTTCGGCACTACCGCGCCGGGACCGACCGCAGGCGGCCGCACCTCTGACGGACACTGTTCCGGCAGGCGGCAGGAACAACCTTCCGCCGCCCACTGCGAGCCGATGATTCGTCGCCTTGGAGATGCCTTCCCCGAACGCCGAACCAAGTCCTCCACATGGCTGCGAATCCGAGGACCGGCACCGAACGGCACTGCTAATCGACCACTCCAGGACCCGCAACAGTCTCAGTGACCCTGTTGCCACCCAAGCGCTTAAGCCATACCATGCCATTCGCGATTGCGAACAGAGGTTCGCGCTGAGTTCGAGAATCATCGAACGGGGGGTGGGCCCATGGCCGTATTAATGGCCGCAGCGGCACTGTGGGGCGTGCTGCAACTGTTCACGCTTGCCTGGCCAACACGTTCGGTGCGGCTGTCGACGGTACTGCTCGCACTGATGGTCGGGATCTACGGATGCGGCATCGCAACGGCGTTGATCGAGGTGGCCTACACACGCCTGTACGCGGATCAGTCCGGCCACCCGCTGACCGAGGTCGTGAACTCCACCAGCTACACCGTGGCACCGTGGGTGGAGGAACTCCTCAAGCTGAGCCCGCTGTTGCTGTCCGGCCTGTATGCCAAGGTGCGCCGCCAGTGGGGACTGACCGACTTTGTGGTGCTCGGTTCCGCACTCGGTGCCGGGTTCGGACTACTGGAGGCGCTGCTGCGGTTCGGCGGGGAGGCCAAGCGGGCGATCCCGCGACCGGGGGGTGGCTGGGTGATTCCGGACGGCTTCTCCCCGCCCTATGTGCCGGGCCCGAACCAGGTGTTCACCAGTTGGCTACCCGCCCCGTTCACCAACGTCGAGATGGGGCAGGCATCGGCCTCGGCAACGTTCTCGCACCTGGTGTGGACAGCCATGGCCTCACTGGGCGTTGGTGTGCTGTTGCGCGGCCGTGGCCGGCAGCGCCTGCTGTCAGCCGTGCCGGTCGGGGGCGCTATCGCCTATCACACGCTCAACAACTACGCGGCCAAGCACAATGAATCCACCGACGCGCTGCACTGGCTGGAGACGCTGGACACCAAGGCATGGCTGATACCGCTGCTCTGTCTGGCCGCAGCGATGCTCGTGGACCTGCGCCGGCTTCGCCGCAGCAAACGCCTCATACCAGGTGTCCTGCTGGCCGCTGAACGCCGCGACGGCGACAGCGTCGCGGCACTGGTCCGTTACGCCGCCTGGCGACCGCCATGGACCCTGCTGATCGCGCTCCGCTTCATCCGCCTACGCCGCGCCCTCTGCTACGCCTCCACTCAGCCCCCACCCGCAGAAGACCCGCACCCAGCCTCCCACCAGGCTCCGCCGACAGCGCCCCTGCGCCACCCGACCGCCCAGCCGCCAGGCAGAGCCACCGAAGATCTGGGCCGTCTCACAGCGCGAATCGCGGTCCGCATCGACGCCTCCGACCATGCGGATGCCTGGAAGGACCTGGATATACGCGGCTTGCTGCGCCAAGCTCGGGCGCGCGCCGGGCGCCGCAGATGGCTGCTCCTCATCCCGTGCCTGCTCGCTCTCCCCTCCCTGGTCTTCCTCGGCATGGGTTCCTTCCACTCCCAAGCTGACCTCCAGCACTACATCTCCACCGGGCCGCGCCCGCGCATCCTGCTCTACTGCGCGACGGCAGCCCTGGCCTGGATTGCCTGGCAACTCGCTGCCCTCCTACGCACCTGGCGAGCTACGGCAGCCCAGCCCATCGGTGAGGCTCTGGCCCTCCACCGCTTCCGCGTCACCACTGCCCTCGGCTCCGCTACCACCGGCACATACCTCCTCTGCCGCGGCTTCGACAGCGCCGACCCCACCGGCGCCCTGACCCCCACCGCACACCTCCTGGAAGCCCTCGACCAAGCCCTCTTCTGGATCGGCCTCCTGCTCCTCCTCATATCCCTTGCTGCTCTCTTCCCGCCAGGCGCCGGCCTGGTCATGGCCGGCGGCGGCGCCATGGCCGGAGGCAGTGTTATGGCCGGGATCACCGCCGAAGCCGCCGTCAACGCCGCTCTGCTGGGCAGTGCCGGGATCGTCCTCATGGCGGCGGGGAATCAGGGAAGTGGCTGGAGCGAGACCACCCCATCCGGGCCCAGCGGAAAGGGTTCCGGATCAACCGGAAGAAGGGGGCAGTGGCGGGCCAGGGACGATATCGAAGGCCCTGCTGCAGGGAAAGAGATACGCTTTCCGCATTCTCGGCATACCGTTTCGGGTTCAGGCACCGGAAAGCCCAACGCCAAGAACAGCGTCATCATGCGCGGCCATGAAGGGGAAGTCGCACAGGACATCGAGGGTATCGCTGCTGGGCGAGCCAAGTGGGTGGCCGATCTGACCCGATACGAGATAAACGGCCGCACTTACGCGATAGAAGAGAACGGCACGGTATTTCCCGACAGCGGCCTAAACATAGTCAACCTTAACCGAGTTGAGTACGCGGCATTGAGGCAGATCGTCCGGGCTCGCGGCGATATTTCAGCAGCTCCACAGCTCGCGAGAGATCCGAAGTTTTTGCAGAACCCGGAAGCCATCGAAAAGGCTTTGAAGATCTACAATGGGATCATTCCATGATGTATAATCTGCTGATTGCCGGCCGAATGGAACCGCACGAGCTGGCAACCATCCTGTCATCGACCTTCCACTTGAGTGTGGAGGATGTAGATGTAGCCGACTACCTCGGCGATGCGGACCGGAGGAACTGGGAAGCCAGCGTCTCATGCGAGTACAGCGCCCTTCGGGGAGATCTCTCGTGGTCACTGGAAATCTACGCTCAGAAGTCCATTGCCGACCCTCCCTCGGAATCGGTATTGGCGCAGCGCGTCGCCACAGCAACCGGGGTGGTGGTGCTGTTCCCTGCCATGGAGCATCTACCGAGTGCCTACTGGGCGGCCACCCCTGAAGGAAATGTCACGCGGGTACGCCTCTACGAATCCGACGAAGAAGCCCCCGTCTATGTGGTTGATGCCGTGGAAATCCCGGTTCGACAGCTGCCGAACGCAAAGGTGATGAGGATCCCGGAGGTTGTCCGGGAGTTGAGGATCGCCACTCCGATCACGGACAGCTTCCGCGAGCAGATGCCTGCACACCTCCTGGCCCAGCGAGGCGCTGAGTGGAAGTTCTCGGACTGTCTGGCAGCGTGGGAAAAGCTCGTCGTCCACCTGGCATCGGGGTGGGCCGGTTCGGGCTGGTGCCCCCCAGACATGTACCGGGAGCGGCTGGCCGCACGGGACGGGCTGGCTACCGCCCCTGACCAGCTCCCCCCTGGCGCTGTGACGGTACTGCGACAAGGGCTTCAACAGTTGGACAGCACTTACGCCCACCTCACCAAGGAGGACCCGCGGGGCTCACTGATCGGACTGCTCCTGGGCGCGGAAGCGCGTGGCAGGCAACTGGGCTGGTGGTGGCACCGGCGGCCCGAGCCACTGCCCTGGTGACTCGAATCGGGTCCACTGCTCTTATACGCGAGCCCGGGGAATCCGCCGCCGTAGTCAGCGGAGTCGAGCGCGTGTGTTCGCACTGCGGAGCAGAGCAGGACAGGTCAAGGAGTGCAGGCAGGTTCACGCCCGTGAATGAACCCGGCGCATTGTTCCTCGCACCCGACATGAAAATGACGCCCCCTCACATAGTGGCTGGAACAGGGGAGGTGGGGGCCATCGATGCGCCGGAACCTCTCCGTGGCTCCACACAACGGCCTTAAGGTGTGCCAATCAGACACCACCCCCAAGGGAGCCTGACATGGACCCGATCACGGCAGCAGCCCTGACGGCACTGGCCGGAACCGTCGGTGGCGAAGCCGGCCGCCAGACGTGGCAAGGGCTCACCGCACTGGTGAGGCGTCCGTTCCGGCGCGGCGCGGCACCGGACGCGGCACCGGGCGGACCGCCCGCGGTCAGCTCGGGCGAGCTGGAGCTCGTGGACCTGGAGAACAGTCCCGCCGACCCGTTGCGCGCCCAGGCGCTGGCGACGGCGCTGGGCGTACGGGCGGCCCTGGACGACGAGTTCCGTGCGCTGCTCGAGGAGTGGTGGCAGCAGGCCCGGAGCGGCTCGGGCGGTGAAGTGCACAACAGCATCAGTGGAGGGACCCAGAACGCCCCGGTGCTTCAGGGCCGGGACTTCTTCAGTCCCACCTTCAACATGTCGCAGAACGACGACCACTGACGGCCGGGGCCGGGGCGGCGGTCCAGCAGGGCAGCCACCATAGGGCGCTTCACCGGGATTCCCAGGACCCACGCGTCCTCGGCGGTCTACTGTCGGACCCGCCGCACTGCCCACCGTGGGCGACCGAGGAGGAACCCTGTGTCATCGCCCTGCGACCCCAAGCACGCCCCCGCCGGCGATGTCGGCACGGCGCTCATGATGATCGACTCCCGGCTCAAGTGCATCCACGACGGCAAGTCCGGTTCCGACCCCGAGCAGCAGGAGTTGGTCGACCAGTTCGCCGCGTCCCTGGGGCCCCAGGGAACCAAGGACCTGCTGGACGGCGCCTGCACGCTCATCTTCATGTTCATGAAGTGGCTGCGGATGACCCATGAACAGCACGACAAGGACGTCATCGAGTACGTGGTGCCCACCCTTGTGGCCACGATGCGCATGATGCCCCGGAGCTGCCCCTCCGAGGTCATCCCCACCATGGCGGGCCTCGTCATCGCCGCGGGCACCGGCCTGAGCCCCAACCTGTGGCGCAAGCAGTACGGGCACTGGACCGACGAGGAGATGACTCCTCTCGAAGTCACCGCTTTCCTGCTCGCGGAACACATCAACCGCATCGCCGACGACCCCGACTTCGCCACCCGCATGATCACCGAGGCCCTGTCCGGCGTGGACGAGAGCTGACGTCGGGTTGCGGGTGGCGAAGTCGGGGTCGTCGTAGTGGCTACTTCGGGTCGTGGTTGAACTTCGCGGTCGACCAGAAGTAGCCGAGGGTCACCAGGCTGAGGCTCCAGGCGAGGGTGAGCCATCCGTTGTTGCCGATCTCGCTGCCGAGCAGCAGTCCTCGCAGGGTTTCGATGGCGGGGGTGAAGGGCTGGTACTCGGCGATCGGCTGGAACCAGCCGGGCATGGTGTCGACGGGGATGAAGGCGCTGGACAGGAGGGGCAGCAGGACCATGGGCAGTGCGTTGTTGCTGGCCGCCTCCGCGTTGGGGCTGACGAGACCCATGCCGACGGCGACCCAGGTGAGTGCGGTGGCAAAGAGTACGAGCAGTGCGAGTGCCGCCAGCCACTCCAGGGGGGTCGCGTCGGTGGAGCGGAAGCCGATGGCGACGGCTACGGCGCCGACGAGGATCACGCTCATCACCGCTTGCAGGACGCTCCCGACGACGTGTCCGACGAGTACGGAGCCGCGGTGGATTGCCATGGTGCGGAAGCGGGCGATGATGCCTTCGGTCATGTCGCTGGAGACGGACACGGCGGTTCCGACGACGGTGCTGCCGATGGTCATGAGGAGAATTCCCGGGACGATGTAGGCGATGTACGCGGAGCGGTCCGCGCCGCCGCCCCCGATGCCCGCGCTCATCACGTCGCCGAAGATGTAGACGAACAGCAGGAGCAGTACGACCGGGGTGAGCAGGAGGTTCAGGGTGAGGGAGGGGTAGCGCCGGGCGTGCAGGAGGTTACGGCGGAGCATGGTGCCGGAGTCGCGTGCGGCAAGGGTCAGGGCGCTCATCGGACTGTCTCCTTGGGCTGGTCGGGGATGCCTGCGGTGCTGGTCAGGGCGAAGAACACGTCGTCGAGGTCGGGGGTGTGCACGGTCAGTTCGTCGGCCTCGATGCCGGCGGAGTCGAGGCGGTCGAGGATGGCGCGCAGCTCGCGCTGGCTGCCGTCGCTCGGGATCTGGAGGGACAGCGCCTCGTCGTCGCTGGTGGCGTCGTGGAGGGTGGCGGCGGCGCCGCGGTGTGCGGCCGGGTCGGTGAAGCGGAGGCGGATGTGCCCGCCGGGGATGAGCTGCTTCAGTTCCTTGGCGGTGCCTTCGGCGGCGATCTTCCCGTTGTTGAGTACGGCGATGCGGTCGGCGAGTTCGTCGGCTTCTTCGAGGTACTGGGTGGTGAGGAGGACGGTCACGCCGTCGGCGACCAGCTCGCGGATGATGTTCCACATGTTGTGGCGGCTGCGGGGGTCGAGGCCGGTGGTGGGTTCGTCGAGGAAGATGATCCGCGGGTTGCCGACCAGGGTCATGGCGATGTCGAGCCGGCGTTTCATGCCGCCCGAGTAGGTGGAGGCGGGCTTCTTCGCGGCGTCGGTGAGGTCGAAGCGGGCCAGGAGTTCGGCGGCGACCCGCCGCCCCTCGCCGCGGGGGAGGTGGTGCAGGTCCGCCATGAGGAGCATGTTCTCCTCGCCGGTGATCAGGCCGTCCACGGCGGAGAACTGCCCCGTGACACCGATCGCGGCCCGCACCGCCTGGGGGTTCGTCGCGAGGTCGTGACCACCGACGCGGATGCCGCCGGGGGCGGGACCGGAGACGGGACCATCGGCGTCGGCGGCGATGAGAGTGGAGAGGATCTTGACGGCGGTGGTCTTGCCCGCGCCGTTCGGGCCGAGCAGCGCGAAGACCGTTCCTTCGGGGACGGCCAGGTCGATCCCGTCCAGGACGACCTTGTCACCGTACGACTTGCGCAGTCCGTTCGCCGCGATGGCCAGGTTGGTCATGACAGTTGCTCCTCAGAGACTGCGGGCGACGATGTCGCCGTGGGCGGTGGTCGCGCGGATCTTCAGGGCGGCGGCAGCGCCGTCGGTGTTCTTGAGCGCGTTCTCGATCCGGCCGTAGGTGGTGCCGGCGTCCAGGGACGCGGAGACTCCGTGTCCGGCGCCGACCGACACGTCGCCGGACACGGTGCGCAGGACGACCGCGCCGTGCAGGGCCTCGGTGACCCGGAGGTCGCCCTTCTGAGCGCTGATCTCCGCGGGGCCGCGCAGGAGGCCGACCGAGACGTCGCCGGCGAGGAGGGAGAGGCGGGCGCTCGCGGCCTCGTCGAGCTTGACCGAGCCCTGCGCGCCCTCGAAGGTGACGTCGCCGAGCCGTCCGACGCCCCGGAGTTCGGCGTCGGCCGCCTTCACCTCGATGCGGGAGTCGGCGGGCAACTGGACGGTCACCTCGACGGATCCCGAGCTGCCGAGGATCCGGTTCTTCGCCGGTGAGGCCGTGATCCGCAGGACGCCGTCGCCGTACTCGACCACGATCCGCTGCGCGGCCTGCACGTCGCGGCCCTTCGAGGCGTCCGCGGGCACGACCTCGACCGTGGTGTCGGCCCGGTCGGCGGCGATGAACCGGATGCGTCCCGCGGGGATGTCGAGGACGGCCGAGACGGGGGCGGGGGTGTCGAACTTCTGCATCGCGTTCTCCTTCTTCTCCATCGGGCGCTTCTCCCGCCCTCTGTTTCTGATAGTGGAAACGCTACGTTGTGTTCACAGACATGACAACACACTTGTTGCATAAGAATGGCATTACACCAGCTCATCGAAGTGCGATCGTTGCAATGGGCTTGAATTCAACGCAACAACACCACTCCAGTCGTTGCAATGAATTGGAAATGAACGCTATGCTGGGGGACACCGCAGACCACGAAGGAGATCCCGATGCCGGGAGGCAGGCTCACCCAGCAGGAACGTCAGCAGATCGCGCTGGGACTGGCCGACGGCCTGGCCTACGCGGAGATCGCCAGACGCCTCGACCGTCCGACCTCGACGGTCACGCGCGAGGTGATGCGCAACGGCGGCCCCACCGCGTACCGCGCCGAGCTCGCCCACCGCGCCACCGAACGCCGCACCCACCGGCGCAGGCAGGCCGCGCCCCGGGAGTCGGAGGCGCCCGCGCAGGCCCACGGGCGCGACGCCGAGGCGGTGCGCGCGTACGAGGAGATCTTCACCACCGCCCTCATACAGTCGGGCACGCCCAAGATGATGGCCCGGGTGATGACCTGCCTCTACACCGCGGACTCGGGCAGCCTCACCGCGTCCGAACTCGTCCAGCGCCTCCAGGTCAGCCCGGCGTCCATCTCCAAGGCGGTCGCGTTCCTCGACAGCCAGGGCCTCGTTCGCCGGGAGCGCGACGGACGCCGACGCGAGCGCTACGTCGTCGACGACGACATCTGGTACCAGTCGATGATCTCCAGCGCCCGGTCAACCGCCCAGATCGTCGAGACCGCACGGCAGGGCGTCGGCGTCCTCGGCCCCGACACCCCGGCCGGCGTCCGCCTCGAAAACATCGCCCGCTTCCTCGACTTCGTCACCGAGAGCCTCATCCGCTCCGCGGAGCAGGCCCGCGAAGTGCTCCACACGAAACCCGAAACCACCCCGGCCAGCACTGAGGCGGGCACGGCGAACAGTCCTGCGGACAGTCCTGCGGACAGCCCTGCGGACAGCCCTGCCTGACGGAGCGACAGGCACCACGGGCGCGAACGGCGCAGCCAGTCACCACCAGGCGCCGTCAGTCACCACCAGGCATCGTCAGCTGCCGTCAGGCGCCGTCGGTCACCACCAGGCATCGTCAGTTGCCGTCAGACATCGGCTCCGCCGAAGCGGTCGCGGTAGGCGGCCAGATCGTCCTCGGTGATCTTCGCGAAGAGCACCGGAGGCACGGTGAACGGCGTGCCGGCCGGGACAGCGTCCAGGGACCTGGCCGCTTCCGCGGTCACCCAGGTCGCGGTGTCGCTCCCCAGGGCGAAGGCCCCGCGCATCGCGGCGGCCGAGGCCGGGATCAGCGGTTCGGAGACGATCGCGTAGAGGTGGATGAGGTTCATCGCCGTACGCAGGGTCAGTGCCGCGCCCTCCGGGTCCGCCTTGATCTCCAGCCAGGGGGCCTTCTCCTCCAGGTAGGAGTTGCCCGCCGACCACAGGGCCCGCAGCGCGGCCGCGGCCTTGCGGTACTGGAGCGCCTCCATGTGCTCCTCGTACTCGGCCAGCAGCCGCGCGACCTCGCCGCCCAGCCGCGCTTCCGCCTCACCGGCGGCGCTGCCGGCCGGGACCTCGCCGCCGAACCGCTTGCGGGAGAAGGACAGCACGCGGTTGACGAAGTTGCCGAGGGTGTCGGCCAGGTCCTTGTTGACCGTGGCGGCGAAGTGCTCCCAGGTGAAGGAGGAGTCGTCGGACTCGGGGGCGTTGGCGATCAGGAAGTAGCGCCAGTAGTCGGCGGGGAGCGTCTCCAGGGCGGCGTCGGTGAAGATGCCGCGCTGCTGGGAGGTGGAGAACTTGCCGCCGTAGTACGTCAGCCAGTTGAAGCCCTTGACGACGTCGACCTTCTTCCACGGCTCGCGCACGCCCAGCTCGGTGGCGGGGAACATCACCGTGTGGAACGGGACGTTGTCCTTCGCCATGAACTGCGTGTAGCGGACGGTGTCGTCGGCCTCGTACCACCACGACTTCCAGTCCCGGGTCTCACCGTCCGGGGCGGCGTCGGCCCACTCCTTCGTCGCGCCGATGTACTCGATCGGGGCGTCGAACCAGACGTAGAAGACCTTGCCCTCGGCCGCGAGCTCCGGCCAGGTGTCGGCCGGGACCGGAACGCCCCAGTCCAGGTCGCGGGTGATGGCGCGGTCGTGGAGGCCCTCGGTCAGCCACTTGCGGGCGATGGACGAGGACAGCTGCGGCCACTGGTCCTCGTGCCGGGCCACCCACGCTGCCACCTCGTGCTGGAGCTTGGACTGCAACAGGAACAGGTGCGTGGTCTCGCGGGCCTCCAGCTCCGTGGAGCCGCTGACCGCCGAGCGCGGGTTGAGCAGGTCCGTCGGGTCGAGCACGCGGGTGCAGTTCTCGCACTGGTCACCGCGGGCCTTGTCGTAGCCGCAGTGCGGGCAGGTGCCCTCGACGTAACGGTCCGGCAGGAAGCGTCCGTCGACCGGCGAGTACACCTGGCGGATCGACCGTTCCTCGATGAAGCCGTTCTCGTACAGCTTCCGTGCGAAGTGCTGGGTGATCTCGGCGTTCTGCCGCGAGGAGCTGCGTCCGAAGTGGTCGAAGGCCAGCTGGAAGCCGTCGTAGACCGCCTTCTGCGCGTCGTGGGCCTGCGCGCAGAACTCCGCCACCGGCAGCCCCGCCGCCTTGGCCGCCAGCTCGGCCGGCGTCCCGTGCTCGTCGGTCGCGCAGATGTACAGGACGTCGTGACCGCGCCGGCGGAGATACCTGGAGTACACGTCCGCCGGAAGCATCGACCCGACCATGTTGCCCAGGTGCTTGATCCCGTTGATGTAGGGAAGCGCGCTGGTTACCAGGTGTCGAGCCATCCTCGGATGCTCCATTTCGTGCGTACGGCGCCGGTGACGGTGGCGCGGCGGGCCCCAGGTCGGGAGGGTGCGGCGGACTCGACCGCTCAGGCCACTCAACCGCGGCACGCGTCGTGACGGCCGGATCCGCGAGGCGCGGCAATCGTATGGCACCCGGCTGCCACCCCGGCGAGCATTTTTTGTCCGTTGACGGCTGTTCAGAGCTGCTGAGGAGGACGGCTCCGGGGGCAGCCGCAGCAGGAACTCGCGCGGCTCACCCGTCGGAGGCGATGCGGTCCAGCCACTCGCCCAGCAGGTGCTGCTCCGCACCGCTGAGAACCGTCCGTTCGGGCATCGCGGCGCGCAGGGCGCGGGCGGCACCGGCCGGGCCGGCGTCCTGCACGGCAGGCTCCTGGTTGGTCACCGCCGCGACCATGGACTCCCGGAGCGTCGTCAGCAGGGCCGGGTTGCGCCGGTCTTCGGGCAGGGACAGCCAGGTGAGCACCGCGCCGCGCGCCGTGGCGTGGATGAGCATCGCCGCGAGTTCCTCGTCGACGCGGAGCCAGCCCCCGGCGGCCAGGCGCCGGATGCGTCCCATGAGGATCTCCAGGCCGGCCCTGAAGGCCGCCGACGTGGGCCTGGTGGGCTCGCTGTACATCAGCGTGAACAACGCGGGGTTGGCCAGTCCGAACTCGACCGCCAGATCCCATCCGCCCCTCAGGTCCTCGATGAGGTCCGGCGGGTCGGGATCCACGTGCTTGGTCGCGAGGAACCTGGTGAAGCCGTACTCGGCCACCGCGTCGAGCAGCCCGCCCTTGTCACCGAACATGCGGTAGATGGCCGGCGGCTGTACGCCCGCCGCGACGGCGACCGCGCGGGTGGTCACGGCGTCGCGGCCCTCGCGCGCCAGCAGGTCGGCCGCGGCGTCGATGATCCGCTGCCGGGGCTCCGTCGAGGCAGCACTGCCGACAGCGGCCGCGGCTGCGGCCTCGCCCGTGTCGTTGTCGCGTGAACGTGGTGACATATATCGATGATACAGCTCAAACAGTTCCATCGATAATTCCAGTGTTACGGTAGTTGCGTTTCCACTGGAACCAGAGTGTTGGAGCACATCATGATCATCGTGACCGGAGCCACCGGAAAGCTCGGACGCCGGATCGTCGAGGGGCTGTTGACGCGCCTACCGGCCGAACAGGTCGGCATCAGCGTCCGCGACCCGGAGAAGGCAAAGGAGTTCGCCGACCGCGGCGTACGCGTGCGCCGGGGCAGCTTCACCGACGCCGCCGGCCTGGCCCACGCCTTCGAGGGCGCCTCCCAGGTGCTCATCGTCTCCGTCGACAAGATGGGGGACGAGTGCGTGCGGCAGCACCGCCTCGCGATCGACGGGGCCGTCGCGGCAGGCGCCCGGCGCATCCTCTACACCAGCCAGATGGGCGCGCGCCACGACTCGCACTTCCAGGCCTGCCGCGACCACGCCGCCACCGAGGACGCGCTGCGCGCATCCGGCGTGCCGTTCACCTCGCTGCGCAACGGCTTCTACGCCGCCAGCGCGCTGCAGTTCGCCGCCCACGGCATCGAGTCCGGCGAGATCGTGCTCCCCGCGGACGGGCCGGTCACCTGGACCACGCATGCCGACCTCGCCGACGCGGCCGCCGCCGTCCTGGCCGACGAGGGCCGCTTCGACGGGCCCACGCCGCCGCTCACCGCGGCGCAGGCGCTCACCTTCGACGACATCGCAGGGATCGCCGGCGACATCACGGGCCGCACCGTCACCAGGACCACCGCACCCGACGCCGAGTTCCGGGAGCAGCTGATGGGCCAGGGCGCCCCCGCCGAGACCGCGGACCAGTTGCTCGGCATCTTCGCGGCCGCCCGCGCCGGTGAATTCTCCGCCGTCGACCCGACACTGGCCGCCCTGATCGGGCGCGAACCCCTCTCCATGAGCAGCGTGCTGCACGAGCAGCTGTCCAGCGACAACGGCGGCCGGTAGGGAACGGACAACCCTGATACGCGGACGGTGGTGCCGCGGGCTCGATCCGCCTACGGGACGGGCGCAGAGGGCGGACCGGGGTGCCGGAACGGTCCGTCCAGGGCTGCCCACTGGAGCAGCATGATGGTCTTGGCATCGGCGATGTCCCCGCTGCGGATCATCGCGAGCGCCTCGTCGAAGGGCAGTTCCACGGTCGCGATGTCCTCGCCCTCCTCCGCGACCCCGTACCCGTCGGCCACCGTGGTCACCGTCGTCACGGGATCGTAGGGAGCGGCGTAGAAGTGCAGGCGCTCGGTGACCGACCCCGGGCTCATGTAGACGGTGAACACCGGCTCGGGGGCTCCGATGACGTGCCCGGTCTCCTCGGCCGCCTCCCTGCGGATGGCCTCCTCCGGGGCGTCACCGTCCAGCAGCCCGGCGGCTGCCTCGATCAGCATCCCGTCGGGGTGCCCGTTCACGTACGCGGGCAGCCGGAACTGGCGGGTCAGCAGCACGGTGCGGCGCTCGGCGTTGTGGAGCAGGACCGTGGCGCCGTCGCCCCGGTCGTACGTCTCGCGCTGCTCCCGGCTCCAGTGCCCGTCGCTGTGCTGGTAGTCGAAGGTCGTCCTGCGCAGGACGTACCAGTCGCAGGAGAGTACGTCCACGTCCCTGACGCGCACCCGCGGGTTCCCGGTCAGGTCCCGGCCGTGCCGGTCCAGGCCCGTGCGCCCGCGCCGGTCCGGGGTGTCCAGGCCGGCGGTCACCGCGCGGCCGGGATGTCGTCGATGCCGGTGTAGACGTCCAGGCCAAGGCCCTGGGCCGTCGTCACCATCCGGTCCGCGCCCTCGGAGGGGCCTCCGATGCGCAGTACGGCATCGCAGCGCGCCAGCAGGCGTTCGGCGACGGGGTGGAAGATCTCCTGGAAGACCGGGTCGCCGGGCCCCGTACTCCCCGCGGCCTCCACCAGCGGAAGGGCCAGGGCCTCGCCGGTGAGCGGCAGGTGGCCGGCGCGGAAGAGCGCCAGTGCGGTCAGGTTCATCGCGCGCACATGGGCGTCGAGCTTGGCGGGGTCGTCCCCGGTCCCCGCACGGTAGGGGCCGGCGACAAGGATCATCAGGGGGCGCGGGACGGCGGTCATGACAGGTGCTCCTCGCAGTGGGGTCTGAGTTCGGGGCCGGGGGCGGAGCTCGGGGTCGTGTCCGCAGTCCGGCTTCGGTCCTGACCGGGTGGGAACCGGGCTCGGCCGGGTCAGGCCAGGGTGGTGCGGACGCCCTCGTCGCGCAGGGCCGTGAGGGTCTGGGGGCCGTTGGGGTGGGTGGCCGGGTCCTCGGCCGCGGCGTCGGTGACGAAGTCGTCGACCGCGCCCAGCGGGGCGACCCGGCTGAACGCGCGCACCCCGAGCTTGGTCGCGTCCGCCACCGCGATGGTGCGTGTGGCTCCCGCGAGCGCGGCCTGCTTGACCGCCGCGTCGTCCAGCGAGAACTCCGACCACCCGTACTCGGCGTGCACACCGCCGATGGACAGCACGAAGCAGTCGAAGGCCAGCGCCTCCAGCGTGCGCAGGGCCAGCGGGCCGACGAGGGACCGCTCACCGGGACGGGACCGGCCGCCCACGACCAACAGGTCGATCCCGGGCCGGTCCGCCAGGCTCACCGCGGCCTGGAGGCTGAGGACCGCCACCGTGAGCGGGGCCCGTTCCGCGAGGTGCTCCGCGACGTGCACGGTGGTGGTGCCCGCGTCCAGCAGCACCCTGGAACCCGGCTCCACCATCGCGGCCACCGCCGCCCCGAGCCGGTCCTTGGTCGCGGCCTGCCACGGCTCGCGCGCCGAGAACCCCGCCCCTTCCTCGCGGGACCGCGTGGCGACGGCACCTCCGTGCACCCGGCGCACCAGCCCCTGGCGCTCAAGTGCGTCGAGGTCCCTGCGCACGGTCATTTCGGAGACCCCCAGGCGATGGGAGAGCTCCGACACGGAAACCCGGTCGGAGCCCTGCACCAGCCGCAGAGTCAGGTCCAGACGATGAGCGATACCCATGGCCCATTTCTAACACAGCCATGTTTGTTCGAACATCAGGGTGTGCGAGTTCTCGATCGGGCGCGGCCAAGGACCGGCTCGGGGCGGCGGTGGCCTCGGGCCGAGCGGGGCAGCACGGAGCCGAGCGGCACGGCGCGGCGCGGCGCGGACAGAGCTCTGGCCGATACTCGCCGCCTCCGCTGATGAGCATGCACCTGACCCCCGTGCGAGCACCTGCGAAGTGACGGCCGAGCAGCCGTAAACCCCTTGTTTCGGGTGGAGTTCGAGGATTATCTACGCGCGGAGCTACGGGTGACGAACGATCATTCGGGCAATTACGACAGGTTCCCGCCTGGCTATTACCGACTGGTACCGGATGCTGCTAGAACAGGTGACGCTCAATCAACCCCCCACCCACCCCCCACACTTCGGAGGGCTGACAGCTATGTCAGTACGGAGATTCTGGGCGTCCGCATCCACTCTGCTCCTCGCCGCCGCGGCTGCTCTGGGCATGGCCCAGCCGGCCTCGGCATCCTCTTCTGCCGCCGCCGGCGGGTACGTCGCCCTGGGCGACTCGTACTCGTCCGGTGTCGGCGCGGGAGACTACCTCTCCGACAGCGGTGACTGCCGGCGCAGCACCCACGCCTACGCCTACCTCTGGGCGGCGGCGAACTCGCCTTCCTCGTTCGACTTCGTCGCCTGTTCGGGCGCCACGTCAAGCTCGGTGGCGAGCAGCCAGCTCGGCCCGCTGAGCTCGTCCACCTCGCTGGTCAGCGTGACAGCGGGCGGCAATGACGTCGGGTTCGCCGGGGTCATGCAGGACTGTGTGCTGTCCGGCGAGGCGGCCTGCCTCGCCAGCGTGGGCTCCGCCGTCTCGCAGATGAACAGTTCACTGCCGGCCGGTCTGAGTTCGCTCTACGGGTCCATCCACTCCAAGGCCCCGCAGGCACATGTCGTGGTGCTCGGCTACCCGCGCTTCTACCAGATCGGCGGAAGCTGCATCGCCGGACTCACGGAGGCGGAGCGCACGGCCATCAACAACGCGTCCGACGTGTTGAACGGTGTCATCGCCAAGCAAGCCGCCAACGCCGGATTCACCTTCTCCGGCGTCGCGGACGAGTTCACCGGGCACGAGCTGTGCTCCGGCGACCCGTGGCTCCACAGCGTCTCGATCCCCATCGAGAACTCGTATCACCCCAAGGCCGAGGGACAGTCGGGCGGCTACCTGCCCGCCTTCAGCTCAGCCGCGTAGGACCACGGGAAGCAGCGGCGCGGCAACGGCTCAGGAGCCCCGGCTCCGAGGCCCTGCCGCGCCGCTGCCGTGCTCCCCGCCACTCCCCCGGCGCCCCTCCTCGCTCCGCCGCTGTGCTCAGTACCGCTCGACGAGATGCTCCCGGCCCGCCGGGGGCTCGTACGGCTCGGGCCAGAAGTCGGTGATCTCGCTGATCCGCCCCTCCGCGTCGAACGAGAAGAAGTGGATGGCGGGCAGCTCCTGCGCGCCGACCGTGAACCGCGTCCGGACCGCGACCTGCTGTCCGTCGCGGTCGGGCACTATCCGCTCGACCCGCACCCGCCACGCCCCCGGGTACTCCCGGTTGAAGCTGACGTACCGCTCCTTGCCGCGAACGCGCTCGCGGGTCTGCGGCAGGTCGTACAGCACCTCGTCGGCGAGTGTCGCCGCGAAGGTGTCCCAGTCGCGGAGGTCGGCAGCGGTCCAGTAGGTCTCGACCGTGGCGCGCAGATCAGCAGTCGTGGTCATGCCCCGAGTCTGAACCCCACCACTGACAATCGCCCTGACCTCGGACCATCGGCCCGCTCACCGCTCACCGCCCGCCGCTGCCCCGGGGAAGCCGTTCCGGCCGGGTCGCCTTGATCGAGTACATCAGCGGGATGCGCGGCCGCTCCGCCGGGAAGCGGTAGCAGCCGTCCGCCTGACGCTCCAGCGCGGGAAAGCGCGCGAAGAGCGAGGCGTCGTGCTCGTGCAGGAACTCGATCCGCAGCCCGGCCGCGGCCAGGGCCGAGACCACACTGCCCACCGGGTGCTGCCATTCGACGCTGCGGTTGTGGACGGTCGGCGCGTCGAAGTCCGCGTACGTGCCCGGCGTCTCGTCCACCCAGGCGTCGCGGCTGAAGTAGTCGTGGACGATCCGCGAGCCGGTCGCGTCGTCGAGGCAGTCGGTGAGCGGGTGGAACTCCGCCAGGTACAGGAAGCCCCCGGGCGCGACGAGCGAGGCCGCCGTCTCGGCCCAGCGGTCGATGTCGGGCAGCCAGTTCAGCGCGCCGACGCCGGTGTAGACGATGTCGTACGAGGAGTCCGGGACGGCCTCCGCCGCGTCGTGGACGTCGGCGGCGACGAACGCCGCCCGGTCCGGGGGCAGGCCGAGGTCCCGGGCGAGCGAACGGGCGGTCTCGACGGCCGGCTCGGAGAAGTCGAGGCCGACGACCTGGGCGGCGCCGTGCCGGGCCCAGGAGAGGGTGTCGAGCCCGATGTGGCACTGGAGGTGGAGCAGCGACCGGCCCGTCACGTCCCCGACCTCCGCCAGCTCGAAGGCGCGCAGGGAGTCCTTGCCCGCGCGGAAGGCGTCCAGGTCGTAGAAGTCACTGCCGGTATGGATGGGCACACGTTCATCCCACATCGCGCGGTTGGCTTCGCGCCAGTCGGCGGGTATCGGTGCATGCATGTCCGCGAGGTTATCCACAGGCTGCGGACGGAGCGAACGGATTGTCGGCGGCCCGGCGCAGAATGGGGGGCATGACTGAGACCACTGGTTCGACGACCGATTCCGTTCCGGAGTGGGAGCAGCGTTTCCGGGCTCCCCGGGTGTCCCTGCCCGACTGGGCGGAGGACGCGCCGGACCGCGCCCTGTTCGTCTCCAACGCGACGGGGACGTACGAGCTGTACTCCTGGGACCGGGCCACCGGTGAGCAGCGCCAGGTGACCGACCGGCCGAACGGGACGACGGACGGCGCGCTGACGCCGGACGGCGAGGCCATCTGGTGGTTCGACGACACCGACGGCGACGAGTTCGGGGTGTGGATGCGCCGGCCGTTCCCCGGCGGCGAGGGCGATGCAGGGGCCGCGGGCGACGAGCCGGCTACGCCCGGCCTGGAGCCTTCTTACCCGGCCGGGCTCGCGATCGGCCGGGACGGCACCGCGGTGGTGGGCCGTTCGACGGACGAGGACGGGACGACGGTCCACGTCGTACGGCCCGGGGAGGCGCCCGTCGAGATCTACCGCCACCGTGAGTCGGCCGGGGTGGGCGACCTGTCGCACGACGGGACGCTGATCGCGCTGGAGCACACCGAGCACGGTGACGCGATGCACTCCGCGCTGCGCGTGGTGCGGCCGGACGGCACCGCGGTCGCCGAGCTGGACGACACCGAGGGGGGCACGAAGGAGCTGGGCCTCGCCGTTCTCGGCTTCGCCCCGGTGGCGGGCGACACCCGGCTGCTGGTCGGCCATCAGCGGCGCGGCCGCTGGGAGCCGATGATCTGGGACCCGGTCGCGGGCACCGAGACGGACCTCGCCATCGAGCTGCCGGGCGATGTGGGCGCCGAGTGGTATCCGGACGGCTCCGCGCTGCTGATCGAGCACGGCTTCGAGGCCCGCAGCGAGCTGTGGCGGTACGAGCCGGTGGCGGGCGACGGCACCCTGGTGCGGGTGGAGACGCCCACCGGTTCGGTCTCCGGGGCCACCGCCCGCCCGGACGGCACGGTGGAGTACCTCTGGTCGTCGGCCGCGGAGCCGCCCGTCGTCCGGTCCACGACCGGTGCGGTGGTGCTCGATCCGCCGGGTGCGAAGGCTCCGCGGTCCGTGCCGGTCGAGGACGTGTGGGTGGAGGGGCCCGGGGGCCGGGTCCACGCGCTCGTCCAGCGTCCCGCCGCCCCGGCCGAGGGGCCGTTCCCGACCGTCTTCGAGATCCACGGCGGCCCGACCTGGCACGACAGCGACGCCTTCGCGGGCGGGCCCGCCGCCTGGGTGGACCACGGCTACGCGGTCGTCCGGGTCAACTACCGCGGCTCGACCGGCTACGGGCGGGCCTGGACGGACGCGCTCAAGCACCGGATCGGCCTGATCGAGCTGGAGGACATCGCGGCGGTGCGGGAGTGGGCGGTCAAGTCCGGCCTCGCGGACCCGGCGAGGCTGGTCCTGGCCGGCGGTTCATGGGGCGGCTATCTGACCCTGCTCGGCCTCGGTACGCAGCCCGGCGACTGGGCCGTGGGCCTGGCCGCCGTCCCGGTCGCGGACTACGTCACGGCGTACCACGACGAGATGGAGGCCCTGAAGGCGATGGACCGCACCCTGCTGGGCGGCACGCCGGAGGAGGTGCCCGAGCGCTTCGAGGCCTCGTCGCCCCTGACGTACGTCGACGCCGTGCGGGCCCCGGTCTACATCTCGGCGGGCGTCAACGACCCGCGCTGCCCGATCCGCCAGGTGGAGAACTACGTGGACCGGCTGAAGGACCGCGAAGCGGTGCACGAGGTCTACCGCTACGACGCGGGTCATGGCTCGCTCGTCGTGGAGGAGCGGATCAAGCAGGTACGCCTGGAGCTCGACTTCGCCGCCCGCCACTTGGGAACGCCGGGCCCGGCCAGGACGGATCAGACCACGTAGGGGCCGGATAAAGGGCCCCGCCACGGGTGCCCCCGCTCCGGACCGCCGGAGCGGGGACCGTACCGTGGAGGGGTGTACCGGTTCCTGCTGACCCCGCGATGGTGGGGGATCAACCTCTTCGTCGTGCTGGCCATCCCGTTCTGCGTGTTCATGGGTACGTGGCAGCTCGGCCGCTTCGAGGACCGCGTGCAGACGCACGAGGCCGCCGACAAGCAGCCCGCTCCGGGCACGAGGGTCGCCAAGCCGCTCGACGAGCTGCTGCCCGTCGACACGGTCACCTCCGGCCGTCCCGCCACCGCGACCGGCCGGTACGCCGACCAGTTCCTGGTGCCCGGCCGGAAGCTGGACGACCGGACCGGCTTCTACGTCGTGGGCATGCTGCGCACCGACAGCGGCAAGGCGCTGCCCGTGGTGCGGGGCTGGCTGCCCGGTAAGGCCGGACACACCTCGGTGCCGGCCGCGCCGACCGGCGACGTCACCGTGATCGGCGACCTCCAGGCCTCGGAGAGCTCTGGCACCGCGGGGGTCGACGCGACGGGCGGGCTTCCGGACGGCCAGGTCGGCATGATCAGCGCCGCGTCGCTCGTCAACCTCGTGCCGTACGACGTGTACGACGCGTGGGTGACGCTCCAGAAGACGGACGCCGACGCCGGCCCCGGCGACACGGGCGCGGGCACGGGCACGGGTGCGGGTGCGGCCTCCGGTGCCGGTGACGCCAAGGGCGCCGCTGTCCTGCGCCCCGTACCGGCTACCGCCGCGCAGGGCACCGGGCTCGATCTGAAGGCCTTCCAGAATCTGGGCTACCTGTGCGAGTGGTTCGTCTTCGCGGCGTTCGTGCTCTTCATGTGGTTCCGGCTGGTCCGGCGCGAGGCCGAGGCCGTCCGGGACCTGCGACTGGGCCTCGTCGCGGACACGGCCCCGACCCCGGACGCGACCCCCGACAAGGACGCGGCCCCGGACGCGGACGCAAGCTCGGACGACACCAACACCGACACCGACACCGGCTCCGGCTCCGGCTCCGGCTCCGACACGACCACCGCTACGACCACCGCCACCGCCACGGGCCGCTGAACGCCGGGCACCTGCGGCAGCACGTCACAACCGGGCCTGCTCAGGCCCGGGGCAAGGCCCGCACGCACGGCCCGCCCCGCTCCCGCCACCCGCGCCGCTCTTACGACGACGGCTCCAGCGCGCCCGTCCGGTAGATCGTGCCCGCACAGGCGTTGGCGATCTTCGTCTCGGCGACCGGCGCCCCCGGTTCCGGGGTGTGCTTCACGGAGACGCTGCCCTGCACCGTCACCGGGCCGTCCTCGCTGCCGAACTGCGTCTCCGTACCCGATTCGGTGTCCCCGGTCCCGCTGCCCGAGCTGGACCCGGACAAGCCCCCGGCGCTGCCGGCCGCGCCCTCCGTAGGGCTCGGGGAAGGTGAGCTGCCGGTGGTCGGGCAGGTGTCCCCGGGGACCCAGGCGAACTGCACCTCGTACGCCATCTCCGGCTTGAGGAGCATCGTCGCCTCCTCCTGGGCGGGATCGGGCAGTCCGGACGCCGCGTCCCCCTGGGTGTGCCGGACGACCACGATCTTGGCCGGGTCCGCCGCGCCCATCGCCTGGAAGCCCACCGTGCCGCCGCTGCTCACCGAGCAGTCCTTGCCGGAGACATTGGCGATCCGGAACGTTCCGTACACCGTGCCGTCGGCACCGGCCGCGCCCGTGCTGGCGGAGGCGACCCCGAGCTGGTCGGGCGAGCAGGTCGGCATACCGGCCGCCGCGCTGGCCCGGGGGTCGGCCGAACCGCCGGCCACCGTGCCCGCCACGCCCTGGCCGCTGCTGGCGGACGGGCTGGCCGACGTGTCGGGGACACCGTCGCCGGCGTCGTCCCGCCCTTCGCTCCCACCGCCGCCGTTCGCGCCGCCGGAGCCCGGACCGGGCTGCTCGCCGCTGCCGCCCTGCGCCTGCTCGCCGTGACCGGCGATCGCCGGGCTGGCGGTGTTCGATCCCTCGGAGTTCGCCACATGGACGAAGGCGGGGATCGCGGTGCCGATGAGCAGGGCCGCCGCCGCCGCGCCGACGAGCGCCTGCCGCCGCCGGGCCCGCCGGGCAGGCACCGCGCGGTAGAGGTGGTCGAGGCTGCCGTCACGGGGTTCAAGGCCCTGTACGGCGCCGCGCATCATCCGACGCAGCGCGTCCTCGTCGGCATCCGCACCGTCGTCGCGGGAGCCGAACCCTGATCCGAACCCCGATCCGAAGCCGCTGCCGCTGCCATTGCCGCTGCCACTGCCACTGCCACTGCCGAAGAGGTCGATCGGCCGACCGGCTCCGCCGGGCTCCGTACCCGGTTCCGTATCGCGGTCCGTGCCCGGGGTGCTGTCCGGCCCGTGATTCACAATTCCGTTTCCAGTCCGGTCAATCCGATGTCCGAATGAGGGCCCGTGCCGGTGTCCGCTCTCGCCTTCGCGCCCGTGCTCGTGGCCGTCGCGCCGGCTCATGCCTGCGCCTCCATCACCACGCGCAGCGCCGCGATTCCGCGGGAGCCGTACGCCTTCACCGAGCCCAGGGATATCCCGAGGGTCGTGGCGACCTGTGCCTCGGTCATGTCGGCGAAGTAGCGCAGCACGAGTACCTCCCGCTGGCGCCGTTGCAGCCCCCGCATCGCCTTGATCAGGGCGTCCCGCTCCAGTTGGTCGTACGCGCCCTCCTCCGCGCTCGCCATGTCCGGCATGGGCTTGGAGAGCAGCTTCAGCCCGAGGATGCGGCGACGCAGCGCGGAGCGGGAGAGGTTGACGACGGTCTGGCGCAGGTACGCCAGCGTCTTCTCGGGCTCCCGTACCCGGTTGCGCGCCGAGTGCACGCGTATGAACGCCTCTTGCACGACGTCCTCACAGGACGCCGTGTCGTCCAGCAGCAGGGCCGCGAGGCCGAGCAGCGAACGGTAGTGGGCGCGATAGGTTTCGGTGAGATGGTCAACTGTAGTTCCGGCTGCCACGCTGTCGTCAGCGCCCTCGCGCTGTGACGGCAGCCCTGTCGGGCGTGTAGCGGGCATGGGCGCGATCACCGGCATACCGCCGGGCGCGCGGGGCCGTCTGAGCGGTCGCACCGAAGCGCCGCGCAAGGGGCCCACCACTGTGATATCGAGTACCTCTGCCACGCCAGTTGGACACGTTTCCCCCCGTCAGGGTTGTACGCATACGGCACCGCGTTTGACACCCTGCGATATGCCTTCATACGTAACCGCTCTTCCCCAAATACCCCGAATGTGCGCCTCGCCGCGCAAGAAGTGACGGCTTAGACGCGCGCCGCCCGACCGGCGGTTGCAGCGGGCCGAAAGGTCATCGTCGGACACCGCGACACCCCAGCTCAAGAGGTTCAGACCAGCAAGTTGCTCACAGGGCATTCACAGAGCGTACAAAACAGGTTCGATCAGGACCTGGAAATTCAGGACGCGGGGAATTCGGCCGCCACCGATTCGGCGATCTGCGCCACGTTCAGCGCGGCGCCCTTGCGGAGGTTGTCGCCGCAGACGAAGAGTTCCAGCGCTCTCGGCTCGTCCATCGACCGGCGGACCCGGCCGACCCAGGTCGGATCGGTGCCCACCACGTCGGAGGGGGTCGGGAAGTCGCCCGCCCCGGGGCTGTCGTACAGCACCACGCCGGGTGCGGTCGCCAGGATCTCGTGCGCCCGGTCGACCGTGACCTCGTTCTCGAAGCGGGCGTGCACGGACAACGAGTGGGTGGCGATCACGGGGACGTACACGCAGGTCGCCGCCACCCGCAGGCTCGGCAGATCGAGGATCTTGCGGCACTCGTCGCGGATCGCCAGCTCTTCGGACGACCAGCCGTCCCCGGCGTCCGTACCGGCCCACGGCACGACGTTGAGGGCGACGGGTGCGGCGAACGGGCCGCCGTCGGCGTCCCCCACGACCCGGCGTACGTCGCCCGGCTTCATGCCCAGTTCGGTGCCGGCCACCATCGTCAGCTGTTCGCGCAGTGCGGCGACGCCGTCGCGCCCGACCCCGCTGACGGCCTGGTACGAGGACACGACGAGTTCCCGCAGGCCGAATTCGGCGTGCAGCGCACCGACCGCGACGATCAGTGCCAGCGTCGTGGAGTTCGGGCTCGCGACGATGCCGCGCGGTCTGATCCGGGCGGAGTGGGGGTTGATCTCGGGGACGACGAGCGGAACGTCGCCGTCCATCCGGAAGGCGGCGGAGTCGTCGATGACGACCGCGCCGCGGGACGCGGCGAGCGGCGCCCAGCGTGCGGCCACCTCGTCGGGCGCCAGGAACAGCGCGACGTCCACGTCGTCGAAGATGTCCTCGGAGAGTTCGAGGACCTCGGTCTCCTCACCGCGCACGACCAGCTTGCCGCCGGCCGAACGCGGCGAGGCGATCAGCTTCACCTCGCCCCAGACATCCGCGTGTTCCGAAAGGATCTGGAGCATGACGCCGCCGATCGCCCCGGTCGCGCCGACGACCGCGAGCGAAGGGCGGCGTGCGGTCATCGTCCGGTGCCCCCGTACACGACTGCCTCGTCGGAGTCGCTGTCGAGGCCGAAGGCGGAGTGCACGGCGCGCACGGCCTCGATGACGTCGTCGGCACGGGTGACCACTGAGATGCGGATCTCGGAGGTCGAGATCAGCTCGATGTTCACGCCCGCGTCGGACAGTGCCTCGAAGAAGCCCGCGGTGACGCCCGGGTTGGTCTTCATACCGGCGCCGACCAGGGAGATCTTGGCGATCTGGTCGTCGTAGCGCAGCGAGTCGAAGCCGATGGCACCGCGGCTGCGCTCCAGGGCGTCGATGGCCTTGCGGCCCTCGGACTTCGGGAGCGTGAACGAGATGTCGGTCAGACCGGTCGACGCGGCGGAGACGTTCTGCACCACCATGTCGATGTTGACCTCGGCGTTGGCGATCGTACGGAAGATCGCGGCGGCCTCGCCCGGCTTGTCGGGCACACCGACGACGGTGACCTTGGCCTCGGAGACGTCATGGGCGACTCCGGAGATGATCGCGTGCTCCACCTGCTGGTCCCCTAGCGGCTCGTTGCTGACCCAGGTTCCGCGCAGTCCTGAGAAGGACGAGCGTACGTGGATCGGAATGTTGTAGCGGCGTGCGTATTCCACGCACCGGTGCAGCAGCACCTTGGAGCCGGACGCCGCCAGCTCCAGCATGTCCTCGAAGGAGATCCAGTCGATCTTCCGGGCCTTCTTGACGACCCGCGGGTCGGCGGTGAAGACACCGTCCACATCGGTATAGATCTCACAGACCTCGGCGTCCAGCGCGGCGGCGAGGGCCACCGCGGTGGTGTCGGACCCGCCGCGACCCAGGGTGGTGATGTTCTTGCCCTCCTGGCTCACCCCCTGGAACCCGGCGACGATGGCGATGTTGCCCTCGTCGATCGAGGTCCGGATGCGGCCCGGCGTGACATCGATGATCCGCGCTTTGTTGTGGACCGAGTCGGTGATGACACCGGCCTGGCTACCGGTGAACGACTGGGCCTCGTGGCCCAGGTTCTTGATCGCCATGGCCAGCAGCGCCATGGAGATCCGCTCTCCGGCGGTCAGCAGCATGTCGAACTCGCGCCCGGCGGGCATCGGTGACACCTGCTCCGCGAGATCTATCAGCTCGTCCGTCGTGTCGCCCATCGCCGACACCACGACAACCACCTGGTTGCCGTTCTTCTTGGCATCGACGACTCGCTTGGCGACGCGCTTGATGCCCTCGGCATCGGCTACGGAGGAACCCCCGTACTTCTGCACGACAAGGCCCACGTGCGCTCCTCGCTCAATCCATTGCTGTCGGCTCAGTTTAACGAGCAGTCCGGAAACGCCTCGCCGATATCACATGCTGAGATGTCCCGCTCACCACGTGATCACCGGCGCGCCGTTCCGAACTGCTCGTACGAGGCTGCTGCCCGCCGATCGTCCGGGCACTCCCTTATGTGTCCCAGCCCACACGCCCGGCACCGGGATGTACGGCATGTGGGCTACGGGTTGCCGACCAGCTGGACGGGGCCCTTCAGGGCGTTCGGGGTGCAGCCGGGGCCCGACAGGGTCAGCCGCTCCTCCGTGCCGACCACGGAGAGCGGGCCCGTCAGCGACGTGCCGCAGATCTGAACCGTACGCGCGCCGACCGCCTGGACGGGCCCGGTGATCTCGGCGCCCCTCGCCACCAGGCTCGCGCCCGCGCCGACCACGACGGGGCCGGTCAGCTTCGTACCGTCCAGGCAGGTGACGCCGGAGGATATGACCAGCGGCCCGGTGTGCTTGCCGGTGACCGTCTTCGTGCAGGCGGGGGCGGCGGGGACACCGGCCCGGTAGTCGAGGGCGTACGCGAGCTTGCCGGGCTTCGCGTCGGAGATCGGGGCGCTGAGCTTCCCGAACTCGCCGCCGGTCGGCTTCTTGCCGTTGTTCCACTCCGCCATCCGGCCGAGCTCGTCGGCGGTGCGGCCGTCGGCGATGACGGTGTCGCCGGGCGTCGCCGACATCACCTCCGAGGCGGTGCGGATCGCGGAGAGGTACGGGGCGGGGGCGGTCAGGTCGTACGCGCCGAGGTCGACGCGCTCACGCAGCCAGGTGCCCCACTGGAACTCCAGGAACTCCGCGGCGCCGGCGGGCGCCTGGTAGCCGATGTCACGGGTGAAGTAGACGAGGCTGCGATAGCGGTCGTCGTGGAAGTAGGCGAGCCCGAGGCGCTGGGGGAGCTGGTCCGTGGTGATGGGCCGGTTGTTCTCGTCACGCAGCCAGACCCACTTCTTCTCCTGCATGGTCTTCCAGAACGCGGCGGTGGAGAGCCCGCTCAGGTTGTCCACGACGCGCAGCCTGATGTGCGTCCCCGGGCCGCCGTCGGGCGCCTCCAGGAACGACGTCAGGGAGTGGTGCCCGTCGGTGAGGTACAGGACACCGCCGGGCCCGACGACGACCGTCTTCATCGCGGCGCGGGTCTCTGCCGTCTCCTGGCCGAGGGGGACGGTGCAGGTGAAGCTCGACGCGTCGGAGAGCTTGGCGCCGGGCCGCACGCTCGCGGCCTTCTCCTGGCCGTTGGTCTCGCACCAGTCGTCGAACCGCTTGTTGAGGTCGCCGTTCGCCTCGTCCTTGGTACCGGTGTAGCGGCCCAGCTTGTAGTAGATCTGGTCGAAGCCCACGGTGGGCTGGGTGGGACGCAGTTGGTCCAGGGTGACATCGAGCAGTTCCCCGGCCCGGGGGCTCCCGGCCGTGGAGCCGGCCACGCCGCCCGCCGCCGTGGCCGGACCACCACCCGCGAGCACCCCGCCCAGCACCACCGCACCCGCGGCGAGCCCCGCCCCCAGACGGCGCAGGCGAGGGGCGAGGGGCTGAGGCTGGGTACGGACTGAGCCGGTCATACGGTCTCCACGTGTCTGCGGGGCGGGGCGGGGCGCTGCGTGGGGTGCGCCGAGGATCGCGCACATCTATTCATCCCTACCCGCCCCGACCGGTAACCCCCGGCCGTCGGGCGGGTGTCGGCAGGGTGAACGCCTGCGACGACGGCTCAGCCGCCCGTCCTCGGCCCCGGCACGACCGGGCGCCCCGCGGCCGCCCGCAGCCCGGCCACCCTCGCCGCGACGTCCGTACGCTGCCGGGGACGAGCCAGGAAGGTGTCCGGGATGTCGCCCTTCGCCCCGGTCGCCTCGTCCCGGTCGATGTCCGCGCGGCAGTCCACGCAGACTCCGTCCACGAGCGTGGTGGTGCTCTCGTCCTCGTCGCAGAAGGCGCACATCTCCAGCGCCGCCACGATGGTCTCTTCCACTTCCCGGAACTTGTTCTTCTTCGGCTGCGGTACGGGGGGCATCTTGTTCTCCAGTCGAGTACGGAGGAAGGCTCCGGCGGAATGCACGGAAGCCGGCAGTCCTGACACCAGCGCCTGGCTGACCTGCTCACGGCCCAGCCCGCGCGCCAGCCACTCCTGCACCAGCGGTTCCAGGGCGACGCATTCACCCTCGGAGAGCTGGAGCCTCGGCTCCCTGCTCCCGAGCCCGGCGAGCACGTCGTACGCCTCCGAGCGCGCGGCCGGAACGCCCGGCTCGGGCTCGGCGGAAGGCACCTCGTCCGGTGCCGGGGGCTGTCCCGGAGCGTCCACGCCCCGGATGTACCGGATGTACCGCGTCCACCAAGTGGCGTCGCGGGCCGTGCGGGCGAAGAACGTACGCGTCACCCAGCGCAGCCCGCTGCCCTCCACGGCGATCTGCACCTTGATCCGGCGCAGGTGCCCGGTCCTGGTCAGCCGGTCCAGCGCACTGCGGCACGCCTGCTGCCCGTAGTCGGGCAGCTCCTCGGCCAGCACCTTGTAGCCGATCGCGGCACCCTCGGGCAGCCGGTCGATGTACGCGGCGATGGCCGCTTCCCGCGTGGGCAGATGCGCGAAGTCGGCAGCGCCGCGCGGGGCTTCGTCGGGGACGTGCCGCTTGCCGTAACCGGCTTTGGCCATGCGGTGGGCGGGCGCGCGCAGGGCAGCACTAACATGGGCAGAAGTCATGTGGATCGAGTCGCTTTCGATCTATCAGGACAAGATCCCGGTTGGTGTTGGCTCACCGCCGGGATCGTCCGTTTTACGGACTGTTACATCGAACCTAGAGCGTGCACACGCTGTGACGCAAGCCGATCACCGAAAGTCATCCTCCCAGGTGATACGCGCGACTTGGGAGGGTGGGTGGGTTCAACCCCACCACCCATTCCTACAGAAAGAGGCTCGGACTTCGAGGCTCGCGGCTCGGGGCTCAAGCCTCGGGCCGACCTGCGGAGATGCGGCCTTACGCCACCGCGAAGGCGACGAACGCCACCCAGGGCCCGGCAGGGATGGTCAGTTCGGGGCCGCCGGTCGACAGCTTGGAGTCGCGGACGTGTATCACGGTGGGGCAGGGGGCGACCTGAACGCAGTTGCCGCCCTCGGAGTCGCTGTACGTGGACGTGCGCCAACTCAGGGCGGCTTCGACGCAGGCTCCGCCTTCGGAGTCGCTGTAGCTGGACTTGAACCACTGCCGGTCGCCGCTCATGACTCATCCACCATCCGCTCAATAAAATCGGCAGACCCCGCCGAACTCAGGGCCTCCATGCGGAGCATGCTAAGTCGCTCGGCCTGTGTACCGACCACTTCCGGGTCAGCAGTGAGCTGGCTCATCGACGGCCCCTCCGTGAAGGCAAGCCGTTCGTGGTCGCCGGTCTCCAGTAGCAGCATCGGCCCCAACAAGGAGGCCGCCTTGGCCTTCGCGTACGGCAGCACCTGAACCGACACGTTACGCAACTGCCCCACCTCCAGAAGATGGGCCAACTGCCCCTTGTCCACGTACGACCCGCGCAACGCCGCCTCATACAGAATGAAGCTCAAGGCTGCCGGCGGGGTACGACCAAGGATCGCTTGCCGCTCCAGCCGGGCCGTCACCCTTGTCTCAACCGTCTCCTCATCAAGAGGTGGCCAGTGGTCGCCGATCAGAGCTCGCGCGTACGCACCTGTCTGCAACAGCCCTGGGATAAGCACGGTTTCGTACCACCACATGCTCACCGCTTCGCGCTCTCGTCCCATGAAGTCGAGGGACTTGAACGAGTACTTCTCCCGCCGCACGAAGTGCTTCGCGGCGCTCAGGAGCCCCTCCGCCCGGAGCAGCTCATCCGCCGCATCCAGCAATTGCGGCGTCGGCATCCGTACGCCCTGCTCCATCGACTTGATCGTGTCCGGGGCGTACTTCGCCGCCGCGCCCAGCTCCTCGCGGCTGACGCCCGCCCGGGTGCGCCAGCGTTTCAGCTGGTCACCGCAGTAGCGCCACGTCGCGGGGGGCGGGTCCTGGGCTGACACAGCAGCCACCTCCAAGGGGTACACAGCACCGCGTATCGCAGTAGTCACTACCGAGCGTAGCCACTTAACTGCCACCGTGTAACCATGACGCGAGCAATTCACCAACCCGACTGGGTCCCCGCCTACGGGCACCAACTCCACATGAGCGGGGTCCACTTCGACACCCTGCGCATCCAGGGCATCCGCGCCGAGGAGGTCGCGGCCCGGCTGGGGCGACTCACGGGGGACGATGCGGGGCCGATCGTGTGGCAGGGGACCGGGCTGCGCTGGATGTACTTCCTGCTGCCGCCGCGCACCGCGGGCGACCGTTCCTGGCCGCTGGACGTCGAACGGTTCGGGACCCGGCACCAGGTCAGCTACGTCGGCGTACCGGCGCTGAACGGGCACACCTGGCCGCTGATGTGGCAGTCCTGGCCCACGCCGACGGCGCCCTTCGTGAACGCGGACCGGCTCTGGTCGGCCCTCGGCCGGGCCGATCGCCTCGGCCGGCCCCCTACGTGACCGGGCGCAGGCCCAGCGGGGCCGCGATCTCCTCAAGCATCACGCGGCCGGCCTCCTCGGCCAGGTCGTCGTCGCCGGCGTCCTGGTCGGTGTCCAGGCCGTCGAGTGCCTGGAGGGGCTGGTTGAGGCGAATGTGGGCGATGAGGGACTGGAGGGCGCGCAGGGCGGCGGAGGCGGTGGAGCCCCAGTTGGAGAAGTAGGAGAACTGCCACCACCACAGGGCCTCGGTGGTGCGGTCCTCCTCGTAGTGGGCCAGGCCGTGGCGCAGGTCCGTGACCAGGTCGGCCAGGTCGTCGGAGATGCGGGCCGGGACCGGGGCCTTGCGGGGCTCGTACGGGTCGAAGACCTCGGAGTAGACGTCGATCGGCTCCAGGAGGGCGGCGAAGCGCTCGCGCAGGCCGTCCGCGTCCGGTTCGGCGCCGAGGTCCGGCTCGTAGCGCTCGTCCGGGAGGATGTCCTCGTACGCGCCCAGCCGGCCGCCCGCCAGCAGGAGCTGGGAGACCTGGAGGAGCAGCACCGGAACGGCTTCTTCCGGCTCCTCGACCCTCGACACCTCCGTGACCGCGACGATGAACGTCTTGATCTGGTCGGCGATCTGGACCGCGAAGTCGTCGGGGTCCTGGGTGACAGTGTTCAGCGTGGCGTCAGACATCGCGGAGACCTCCCGTGGGCACTGTCGGAGACGGTGAGTAGAAGATAACTGCGCCGAACCTAAAGCCGCTGTGAGGCCGCGGGCAAGAGGCCGGAGCCGGGCCCGGGAGGTTGGCCGGAAGACGGGCGGGCAGTGGGTCAGACATCGAGCAGCCGCCTCCCCTCGAAGGCGCGGCCGAGCGTGACCTCGTCCGCGTACTCGAGGTCGCCGCCCACCGGCAGGCCGCTGGCCAGCCGGGTGACCCGCAGACCCATCGGCTTGACCATCCGCGCCAGGTACGTCGCGGTGGCCTCGCCCTCCAGGTTGGGGTCGGTCGCCAGGATCAGTTCCGTGATGGAGCCGTCCGCCAGCCGGGCCAGCAGCTCGCGGATGCGCAGATCGTCCGGACCGACGCCCTCGATGGGGCTGATCGCCCCGCCGAGTACGTGGTAACGCCCCCGGAACTCGCGGGTCCGCTCGATCGCGACGACGTCCTTCGGCTCCTCGACGACACAGATGACCGTCAGGTCGCGGCGCGGGTCGCGGCAGATCCCGCAGTGCTCCTGCTGCGCCACGTTGCCGCAGATCGCGCAGAAGCGGACCTTGTCCTTGACCTCAAGGAGGGCATGGGCGAGGCGGCGCACATCCGTGGGCTCCGCCTGGAGGATGTGGAAGGCGATCCGCTGCGCGCTCTTGGGACCGACGCCGGGCAGCCTGCCCAATTCGTCGATGAGGTCCTGAACCACGCCTTCGTACAACGGAGAGCCTTTCCTTGCGCCTGGTCGGCCGCGTAGTGGTACGTACCGTAGGGGGTGCGGGTGCGTACCGTCCTGGGTATGTCCTCGGACAGGCCCTCGGGCAGGTCCTCGGTCGGGGTCCTGTTCAGAAGGGGAGGCCGGGCATGCCGCCCAGGCCTTGGGCCAGCGGGCCCAGCTTCTGCTGCTGGAGCGCCTGGGCGTTCTCGTTCGCCGCCTGGACCGCCGCGACGACGAGGTCCGCGAGCGTCTCGGTGTCCTCCGGGTCCACCGCCTTCGGATCGATCACCAGGCCGCGCAGCTCCCCGGAGCCGTTGACGGTGGCCTTGACGAGACCGCCGCCCGCCTGGCCGTCGACCTCGGTCCTGGCCAGTTCCTCCTGGGCCTCCGCGAGGTCCTGCTGCATCTTCTGGGCCTGCTGCAGCAGCTGTTGCATATTGGGCTGACCACCACCGGGAATCACGGTCACTCCAGGCATTTCGACGACAAATGTTTCGGTACGCCGAGCCTACGTTGTCCCCGGGCGGCGCGCCCCACCCACTGACGAGCAACTCTTTCGGGTGAGATCGAGTCAGCGAAGGCAGGACTCCTATACCTGATCACAGGCTCTGCGCACCCGGGAATACCGCGATTTCGACCCCGCGGCCCACCATTCGGCGGTAGGAAGGGCATGCGTCCCGGTACGCGCACGTGCACCAACCGTCACGCAAGGTTACGCATGGGGTACTGCCGGTCGCAGCGAGCGTCAGTGAGCAGAGGGCAGGGATCCCGCCCATCGTCGAGGACGCGGTCGACATCACGCGTCGCAATGCAGCATGCAGAGGAGTACCCCGGTGAGTCAGCCGGAGATGCAGCCCGAAGGGCCGCCCCGCAACGATTCCGGTGTGCCCGGTCCGGCCGGTTCCGCCGCTCCTTCCGGTCCGGGCTCCGGTGCGCCGGACCGGGATCTGACCGGAACGCCCTTCCCGCTCGGCGACTGGGGAGAACCGGCCCAGCGGCTCGACGAGCTGTACCGCTGGGTCGAGGCCGACGCGCTGCGCACCGCCGACTGGTACCTGGCCGACCGGGTGTGGAAGCGGCGCGCGGCCAGGGTCCTGCGGATGGGGACCGCGGCCGGTGCGGTGGCGGGCGCCGCGCTGCCGCTGCTCGATTTGACGGGGGCGCTGCACGGCGCGGCGGGCTGGGGCTATCTGTCGCTGCTGCTGGGTGCCGCGTGCATGGCGTGCGACCGGTACTTCGGCCTGACCTCCGGCTGGATAAGGAATCTCGCGACGGCACAGGCCGTACAGCGACGGCTCCAGGTGCTCCAGTTCGACTGGGCCTCGGAGTCCGTGCGCGAGGTGCTCGGCCCGACCGAGGGGACGGCGAGCGAGGCGGCCGAACGGTGCCTCGGGGTGCTGCGGCGGTTCTCGGAGGACGTCACGGAGCTCGTGCGGTCGGAGACCGCGGACTGGATGGTGGAGTTCCGGGCCGGTCCCGCGCCGATGGGGATGCAGGCGCTGGTGTCCGGCGGCACGGGCGGCGGGCGCGCGGAGCAGGGTGCGCAGCCGGGGCGGTTCCCGCTGCAGTCGATGGGCCGGCCGAACATGCCGCGGCAGCGGCCGCCGGAGTCCCCGCGATGACCGTCGATGACCGTCGACGACCGGTCGGTGATCACCGGCCGTGATCACCGGTCGTCGATGGACGGGGAGGGATGCGGGGCTCCGGCGGAAGCCCTGGCCGTCGGCTTGGTCCTCGGATCGGCCGTCGGCTCATTCGTCAGCTCGTTCGTCAGCTCGTTCGTCAGCTGAAAATGATCATTGAGCCCTGGGCGAGGCTGCGGGTGACCGCCGCGTGCAGGCCGAGCCAGACATGGCGTTCCCGGGCGAACGGGTTGTCGTCGTACGGGATCGGGACCGCCGGTTCCTCCAGGTCGGTGGGTGCGGCGGGCGGCAGCGGGGCGGGCGGCGGGTTGGCCGGATCGATACCGATGGACGGGGCGACGAACTCCAGCTCCCTCAGCAGCCCGTGCGCGGAGCCGAGCGGGCCGCCGCCCGCCAGCAGGTCGTCCGTGGAGATCGGGTACGCGAAGTCCAGCGGGACGTACGCCCCGGCGTGGTCGTAGTGCCACACCAGGTGCGACTGCTGGGCCGTCGACTCGAACATCTCCAGCAACTGCTCGTAGTCGCCACCCAGTTCGTCCACGGGTGTGACGGCGAGGCCACTGATCTGGAGCAGATAGGCGCGGCGCAGGAAGTGCAGGGCGTCGTAGTCGAAGCCCGCGACCGGGGCCACGTCTCCGGTCAGGCCCGGCATGTAGGCGTAGACGGGTACGGGCGGCAGCCCTGCCTCACCCAGCGCCTTGTCGAAGACCGCTATCTCCTCGGCGAAGGGGTTGTCGGGGCTGTGGCACAGCACATCGACGAGGGGGACCAGCCACAGGTCACAGGCCACGAAGTCTCGCTCTCCAACTGGTGCGTGCGATGGTCAGGACAGCGTAATTCGGGACAGCGTAATGCGGTCGGCACGTCGCGGACAGTGGTCCCCCATGACCGGTTTCGGGGACCGGCGCCGCTCAGGCCCCCGGCCGCGCCGGGTCCGCGGACTCGTCCCCGTCGGGCGGCTGCGGTGCGTGACCGCGGCGGGCCGGGTCCCCGGCCGCAAGCCGGTCCGCCCAGCTCATCGCGTGGCGGTTGTACTTGTCGATCGCCACGCGCAGCGCCTCGCGGTCCCGGAGCGTGACCGCGGCGACGAGGTCGGGGTGGCCCTGCCAGAGCCAGTCCCGTGCGTCCGCGTCGCCGCGCAGGTACGGCACGGCGAACACCCAGGCCTGGACGCGCAGCCGGTGCAGGAAGTCGCTGATGTAGGTGTTGTCGGCGAGCGCGCCCAGCTCGCGCCAGAAGCGCAGGTCGTAGCCGATGAGGATGTCCAGGTCACCGCCGCGTGCCGCGCGGGCGGCCTCCTCGGCCCTGCGGCGCACGGAGACGAGCGCGTCCCGGTTCCTCTGCTGCCGTGCCGGGGACGGGGGCTGCTTACGGAAGACGTCCCGGATCACCCCGTCCATGACCAGAGTGCGGGCCTCCACCATCGACCGGTAGTCCGCGACGGAGAACTGGTGCACACGGAAGCCGCGGTGCTGATCGGATTCGAGCAGGCCCTGCGCGGAGAGATCGAACAGCGCTTCCCGGACAGGTGTCGCGGAGACGCCGTACTGCTCGGCGATCTGCTTGACGGTGAACTCCCGTCCCGGCTGAAGACGCCCCGCAAGCACCTCGTCACGCAGCGCGTCCGCGATCTGCTGCCGCAGCGTACTGCGCGTGACAGCCCCGCTCACGCGCATGGGCGCCCCTCCCCTGTTTCGGTTTCGGCCACCTTAGACCGAGCCGGACCGCCGGGCCCGACGAGCCGGTGGCGGGAGGGGAGGGGCGCTGTGCGCGGACGGTGCTACACGGTGTGCTCGTCGGCGACCGACAGCGCGATGTCCAGTGCCGCCAGCCCCTCCCTGGCCTCGGCCTCCGTGACGTTGCAGGCCGGTACGGCGTGGGTGCGGTTCATGTTGATGAAGGGCCACAGGCCGTTCTTCTTCGCCGCCGCTCCGAAGGCCGCCATGGGGGCGTTGGCCTCGCCCGTCGCGTTGTACGGGACCAGCGGTTCGCGGGTCTCCTTGTTCCGGACCAGCTCCAGCGCCCAGAACGCGCCGAGGCCGCGGACCTCGCCGACCGACGGGTGGTTCTCGGCCAGCGCGCGCAGACCGGGGCCGAGGACCGTCTCACCGATGTGGGCGGCGTTCTCGATGACCTTCTCGTCCTCCATCACGTGGATGGTGGCGATGGCGGCGGCGCAGGCCAGCGGGTGGCCGGAGTAGGTCAGCCCGCCCGGGTAGGGGCGGGTGTCGAAGGTGGCGGCGATCTCGGCGGAGATCGCGACGCCGCCGAGCGGTACGTAACCGGAGTTGACGCCCTTGGCGAACGTCATCAGGTCGGGGGTGACGTCGAAGTGGTCGGCGGCGAACCACTTGCCGGTACGGCCGAATCCGGCCATCACCTCGTCGAGGACGAAGACGATTCCGTACCGGTCGCAGATCTCACGGACACCGGCGAGGTAGCCGGGCGGCGGCGTCATGATGCCGGCCGTGCCCGGGATGGTCTCCAGGATGATCGCGGCGATGGTCGCGGGGCCCTCGTAGGCGAGGGTGTCCTCCAGGTGCTGGAGCGCGCGGGCGCACTCCTCCGCCTCGGTCTCGGCGTAGAACGGCGAGCGGTAGAGGAACGGGGCCCAGAACCGGACGACGCCCGCGGAGCCGTTGTCCGACGCCCAGCGGCGCGGGTCACCGGTCAGGTTGATCGCGGTGGAGGTGGCGCCGTGGTACGAGCGGTAGGCGGAGAGCACCTTCGTACGGCCGGTGTGCAGCCGGGCCATCCGGACGGCGTTCTCGACGGCCTCCGCGCCGCCGTTGGTGAAGAAGATCTTGTCCAGGTCACCGGGGGTGCGCTCGGCGATGAGGCGGGCCGCCTCGGAGCGCGACTCGATCGCGAAGGCGGGCGCGAAGGTCGTCATCCTCCCCGCCTGCTCCTGGATCGCGGCGACGACGGTGGGGTGCTGGTAGCCGATGTTGGTGTAGACGAGACCGCTGGTGAAGTCCAGGTAGCGGTTGCCGTCGTAGTCCCAGAAGTACGCCCCCTCTGCGCCGGCGACGGCGAGCGGGTCGATCAGGCCCTGGGCGGACCAGGAGTGGAACACGTGCGCGCGGTCGGCGGCCTTCACGGCCGCGCCGGCGGCGGGGTCAGCGGCGTCGGCATGACGGGGATGAGGGGTCATACGGCGAGCGTAGGCCGCGGTGGGCGCGGCTCGGTATGGCCACCTTGTATGGAGTGGGGCGTGTGGTTCGGCAGGGTGTCGGGTCGGCGCGCGCGGTGCCGAATGGACAGCATGTTGTCGTGATGACAGCATGTTGTCATAGATGCTGTTCCTGTCCGAGTGCTCCCCCTCGATGAGCGCTCTTCCGTCAAGGAGGCCGTCATGACCCGCAGGACCGTCCATCTGGCCGTGTACGACACCTACGCCGACTGGGAGACCGGGCACGCCACCGCCCACCTCGCCCAGAACGGCTTCACCGTCCGGACGGTGGGCCCGACGGCCGACCCCGTCACCAGCATGGGCGGGCTGACCGTGCTCCCCGATCTGACGCTCGCGGACCTGCGCCCCGACGACGGTGCGCTGCTGATCCTGCCGGGCGCCGGGCTGTGGGACACCGGTGACAAGCTGGCCCCCTTCGCCCGCGCCGCCCGGACCTTCCTGGACGCGGGCGTGCCGGTCGCCGCGATCTGCGGGGCGACGGCGGGGCTGGCCCGCGAGGGGCTGCTCGACGAGCGGGCGCACACGAGTGCGGTGTCCTTCTACCTGGCGGCCACCGGCTACGGGGGCGGCGAGCACTACATCGACACGGACGCCGTCACCGACGACGGCGGTGCGGGTGCCGGTGGGGCCCTGGTCACCGCCGGGCCGACCGAGCCGGTCGCGTTCGCCCGCGAGATCCTCGCCCTTCTCGGGGTGTTCGAGGGCGAGAAGCTCGACGCCTGGTACCGCCTCTTCCACGACTCGGACGCGAGCGCGTACGAAGTGCTCCAGGGATGAGCGGTACGGAACAGGACCTGCTGAGCCGGACCGCGCTCGGTGTCTTCCGGCTGAACGGCCAGTTCCTCGCCACGTCGGAGGAGCTGGCCCGCCCTGCCGGGCTGACCGCCGCGTGGTGGCAGGTGCTCGGAGCCGTGCTGGCCGAACCGCTGCCGGTCTCCGGGATCGCCCGGGTCATGGGCATAACCCGGCAGGCGGTGCAGCGGATCGCCGATCTGCTGGTGGGCAAGGGGCTCGCGGAGTACGTACCGAACCCGGCCCACCGCCGCTCGAAGCTCCTGCGCCCCACGGAGGAGGGCCGTACGGCGATCTCCCGGATCGGCCCCGGGCACGAGGAGTTCGCGGCGCGGCTGTCCCGGGAGCTGGGCCCGGAGGAGTTCGCGGAAACGGTACGCGTGCTGGAACGCCTGGCACGGGCCATGGACGCGCTGCACCACCCCGGCCCGGCCGATACCCCGGGCACGGCCGGCGCCCCCGGCCCGTCCGGGGACTGAGGGCGGGGTCCGGCCACGGACCGGCCACCACCCCCCGCCGGGGCGCAACCGCGCCGCTATTCTCGACCCGTTCGGCGTGTCGCCGCACGGGGGAGGACTGCACACCATGGAAAAGCTCGGCTCCGTAGATCCGCAACGCATCGGCGCCTACCGACTGCTGGGCAGACTCGGCGCGGGCGGCATGGGTCAGGTGTACCTGGCCCGCTCGGACCGCGGCCGCACCGTCGCGATCAAGCTGGTGCGCGAGGAGCTCGCCGAGCAGCAGGAGTTCCGCGACCGGTTCAGGCGGGAGGTGATGGCCGCACGCCGCCTGGGATCCACCTGGACCGCCCTCGTGCTGGACGCGGACACCGACGCCGACGTGCCCTGGGTCGCCACCGGTTACATCGCCGGCCCGTCCCTCCAGGCCACCGTCTCGGGCCGTACGTTCACCTCGGCGGGCCCCGCCCCCGGTGCGTACGGACCGCTGCCCGAGCGCTCGGTCCACATTCTGGGCAACGGTCTCGCGCACGCCCTGCGGGCCATCCACACCGCCGGGCTCATCCACCGCGACCTCAAGCCGTCCAACATCCTGCTGACGATCGACGGTCCCCGGGTCATCGACTTCGGCATAGCCCGCGCCCTGGACACCGTCACCGACGGCGGTCTCACCCGCACCGGCGCGCTGGTCGGCTCCGCCGGCTTCATGTCGCCCGAGCAGGTGCGGGGCGAGCGGGTGACCACGGCGTGCGACGTGTTCTGTCTGGGCTCCGTGCTGGCGTACGCCTCGACCGGACGGCTGCCGTTCGGCGGGACGGCCAGTGGGGTGCACGCGCTGATGTTCCGGATCGCGGAGGAGGACCCGGACCTGACCGGGGTCCCGGTGGGCCTCGTGGAGCTGATCCGGCACTGCCTCCAGAAGGACCCGGAGGCCAGACCGACGACCGAGGAAATCCTGGACCTGCTGGCCGAGGACACCGTCTCGGAGCCCTGGCTCCCCGGGGCGCTCATCGCCCAACTCGGCCGCCACGCGGTGGAACTGCTCGACTCCGAGGACCCGGAGGAGCCGGCGGACACGGCGGTGCCGAGGGACGCGGCGGTGCCGAGGGACGCGGAACCCTCTGAGCACGGGGTGGGCCCTGAGGAGGCGGAGACCCCCGGGAAGAAGACAGCGAACCTCGGGAAGACAGCGAACCTCGGGAAGGCGGGAAACTCCGCGAACGCGGCGGTCCCCGCGGACACGACCGCGCGGGACACACCGCCCCCGCCCACCTCCGTTTCTTCGCCCGCCGGTTCACCCCCCGTCGGCCCGCCGCCCGCCGAGCCGTCCACGCCGTCGGAGCCCCCCGCACCGGGCAGCACCCGTCCCTTCCCCACCCCAGTCGGCTCCCAGCAGCCCGGCACCCCGGCGGCCGGACCGCCGTCACCCGGGACGCCGCCTCCCGGGTACGGGTATCCGCAGCAGCCCGCGCAGCCGTACGCGGCCGGATACCCGGCCGCCTACCCGAGCGCGACCCCGACCCCGACTCCGACGCCTGCCCAGGCCCCTTCCCCTGTCCCTGGCCCTGGATACGGCTATCCCCAGCAGCAGAGCCCCAACCAGGGCTACGCGTACGGCTATCCGCAGCAGCCCGGTTTCGGCTCCACGCCCCCGTACGACCCGCTGTACCCCACCGGAACCCAGCCGCCCGCCCCCGAACCGGCCGGTCGGAGAACCGGCTGGACCGTCGCTCTCGTCGCGATCGCGGTACTCGTCGCGATAGGCGCCGGCGGCTCCGTCTACGCGCTGATGAACGGCAGCGGCGACCCCAGCGCCTCCCCGAAGCACTCCACCACCCCGTCCCCCAAGGACGACTCGTCCGACAACGATTCCGACGCCGACTCCGGGTCCTCCGGGTCCGACTCCGGTTCTCCTTCCCCCGGCGACGGGGAGAACGGCGTCCCCGAGGCCTACCTCGGCACCTGGTCCGGCGGCATCGACAACGCCGCCGGCCACTCCACCCGCGAACTCGTCATCGAGCAGGGCGGGGCCGGCGACACCGTCCTCAGCCTCACCGCGGAAGGTCCGACCGACGTCGGCGGCACCTACCGCTGCGTCTTCGAGGCCGAACTGACGGACGCGGTCACCGGCGAGGGACCGCTCAGGATCGGCCCCTCCACCGTGGCGCTCGGCGAGCCCATGTCGTCCTGCACACCGGGCGGTCCGACCACGCTCACCCTGCTCCCCGACGGCACCCTGATCCGCGAGAACACGGACACCGGCGAGAAGCTCACGTACACGAAGTCCGGTTGATCAGGGCAGGCCGCGCGGGACGGGACCACGGGACGGCCGGACATCTGCCGACCATATTGTGTACGCGCCGTGAAGGTCATGCCATACCCTGCGTTCCTGTGCCGCGCCCCTTTCTCGACCACGGGTGGCAAGCGGCCCTCTTTTACCGTGGGGGTAGAGATCAACAACTTCCGTATGCGCAGAGTCTCCACCGCGACCTCGATCGCGGTTCTGTTCAGCTCAGTGGTGCTGGTCGGCGGTGCGGCGAACCCGGCCGCCGCCGACTCCAGCAGAATCCTTCCTGCCAAGTCCGTCGGCGACATCGTCGCGGACGGCGTGCACAAGCACGTGTTCATCAGTGATCCGGCCGGCGGCAAGGTCCTCGTCGCCGACTACAGCGGTGCGGTCGTCGCGACGATCGCGTCGCTGCCCGGAGTGACCGGGCTCGACCTGTCCGCCGACTCCGGCACGCTCTACGCAGCCGTACCGGGCGCCGACGCCATCGTCACGATCGACACGGCGGCGCTCAAGGAGTCCGCCCGGTACGCCACCGGCGACGGCACTGACCCCAAGTACCCGGCCCTGGCGGGCGGCAAGCTCTGGTTCGGGTACGGCTCGGCCGGCGGGGGCCAGATCGGCTCGCTCGACCTGACCGGCGCAGAGCCGGTCGTCAGCCTGGACCAGGAGACGAGCGGCACCTCCTGGTCCGCGGCGCCGACCCTGGCCTCCGCTCCCGGCGCGCCGAACGTGCTGGCCGCCGGTATCGAGAGCCAGAGCCCGACCGAACTGGCCACGTACGACGTCGGCTCGGGCACGGCCACGCGGACCGCGTACAGCCGGTTGGACGGGAGCAATCTGCATGACCTCGCGGTCAGCCCGGACGGCACACAGGTCGTGGTGGCCAGCGGCGCTCCGTACAACCACCAGTCCTACCGGACCTCCGACCTCACGCCCGGGGTCGCGTACGCGTCCGACTCGTACCCCAACGCCATCGACATCGCCCCGAACGGTACGGTCGCCGCCGGCATCGACGGCTGGTACTCCCCCGACGTGTACGTGTACAAGCCGGGCGGCTCCACCACCAAGCCGGTGCGGACGTACGACTTCCCCAACACCGGGGACTCCAGCGGTTCGGACACCCTGGACCCCGCCGGGCTGGCCTGGGCGCCGGACACCAGCCGGCTGTTCGCCGTCACGGTGAACAGCAGGGGCGTCCGCTCGCTGCGGGTGCTCACCGACGCGGTCAGGTCCGTGACCACGGTCAAGGTCACCGCCCCGGCGAAGGCGACGCGGGGCAAGAAGCTCACCGTCACCGGCCGGGCCACGTCGAACGGCGCGTTCGCGGCGGGCGCCAAGGCCACCGTGACGCGGACCGACATCGAGTCGCCCAAGGGCAAGGCCCTCCCCTCGGTGGCGCTGAAGCCGGACGGCACCTTCTCCTTCAGCGACACCCCGCCCGCGGGCGGCACGGTCACCTACAAGGTGTCGTACGCGGGTGACACCCTCCACTCCCCGGGCTCGGGCTCCGGCAAGGTCGCCGTCTCCCGCGCGGCAGCCTCGCTGACCCTGAACCACAACAAGGCGCTCTACGCGTACGGCGCCGACGTGTCGTTCACCGCGCACCTCGGCACGACGTACAAGAACCGCACCGTCGAGCTGTGGGTGGACCCGTACGGCCCGGACAAGCCGAAGAAGCTGGCGAAGACCGGCAAGGTCAACTCCAAGGGCAACCTGTCGACCACGGTCGACATGACCCGGGACACCACCGTCACCGCCGTCTTCAAGGGCGACGGCCGCTACGCCTCCAAGACGGTCACGTCCGTGGCGTACGCCAAGGTGAAGGTCTCGACCACCGTCTCCAAGCAGTACCGGACGGCCAAGATCGGCTCCACGTCGTACGCGTACTTCCACAAGAAGACCAACCCGGCCTTCACCACGACGATGAGCTACTACAAGAACCGCTCGTTCAAGCTGTCCCTGGAGCTGTACTACCAGGGCAAGTGGTACGACGCGGGCTGGCAGTACTTCAAGCTGGGCACCAACGGCAAGACGGTCGTGACGCTCTCCGGCACGCACGAGACGGGCTACCGGATGCGGGCCCGCGCCTCGTACGTGGACGGCTCCTCGGGCGACATCGTGAACTCGACGACCCACGGCGCCTGGAAGTACTTCATCTTCACCAAGTAGCCGGAGAACCGGGCGGAGCCGGTCCGGGGAGCCTGGTCCGGCTCCCGGGCCCGTCAGGTCCTAGATCAGCGGCTTCACCGACATCAGCAGATGCTGGTGCGCCGGCTGCCCGGTCCCTTCCGCCGTGGTCACCTGTCCCGTCGCCTCCTCCGGGGCGGCGTGGCCGGTGACCATGGCGCGCTGTCCCGGGCCCATCAGCCGGAACCGGACGACCGGGGTGTCGAACGAGGCCAGCGCGTCCATCAGGTACGAGGGGTTGAAGGCGACGGTCATCTCCTCCGTCCCCGTCAGTTCGGCCGGAAGCCGCTGGGACGCCACGTCGTCCTCGTAACCCGCCTGGAGCAGCACCGAGTCCTTACGGAACGCGAGTTGGAGCGGGCTGTCGTTGTCCGCCACCACCGAGACCCGCTTCACCGCCTCGACCAGGGGCTCGCGCTCCGTGACCGCCGTGGCCGGGGCCGCCATCGCGAACAGCTTGTCGTGGCCCGGCAGTCGGCCGTCCAGCAGCCGGACCGTGGTCCGCATCCCGGCCAGTTCGAAACCGGCGGAGCCGTTGTCCAGGGCGAGGCTGACCGTGCCCGCGCGGCCGAAGGAGCGGGCGATCTCGGTGAGCCGGCGGGCCGAGACCACGACATCCGCCGAGACGTCCGCCGCCGCGGGCTTCCAGCCGAGCGTGCGGACCGCGAAGCGGTACCGGTCCGTCGCCGCCAGGGTCATCCGGTCGCCGTCGAGCCCCAGCCGGATGCCGGTGAGCGTCGGCAGGGTGTCGTCCCGGCCGGCCGCCACCGCCACATCCGCGACGGCCGCCGCGAACTCCTCGCAGTCCACCGCCCCGAGGACCTCCGGCAGCGGCGGCAGCGACGGATAGTCGTCGAGCGGCAGCACCGAGAGGCCGAATCCGGCGCCGCTGCCCGTCACCGTGAAGCGGGAACCCTCCACCGCGCACTCCACCGCGCCCTCGGGCAGCACCCGGCACACGTCGAGCAGCCGGCGGCCCATGACGAGCACCTTGCCGGGCCGCGAGGTCTCGGCGTCCACCTCGATCCGGGCGGACGCCTCGTAGTCGAGGCCGGAGATGCACAGCCGGCCGTCCGCCGCCTCCAGCAGCAGACCGCCCAGTACGGGAACGGGTGACCTGGTGGGCAGCACCCGGGCCGCCCAGGTGACGGCGTCGGCCAGTGCGCCGCGCTCGATCCGGAACTCCATGGTGGTGAACTCTCCTCGTGCGTCGACGACCGTCTCCGGTCTCCGACGCTACGGGTCACCACTGACAACGAGGCGAGAGCGCGGTTGCGCCGACGACAGCGGCCACCCCCGTGAGCCGCTGCCGTCGTCCCCCGTGCCTCTCCCCCGAAAGGCCCGCAACCGCGTTCGGACTTTAGGCCGCGGGGTAGGAGCGGGTAAAGATTCAGTTCGCACTGTGTGGCCGGTGAGCGGTATCAGTCCGCACAGCCAGACCAGTAGCCTTCACTCCGGTCTCCGGCGGGAGCAGGACAGGAGCGTGGGAAGAGTGCACGCGCGCGGTCGCGCCGACGACGTGGTACGGATGCACGGGCTCGCCAGGTCCGGCGGCTCGCGGGAGCTGCTGCGCTGGGTGTCCGGCCGCGCCGACGGCTGGGCGGGGCTGCTCGGCGCCGACGGCACCGTCCTGCACGGCGTCGCCCGGGACCCCGATGCCGCGAGCGCCGGTTCGGCCGCACTCGCGTCCGAGGGTGCGCGGGAGCTGACGGCGCTCGGGGCCCGCTCCCTGTCGTTCGACAGGGGGCCGCACACCGCGCTGCTGTTCGCCCTGGAAGGCCCGCCGGACACCGCCGCACCGGTTCTCGCCGTGATCGGCCGCCGGCCGCTGCCGGACCGGCTGGCGGTGCTCCTCGCCGATGTGGCCCTGCCGCTCACCATGTGCTGGGCGGCCGAGACCGTCGAACGCAAGCGGCGCCGCGTCGATCTGGCGGAGTCCCGCGGCCGCGAGGCGGTGCTGCATCTGCTCATGACCGGGCAGCTGTCGATCGCGCACCAGGTGGCCGGCGCGCTGAAGCCCGCGCTGCCCGACCCCGTCCGGGTCTGTGTCGTCGAGTGCTCGGGCGGCAGCAGGGACGAGGTGGCCCGGATCTGCACGGACCTCTCCGGCGGCCGGTCCTGGATCGTGCGGTGCCCGGTGTACGCGCGCCATCTGATCCTCGTCGTGCCGGCTGGGCCGGAACCGGCGGACGGACGGCTCGGCCCGGAGGTGGCCGCGGTGGTGGACGACTGCGTCGTGGGCATCAGCGAGGACGTACCGCTGTCCGACACGGCGACCGCGTACCGCCAGGCCTTCCACGCGCTGGCCGTCGCCCGCGGGCTGCCCGGCCGGCACGCCGGCTTCGGCGCGGCGCCCGAGCCCGCGCTGGTGGTCGGCGCGGCGGGGGCGCGGTGGGCCGACGCCCTGCTGGCCCCGCTGCTCGGGCACCTGCCGCGGCGCGGCCAGGATCCGGGCAGTCAGGAACTCGCGGCGACTCTCGCGTCCTGGCTCGCGTTCTCCTCGCACGCGACCTCGCACCTGAAGATCCACCGCAACACCCTGGCCGCACGGCTGCGGCTGATCGGCGAGCTGCTCGGCCTGGATCTGAACCGGGTCGCCGACCAGGCCGCCCTCGACCTGGCCCTGGCCGTCCGCGCCACACCCGCCCTGCCCAGGACCGCCCGCCCGGCGGGGGGCGCGGCGGCGCCCGTCCCGTCGCTGGACGAGATCCTGCGCGCCCCGGCGGTCCGTTCCTGGGCGGCCCAGCAGGTGCGCCCGCTCGGCGACCCCGGAGCGGCCGGCGGCAGCGCCGACCCGTACACCACACTGCGCACCTGGCTGGAGTGCGAGGCCCAGCTCGGCGCGACGGCGGACGCGTTGTCCCTCTCCGTACCCGGTGTGCGCAAGCGCCTCATCCGGCTGGAGACCGTACTCAGGCGCTCGCTCCTGCGGACGCCGAGCGCCCGTTACGACCTGTGGCTGGCGTTCCGGGCGCTGGACCTCGCCGACGGCGGACAGCCGGACGGGGGGCGCCCCCGGCCGTGAGGCCGGACGCACCCCCCGTCACAGGGAGCTCGTGGGTCAGCAGCTCAGGTTCGACCCGGGCGTCGTGCCGAGGATCGACACGAAGGCCTGGTACTTGTCGATCCGGCTCTGCACCTGGGCGGGGTTGCCGCCGTTGCACTCGATGGAGCCGTTGATGGACCGGATCGTCTCACCGAATCCGGCACCGTTCACCATGGCGTTGTGGGCGGTCATGGTGCCGGGGCCGTTCTGGGTATTCCAGTACCAGAGGCCGGTCTTCCAGGCCACGGCGGCGTCCTGCTCGACCAGGTAGGGGTTGCCCAGCAGGTCGATGCCGAGGGCGTCACCGGCGGCCTTGTAGTTGAAGTTCCAGCTGAGCTGGATCGGCCCACGGCCGTAGTACGCGGCCGTGCCGGCGGGACAGCCGTAGGACTGGCTCGTGTCGCAGTAGTGGGGGTAGTTGGCCGTGTTCTGCTCGACCACGTACACCAGGCCGCCCGTCTCATGACTGACGTTGGCGAGGAAGGCGGCGGCCTCCTGCTTCTTCACCGTGTCGCTGCCGGTGTTGGCGAAGCCCGGGTAGGCGCTCAGGGCGGCGGTCAGACCGCTGTACGTGTAGAAGGAACTGCGGCCCGGGAACATCTGGTTGAACTGCGCCTCGCTGACGACGAACCCGTCGGAGGAGCCCGGGTCACCCGGATCCGTACCGCCGCTTCCGCAGCTGCCCTGGTCGGCCCAGACGTCGGAGCTGCCCGGCGTCTCGTTCTGGGTCCACCACTTGGCGCTCCAGTTGTGCCCGTTGTACGAGGCGGAGCCGCCGCCCGTGTAGACGGACGAGGAGTTCCAGGCGGCCGCGCAGTCGGCGGCGGATGCGGTGGTGGCGGGGAGGATTACCAGCGTCGCGACGACCGCGCCGAGCGCGGCGAGCACGCCCATGATGCGTCTGATCATGTGAACACTCCTTCGGCGCGGCGCACCGAGCTCATCGGTGCGCCGCCATGGGGGGTCCCGACACTCAAGCGCTGCTGGTCTGAACCTGTCAAGGTCTAGACCAACATGAGGAACCTTCCCGCCCCGCCGCACCCACCCGGAGAAACCACCGTCCACTCGCCCCGCAGGTACCCCCAACAGGGCCGATTCCGGAGGGAGTCGCTCCGGACACACCCAGGAACGGCGACGGGCCCGAAGGTAAAACCTTCGGGCCCGTCCAGCATGCGGGACGCCGTACTGTCCGGCCGGTCAGCCCCGCATCCCGCGCACATGCGACTGCCGCACCGTCAGCAGGTGAGCCCGGAACCCGGGTTCGTACCGATGATGCCGGTGATCCGCTCGTACGCGGCGACCCGCGCCCGCACCGATCCGGGGTTGCCGCCGTCGCACTCCAGCGCCCCGTTGAGCGAGCGGATCGTCTCACCGAATCCGGCGCCGCCGACCATGGCCTCGTGCGAGGTCATGGTGCCGGGGCCGTTCTGGGTGTTCCAGTACCAGAGCGCGGTCTGCCAGGCGACCGACGGATCCCGCTCGACCTGCCACGGGTCGTTCAGCAGGTCGAGGCCGAGCGCGTCACCGGCGGCCTTGTAGTTGAAGTTCCAGCTGAACATGATCGGGCCGCGGCCGTAGTACGCGGACTGACCGGCCGGGCAGCCGAAGGGCCGGCTGTAGTCGCACTTGATCCAGTAGTTGGCCTCGTTGATCTCCTTCACGTACTGGAGACCCACCGACTCGAAGTCGGCGTGCGTCAGGAACGCCGCCGCCTCCCGGCTCCGCATCGCCTCGGTCCCGGTGTTGGCGAAGCGCGGGTAGGCGTGCAGGGCGTCGATCAGCCCCTGGTAGGTGTAGAAGGAGTCGCGGTCCGGGAAGATCCTGTCGAACTCCGCCTCGCTGATGACGAAGTCGGAGACCCCGCCCGTACAGGCCCCGCCGTCCTGCCAGACGGTGGTGGCGCCCGGGTTCTCGTTCCGCGTCCACCACTTGGCCGTCCAGTTGCGGCCGTGGTGCGAGACGGCGCCGCCGGCCGTATAGGCGGTCGAGGAACTCCAGAGCGGCGCGCACCGCTCCGTGGTGGCGGGCGCCGCGGTGGCGGCGCTGGGGAGGAAGGCCGCCGTCGCGATGACGGCACTCAGGACGGTCAGGACGCTCTTGATGCGGTTCAGCGCTGCTCACTCCTTCGGCAGGGGCACGCCGACGGGCTCCGGCATGCGTCCGGGCATCCCGACACCCAACCCCCGCTGGTCTGGACCTGTCAAGGTCTAGACCAGCACCCGGCGCGCGAGAGGGCCGGGGCGATTCCGCCGCCCCGGCCCTCTCGTGTACCGCTTCCGTGCGCCTACAGGAACGAGTTGATCTCGATCGTCTCGGTCCGGCCGGGGCCGACACCGATCGCGGAGATCGGGGCGCCGGACATCTCCTCCAGCGCCTTCACGTAACCCTGCGCGTTCTTCGGCAGGTCGGCGAAGGTCTTCGCCTTGGTGATGTCCTCGGACCAGCCCGGCAGCATCTCGTAGATCGGCTTCGCGTGGTGGAAGTCCGTCTGGTTGTACGGGAGCTCCTCGACGCGCTTGCCGTCGATCTCGTACGCCACGCACACCGGGATCTGCTCCCAGCCGGTGAGGACGTCGAGCTTGGTGAGGAAGAAGTCGGTCAGGCCGTTGACCCGGGTCGCGTACCGCGCGATCGGGGCGTCGAACCAGCCGCAACGACGGTCACGGCCGGTGGTGACACCGCGCTCGCCACCGATCCGGCGCAGCGCCTCACCGTCCTCGTCGAGCAGCTCCGTCGGGAACGGACCGGCGCCGACACGCGTCGTATAGGCCTTGAGGATGCCGATGACCCGGCTGATCTTCGTCGGGCCCACGCCGGAACCGGTGCAGGCGCCGCCCGCGGTCGGGTTCGACGAGGTGACGAAGGGATACGTGCCGTGGTCGACGTCGAGCAGCGTGCCCTGACCGCCCTCGAAGAGGACGACCTTGCCCGCGTCGATGGCGTCGTTCAGGATCAGCGTGGTGTCGGCGACGAAGGGCTTGATCTGCTCCGCGTACTGGAGCATGTCCTCGACGACCTTGCCGGCCTCGATCGCGCGCCGGTTGAAGACCTTGGCCAGCAGCTGGTTCTTCTGCTCCAGGGCCGCCTCGACCTTCTGCTCCAGGATCGACTCGTCGTAGAGGTCCTGGACGCGGATGCCGACCCGGTTGATCTTGTCGGCGTACGTCGGGCCGATACCGCGCCCGGTCGTGCCGATCTTCCGCTTGCCGAGGAACCGTTCCGTCACCTTGTCGACGGTGACGTTGTACGGGGTGATCAAATGAGCATTACCGCTGATCAACAGCTTGGACGTGTCCACGCCGCGGTCGTTCAGCCCACTCAGCTCGGAGAGCAGGACGGCCGGGTCGACCACGACACCGTTTCCGATGACCGGGGTACACCCCGGTGACAGGATTCCGGAGGGGAGGAGATGCAGTGCGTACTTCTGGTCGCCGACGACCACCGTGTGGCCGGCATTGTTGCCGCCTTGGTATCGCACCACATAGTCCACGGATCCACCGAGGAGGTCGGTGGCCTTCCCCTTGCCCTCGTCACCCCACTGAGCACCGAGCAGCACAAGTGCGGGCACAGGCGTACACCCCTTCCGGGCGGGGCATGTCCAAGGTCAGGGGGCGTACGTAAACGTCGTACATGCCGTACGACGTTGTACGACAAGGCCTGAACCGTCGAACCGGGTGCCCCGGAATAGACCAAGCCCCTGGCGCAATAGCGCAAGGGGCTCTTGCACCAAGATGCTACCCGAGGAAGGACCGAGGTGTCGGCTGCCCAGCCCCCCGGTAACGGTGCGCCCCATCTGCTGGTGGTGATCGATCCGGTCGCCCGCCGGACGGACGGCGAGTCCGTCCGGATCGCCAAGGACGTGCTGAGCGCCGGTTCGCACGCCAAGATCTGCCTCCCTGACGGGCCCGAGGAGTTCGCTCGGGCCCTCTCCCGCAGGGGCGGCCGACGGCCGGTGGTGGTCGGGGACGACCGGGCGCTGAGGCGGGCGGTGGCCCAGCTGCACCGGGAGCGGGAACCGGCCGGGAGCGCCCTCTCGCTGATCCCGGTCGGCACCGCGGCGGCGCTGGAACTCGCCCGTTCGCTCGGCGTGCCGACGAGTGCGGTGGCGGCCGCCCGCACCGCGCTCGACGGCGTGGTGCGACGGCTCGACCTGCTGGTCGACGACAGCGACGGCGTGGTCCTGGGCGCGCTGCGCATCCCGGCCCTGAGCAGCGCACCGGGCACGGAGGCCCCCCACTCGGGCGTCACCGCGGTCTGGGACACCTGCCGCTCGCTGGTCCGGACGCTGGTGCATCCGGCGCCCTCGGTCCTGCCCGCCCCGCTGCGCACGCACCGGCTGCGGATCGAGGCGGACGGTGTCCTGCTGAACGATCTGGACCGCCCGGTCGCATCGGTGACGGTGGCCTCGGGGTGCGGCGACGGCCTCGCGGAGGTGACGATCCACCCGCCGGAGGGCGTCCCGGTCACCACGGAGGCCAAGGCCGTCACGGTCTCCGGCCCCGACTTCCGCTACCGCGCGGACATACAGGTCGGCGGGCCGGTGAGGACGCGCACCTGGACGGTGCGGGCAAGCGCGTGGGGGCTGATGCTGCCGGTGGCGGACGCGTAGTCGGCGGGCCGCGCCGCGGGGCCTTCGGGCGCCCGCGCGCCCGTCGGCCGCCGGGCCGTGCGGGCGTCGATGTGACGGATCGTTCTCAGGCGCCCGCGCGCCCGTCGGCCGTCGGCAGGTCGAGGGTCTTGCGGTGGTCCTCCCAGCGGCCCATCAGGCTCTCCAGCTCGGACTGGAGGAACTCGAAGAACGCCGCCGTCTCGGCGATCCGGGCACCGGCCGGGGTGTGCTCGCCGAGCGTGCGCGCACCGTCCTTGAGGGTCTGCTCCCACCGGGTGAGCACCCGGTCGCGGCTGGCGAAGGTGGTGTACCAGATCTCGTTGTGCAGGCGGTAGCGGTCGCGGCGCGAGCCCGGTTCGCGCTCGCGGCCGATCATGCTGACCTGGGTGAGGTAGTTCACCGCGCCGGACACGGCGGCCGGGCTGATCCGGAGCGCCAGGGCGAGCTCGGCCGAGGTCATCGAGGCGTCGTCGTCGGCGAGCAGGGCGGCGAAGACACGGGACGCCATCCGCTGCATCCCCGCCTCGGTCATCTCGGACGCGAACCGCTCGACGAAGCGCGAGACCGCCTCCGCGTCCCGCTCCCCGGACGCCGCGCCCGTGTCCTGCCGCTCCCGTGCGTTCTCCGCGGATTCGCTGCTCATCGCCCCATCGTCTCCTCTGCGCCCCCGGCTGATCACCGGTCCCGTCACCCTTTCGGAGTTTATACGTTTCCTTAACTTCACAAGTTTGTGAAAGTCGCGTACGTTCAAAATCATGACGAAGGCAATCACCGTGGCCGGACTGCACAAGTCGTTCGGCCGGACGCACGCACTGGACGGGCTCGACCTGGCCGTCGAGTCCGGTGAGGTCCACGGCTTCCTCGGGCCCAACGGGTCCGGGAAGTCCACCACCATCCGGGTCCTGCTCGGCCTGTTGCGGGCCGACGCCGGCGCAGCCCAGCTGCTCGGCCGCGATCCCTGGCACGACGCGGTGGAACTGCACCGGCGGGTGGCCTACGTCCCCGGTGACGTCACGCTGTGGCGCAACCTCTCCGGCGGCGAGGTGATCGATCTGTACGGGCGGCTGCGCGGCGGCCTGGACGACACCCGCCGTGCCGACCTGGTGGAGCGGTTCGAGCTCGACCCGACCAAGAAGGGGCGTACGTACTCCAAGGGCAACCGGCAGAAGGTGGCCCTGGTCGCCGCGTTCGCCTCCGAGGTGGACCTGCTGATCCTGGACGAACCGACCAGCGGGCTCGACCCGTTGATGGAGGAGGTCTTCCAGCGCTGCGTCGCAGAGGAGCGCGACCGCGGGCGGACGATCCTGCTGTCCAGCCACATCCTCAGCGAGGTCGAGTCGCTCTGCGACCGGGTCAGCATCATCCGCCAGGGGCGGACGGTGGAGACCGGCTCGCTGGCCGGCATGCGCCATCTGACGCGCACCAACATCAGCGCCGAGCTGGCCGGCGAGCCCAGCGGGCTGGCGGGACTGCCCGGGGTGCACGATCTCGACATCCAGGGGCGCCGGGTCACGCTCCAGGTCGACACGGACAAGCTGGACGCCGTCCTCAGATCGCTCACCGCGTCCGGGGTCCGGTCACTGAGCAGCACCCCGCCCACGCTGGAGGAGCTCTTCCTGCGGCACTACGCGGCGGACACCGGCCCGGTCGCGGAGGTGGCGGCGCGATGACTGCCGTGACCATGACCGCACCGGCCGGCGCCGGACGCCGCACCGGGGCCGGGACGGGACAGCTCGCGGGCACCTGGCCCCTGCTGAGACTCGCCCTGCGGCGCGACCGGATCATCATGCCGCTCTGGGTGATCGTGCTCGGCGGCTCGTTCTCCTCCGTCGCGAAGTCCATCTCCTCGCTCTACGGGACGGACGCCCAGCGCGCCGAGCTCGCCGCGTCGATGAACGGCAACAGCTCCCTGCGGGCGATGTACGGGCCGGTGTTCAGCGACTCCGTGGGCGGGCTCGTCAGCTGGCGCATGATCGCCTTCGGCTCCGCGCTCGCCGCGGTGATGAGCCTGGTCGTCGTCGTGCGGCACACCCGCGAGGAGGAGGAGACCGGCCGTCAGGAGATGCTCTCCTCCGCCATGGTCGGGCGCCGCGCCCCGCTGACCGCGGCACTGCTCGCCGCGGTGATCGCCAATGCCGCGCTGGCCCTGGTGATCGTGGCGGGGATGGCCGGGTCCGGGGCGGGCGGCGCCGGTGCGGTGGCGATCGCGTCGGCCGTCGCCGGGGTCGGTGTGCTGTTCGCCTGCACCGCCGCGATCGCCGCCCAGTTCACCGAGAGCGCCCGGCTCGCGAAGGGGCTGACGGCCGCGGTGATCGGCGCCGCGTTCGTCCTGAAGGCGGCGGGCGACTCCGCGGTGGACGACGGCTCGTCCGTGTTCACCTGGCTCTCCCCCGTCGGCTGGGCGGAGAACGTCCGGCCGTACGCGGACGAGCGGTGGTGGGTGCTCCTCGTGATCGCCGGCGCCGTGGCGGTGCAGTGCGCCGCGGCGTACGCGCTGGCCGGGCGGCGCGATGTCGGCATGAGCTTCCTGGCGGCCCGGCCGGGGCCCGCCCGGGGCCGGATCTCCACCGCGTTCGGGCTCGCCGTGCGGCTCCAGCGCGGTGCGCTGCTGGGCTGGACGGTGTCGTTCGCCGCGGTCGGTGTCGTCTTCGGCGGGCTGACCGGCGCGGCGGCCGATCTCGTCGGGGACAACGAGAAGACCCGGGAGATCTTCGAGCGGATGGGCGGACAGGCCGGTCTGACCGACGCGTTCCTCGCCTCGATGGTCTCCGTGCTGGGCACGGTGGCGGCGCTGTACATCGTCTCCTCCGTGCTGCGGCCGCACGGCGAGGAGACCGCCGGGCTGGCCGAACCGGTGCTGGCGGGCGGAGTCGGCCGGATCGGCTGGGCGGCCGGCCATCTGCTCATCGCCTTCGGCGGCGCGGCCCTGATCATGGTGGCCGGCGGCCTCGGCCTCGCCACCGGATACGGGCACGAACTGCCCGCCGTGCTCGGCGCCTCGCTGGTGCAGCTGCCGGCAATCTGGCTGCTGGGCGGGGTGACGGTCCTGCTGTACGGGGCACTGCCGAGGGCCGCCACCGCGGCCTGGGGAGCGGTGGGGATCTGCCTGGCGCTGGGCTGGATAGGCCCGGCCCTGGATCTGCCGCAGCCGGTGATGGACCTGTCTCCGTTCACGCACCTGCCGAAGCTGCCGGGGGCGGGGATGGAGTGGGGTCCGGTGGCGCTGCTCACCGCGCTCGCGGTGGCGCTGACGGCCGGCGGTCTGGCGGCGCTGCGGCGGCGGGACATGCTGAACTGAGCCGGAGCGGGGCGGCCCGCAACCCGCGGGCGTCCGGCGGGCGTCACCCCCGGTATGGACAACGGAACGGGCACAGGTACGGACAACGGGACGGACAACGGGACGGACACCAGCAGGGACAGTCGGCGGGAGGCCCTCGCCGGAGCCGCCGGATGCGCCGTGGCAGGGGCCGGGGCCGCCGCCGGGATGCTCGTCTGGGCGCCCTACGCACGGCGCGGCATCCTCGGCGGCTTCGAGGGCGAGGCCGAGTGGGACGTGCTCTGGCAGGGCCTGCCGGTCATGACCCTCGGCGGCGTCGCGGCCGCGCTGGGCGGCCTGTACCTCGTACGGGGAAAGTGGCGGCGAGCTCTCGGGTTCGCGGCGCTCCTCGCGGCCGTGGCCGTCCTCGGGGTGACGTTCCAGGTGCTCGAAGGGCCGCCGTCCCCCTGTGGGCCCAGCTGCTGAGGACCCGGCTGGACGCCCGGACACCCGGGGCGCCCGCGCACCCGGCCGCCCCCGCCGCTCACAGCTCGACGCGCAGCTCCTTCACGCCCCGGATCACGTACCCCGGGTTCCACTCCGGCTCCGCGACCAGTCGCATGTCCGGCGCCCGGCGCAGCAGCTCACCGAAGGAGGCGGCCAGTTCCACCCGGGCCAGCGGGGCGCCCAGACAGAAGTGAATGCCGGCGCCGAAGGTGATGTGCGGGTTGTCCTGCCGGGCGAGGTCCAGCGTGTCCGGGTCGGAGAAGCGGGCCGGGTCGCGGTTGGCCGAGCCGAAGAGGAGTGCCACCTCGGAACCGCGCGGAATGACCGTGCCGCCGATCTCGATGTCGTCGAGCACCCAGCGCTCGAACATCTGGAGCGGGGTGTCGTACCGCATCAGCTCCTCGATCGCGGACGGCAGCAGCCCGTGGTCGGCCCGCAGCGCGGCCAGTTGCCCGGGGTTGCGCAGCAGGGTCCACCAGCCGTTCACGGTGGTGTTGACGGTCGCCTCGTGCCCCGCGTTCAGCAGCAGCACACAGGTGGAGATCATTTCCTGCTCGGTGAGCCGCTCGCCCTCGTCGTGGGCGGCGATGAGCGCGGAGATCAGATCCGTGCCGGGGTTCCCGCGCCGCTCGGCGATCAGCTCGCGCAGATACGTGGAGAAGTCGACCGAGGCGCGGACGGCGGCGCGGGCGGTCTCCTCGGACGGGTTCAGCTCGTACATCCCGCAGATCGCCGCCGACCAGGGCCGCAGCGGCGCCCGGTCGGACTCCGGGATGCCGAGCATCTCGGCGATCACGGCGACGGGCAGCGGCTCGGCCACCGCCGTGAGCAGGTCGCCGCCGCCCTGCGCGACGAAGTCGTCGACGAGCCCGGCGGCCAGCCGGTGCACGGTCGGGGCGAGCCGCTCGACGGTACGCGGGGTGAACGCCTTGGAGACCAGCCGCCGGATCCGCGTGTGGTCCGGCGGCTCCAGGTCCAGCATCCCCTGCCCGTTGAGCGTCTCGAACGGCTCGTGCTCCGGGGGCGGAGGGGTCCGGCCGAACTCCTCGTGCGTGAACCGGTGCAGATACGTCCGGCCCAGCCGGCGGTCACGCAGCAGCGCGGACACATCGGCGTGGTGCGGGACGAGCCACTGGTCGGTGGGCTCGAAGTAGTGCGCCCGGCCGGTGGCACGCAGTTCGGCGTAGGCGGGGTACGGATCGGCGACGAACGCCGCCGACCACGGGTCGAAGAGGGCGGCGGAGCCGGAGGCGGCGGGCGTGGGCTGGTTCATGAACCGACGCTAACGGCCTGACCCGCGATTGTCAGCGGGAGAAGGAGCGGCGCCCGGCGCCTTCGGGTCCGAGGCGGAGGCCCCGGGCGCCGTGGCGCCGCTGCCCGTCGTGGGTCAGGCCGTGAGGCCGCCCGCCACCCGGCCGGCCCCTCAGGACGGTGTGACCAGCCGGGCCTCGTACGCGAAGACGGCCGCCTGGGTGCGGTCGCGCAGGCCCAGCTTGACCAGGATGCGGCTCACATGGGTCTTGATGGTGGACTCGGCGACCACCAGGTGCGAGGCGATCTCCGCGTTCGACAGGCCCTGGGCGATGAGGACGAGCACCTCCGTCTCGCGCTCGGTGAGGTCCCCGACGCGGGCCAGTGCGGGTGGGCGCGGCGCCGCCGCGAGCTTGGAGAACTCGTTGATCAGCCGCTTGGTGACGGTGGGGGCGAGCAGCGCCTCGCCTGAGGCCACCACCCGTACGCCGTCTGCGAGTTGGCGGGCGGAGGCGTCCTTGAGGAGGAAGCCGGAGGCACCGGCGCGCAGCGCCTGGTAGACGTACTCGTCGAGGTCGAAGGTGGTCAGCACCAGCACCTTGGCGTCTCCGTCGGCGGCGACGATCTCGCGGGTCGCCTCGATGCCGTTGAGCTCCGGCATCCGGATGTCCATCAGCACCACGTCGGGGCGGAGCGCCGCGACCTGCGAGACGGCCTCGCGGCCGTTCACCGCCTCGCCGGCGACCTCGATGCCCGGCATCGCGTTGAGCAGTACCGAGAATCCCTCGCGGACCATCATCTGGTCGTCGACGATCAGTACCCGGATCGGCGCGTCTGTTCCCGGGGTCGTCACGCCTGCTCCACGGGGGCGTCGGAGGGGGCCTGTTGGACGGGGATGAACGCGGTGACCTCGTAGCCGCCGTCGGCGGTCGTCTCGGCGGTCATCTCACCGTTCAGCATCCCGACCCGCTCCCGCATCCCGGTTATTCCGTGCCCGGCTCCCGGCGAGGGTTTCACCGGGCCGGTCGGCGGGCCGTTGACGACGCGCAGTCCGAGCCCGCCGAGCACATAGCCGATCTCGACCCTCGCGGTGGCACCCGGGGCGTGCCGCAGGGTGTTGCTGAGGGCCTCCTGAATGATCCGGTACGCCGACAGCTCGACGCCCTGCGGCAGTTCACGCACCGCACCGGTCACCGCCTTCTCCGCCGTCAGGCCCGCCTCGCCGACGTTGGCGAGGAGGCCGTCCAGCTCGGCCAGGGTGGGCTGCGGCGCGTCCGGCACCTCGTAGCCCTCGGTCCGTACGACGCCGAGCACCCGGCGCAGTTCGGTGAGCGCCGCGACGGCGTTCTCCCGGATCGTGCGGAAGGCCTGCTCCAGCTCGGGCGGCGGATTCTCCACCCGGTACGGGGCGGCCTCGGCCTGGATCGCGACGACCGACATGTGGTGGGCGACCACGTCGTGCAGTTCGCGGGCGATGGTGGTGCGCTCCTCCAGCAGGGTGCGCCGGTCGCGTTCGACGGCGGTGACGGTGCGCTGCACGGTGACTTCGCGCTCCGCCTCCCGGCGGATCTGCACCAGGCTCACCAGGAGCAGGGCGAACGCGGAGGAGACGGCCATGGCGGCGGTGTTCGACGAGGTGTCCCAGCCGGCGACGTTCTCCACGAGCGTGCCGAGCAGCAGGGTCAGTGCCCACATCCAGGCGGCGGTGCGCGGCCGGGTCCGGGTCGCGACGACGTTCAGCACGACCAGGTGGGCGAAGAAGGCGCTCGCCCCCCACGGCCCGTCCACGTCACCGAAGAGCACGGACACCGGGACCATCGCCATCGACATCCAGAACGCCCCGACCGGCCTGATCAGCGTCATCGCGATGCAGGCGGCCGGCAGCAGCCCGGACACCAGGACGCCGGCGTTGCCGGTGCCGGCGAAACCCTCCATGAACGCGATCAGCGCGGCCGCCAGCACCACCGCGTGCGGGATCCACCGGGCACGGGCCCGGAGCCGCTCCGGCAGCCGCCGGGTCAGCGGCCCGTCGGTCCGCATGGGCGGCAGCGGACGGTAGGCGAACGCGTCACGGATCAGGTCCTGCCGCAGGCCGGCCATCGCTCCCGCTGCGGCCCGGAGCTCAGGGCTTCTGGTCTTGGTCTCGGTCACGCTTCCACGGTAGGCGGCGCGGCCACCGGGGTCGTCAGCACGGATACGGATCCTGGGCCGTCCGTCGCAAGTACTACCCGGGTCCGCCCCGTCCCCGTAGCGCGGCTCTCACCAGGCCAGTTGGGCGATCTCCTCGGCCACCACCGCGCAGGCGTCGGCCGCCGGATCGATCAGCGGGAAGTGCCCGACGCCGGGCAGCAGGGTCAGCCCCACGGTCTCCCCCTCCTTCGCCGCCGCGTCGACGAACGCCTCCACGACGGCCTGCGGCACCGTGAGGTCCATGGTGCCCTGCACCACGGCGGTCGCGATGCCGGTGGGCAGCAGCAGCGCCGGGTCGGCGTGCGCGCTCCGGGCGGCGAAGTCCTCGGCGGTTCCCAGGAGCTGCCCGATCGCGCCGGAGCACACATCCAGTCCGACCGCGGTGGTGAAGTCCGCGATCGGCGCGAGGGCCACCACGCCGCGCAGCGCGGGCGGGCGCGGCAGCCGCCACGGCGAGCCCTCCGGCAGTACGTGCCGGGCGGCGGCCCACAGCGCGAGCTGCCCGCCCGCCGAGTGCCCGGTGACGACGACCCGCCGGGCGTCCGCCGCGGGGAGCTCCCGCGCGAGCAGCTCAGGCAGCGCGTCCATCGCCGCGGCGACGTCGTCGAAGGTCTCCGGCCAGCGGCCGGCGACCGGGCCCGAGCCGCGCTGCTGCGGGATCTCGCTGCCCCGCCGGTACTCGACACTGGCGACGGCGAACCCGCGCCGGGCCAGGAATCCCGCGAACGGGGACATGTGGAGCCGGTCGTACGGGGCCCGCCACGCCCCGCCGTGCAGGACGACCACGACGGGCGCGCCGGTGCGTCCGTCGTGCGGGGCGTAGAAGTCGATCGTCTGGTCCGGGTGGCTGCCGTAGGCGGCGGAGGCATCGGGGGCGATCACCGGATGCGAGAACGCGGACTCGGTCTCGGCTGCGTCCTGATCACGCGCGGCAGAATCCGACATGCTGCTCCAACCGTCCCCTGACAATGCCCAACTGGGCTGACCTGCGGGGACGGTATCAGTATGGAGGCGTTCCCTGCCCCGGTGGCGGTCGGCCCGGCCTCCCGCCCCGCCCACCCGCGCTTCGCCGACGGGGTGAGGAACGAGTACGACGGTGTCGGCCCACTGGTCCCTCACCCCGTCGGCGAAGCGCGTGAGTTCGGCGTACGGCCGGTCCCTCGCCGTCTGCTGTCGTCGCACCCGTTCCGCCCGCTCCTCCGGGCGTCCGGCGACCGGGGCGAGCCGGTCGCCGGACTGACCCGGGAGCCTACGCCGCCGGAGCGGCCAGTACGTCCGCGAGCGCCCGCGCCGCACGTTCGGCGTCGGCGAACCCCACGTACAGCGGTGTGAATCCGAACCGCAGTACGTCCGGACGGCGCAGGTCCCCGACGACTCCGCGTGCGATGAGCGCGGCCATCACCGGTTCGGCGTCCTCGCAGCGCAGCGCGACCTGGCTGCCGCGTTCCGCGTGGGCGGCCGGGGTGGCCGAGGTGACGCGCCCCTCGGGGACGTACGCCGCGACGCACTCCAGGAAGAAGTCCGTCAGCGCCAGGGACTTGGCCCGCACCGCCTCGACCCCGACCCCGTCCCACACGTCGAGGGACGCCTCCAGGGCCAGCATGGACAGGATGTCGGGGGTACCGACCCGGCCCCGTACGGCGCCGTCGGCGGGCGTGTATCCGGGGGTCATCGCGAACGGGTCGGCGTGCGACGTCCACCCCGGCAGGGGCGAGTCGAAGGCCGCCTGGTGCCGCGCGGCGACGTACAGGTACGCGGGCGAACCGGGCCCGCCATTCAGGTACTTGTACGTGCAGCCGACCGCCAGGTCCACTCCGTGCGCGTCCAGCCCGACGGGCAGCGCGCCCGCGCTGTGGCACAGGTCCCAGACCGCGATCCCGCCCGCCGCGTGCACGGCGGCGGTGAGTCCGGGCAGGTCGTGGAGCCTGCCGGAGCGGTAGTCGACGTGGTTGAGCAGGGCGGCCGCGGTACGCGGACCGAGGGCGGCCGGCACGTCGGCGGGGGCGACCGGGACGATCCGGTGACCGGTCATCCGGGCGGCCGACGCCGCGAGGTAGCCGTCGGTGGGGAAGGTGTCCGCGTCGACGAGGATCTCGTCGCGGCCCTCCGGCGCCAGCCGGGTCGCGGCGACGACGGCCTTGAAGACGTTCACGCTCGTCGAGTCACCGACGACGACCTGTCCCGCGGCGGCGCCGACGAGCGGGGCGATCCGGTCCCCGATCCGCTCCGGCGCGGTCCACCAGCCGCTCTCGTCCCAGGACCGGATGCGCAGCTCGCCCCACTCGCGGGTGAGGACCTCCTGGAGCCGGGCGGGCACGTGGCGGGGCAGTGCGCCCAGCGAGTTGCCGTCCAGGTAGACGGTGTCGTCGAGCGTGAACAGCTCGCGCAGCGGCGCCAGTTCGTCGGCGGTGTCGAGCGCCTGGGCGCGCTCCTGGAGGTCAGACATGGCTGCGGGCCGTCCAGAGCTCGGGGAACACGTTCTTGGTGGCGCGCTTCTCCAGCCAGGCGACCCCGGCCGAACCGCCGGTCCCGGTCTTGGAGCCCATGGCCCGCCGGGTGGCGACGAGGTGGTCGTTGCGCCATCGCCACACCAGTTCGCCGACATCGGTGAGCGCCTCGCCCAGCCGGACCAGCTCGTCGTGCTGATCGGGGTTGGCGTAGATCTCCGCCCAGACGGCCTCGACCTCGGGCGACGGCTCGTGCTTCTGGGACAGGTCACGGTCGAGCACGGCCTCCGGGACGGCGTGGCCGCGCCGGGCGAGGAGCGCGAGGGTCTCGTCGTACAGGCTCGGCTCCCCGAGCGCCTTCTCCAGCTCGGCGTGCACGCGGGGCGCGCCCCGGTGCGGCACGAGCATGGACGCGGACTTGTCCCCGAGCAGGAACTCCATCCGCCGGTACATCGCCGACTGGAAGCCGGAGCCCTCGCCGAGCGCGGACCGGTAGGAGTTGAACTGGGCGGGGGTGAGCTGGGCGAGCGGCGTCCAGGAGGCGTTCAGCGCCTCCAGCTCCCGCACCGAGCGCTTCAGCGCGTCGCGTGCCACCGGCAGCCGGTCCTCGCGCAGGGCGTGCGCGGCGGTCTCCCACTCATGGACGATGACGGTGAACCACAGCTCCATGACCTGGGTGGTGACCAGGAAGACCATCTCGCCCGGGTCGTCGGAGCGCAGGTGCTGGAGGTGGGTGAGGACGTCCGCCTGGACGTAGTCCTCGTACGGAGTCGTTCCCGCGAAGTCGAGGTGCGGGGTCTGCGCACCGGTGGCTTCGGGGTCGGGGTGATTCGTCGACATTGCTGTCTCCTCGACACGAGCTTCCGGGTAGCGGTCCGCCCCTTCCGTGAGGTGGTGGAGCTCCGGTCCCCTGCTCGCATCCTAAACGCCACTCCGGGGGACGCGCAGGCCCCGCGGGCGGTGGTGCCTGCGGGGCCTGCGGGTCAGGTACGACAGGTGTTGCCTAGCCGAGCGTCTCGGCGGCGGTCGGCGAGGAGTCGCGGAGGAACGACGAGCAGCGCTCGTACTCCTCCTGCTCACCGATCGACTGCGCGGCGCGCGCCAGCGCGTGCAGGGCGCGCAGGAAACCGCGGTTCGGCTCGTGCTCGAACGGTACGGGGCCGTGGCCCTTCCAGCCGGCCCGGCGCAGTGCGTCCAGGCCGCGGTGGTAGCCGGTGCGGGCGTACGCGTACGACTCGATGACCCGGCCGCCCTCGAACGCCTCGTCGGCGAGCTGCGCCCAGGCCAGGGAGGAGGTCGGGTACTTCGCGGCGACATCGGCGGGCGCGACGTCCGCCGCGAGCAGTTCGCGCGGCCCCGGGTCGTCGGGCAGGTGGGTCGGGGCGGGGCCCCCGAGCAGGTTCTCGTGGATCGACATGGGTCCAAGTGTGCCTGGCACCGGCGCCGCCGGGGCACCAAGGGCGCACAATGCCCGTCGGAACGCTCAGGGGTCGTCCGCCTGGCGTGCCGCTTCCGGGGCCGGCTCCAGTGGCGGGGCGGCAACGCCGCAGTTCACCGTGCACTCGGGCCGTGCCGTGTCCCGTACGGCCGAGGGGGGCGTACGTACGGTCGACCAGGCGATGAGTGCGCCCACCACCAGCAGTCCGGCACACATCGGCATGGCGCGCCGGAAGGTCGCGGCGAACTCCCCGGCGTCCCGGTAGGCCTCCGGCCCCATTCCGGCGAGCAGCGGCAGCGCGGCCACCGCGATCAGCCCGGCGGCGCGGGCCGCGGCGTTGTTGATCCCGCTGGCGAGGCCGGCCCGGCCGGTGTCCACGGAGGCCAGGACGGTCGCGGTGAGCGGGGCCACCAGGGTGACCAGCCCGACGCCGAGGACGGCCACGGCCGGGAGCACCTCGGTCAGGTACCCCCGGACGGAGCTCGATCCCGGCCCGACGCGCAGCATCAGCAGCATGCCGGTGGCGGCGATCAGCGGCCCCGCGGTGAGCGGGACACGGGGGCCGATGCGCTGGCCCAGCTCGCCGGACCTGGCCGAGAACAGCAGCATCAGGACGGTCGTCGGCAGCAGCGCGGTGCCCGCGCCGAGCGCCGAGTACCCCGCGACGACCTGGAGCTGGATCGCGGAGAGGAAGAAGTAGCCGCCGAGCGCCGCGTACACGCAGAGGGTGACGATGTTGACGGTGGTGAACTGCCGGGAGGCGAACACCGACGGCGGCAGCATCGGGTACGTCCGCCGCCGCTCGACCCGGACGAACGCGACACCGAGCAGCACCCCGCCCACCGCCGCCCCGATCACGACCGGGGACGCGCCCAGCCCCGGCGCCTCGATCAGCGCGTACGTCACCAGCGCGAGGGCGAGCGCGCCGAGCGCCGCCCCGAGCACGTCGAAGCGGCCGTGCGCGTACGGGTCCCGGGACTCCGGCACGTGGCGCAGGGCGACGGGCACGCAGACGGCGGCGAGCGGCAGGTTCAGCAGGAACACCCACCGCCAGCCGGGCCCGTCGACGAGCCACCCGCCCACGAACGGTCCGACGGCGGCCCCGACCCCGCCGAACCCGGACCACAGCCCGACCGCGCGGGCCCGGTCGTCCGGATGGAAGCTCGCCTGGATCAGGGCCAGCGACCCGGGGGTGAGGAGCGCCCCGCCGACGCCCTGGAGGGCGCGGGCGGCGATGAGCACGAAGGCGTTGGGCGCGATGCCGCAGAGCAGCGAGGCGAGGGCGAACCACACGACCCCGATGACGAAGACCCTCCGCCGCCCGTACCGGTCACCGAGCGCCCCGCCGAGCAGGATCAGCCCGGCGAGCGTCAGCATGTAGGCGTTGACGGTCCACTGGAGCGCGGCCAGGTCGGTGCCGAGGTCCTTGCCGATACGGGGCAGGGCGACGTTGATGACGGTGGAGTCCAGCATGGCCATGCTGGACCCGAGCACGGTCGTGAGGACGACCCAGCGCCCGGCGGCGGAGGCGACCCGGATCCCGGGCCCGTCCGCCTCGCTCTTCTCCATGTCCCCAGCATCGACGCCGACCGCCCCGACGGCCAGTCCAAGCCCCTCCGGGGACTGAGGAACGGGGGTCCGGGGCAGCGCCCCCGAAAGGCCCCCTGCCCCGCCGCTACGCGGCGACCCGTACGGTCTCCACCGCCCGGATCAGCGCCTCCACCCCCGCCACCACCTTGCTCCGCGCGCACCCCACGTTCAGCCGCACGAAGCCCTCCGCCCCGTACACGCTCCCCGGCATCACCGCGACCCGCTCCCGCTCGATCAGCACCCGCTGGAGCGCCTCGTCGTCCTCGACGCCCGCCTTGCGCAGGTCGATCCAGGCGAGGTAGCCGGCTTGCGGCGGCTCCCACTCCAGCTCGGGGAAGGCCGCGTTCAGCCGTTCCGCGACCAGCTCCAGGTTCCCGGTGACATACGCGCGGACCGCGTCCAGCCACGCCGCGCCCTGCCGGTAGGCGGCGATGTGCGCGGTCAGCGAGAGCACCGCCGGCGAAGCCAGCCCCTCCGCGGTCTCCATCCGGCGCAGGAACTCCGTCCGGTCGGCCGGCCGGCCGACGAGCCCGTACGAACCCGTCAGCGCCGGGAAGTTGAACGACTTCGACGCCGAGGTGATGAGCGCCCAGCGGCCGTCGCCCGCCACCCGGGTCCACGGCACGTGCGGGCGTCCGCCGTGCACGAAGTCCGCGTGGATCTCGTCGCTGATCACCGCGACCCCGTGCCGCGCGGCGAGCAGGGCCAGCTCCGCGAGCTCCGCCTCCGTCCACACCCGCCCCGTGGGGTTGTGGGGCGAACACACCAGCAGGACCTTGCTGTCCGCGCGGGCGAGCTCCCGCTCCAGCGCGGCCGTGTCCCCCAGCGGCACCCCGCGCAGCTCCCGCCCGAGCCCGGTGATCGCCTTGCGGAACCCGTCGTACGTGGGGGTGTGGACGACGACGCCGTCCCCCTGCGACGTCCACATCTGGAGCAGCTGCGACAGCTGGCTCAGCACGGAGGGCGCGTACACCAGCAGGCCGGTGTCGACCGTGGTGCCGTACCGGGTGGCGTACCAGTGGGCGATCGCCGAGGTGAATTCCTCGTGCTGCCAGTCGGTGTAGCCGAACACGCCGTGGTCGAGCCGGGCCCGCAGCGCTGTCAGCACCTCGGGGGCCGTCGCGAAGTCCATGTCCGAGATGGTGAACGGCAGCAGCCCGTCCACCCCGAACCGGTCCGCGACCCCGTCCCACTGGACGCACCAGGTGCCGCGGCGGTCGATGACGGTGTCGAAGTCGTAGGACGTGCTCACAGCTGTTCCCTCATATCGTTCCTGCCGGGTCTGTCCGCCGGTCTGCCGGGCGCGGACATGCCGTGGGCCCGGCACCCCAAGGGATACCGGGCCCACGCACACATCCGTACGGGACTACTTCAGCTTGGTGCCGGTGGACCGCAGGTTGGCGCAGGCCTCCGTGACGCGCTTGGCCATGCCCGCCTCGGCGGCCTTGCCCCAGGTCCGCGGGTCGTAGACCTTCTTGTTGCCGACCTCGCCGTCGACCTTCAGCACGCCGTCGTAGTTGCGGAACATGTGGTCCGCGACCGGGCGGGTGAAGGCGTACTGGGTGTCGGTGTCGAGGTTCATCTTCACGACGCCGTTCTCCAGCGCGGTGGCGATCTCCTCGGCGGTGGAGCCGGAGCCGCCGTGGAAGACGAAGTCGAACGGCTGGCTGCCGGCCGGCTTGCCGTACTTGTCGGCGACACCCACCTGGAGGTCCTTCAGGAGCTCGGGGCGGAGCACGACGTTGCCCGGCTTGTAGACACCGTGCACGTTGCCGAAGGACGCGGCCAGCAGGTAGCGGCCCTTCTCGCCCAGACCGAGCGCCTCGGCGGTACGCAGCGCGTCGTCGACGGTCGTGTACAGCTCGTCGTTGATCTCGTGCGTGACGCCGTCCTCCTCACCGCCGGTCGGGGTGATCTCGACCTCAAGGATGATCTTGGCGGCGGCGGCCTTGGCCAGCAGCTCCTGGCCGATGGCGAGGTTGTCGGCCAGCGTCTCGGCCGAACCGTCCCACATGTGAGACTGGAACAGCGGGTTCAGACCCTTGGCGACGCGCTCCGCGGAGATATCGAGCAGCGGACGGACGTACGTGTCCAGCTTGTCCTTGGGGCAGTGGTCGGTGTGCAGCGCGACCGTGATGTCGTACTTGGCGGCGACGATGTGCGCGAACTCGGCCAGGGCGACAGCGCCCGTGACCATGTCCTTGTTGTACTGGCCGCCCAGGAACTCCGCCCCACCGGTGGACATCTGGATGATGCCGTCGCTCTCGGCCTCCGCGAAACCGCGCAGCGCAGCGTGCAGGGTCTGGGTCGAGGTCACGTTGATGGCCGGGTAGGCGAACTTGCCTGCCTTCGCCCGGTCGAGCATCTCGGCGTAGACCTCGGGGGTTGCGATGGGCATCTGTCCGCTCCTTGGGATGTGCGGGTGTGCGTTGCTGGTTCCCTGACCTGGGGGCGACGTCATCGTCGCCCCCATCTTCCCAGACTCTGGCTTCGGCTCCACCCGGCGCACTCCCCCAGCGTTCGGGGCCACCGGCCGCGGACTCACGACAAGGGCGGCCGGTTTCACGTGAAACCGGCCGCCCTTGAAGAAAATCGCAGGTCAGGACAGGCCGAGGTCCGCGACCGAGTACACATGGACATACGGGAGACCGGCCTCGGCGATGGCCGGAGCCGCACCCCGCTCCACGATCACGGCGACGGCGACGACCTCGCCACCCGCCTCACGCACCGCCTCGACGGCGGTCAGCGGCGAGCCGCCCGTCGTCGAGGTGTCCTCGACGACCAGGCAGCGACGGCCCTTGACCTCGGCGCCCTCGATCCGGCGCTGCATCCCGTGGGCCTTCTGCGCCTTGCGGACGACGAACGCGTCCAGTTCCTGACCGCGAGCGGCGGAGGCGTGCAGCATCGAGGTGGCGACCGGGTCGGCCCCCAGCGTCAGCCCGCCCACGCAGTCGTAGTCCAGCTCGGCGGTCGCGTCGAGCATGACCTGACCGACCATCGGAGCAGCCTTGCCGTCCAGCGTGATGCGACGCAGGTCGATGTACCAGTCGGCCTCCAGGCCGGAGGAGAGCGTCACCTTGCCGTGTACAACGGCCTTGTCCTTGATCTGCTGCAGCAGGTCAGCGCGTACGTCTGTCATGGCTACGAGGATAAGGCGCCCGCCGACGACCCGTTCGCACGGCAGCGGCCCGTCCACGGCGCCCGCACCGGCCCCGGGGCGCCCTCACGCGGCCCCGTGACCGAGGAGGTTCCGTGCCGTGAACCCCAGCAGCCTGTGCGCGGCCGAGGTGTCGACCGGCGCCGTCCGGCCGGGCAGCGGACGTCGCAGCACGGTGGTGGGGTGGTAGCGGCTCAGCAGTTCCTCCGTCGGGTACGGCACGATGATCTCCGGGGCGCAGAGGTGGACCGCGTGCGCCGCACGGCCGGGTACGTCCAGGGCCAGCAGCGCGGCCCTCGCCGCGTCGTGAACCTCCAGGTACGTCCACAGGTCCCTCGCTCCCGCGGCCGGGTCCTCCGTGAGGCGGGCGGCGTGCGCGAGCAGCCGTTCCTCGAAGCCGCCCACGTACGGATAGCGCAGGCACACCACGCTCATCCCGTGCCGCCGCGCCATCATCCGCGCGGTCAGTTCGTCGGCCTGTTTGGAGAGGCCGTAGGGGTCGGCCACCTGGGAGGCCATCGACTCGTCGACCGGCGCGTACGGCGGGTGCGGATCCTCGGCGTGTGTCCAGGGCAGGCCCGTGACACCCCAGGAGCTCGCCACCGCCACCTGCCGGACCCCCGCCAGGCCGGCCTCCTCCAGCACGGTGAAGGTGGCGAGGCTGTTGCCCGCGAAGACCTCGAACGCGGTGTTGCGCTCGGGAGTCGGGATCGCGGCCAGGTGGATGACCGCGTCGGCGCCCTCCAGCGCCGCCCGGACGGTCTCCGCGTCGGCGGCGTCACCCGTCACCACCAGGCGGGCCGCGAGGTCGCCGGGGTCGTCGAGGACCAGGGCGTTCGCCTCGATACCGCGCTCGGCGAGCAGCGCGAGGACCGCCCGCCCGATCCGCCCGGCGGCCCCGGTGACCAATGCCCTGCTGACCATCCGGTCACTCCCCTGCGTCGGTGCTTCTGCTGGCGGGCGCGGACGGCTCGTAGGCGCGTACGGCGACGACGTGCGCCGCCGCCGCCCCGTTGGTGGCTTCGACGACCACCCGGATCGCCGAGGTGACGAGCGGTTCCGTCGGCGTGTGCGCCGCGCGGCGCCGCCGGTTCTGCGCCGCGTGGCCGACGACGCGCCAGGTGCCGTCATGATCCAGCGCCTCGACGCGGTAGTCACGCAGGAGGGTGGGCAGGGTGTCGAAGGGCGTGCGGTGGTGGTGCAGATTGATCAGGTCCTCGTTGACGTCGTCGTCGGCGATGACCTCGATCCGGCCCAGTGTGACCGGCTCGGGCCAGGCCAGTTCGAGCCAGGGGGCGGGTGCGTCCGCCAGGGGTGCGGAGACCCACATGTGCGGTCCCGCGTACGGGCGGGCGTAGCCGTCGGTGACCTTGGCGGGGGTGTAGGCCGCGGTCTCTCCCGTACGGAGGCAGAAGGTGCGGCGCAGCAGACCCGCGTCCGTCCACTCGCGCAGCGGCTGCGGCGATTCGTCCACCGGTCGCAGCGGGACGCGCGTGAAGCACAGGACGCCGGGGGTCGGGCGGTCGGAGCGGTGCAGGGCGACGGCGTCGTTGGCGCGGACGACCAGGAAGGCGTTGCGCGGGGTTTCGGGAGACCAGTCCAGGCCTGTCTTGAGCCACTGCCGGGCGCCGGCGGTGACGGTCAGGGTGGTGGAGGCGACGAGGCGGCGCGGAACGTAGTTCTGGCCGAGTTCGGGGTCGTACAGGTCGATCACGATCTCGGCGTCGCGGTCGGCGTCGACCAGCAGTTCCACCCCCGAGAGGCCCGGGTCCGCGGGGACGACGATCCCGGCGTCCGCCGCGAGCGGCCATCGCTCGTCGGGCTCCTCGACCGCCAGGGCGCTCAGGGTGGACGAGGCCGTGACCGTCGCCCGCAGGGCCAGGTCCTCCGGGTCCGTCGAGGCGAGTCCGATGAGCGAGGCGTCCTGGCGCAGCAGCGCCCGGTGCAGCTCGGGTACCGGGAGTTCGCGCGGGGTGACGTCCCCGGCCGCGCAGAGCGCCGCGGCCGTGCCGGCCGCCTGGCCGATCGTGGCGCAGGTCGCCATGACACGGGTCGAGCCGAAGGCGACGTGGCTGGCGGAGATGTTGCGCCCGGCGAAGAGGAGGTTCGCGGTGTTCACCGAGTAGAGGCTGCGGTACGGAATGTGGTAAATGCCGTCCGCGTAGCGCTGTTTGGCGGCGGCCTCGGTCGCGAACATCCCCTGCGGCGGGTGCAGGTCGATCGACCAGCCGCCGAATGCCACCCGGTCGGCGAACTCGGTCTGGCCCAGGATGTCGCCCTGGTGCAGGACGTAGTCGCCGAGGAAGCGCCGGTACTCCCGTTTCCCGGGAACCGAGCCCACCCACTCCAGGGTCATGTTCGCCGCGTCGAACTCGCCGGAGTTCTTGATGTGGTCCCAGATGCCGTGGATGACGGACCAGAGCTCGTCGCGGATGCGTTCGTTGTCGTGGACGGTGTCGAGTTCGCCGCCGAACTCGATCCACCAGTACGCACAGCCGTTGTCGCCCGCCTTGATGATGCGGCGCTGCGGGATGGAGGTCAGGGAGATGTCCTTGGCGAAGTCCGGCGGCACGAACTTGACCGGGTGGCCGGCGTCCTTCGTGTAGAAGAGGAGCGTCGATCCCAGGGTGATGGCGTCGGCCGTCTCCGGCGCCCAGGGCTCCTGGTACTCGGCGCGCGATTCCCGGCCGATGCGGTGGTGGGCGCCCGCCAGGTGGCCGATCAGTCCGTCCCCCGTGCAGTCGAGGAAGAGGGAGCTCTCGAACCGTATCCGCCGCTCCGAGCCCATCATCCAGCCGGTGACCGACGTGATCCGCCGGGCCTCGTCCGGGCCCTCGGCCTCGAGCTCGCGCACGTCGGTGTTGAGGTAGAGCGTGATGCCGGGCTCGGCGCGCACGGCGTCCAGGACCACGGCGTCCCAGTAGTACGGGTTCCCGTCCGGGTTGCGGAACTGGTTCTCCACGAGCAGCTCGCCCATGATGCCGCCCTCACGGGCATGGTGGTTCTTGCCGTGGCCGGTCGCGCCGCACACCCAGACCCGGACCTCGCTGCTCGCGTTGCCGCCGAGCACCGGCCGGTTGTTGATCAGTGCGACGCTCCGGCCGAGCCGGGCCGCGGCGATCGCCGCGCAGACCCCGGCCAGGCCGCCGCCGACGACGGTGATGTCGTGCCGTGCGGTTTCGTTCCTCATGTCGTACACCACTTACTTCCAGTCGGGATTGGCGGCGAGGCCGTAGTAGACGCGCGGGGCGCCGTCGAGGGTGAGGGTGATCTTGCCGCCGGAGGCCTTCAGCGTGCGTTCCTGGCCGATGCAGTTGAGCTCCCGCACCGTGCCCTCGGCCGTCCCCGAGTGGGCGACGACCGCGGTCCTGGTCGTCCAGGTGTCGACCCAGGGCTCGGGCGACGCGTACCAGGGGTCCTCGCCGTGCCCGGGGTTGAGGAGGTAGCCGTCCTTGCGGCTCCAGATGACCGACACCGGTCCGGCGGGAGTGGTGAAGAGGAGCCCCTTGATGTCCTGGTCCGGGAAGGCGAGGTGCCGCACGAACGCGGCCTCGTCCAGGACCCGGGCGGCGGTCGCGAAGGCGAGGAGCGAGGGCTTGGCGCTGGTGTCGCGGTTCATCAGGCCGTAGTGGTACTCGGGGTTCGCCGGGTCGGCCTCCTGGGGGTGGTAGAGGACCGAGTCGTGGAGCTGGTACCAGTTGACGGCGCGCACGTTCTCGGACTTGGCGAGGGCGAGCGTGAGCAGCGTGTTCTCCGCGGCGTGCCGGTAGGTGTCGCTCCACCAGGCGTTGGGCCGGGTCGGGGCGTACGCCTCGGTGAGCCACAGCTCCTTGTCGCCGCCGTACTCCGCCAGGACCTGGTTCGCCTTGCGCAGTGCGCCGAGGAAGTTCCAGTACGAGCCGGACGCCCCCTGGGTCCATTCCTCGGGCGGCGGCGCGAAGTCGGGCGTGAAGTTGCCGCGTCCGGGGTGGAAGGCGAAGGCGTCGATGAGGTCCCAGCCGCCCGCGGCACGGAAGTTCTCGGTCCACACGTAGTCCATGCCGCCGAGGCCGGCGTTCATGACCTTCATCCGCGAGCCCGCCGCGTCCAGGCGTGTGGTGACCTGGCGCAGACCGTCCCGGACGTAGGCATCGGCGCCGCGGCCCGACATCCAGGGCTGGTTGACCTCGTTGCTCACCTCGAAGTACGCGGCCTCCGCGTCCAGTGCCTTGGCGACGTTCCTGTCGGCCCAGGCCGCGATCTGCTCCGCGCTGCCGCCCACGGGGATGCCGCTCAGCTCCACGTTGTGCCCGATGCCGTTCGCGTCCAGGGTCGCGGTGTCGATGCCGGGGGCGCCCGCGTAGGCGATGCGGATCCACTTGATGCCGAGTGTCCTGACCAGCCCGAGTACGGCCTCCTTGCCGGGCCGGAGCAGCCAGGGGTAGTTGGCGAGGCCGAACATCGACTCCTTGCCCGCCTTGTACGTGAACTCCGGGAGCACGCTCAGATTCGTGCGGGCCAGCGCCTTGTCGCTGCCGCTGACCACCTCCACCTCGGTGAACACGATGTTCTGCGACGGCGAGGTGAGCGGGAAGGAGGGGTTCCAGGCGGCGCCCGCCGCGAGGTTCCTGGAGAGTGTGCCGCCGGCGATCCTCTCGCCGCCGAAGTCCCGCGCCCACCAGGTGAGCCGCACCGTCCTGGTGGCGGCGGAGCCGTTGACGACCTGCGCCTTGAGCGTCATCGTCTGCCCGGCCGCCTTGTAGAGGTTGAACGGCTGGTCGGTCCACACCTCCACGCCGAGGGGCCTCCCGGCGGCGAGCGCTCCCGCCCCGCGCGGCCGCAGATCGCCGAGGACCACGTCGGCCTCGGTGACCGCGGTGCTCGCGCCGGTCGAGGTGCCGGGAGCGTGGACCCAGGTGGCATCGGTGTTGGCGGGGGTGGTGGACGAGAGGCAGAGGAAGCCCTTCGATCCGGCCCATGTCTCCACGTACGCGCCGCCCGCGTTCACCTCGTACGGGATGCCGCCCCGGGCGTCCCGTTCCCAGACGGTCAGCGGCTCGTACGACTCCGCCTCGCTCGCGCCGTACACCGTGCGGGAGAACATGAAGCCGGCCGGTGCGAGCGTGGCGGAGCCGCTCACCTCCCACTTCAGGTGGGCCCGGTGCGGGGTGACGTCGAAGGTGGCGCGCACCGCGACTCCGGAGGCGCCGCTCGCCATCGTGTACGTGACCTGGATCGCGGGCCGCCCGTCGGGGAGGGTGATCCGGGCGGGCGTACCGCCGAAGGTGCGCTGCTGACCGAGCGCGGTGTCCTTGATCATGAAGTGGCTGAGCAGGATGCGGTCGGCGCCCGCACCGTCCTGGAGGAGGACGCTGCCGTCGCTCCGGCCGGTCAGGGTGATGCCTTCTGCGTCGATGGTGACCGGGTCCGCGGCGTACGCGGGAACGGCCGGCAGCAGCGCGGCGCCGGTCGCGACGGCCGTGCCCTCGATGAATCTGCGGCGGGCGACTGACATGGAGGTGCCCTTCTCTTGTCCTGGGTGTGGTGAAGTGCCTCGAATATTCGACGGAGTCCGCAGGGGCGCGGTGGAGCTCAGCCCTTGACCCCGGTGAAGCCGAGCCCGGCGACGATGTACTTCTGGCAGACGACGAAGACGAGCACCGGCGGGGCGACGGCGAGCACCATCGCGGCGATCAGCTGGTCCTGCGGCGCCTGTGTGGCGAGCTGGGCGAGGGCGACGCTGATCGGCTGCTTCTCGGGGTCGGTGATGGCCACCAGCGGCCAGATGAAGTCCTTCCACGAGTGCATCACCGCGAGGAGACTGATCACGGCGAGCACCGGCTTGCTCATGGGCAGCACGATCTTGGTGAGCAGTTGCCGGGTACTCGCCCCGTCCACCCGGGCCGCGTCGAACAGTTCCTTCGGCAGGGCGTCGAAGAACTGTTTGGCGAGCAGCACCGTGAAGGCGTTGGTGCCGGCGGGCAGCCAGATCGCCCAGTAGGTGTCGCCCAGGTTGAGGTGCAGGAGGGGGACGTCGATCACGGTCATGAAGAGGCTGACCATGTTCACCGTGTACGGCACGAACATCGTGGCGAGGATCGCCCCGTAGACGAGCTTGCCGAACTTCGGCCTGAGCACCGAAAGGGCGAAGCCTGCCGTGGCCGAGACGAAGAGCTGGACGAACCACGACCCGCCGACCACCAGGAAGGTGTTCATCAGATAGCGGCCGACACCCAGGTCGGTGTACGCCGTGGCGAAGTTGCCCGGGGCCGGCCGGTCCGGCCAGAGCGCCAGGGGCTGCGTGGTGAGCTCGGTGGGCGGTGAGACCGCGCCCTTGATCATCCAGTAGAGCGGTCCGATGCCGATGAGCAGCAGCAGGATCAGGGTGAACACCTGGATGGAGCGCACCGCGGCGCGTACGCCGGGGCGTTGGCGGTCGTTGGCGGAGACGAAGGTGACGGGTGTGGTCATGACGTGCTCCAGCTGCGGGTGGCCCGCAGATAGACCGCGGAGAGCAGGGCGAGGGCGGCCACCATCAGGAAGGAGAGCGCGGCGGCCTGCCCGTAGTCGCCGTCCTGGAAGGCGTACCGGAAGATCAGCAGCAGGACCGTGAGGGTGGAGTTCTCGGGGCCGCCGCCGGTGAAGATGTACGGCTCGGTGAAGACCTGGACCGTGTTGATCAGCTGGACGAGCAGCAGCAGGCCGATGACCGAGCGGAGTTGCGGCAGCATCACATGCCAGATCCGTCGCCAGATACCGGCGCCGTCCACCTCGGTGGCCTCGTAGAGTTCGCCGGGGATGCCGACCATCGCCGCGAGGTAGATCAGCACGGCACCGCCCATGCCCGCCCAGGTGGACTCCAGGACCAGCGAGAGCATGGCGCTGTCGGAGGACTCCAGCCAGGAGTAGGGGCCGAGCCCGACCTTGCCGAGGACGTTGTTGAAGAGCCCGCTGCCGGGATCGTAGAACCATTTCCAGAGCAGGATCGCCACGACCGGCGGGATCACCACGGGCAGGTACACCAGGAAGCGGTAGACGCCCGCGCCGCGCCGCACCGTCGACATGACGGCGGCCAGGATCAGCGGCGCGGGGAAGCCGATCAGCAGGCCGAGCCCCACGAAGATCAGGGTGTTGCCGACGGCGGTGCCGAGCAGTGGATCGTCGAAGAGAGCGCGGAAGTTGTCCAGGCCGACCCAGACCGCGGGCTCGACCAGGTTGGTCTTCTGGAAGCTGATCAGCAGGCCGCGCACGATCGGCCACCAGGCGAAGAGCCCGAAGACCAGCAGTGTGGGGACGAGGAACAACCAGGCCGTGAGCTGTCTGCGGGCGCCGGTGCCACGCCGCGGCGGCTGGAGGACTCGCGGCGCGTGCTCCTTGGACACATCGGCCGGGCGCCGGGGCGGAGTGAGCAGGGCCATGCGCCGGCTACTTCTGGTCCGCGGCGAGCTTGGCATTGACGTCCTTGTCGGCCGAGGCCAGCAGGGCGTCGATGTCGGCGTCGCGCTTGGTGAGCACCGCCTGCACCACGGGGTCGAGCGCGGTGTAGAGCTTCTGGGCCTGGTACAGCGGCTCCGGCTTCAGCTCCAGGGCGGAGAGACCGTCGATGTACGGCTTGAAGTTCCGCAGCTTCACATTGACGTACGGCTCGACCGCGGCGTCGATCTCCTTCTGCCGCTTCTCGTCGAAGACCGGCAGCGTCGGCACGCCCACCGCGGACTTCGGGTCGGCGGAGAGCGTCTTGGCCTGCTGGGCGGCGGTGTCGGTGCTGTACTGCGGCTCGGCGTAGGCGAAGGTCAGCCACTTGACGGCGGCCGCCGCGTGCTTCTTGTCGACGGATCTCGGGACCAGGTAGATATCGCCGCCGGTCAGGGTCGCGTCGCCGCCGGACTGCGGCATCGGGGCGGCTCCGAAGGCGTCGGGGTTCTCCATGCCGAACTGCATCTTCGCCAGCCGGTACGTCCCGGGGCTGCCCATGAACATGCCGACCTGCCCGGCCGCGAACTGCTTGATCACGTCGTTCTGGTTGTTGAGCAGGGTCTTGCCGAGCGAGTCGTCCTTCCAGCGCATGTCCTTGAGCAGCCGCAGCGCCTTCTTCGTCGGCTCCCCGGCGAGCGTGGCGGTGTACGTGCCGCCCTGCTCCTTCTCCAGCTCGCCGCCGAAGGCGTACGAGAGCATCGTCAGCTGCCAGCCGCCCTGGTTGTCCTTGGACTCGTGGACGAAGCCGGCCTTCCCGGTCCGGTCGCTGATCCGCTTGGCAGCGGTGCGCACCTGCGCCCAGGTGGCCGGCGGCTTGTCGGGGTCGAGCCCGGCCTTCTCGAAGAGCTCGCGGTTGTAGACCAGGCCCTGGGCGTACGGGTTCTGCGGCACCCCGTACACGTCGCCGGCGCTGTCGGTCAGCGGCTGGAGGACCTGCGGGTTGAACTCCTTGAAGTGCTGCCACTCCTTGAGCTGCCCGGTGATCGGCTGCACCTGCTTCTGCTGGATGAGCCGTTGCGGTTCGGTCAGCGGCACCCTGATGACGTCCTCGACATTGCCGCCGGACAGCTTCGCGGAGAACGTCAGTGGGTCGAACACCGTGGTCGAGCCCTTGACCCTGACGCCCGGGTTGGCCTTCTCGAAGTCGGCCACCTGCCTCTTGAAGAGGGCGATCCCCGGCTTGTCGGTGGCCGGCGGCATGCCCTGTACCCGCAGCACGAGATCGCCGTCCCCGGCGGCGCTGCTGGGGGTGAGGGAGGAACAGCCCGCGAGGGTCGCGGTCAGCGTCATGCAGCCAACTATGGCCGCACAACGGGTGTTTCTGGGCATAACGTCTCCAAGAAGGGCAGGGTGGGGCTCGGCGCGGTGCCTTGTTCGTTGTGGTGGTGTGCGTCGTGGATCAGCGGGCGGGGGCGCGTCCCGTCGAGGCCCGCGGGATCAGGCGGGAGCCGATCTCCACGAAGGGCGTATCGGCTTCGGTGACCTGTCCGGTACGGCCCCGGGTGCTCGCGATCGTCTCGATGAGGAGGTCCCCCGCACGCGTGGCGATCTCCTCGGGGTCGATCCTGATCGTGGTGAGGCTGGGAGTGGAGACGGAGGCGAGCAGCGTGTCGTCGATGCCGATGACGCTGACGTCGCGCGGCACACCGACGCCGAGGTTGGCCATCTGGTGCAGCACCCCGAGGGCGACCAGATCGTTGTGGGCGATCACCGCCGTCGCGTCATGGGCGGCGACCAGGGTGGCGGCGTGCACCCCCGTCTCGAACCGCGGCTCGTAAGGGCCGAGTTCCGTCAGGGAGAGGTCGAGCGCCTCGAAGGACTCCTGGATGGACTTGCCGCGGCTCAGCTCGACGCGGGACGCGTTGATGAAGACACAGCGCCGATGTCCGTACGCCTTCAACTGCTCCGCGGCCTGCGCGATGCCGGCCGACAGGGAGATCCGGACCTCGGGAATGCCCGGCACGTGCCGGTTCACCACCACCAGCGGCATCTGGCCGGCGAGTTCGTGGAGCCGGCCCTCGGTGAGGGTGGAGGCCCAGAGGATCAGGCCGTCGACCCGCTTCGACACGGCGGCGATGGCGGCCAGCTCGTCCGCCTCGCGCTCGTCGCTGTCGGCGACCAGGACGGTGTAGCCCAGGCGCCGGGCGCGGGCCTGCATCGCCTTGATGATCGGCGGGAAGAACGGGTTGGCGATGTCCGGGACGATCAGGCCGAGCGTTCCGGTCCCGCCGCCGCGCAGCGAACGGGCCGCCGGGTTGGCGGAGTAGCCCAGCCCGGCCGCGGCGTCGAGGATGCGCTGCCGGGTCGCCGGCTGCACCTGGTCGGGCGCGGTGAACGCACGGGACACCGTCGACACCGAAACACCCGCGGCGCTCGCCACCTCCCGGATCGTGACTGCCACGGACGGGCCTCCTCATCGTCTGCGGCCGGGGACACCGGTCTTGCCACCCGAACCTGCGGATGCGGCTGATGCTTGCGAACGTTCCCATCGCCTGTCAAGACACGCGTCGGGACTGTTACGTCGAGGAAAACCTGCTGGATACAGGGTCTTGCGCTGCACTTCGACTGCTGTTGATGATGTGCTCTCACGAACAGCACTGAAATTGCGGGAACGTTTTCATAGAGGAGCGCCATGAAGATCACCGGCCTGGAAGTGCTGACTCTTCCCGACCACGGCGACAGCATGATGCTGGTCGTCGTCGACACCGACGAGGGCATCCACGGCCTGGGCGAGGTCGGCATCAGGTCGCGCCAGCGAGCGGTCGCGGGCGGTCTCGAACACCTCGCGGAGCTGATCGTCGGCGAGGATCCCCGACGGATCGAGCACCTCTGGCAAGTGATGTTCCGGCGCGGGTTCTTTCCCGCCGACCGGATACTCGCCGCCGCCATCGCGGCGGTGGACGTGGCCCTGTGGGACATCCGCGGCAAGGCGCTCGGCGTCCCCGTGCACGAGCTGCTCGGGGGCCGGGTGCGTGATCACGTACCCGCCTATGTCCATGTCGGTGACGGCTACCACGACCGCGCGGGCTTCCTGGACCGCTGTCGCGATCTGGTCGCCCAGGGCTGGGGCCATCTGCGGTTCGCCTCGCCGCACGACGCCGACGGGACGCTCGACGCCCGCCGGTGCCTGCGCGACTCGGTCGACCTCTTCCACCAGGTGCGGGACGCGGTCGGCGACGAGGTGGAGCTGATCCTCGACGTCCACACGCGCCTGGATCCGCCGGAGGCGCTGACCCTGTGCCGGGAGATCGAGGCAGCCCGCCCGTACTTCGTCGAGGACCCGCTGCGCTGCGAGAACGCGGACAGCTACCGGATGCTCCGGGCCCGCACCGGCGTACCGCTCGCCGCGGGCGAACAGTACGGCTCCAAATGGGAGTTCAGGTCGCTCATCGAGGGCGAGCTCATCGACTACGCACGCGTGGACGTCGGGGTCGCGGCGGGCCTCACCGAGGCGAAGAAGATCGCGGCGATGGCGGAGGCCCACCACATCAAGCTCGCCACACACAATCCGCTCGGCCCGGTCACCGCCGCCTCCTCACTCCAACTCAACCTGGCCTGCCCCAATGTGGCGATCCAGGAGCACCAGACCGACCCCGAGCCGGCCATCGCCGCGCTCTTCACCGCACGGCCGACGGTCCTGCCGGGCCGGGTCGAGCTGAGCGAACTGCCCGGTATCGGCGTCGACATCGACCGGGAGGCGGCGCGCCGGTTCCGGGCAAAGGCGGCCGAGCGTCCCCACCTGCGCACGTCGGACGGGGCGTTCACCAACTGGTAGCCGGGCAGGACCGCTCACCCGCTCACCCGCTCACCCGCTCACCCGCTCACCCGCTCACCGAGCACGATCCCCGACCCCAAGAAAGCGAGGCGAGCTCCGTCGTGTTGTTCACAGGAGCCGCGAGACCGGTGCGACTGGGTCTCGCCGGTATGGCGTTCATCAGCGTGCTGGCCGGTGTGACGGCGACGCCGGCCGGCAGCCAGGAGGCCGAGAAACTGACGGTGACGGCCGTGTCGTCGCGGCCCGGCACGGTGTCGGGAGGCGACGCCCTGATCCGCGTCGAGGTACCCGCCTCCGTGCCGCCCGGCGGAGTCCGGGTCGAGGCGGACGGCCGGGACCTGACGTCGAGCTTCCGGCCCTTCGGCGACCACGCGCTGATGGGCCTGGTGAAGGACCTGACCGAGGGTGCCAACAAGGTCACGGCCAGAGCCCCCGGCGCGGGCGCCGGACAACTGACCCTGAAGAACCATCCCGTCACGGGGCCGATGTTCGCCGGACCGCACGAGCAGCCGTTCGTCTGTGACACCGCCGCGTTCAAGACGGTCACCGGCGCCACCCTCGGACAGCCGACCGACCAGGACTGCTCGGTCGGGACCCGTATCGATTACATGTACCGCACCACGGCGGGCGCGTTCGTTCCGCTGCCCGACGAGAACACCCGCCCCGCCGACCTGGCGACCGCCACGACGAGCGAGGGCAAGGCGGTGCCCTACATCGTCCGCGTCGAGACCGGCACCATCAACCGCGGCATCTACGAGACGGCCGTGCTGCTCGACCCGGAGTCCGGCACCCCCGACCCGCTGGAACGCGGGCCGGGCTGGAACGGGCGCCTCGTGTACGGCTTCGGCGGCGGCTGCGACAACGGCTGGTACGTCCAGGGCAGAAAGACCGTCGGCATCATGAACGACGCGTATCTCAGCAAGGGTTACGGCGTCGCGTCGTCCACGCTGAACGTCTTCGGCAACAACTGCAACGACCTGCTGGCCGCCGAGACCATGAGCATGGTCAAGGAACGCTTCGTCGAGACGTACGGCGAGCCCGCCTTCACCATTGGGAACGGCTGCTCCGGCGGCTCGTACCAGACCCACCAGATCGCCGACAACTACCCGGGCCTGCTGGACGGCATCCTCTCCGGGTGCAGCTTCCCCGATGTCGGCTTCGGGACGATCCAGACGCTCAGCGACGCGCTGCTCCTGAACCGGTACTTCAAGAACGTCGCGCCGGACACGTTCACCCAGGAGCAGCAGCGGGCGGTCTCCGGATTCGGGAAGTGGGAGAGCATCGGCAGCCTGGCACGGGCCGCCGGCCGTATCGACCCCACGGGATTCTGCCCGGCCCAGCTGCCACAGGCGCAGCGCTACGACCCCGCCACCAACCCGGACGGTGCCCGCTGTGACGTCTACAGCCACACCGTGAACGTCTACGGCAAGGACCCGGCGACCGGAAAGCCGCGCAGACCGCTCGACAACACCGGGATCCAGTACGGACTGGAGGCCCTGAACAAGAGCACCATCAGCGTGGACCAGTTCATCGACCTGAACCGGCGCATCGGCGGCCTGGACGACGACGCCCGGCCCGCCGCGCAGCGCACCGCCGCCGATCTCAAGGCAGTACGGACGGCCTACCGCACGGGACGCCTGCTGAACGGCGGTGGCGGCCTCGCCGACGTGCCGGTCATCGACTACCGCGACTACACGGACGACTCCGCGACCGGCGACATGCACATGCGCTTCCAGTCCTTCTCCACCCGGGCGCGCCTGGACAAGGCCAACGGCACCCACGCCAACCAGGTCATGCTGACCCGCGCCGCCGGGCACGGATTCACGCTCGCCGGAATGGTGGCCGACATGGACCACTGGCTCACCGGCATCAAGGGGGACACCGGCGACGACGCCCCCATCGAGAAGATCGTCCGCCACCGGCCGGAGGGCCTCGCGGACGCCTGCTGGACCCGTGGCATCGGCGCGAAGAAGATCACCGAGCCCCAGGTCGAGGGCATCGGCACCACCGAGTGCAACACCCTGTACCCGGTGTGGACATCGCCGCGGATGGTCGCGGGAGCCGATGTGGCGAACGACATCGTCAAGTGCCGCAAGCGTCCGGTGGACCGTTCCGACTACCAGGTGCCGGTGACCGACGCCCAGCTCGACGACCTCGAGGCGGTCTTCCGCGACGGTGTCTGCGACTGGTCCACACCCGGGGCGGGTCAACAGGGCCTCGCCGGCACCTGGCTCTCCTTCGACCAGAACTGACGGGGCTGCGGCAGGGGGCGGAACGAGGGAGTGCCGGACGATCGTTCAGCACTCCCTCGTTCCGCCCCCTGCCGCCGCCGCCCCCTCAGAGCGTGCGCCAGCTCCAGGTCGTCGCGATCTCCAGGGGCTCGATCGGGGTGACGTAGCGGGGCTCGGTGTTCAGCCCGTTCGGCGGGCCCGACTGCGGCTCCACGCAGACCGCCTCGGCCTGCTCGTCGTAGACCACGACCCACTCGGTCCGGCTCTTCACCGTCAGCTCCAGCTGCTCCGGCCAGGTGAGGGTCACCTCGACGCCGTCGGGCATCCCGAAGGCGTCGTCCCACGGTCCGCCCAGGGGCGGGATCCGGCGGCCGGTCGGCAGATGGTCCTCGCCCCGCTCCTCCTGCCAGGCGGCGTCGAAGTCGATCCGGACGTCCTCGCCGCCGAGGTTGCGCCGGAACCAGGGGTGCCAGCCGGCCTGCGCCGGGAAGGAGTCCCCGTACGTCTCGATGCCGAACGCCAGCGTGAGGGAGTCCTCGGCCAGTTCGAAGGTCTGCGTCACCCGGCCCGGGTACGGCCAGGGCTCGGCCAGGTCGTAGTAGAACGAGGCCTCCGTCCCGGTCTCCCTGGCGGTCCGCCAGGCCGTGTCGCGTCCCGTGCCGTGGATGGCGTGCGGCGGGGCGGTCAGCGGCATCCGGTGCAGGACGCCGCCGTTGCGGAACTGCCCGTTCTCCATGCGCCCGCACCACGGCACCATCGGGAAGCAGCCGTACCGCTCCCCCTGCCGCAACAGTTCGGTACCACCGATCCGCAGGCTGCTGATACGGCAGCCATGGGCGGGGCTCACGGTCAACTCTGCGTCGCCGACGGACAGCCGGACGTCCTTCTCGCTGCTGCTCACCCGACCGACCCTACTGGCCGCGGCTACCTCCGGCGCCGCAGCGCCCGGCCCACCACCACGGCGGAGGCGATGGCGAGGGCCGCCGCCGGGGCCACCCAGCGGAGCGTGGCGCCCGCGCCGGTCGAGTCGGGCGACGGCACGGGGGCGTACCGGCCGCGTGGCGGGGCGTGGTCGACCTCTTCCGCGCTGCGCCCGATCATGGTGCGCCGGGCATGTGCGGCCTCGGCCGGCGGCCCGTCCGGGACGGTGAACTCGATCCCGGCCACCGCGTCCATCGAGGACGGCGGCACCGGGGTGTCGAAGACCGAGGGCCTGTCCGGCGACTGCTCCCCGGCCGGGGCCTCGTCGGCGGCGGCGTCATGCGTGGTCGGGGCCTCCTCGGCACCGGTGCCGTCCGCCTCCTCCGCGGCCTCCTCGATGGCCTTCTCCACGGCGTCCCCGACGGACTGCTCCTCGGAACGGGCCCCGGAGTCGGCCGGCTCGTCGGCCGCCTGATCACCCGCTCCCCCACCCGGTTCCTGGTGCGCGGCGAGCGCCTCCGTCACCAGTTGCTGCGCGAAGCGGTCCAGCAGGCGGTGGGCGGCCGCGAGCGCTGCCGCCGGATCCAGCTCCACCAGGCGGCCGTCGCCGCCGACCGTGCCGTCGAACGCGATCGCGGTGCCGCCGTCCCGTTCGGTCAGGCGGACGGTCAGGGCCAGCTTCGCCGAGCCGGTGCCGCGCGCCTCCACTCCCTCGCCCGCGACGGAGACGCCGTACGCGGTCTCCCCTGCCGGGCCGTCCGTCAGCGCGGTGAGCCGCAGCGCGCCCCGGTAGGTGATGGTGTGGCCGCCGACCCGCACCTTGAGCCGGCCGGCCAGCGGGCCCGCGGCCGCGTCCCGCTGAAGGCCGGGCACACAGCGTGCGACCCGGGCAGGATCGCTCAGCGTGCGCCGAAGGACAGGGACCGGAACCGGAACGTGCACCTCATGCTCCATGGAAACCGAGCCTACTCAGCCCCGGCCATCACGTCAGCGCTTCCGCCCCTCCGGAACCACCGCCCCTCCGGAGCCGCTGCCGCCGCCCCGCCCACTTACGCCCCACCGGCGGCGCGGGCTCACGACTCGTCCCAGTACCTCGGGTGCACCAGCGTCGAGGGCGCCAGCCCCGGCAGCCGGCCGGCCTGCGCCCGCCTGCCCGCCTCCCGGAGCGCGGGTTCCGTCAGGTCCTTCAGCTCCGGCGCCTCCGGGTCCAGAGCGAGCTCCGGGGCCCGGCCGAGTCCGGCCAGCACGAACCCCCAGCCGTGCGGCTGCGCCGCCCCGCCCGACGCACGGTCCGGGCCCGCCGCGAAACCGGCGTACCGGCCGTCGACCCGGTAGGGGCGGGTCCGCAGTCCCGCCGCCCTCATCGACGCCTCGACCGTCCAGTACGTGTGCGGCCGGCTGGCCGGCGGCCCCCCGTGCACCACCAGCCGGCCGCCCGGCGCGAGGGCCTCGGCGACCAGGCCGTAGAACTCCGCCGAGTAGAGCTTCGTACTGGCCGAGATCCCCGGGTCCGGCAGGTCCGAGATCACCGCGTCGTAGCGGCCGTGCGCCGCCCGCAGCCAGCTGAACGCGTCCCCGGTGACGGCCGTCAGCCGCGGGTCCCGGAACGCGTGCGCGTTCAGCGCGGAGAGCGCGCGGTCGGTACGGGCCAACCGGGTGACGGCCGGGTCCAGCTCCACCAGCGTGACGCTCCGCACGCCGGGGTAGCGCAGCACCTCGCGGGCCGCCAGGCCGTCGCCGCCGCCCAGGATCAGCACCCGCGCGTGCGGCCCGTTCATCACGGGGTGCACCAGCGCCTCGTGGTACTGGTACTCGTCGCGCGAGCTGACCCGCAGCCGCCCGTCCAGATAGAGGTCCAGGGAGCTGCGGCCCGCCCCGGTCAGCACCACCTCCTGGACGTCGGTCTGCATCGCGACCCGCACCCGGTCCCCGTACACCGCGCGCCTCGCCGCCCGCTCGAAGTCGTCGGCCAGCACCGCGGCCGTGGCGAGCAGGGCGATCACCGCCACGTTGACGGCGATGAGCAGCCACCGGGACCGGCCGGTGAGATCCCGCCGGAACACCCACATCACCAGCGCCCCGCCCGCCGCCGCGTTGACCGCACCGGTGAACAGCGCCCCGGTGAGCTGTCCGAGCAGCGGCAGCAGCAGGAACGGGAACGCCAGCCCGCCGACCAGCGCCCCCACGTAGTCCGCGGCGAACAGGTCGGCGACGGCCCCGCCCGCGTCCTGCCGGTCGACGCGCTGGATCAGTGTCATCAGCAGCGGGATCTCCGCGCCGATCAGGACGCCGATCGCCAGCGAGAAGCCGACCAGGGCGTACCGCGACTCGCCGATCCAGGCGAACGTCGCGTAGAGCACCAGCGCGGAGGAGCCGCCGACCAGGGCGAGCAGGGCCTCGATCAGTCCGAAGCCGACCGCGGCCCGGCTGCATAAACGTTTCGCGAGCAACGAGCCGATCCCCATGGCGAACACCATCACGGAGAGCACGACGGACGCCTGGGTGACGGAGTCACCGATCAGATAGGAGGCGAGCGCGACCAGTTCGAGCTCGTACACCAGACCGCACGCGGCGCAGACGAAGACCGCGGCGAGCACGAGGAACCGGCCGGTCCTGGGCCGTACGGGAAGCCGCGCCGCGCCCCCTCGCAGCGACACCTGCTGGTCGATCATGCCGCGAACGCTACGTCACTGGAACGTCGCCGCTTGTCACCCACAAGGGTGTAAGTGATTCAACCGCAACGGAGTGGGCCCCTGTCACAGCACGGCCGCCGGCATCCGCACTCCCACGCGGGTGCGCGTCACCACCAGTTGACCCTCCTGCGGGTACGCGTGCCAGGTACGCCACCGCACCTGCCCCTCGGTCCGCTGGGCGAGCATGGCGGTGAAGGCGTGCGGGCTGCCCGGGAACGTCCCGGCCAGGCCGTGGGGATGGTCGGCGACGAGCGCCAGGAGCTCCTGCGCACGTCCCGCGAACGAGCCCGCGCCGAGCGTCTCGACGCGGGCCGCGAACTCGTACTCCCAGTCCCCGAGTCGCTTGGAGACGCCGAGAGGGAGTGGGGTGCTGCTGCCCGGCATGCAGGCGACGGTTTCGGAACAGCTGCCGCGGTCCTCCTCCAGGAGGACCTGGTGGGAGGCGCCGAGCAGGCGTAACTGGAGTTGGGCACCGGCGAGATGGAGATCGAGCACGGCGAGCGCCGGGAGCGGTTCACGCCCCAGCGCCCAGGCCAGATCGGCGGCACGGGTGTCGGAATAGGCCGTATGGAGGGTCGTGAGCATGGGTCGGCTCCGCAAAACACACATGGACACATGGACAGGGGGACGCCCCCGAGCGTGATGCACGTGGGAGGTGGGAAGCGCCCGATCAGGTCCAACTGGGGTCCGAGGGCTGAATGTTCTCTCCACCGAGGGAATCACGAACTAAGCCGCACTCGCAGTGTTTTTACCCAACTTGACGTGGTTTCCATCCCCTCGGGGGCCTTCCGGTTCACCTGTTCACCGGCGACTCGCCGCAGGGCCCAGGAAAAAGGTGTCCGGCGGGACTCGGGGCGGCTCCGAAGCCCCGCCCCGACTCCCGCCGGACACCTCCTACGGCACCGGGCCGTCGTGAATCCGCCCGGTCACGGACCAGCTGCCCCGTGTCAGCTGCCTCCGCCGCATCCGCCCCCGCCGCCGCACGACGAACCCCCGCCGCACGAATGACCACCGCCGCAGGAGTGACCACCCGAGTGGCCTCCCGAGTGACCGCCGCTGCTGCTGCCGCCGCACGACGAGCCACCCCCGCCGCCGCCCGCCCACCAGCTGCCGCCGGCCGCACCGCCACCGACCGCACCACGCCGGCCCTTGCTCCGGGCCAGCGGCTTGCCGCGGCTTCCCGCGCTCGCCATCGACGAGACGAGCACCGCCACCGCCACGATCACGAGCACCGCGATGAGTACCACCTTCACGGACCTCACGTCCTTCCGTCCCCCGAAGCGAGTCCCCCGCTTCTCACCGGATTCCTGCGTGCAGGAGGGGGATGCCCCCGCCCCCGTTCGGCCAAAGCAGACTTGAGCAACTCCAGAGCTTCCCCGCAGGATGGCGGTCATGACACAGGGACGACCGCTGCTCAACCGCCGCCTCGCCGAGTTCGGCACGACGATCTTCGCGGAGATGTCCGCGCTGGCCGTCCGCACCGGCGCCATCAACCTCGGCCAGGGGTTCCCGGACACCGACGGCCCGGAGGAGGTCCGCGAGGCCGCCGTCCGCGCCCTGCGCGCCGGGCACGGCAACCAGTACCCGCCGGGGCCCGGGGTCCCCGAGCTGCGCACCGCGATCGCCGCTCACCAGCAGCGGCGCTACGCCCTGACGTACGACCCCGACACCGAGGTCCTCGTCACCGCCGGCGCCACCGAGGCCATCGCGGCCTCGATGCTGGCGCTCCTGGAGCCCGGCGACGAGGTCATCGCGCTGGAGCCGTACTACGACTCGTACGCCGCCTGCATCGCCATGGCGGGCGCCTCCCGCGTCCCCGTCACCCTGCACCCCGAGCCCTCGACCGGCACCTACCGGCTGGACCTCGACGAACTGCGCGCCGCCGTCACCCCCCGCACCCGGCTGCTGCTGCTCAACACCCCGCACAACCCCACCGGCACCGTCCTGACCCGCGAGGAACTCGCCGCGATCGCCGAACTGGCCTGCGAGCGCGATCTCCTCGTCGTCACCGACGAGGTCTACGAGCACCTCGTGTTCGAGGGCGAGCACCTGCCGCTCGCCTCGTTCCCCGGTATGCGCGAGCGGACGGTCACCATCAGCTCGGCCGGAAAGACGTTCTCCTTCACCGGCTGGAAGGTCGGCTGGATCACCGCGAGCCCCGAACTGGTGACGGCGGTCCGCTCCGCGAAGCAGTTCCTGACGTACGTCTCCGCCGGGCCCTTCCAGTACGCGGTCGCCGAGGCGCTCGCCCTCCCCGACAGCTACTTCACCGCCTTGCGCGAGGACATGCGGGCCAAGCGTGACCTGCTGGCAGCGGGCCTGGCGGACGCCGGCTTCAAAGTCTTCAAGCCGGCCGGCACGTACTTCGTCACCGCCGACATCCGCCCCCTCGGCGAGAGCGACGGCTTCGCCTTCTGCCGCGCCCTGCCAGAGCGCTGCGGGGTGGTCGCGATCCCCAACGCCGTCTTCTACGACCACCGCGAGGCGGGTGCCCCATTCGTGCGGTTCGCGTTCTGCAAGAAACCGGAGGTTCTGGAAGCGGCAGTCACCCGCCTCGCCCGGCTCCGCTGACGTCAGCGCTTCCGGCCCCCGTCAAGACACGTGAAGAGGTCGGTGAAGGACTCGTCCGTAACGCGAAGCTGCCGCTCCCATTGCCGTTCGCGACGCCGGAACTCGTCACGTGTCTCTCGGGTGCGAGGGATGGAGCTGTCAACGAGTGCTGCGAATCTCTGGGCGAGGTCCTGCAGCGCCTTGCCCATGTCGGGGTCCCAGGCCGCCCGTCGGGCCGCTGCAGCCAGCTTCGGCTGGTGCTGTCGGGCCTCCTTGAGGAGCGACGCGTCGAGCGGCAAACCACTGTGCTCCATGATCATGAACGTTTCCTGGGCACACGTGGCGGGGACGCGGAACTCATCAGTCCTGACCCGGCGCTTGTTCCACAGGACCACCCGGTACCCCGCAACACCCACCACAAGGGCGAGCACCGAAATCAGGACGCTTACCCACACTTTAACCCCCTAGGCCGGACGAACACAGCAAGACCTGCGCCGACCGAGGTTGCGAATGCGGTTCCGAGCGGCAATCGCAGACGCTACCGGAACTACGGGGAACCACCAAAAACAGCGGGGGCGGATCAGCGGAGATTTGCCCGCGCTCACCAGATCAGTCAGCCCTGCACGCCGGGCTGGCCGTGCCTGATCCACGAATAGCGCTCAGACTCCGTATCCTCCAGCGCCGTAGCAGTCCGCGAACCGGAATCTTTGACTCCGCCTGCCAGGGAGAATGTGCCCCTGGCCGTCTCCTTTCCGACGATTCCACCCCAATAGCGAGCATCTCTAGACCAATTGACATCGGACAGCAGCTCGCCAAACCCATCCAGGCTGCGCCGGGGTTCCGCACCCCACGGCATCGAGCGGTGCGCCACGGCCCCCAGAGCCGCAAAGACCGCCGGCGCCGCAATCACGGTGCGCAGCCGGTCCTGGAAGGCTGACCCAAAGCGCGTGAAGAGCAAAGACAGCGCATCGGCGATCGCCACCTCAGCAGCGTCCTTGGTGCAGCCTTCGGGCAACTCAGGGATGGGACCACTCGTCTTGTCGAATCCAGACCTCCCAAAGATGGCCGTAATAACGAATGACCTGAGCGTGGAGAGCGTCATCCATTCTTTGTCCACGGCTTTCAGTTGTCGCTGCCGCATAGAAACGTGCTGTTCCAGTGGCGCCGCCTCACCGGAACCCGGCAGCGGCACCATGACCTGCTTGAGCAGAGCAATCGTGATGCTCGTGGCGACATTGACCGAATCGGATGTAAGCGCAACGTTCTTGTTCGGGATGACACCCAGAAGATTTCGGTCGTGGAAAATCTGACGCGCAGAGACGAGACCGAGATTGTGATAGATCTCCACACCGACGAGTCGCCTGTTCACCTGATCCGCTGTGACGCCGTGGACCTCAGGGGCATCGAGGAGGAGGTAGTGGGCGAGGTGCTGCGTCTCGGCGTCCACCAACACCCCGCTGGTGCCGAACGGCAGGTATGCGACCTTGTCCGCCTCGAAAACGGTATTCAACCTGACCGTCTTGACAGGCTTCTCAATCCACAGCGCGAACGGCGGAGTCGCCCAATTCTCATCACGCCTACCACTAATGACGTCGGCGAGATAGCGGGCATACCCCTTGGCGTTATCCCACTTCTTCGTCGTCTTGATGGTGCGCTGGACTTCGTTCCGGATTTCTGCCTGTCGCTGCTCGTCAGCCGACAGATACTTGAACCCCTTGGGATCCTCAGCCCGTCGGGGGTCGGGAACAATCCGCGCCAACTGCCCCCACGGCATGGTGGTCAGAAGTCGAGTGGGGCTCAACTCCAGGACACGGAACGGATCGCCATTCCCCCGATCGACCTCCGCCACGAATTCAGAACTCGTCTGACCGGTCATGCACACCCCTTGTCCACCCGTTGAACTTCGGGGCGTATGCCGTCCCGAAGCCCGTACACATCCCTTGCACGTGCAAGGGTAACAATCTGCGGGAGACCTACCGAAACTGCGGGGTGTGAGGTTTGGCCAGGCCGTGGGTATCGCTGGTCGGAGGCCCTTCGCCCCTCTTGCAGCAGCTTGGAGCGCCGGGGGCTACTCGGTGTCCTTCGGGTGTCGCGGGGAGGCGTACACCAGGATCACAGTCGAGGTGTCCGGGCTGGCCAGATAGCGGACCCGGCCGCCACTGGTGATCTCGTACTCCCACTGCTCCAGCTCGGAGCCCTTCCATTCCCTGGTGGCATGCCTGCCGCGGAGCTGGTGCTGTCGGTTCCAGTTGGCGCGCGACAGCGGGTCCGTGCGAAGGGCTTCCAGGCAGCGATGCGCGTTCGGCAACGCCACCCGGCACAGCTCCTCCCAACCGGTCGCGGCCTCCGTGGTCCCGTGAATGACGTTCCAGCCGCTCAGCGGGGGAACACTGACCCGATCGCCCTTCTTCGGACTCACTCGTGCACCTCGACCGGGCCGAGGTCGACGTCACCAAGCGGACGGGCTGCTTCCCTGAGCTGGTCAGGGTCGGCGTTGATGCGGGCGGTTGCCCGCCACGAGACGATCGCTCGGTGCACAGCCTCCCTGGCGCCCAGCTCAGCGGCGTCGGACAGCGCATCCAGGAGCTCGACGGTGAATTCCCGGACTTCCTCGTCGTCCAGGTGGCGTACCCACGGGAACACCTCGGGCAGCGCGAGCAGAAGCGACCTGACACCACCGTCCTGCTTCATCAGAGCAAGGAACAGTCGGGACGCGGTAGTCAGGTTCTCCTCGCTGCGCTCCGCGTGTATGGCCGTGGTCAGCACCATGTCGGGAGCGTCTCGGTGCGTGACACGCAGACATCCCAGGGCGGCGGCCCTCGCAGCGACGGCCTTCGGGTTCCGGGACAGATCGGTGAACGTGACGGATTCCGATTCGGGTGCCATGTGCGCAATGCTCATACTCAGACCGTACTCTGATGGCAATCTGATTGCGAGTGCGGAGGTGAGACAGTGAATGAAGGAGCCTTCCTGCGACGATCTGGCTCCTCCAGCGCCGACGTCAGCGCCGGGCCTGGTGGGTCGCCTTCAAATGAGTGCATGAACGAGGCGTCGGCTGGATCACCGCGAGCCCCGAACTGGTGACGGCGGTCCGCTCCGCGAAGCAGTTCCTGACGTACGTCGCCTCCGGGCCCTTCCAGTACGCGGTCGCCGAGGCGCTGCGGCTGCCCGACAGCTACTTCGACACGCTGCGCGCGGATCTGCGGGCCAAGCGCGACCTGCTGAGCGAGGGACTCGCCGAGGCCGGTTTCGCGGTCTACCGCCCGGCCGGCACGTACTTCGTCACCACCGACATCCGCCCGCTGGACAGCACCGGCGACGGCTTCGCCTTCTGCCGCTCACTGCCGGAGCGGTGCGGGGTGGTGGCCGTGCCGAACGCGGTCTTCTACGACCACCGGGAACAGGGCGCCCCCTTCGTCCGCTTCGCGTTCTGCAAGCGCACGGAGGTGCTGGCGGAGGCGGTGACCCGGCTGAAGAGCCTGTGAGAAAGCCCGGCGAGGCGAGCGGTCCGATGGGACCGCTCGCCTCGCCGGGCTGTCACTGCGCGGTGGCTCAGGCCTCCGGAGCGTCCTGCTCCGCGCCTTCCGCCTTGTCCTCGGCCGGGGCCAGGCCGAGGCGCTCCAGCAGCCACTTGTCGAACTCGATCGAGGCGCGCACCCAGCTGACCGTCGAGGAGACGAAGTGCTCCAGGGCGACGCCGGTGCCGATGAGCATCTGCGCCTCACCGATCAGCCGGACCGAGGTGCCGGTGTCCTCGGCGCCCTCCTCGGGCTCGTGCGTGTGCGTGTAGACCTTGGGCCACAGGGTGCGGCGGTTCCAGTCGTCGATCGCGTCGAGCAGGACCGGGCGCTGGTCCGCGTCGTGCGGGCGGTCGTAGAACGTGCGGACCGAGAAGACCTGCTGCTCGCCCTCGCCACGGAACATGAAGTACGTGCGGAAGTCTTCCCACGGCGCCGCGAGGTCGCCCTCGTCGTCGACGACGTACTTCAGCTCCATCTGCTCCAGGAGCTGCTTGACGAGGTCCTGGTCAGGGACGACGGGGCCCTCCGGTCCTGCCGCCTGCGGTTCGGGCTGGCCCCCGAAGTTAGGAATCGAGGACGGATCGATGCTCACCGTAATTTCCCTTCGTGCGGTTGGCTGCCATCCTCCCCCATGCCGGGCGGGGCATGGCAAGCGGGAACGGCCCCGATCCGCCACAAGCTGATATCCAGCCAGTGGGGACCGGGGCCGCCACACGTTCCGGTTACGCGAGCGCGCCGCTGTTACGACGCCGCGCCGACGGTCAGGGCGTCGCCCTCGCGGTCCACCCGGACCGTGTCGCCGTCCGTGATCCCGCCCGAGAGGATCTCCTTCGCGAGCCGGTCGCCGATCGCCGTCTGGATGAGCCGGCGCAGCGGCCGGGCGCCGTACGCCGGGTCGTTGCCCTCCTCGGCCAGCCAGGCCAGGGCGGCCGGGGTGACGTCGAGGGTGAGGCGGCGGTCGGCCAGCCGCTTGGCGAGGCGGTCGATCTGGAGGCCCGCGATATGGGCGAGCTCGTCGCCGGACAGCGCGGAGAAGACCACCAGGTCGTCCAGCCGGTTGAGGAACTCCGGCTTGAACGAGGCCCGCACCACGTCCATGACCTGCTTCTTCTTCTCCTCGGGCTTGGTCAGGGGGTCGACCAGGTACTGGCTGCCGAGGTTGGAGGTCAGGATCAGGATGGTGTTGCGGAAGTCCACCGTCCGGCCCTGTCCGTCGGTGAGCCGCCCGTCGTCGAGGACCTGGAGCAGGATGTCGAAGACCTCGGGGTGGGCCTTCTCGACCTCGTCCAGCAGGACGACGCTGTACGGGCGGCGGCGGACCGCCTCGGTGAGCTGGCCGCCCTCCTCGTAGCCGACGTAGCCGGGCGGGGCGCCGACCAGCCGGGCCACGCTGTGCTTCTCGCTGTACTCGCTCATGTCGATGCGGACCATGGCCCGCTCGTCGTCGAAGAGGAAGTCCGCGAGGGCCTTGGCCAGTTCGGTCTTGCCGACGCCGGTCGGGCCGAGGAAGAGGAAGGAGCCGGTGGGCCGGTCGGGGTCGGCGATTCCGGCCCGGGTGCGGCGTACCGCGTCCGAGACGGCCTGCACGGCCTGGGTCTGCCCGATGAGGCGCCTGCCCAGCTCCTCCTCCATGCGCAGCAGTTTCTGGGTCTCGCCCTCCAGCAGCCGTCCGGCCGGAATGCCGGTCCAGGCGCCGACGACATCGGCGATGTCGTCCGGACCGACCTCCTCCTTGACCAGCGTCTCCTTGGGCTCCTTCGCGGCCTCCTGCTCGGCCTCTGCGGCCTCGGCCAGCTCCCGCTCCAGGCCCGGGATCTCCCCGTACAGCAGCTTGGAGGCGCTGTCGAAGTCGCCGTCGCGCTGGGCCCGTTCGGCCTGTCCGCGCAGATCGTCGAGGCGCTCCTTCAGCTCACCGACCCGGTTGAGGCCCTGCTTCTCCTTCTCCCAGCGGGCGTTGAGCCCGCGCAGCTCCTCCTCCTTGTCGGCGAGGTCGCGGCGGAGCTTCTCCAGCCGCTGCTTGGAGGCGGCGTCGGACTCGTTCTTGAGGGCCAGCTCCTCCATGTGCAACCGGTCGACGGCGCGCTGGAGTTCGTCGATCTCGACGGGCGAGGAGTCGATCTCCATGCGGAGCCTGGAGGCCGCCTCGTCGACGAGGTCGATGGCCTTGTCGGGAAGGAAGCGGGAGGTGATGTAGCGATCGGAGAGGGTCGCGGCGGCGACCAGCGAGGAGTCCGCGATCTGCACCTTGTGGTGGGCCTCGTAACGGCCCTTGAGCCCGCGCAGGATCGCGATGGTGTCCTCGACGGACGGCTCCGCCACCAGCACCTGCTGGAAGCGGCGTTCCAGGGCGGGGTCCTTCTCGATCCGCTCGCGGTACTCGTCGAGGGTGGTGGCACCGACCATCCGCAGCTCGCCGCGGGCCAGCATGGGCTTGAGCATGTTGCCCGCGTCCATGGCGGAGTCGCCGCCCGCGCCGGCGCCGACGACGGTGTGGAGCTCGTCGATGAACGTGATGATCTGGCCGCCGCTCTCCTTGATCTCGGAGAGGACGGTCTTCAGCCGCTCCTCGAACTCGCCGCGGTACTTCGCGCCCGCGACCATCGCGCCGAGGTCCAGCGAGACGAGCCGCTTGTTCTTGAGGGACTCGGGGACGTCCCCCTTGACGATGCGCTGGGCGAGCCCCTCGACGACGGCCGTCTTGCCGACGCCGGGCTCCCCGATGAGCACGGGGTTGTTCTTGGTGCGGCGCGAGAGCACCTGGACGACGCGGCGGATCTCCTGGTCACGGCCGATGACCGGGTCGAGCTTCCCCTCGCGTGCGGCCGCGGTGAAGTCCGTACCGAATTTCTCCAGGGCCTTGTACTGGCCCTCCGGGTCGGGTGTGGTCACCCGGCGCCCTCCCCTGCTCTTCTCGAACGCGGCCAGCAGCTTCTTCGCGCCGGCCCCCTGGCCGTCGAGGATCTCACCGGCGCGGCCGCCCTTGGCCGCGACCCCGATCAGCAGATGCTCGGTGGAGATGTAGTCGTCGCCGAGCTCCTTGGCCCGCTGCGCCGCGTCGGAGATCACGGCGAGCAGCTCGCGGTTGGGCTGCGGCGGTGCGACGGTCGACCCGGTCACGCTGGGCTGGGCGGCCAGCAGCCGCTCGGTCTCGGTGCGCACGGCGACCTGGTCCGCCTCGACGGCGGCGAGCAGATCGACGATGTTCTCGTTGTCCTCGCCCGCGAGCAGCGCAAGCAGCAGATGTCCCGGGGTCAGATCGGGGTGCCCGTCCTTCACGGCCCTGCTGGTGGCCGCGTTGATGGCGTCCCGGCTCCTGTTGGTCAGCTCGGCGTCCACGTGCGCTCTCTCCTCCTTGCGACGACTGGCCCGTACTCACTTCTGACACGCTGAACGTGCACAAAGTTGAGTCTATTCCACTCAACGCAGAAAACGGTCCACTCCCGCATCGCTCCGCACCGTTGCGCGCTGCCGCGCACCTCATGTCCGAGTGAACCGGCCGCCCGGTCCGCCCGCCACCGCAGGGCGGACCGGGGCTGCCTACCCTGGGCCCATGGCAGTCGACGTACGCGATCCCGGCCCCGAGTACCTGGCCTTCTGGCGCGAGCCCCATGTATGCACCCTCACGACACTGCGCCCCGACGGCACCCCGCACGTCGTCCCGGTGTGCGTGACGTACGACCCGGAGGCCGGCCTCGCCCGCATCATCACCGGCAGGAACAGCCGCAAGGTCGCCAACATCCTGGCCGCGGGCCCGGACGGCGCACGGGTCGCGGTCTGCCAGGCCGAAGGACGCCGCTGGGCGACCCTGGAGGGCGTCGCCAGGGTGCGTACGGAGCAGGACAGGGTCGACGACGCGGTACGCCGCAAGACGGCCCGCTACGGGCGCGCGCCGAAGCCCAACCCGGACCGCGTCGCCATCGAGATCACCCTGGACCGGGCACTGGGCCGCGGCTGACCGAAAGCCGCGGCTGACCGGAAGCGGACAGCACAACGGCGCCACCGTGTTCAGGTCACGGTGACGCCGTTGTGTGGGGGAGTGTCTGAGCGACGTGGAACGACGGGGGATCGCTCAGGCACTGCGGGGGGTGGCGGAGATGGCTTCAGGTTCGAACAGCTGGTGGTCACGCTGTGCGAGGTTCACAAAAATCATGTCGTACCGAATAGCGCAGCGCACGGGCTGCGGCGCTCCACGCGGCTTGCGGAGGCACCGGTAGGCGCGGACCTCCCCGTCGTCCTCACGGGCGACGACGACCGGGTCGCCGAACAGAGTGACCATCAACGAATCACCACGGTGGGGGAGTGCCGTGACGAGGTCGATGAAATGCCACCCTGAGCGGTAGGCGGTTGCCATCTCACGCCGGAAGGTCCGGTCGTCCGGTGGAGTGGTCACAAGTCCGCCCTGTTCTCCACGGAGTTCCCCCAGCCGACGTCGGACTGGTGAAGGTCACCGGCGGCAGCGGGCTGTACGTTGCCCCAGCCGACATCGCCCTGGTAATGGTCGACGGCAGCGCTTGCCTGCGCATTGCCCCATCCAACGTCCGGAGTAGAGCCATGCGTCACGAGCAGCAGTGCAGCAGCCGCGAACGCAGTGCCAAGCACTGACCGAAGCATTCTCTTGTACATAGTCGGCTTCGTCCTCACTTGATGGATCCTCTCCCCCGCTCTCCAAGAGACGATGGCTCATTCGGACGCGTCAATGCCACAGGAGCGATGCATCATGTTCCTGAATGTTCAGGACCCTGGGGGGTGGAGTTTTGCCTATAATGGACACGAAACCGACACATACTCATGCGGTCACGAATCTGTGCACCGAGGGTGCCAGGCTGTATGCGGCCGCGCTCAGCGTGGGCCGCCTCGCCCGCGCCGAGGTCAGGCCCGCACCCTGCCTCGTCCAATTCGGCCTACTGCTGCCCGATCCGGACGACGCCTCGTGGCTTCGTCCGGTTCCGCCGACGGCCGCACTGGCTCAGCGTCTCTACCCGCTGGAACGCGAGATCCTGGATCGCAGGCGGACGTCCGTCGAGCTGGCCGAAGCCTTCGAACCGTTCCTGGCCATCAGCGCCCAGAGCCCCGCGCCCACGCACGCGATCACGGTGCTGGAGGGCATGGACCGGATCAACGGAGCGCTCGACCTGGCCATCGCGGAGAGCCGGACGGAAGTGCTGACCGTCCAGCCCGGAGGCAAACGCAGCGAGGAGGTCCTCGGCGAGGCCCTGACCCGCAGCAAACCTCTCATAGATTCCGGCATCAGCGTCCGTACCCTCTACCAGCACACGGTCCGGCACAGTCAGCGCACGTTCGCCTACGTCGACCTCATGGCCGGCGCCAGGATGGAGATCCGCACGCTGGAGGAGCTCATCGAGCGCCTCATCATCTGCGACGACACCGTAGCCTTCATCCCGGTCCAGGACGACCTGCCCGTCGCCCTGGAACTACGGCACCCCGCGCTGGTCGCCTATCTGACGAAGGTCTTCGAACAACTCTGGCGCCGTGCCGTCCCGTTGGACGAGGCGGCACCGTACGACCCGGCCAGGGACGGCATCACCGGCGTCCAGCGCGCCATCGCCACGCTGCTGATCGAGGGGCACGTCGACGAGGCGATAGCCCGCCGCCTCGGCATGAACGTCCGCACCTGCCGCGCCCATGTCGCCAAGCTGTCCGCCGTGCTGGGAAGCACGAGCCGCGCCCAGCTCGGCTACCTGATCGCCCAGTCGGGAATCCTCGATCAGGATTCCTGACCGGCCGGCACTCCAGAGCCCCCCACCCCGGGCCGGAGACATGGCCACGCGCCTTGGAGAGACATGGCCACGGCCCCGATCGGCCGGGAGAGTTCCCGGCTCCCCCGACAACACCCACAGTGGCCCGCGAACTACGCTGCCACCACCGTCATCTTGCTGCACTGCCAAAAGTGGGGGGTCACGAATGGGCAGGGATGAGGACACAACGGCGCACGCCCACGAGGGCCGTTCGCTGTGCGACACCGCGGTCAGGATCTACACCGAGGCGCTGAGCGCGGGACGGATACCCCGGACCGCCATCCAGCCGGCGCCCTGCCTCACCGAGTTGGCGCTGGTCCACCCCGACCCGCAGGACGACGCCTGGGTGCGTCCCGTGCCGCCGTCCGCCGCCCTGGCCCATCTGCTGCAGCCCGTCGTCCGGGAGATCCACGAACGCGTCAGCCTCTCGGCCGCGCTGGTCGACTCGCTGGCACCGCTGGCCGGCGTGGCCAGTACGGACCCCAACCTCGCCATCACCGTCCTCGAAGGCATGCCCCTGATCGACGCCACCATCCAGAACGCGACGGAGAGCGCCACCGAGGAGATCCGGACGCTGCAACCGGGCAGCACGCGGCCGCCCGACCACCTCGAAAGGGCCCTGTCCCGGGCCCGGCTCACCCTGGAGCGGGGCACCCCGCTCCGGCACATCTACCAGCACCCCATCCGCTACAACCAGACCTTCAAGGCCTATCTGAACCAGATGCCGCCGGGCCTCATCCAGATCCGCACGCTGGAGCAGACGGTCGAGCGGCTGCTCGTCTTCGACCGGACCGTGGCCTTCATCCCCGCCAACGCGGCGCGCGACGTCGCGCTGGAGATCCGCCACCCCGCGCTGGTCCGCTATCTGATCCAGATGTACGAAGTCCTCTGGGCGCAGGCCACCCCGCTCAGCGATCCGGTGCCGGCCGCCCCGGCCAGCACCTCGGTCACCGCCGTCCAGCTCAGCGTCGCCCGCCTGCTGGTCGAGGGCCACACCGACCAGGTCGTGGCCGGAAAGCTCGGCATCAGCGTCCGCACCTGCCGCGCCCACGTCTCCAGGCTCATGCACACGCTCAACGCCACCAGCCGCACCCAGCTCGGCGCCCTCCTCGTCGGCTCCGGGATCGCCGGTCCCCGGCCGGGGCAACACGAAGGCCCGCCGCCCCGCACGAGCGGGGCGACGGGCCTCGGGGAGCGCTGAGGTACTACTCCTTGGGCCGCTTGGGCCGCCAGACCACCAGGGCGCTGGTGTGCTGCACGTCCTGGTACGGCACCAGATCGCGCCGGTACGACGCGTGCACCTGCGCCTCGCGCTGCTGCAACGTCGCCGCCGCCCCGTCCACGGCCGCCGAGAGCTCGGCGACGCGCTGCTGGAGGGCCGCGACCTGGTTCTCCAGCTCGATGATGCGCTTGATGCCGGCGAGGTTGATGCCCTCGTCCTGCGACAACTGCTGCACGGTGCGCAGCAGCTCGATGTCGCGGGCCGAGTAGCGCCTGCCGCGCCCGGCCGTGCGGTCGGGAGAGACCAGGCCGAGGCGGTCGTACTGGCGCAGCGTCTGGGGATGGAGACCAGAGAGCTGGGCCGCGATCGAGATCACGTACACCGGGGATTCTTCGGTCAGTTCGTACGGATTACGCCGGCGGCCGTCCATCTCAAGCTCCCTTCGCTGCCTGGAACAGCTCCGCCCGCGGGTCCTGGTCCGCGGTCGCCTTGCGATAGGCCTCCAGGGCGTCCCGGGCGTCCGTGCCCAGGTCCTTGGGAACCACCACCTCCACGGTGACCAGCAGGTCGCCGCGGCTGCCGTCCTTGCGGACCGCGCCCTTGCCGCGGGCGCGCATGGTGCGCCCGTTGGGCGTGCCGGCCGGGAGCTTCAGGGTGACCGGCGGTCCGCCGAGCGTGGGCACCCTCACCTCGCCGCCGAGCGCCGCCTCCGTGAAGGTGACGGGCACGGTGACCGTGAGGTTGTCGCCCTTGCGGCCGAAGACCGGGTGGGTGTCGACGTGGACGACGACGTAGAGGTCGCCGGCCGGTCCGCCGCGCTCGCCGGGGCTGCCCTTGCCGCGCAGCCGGATCCGCTGGCCGTCGGAGACGCCCGCCGGAATCCTGACCTGCATGGTGCGGGACGACTTCGCCCGGCCGCTGCCCTTGCAGACGTCGCAGGGGTCCTGGGCGATGAGGCCCCGGCCCTTGCAGTCCACGCAGGGGTCGGTGAGCGAGAACCCGCCGCCGGTGCCGCGCGAGACCTGGCCGGTGCCGACGCAGGTCGGGCAGACCCTGGGGGTGCCGTTCTTGTCGCCGGTGCCGGAGCACGCCTTGCAGGGCGCCTGGCTGGACATCCGCAGCGGGACCGTGGCCCCGTCGACCGCCTCGGTGAAGCTGAGCGTCACCTCGGACTCGATGTCCTGGCCGCGGCGCGGCTGCACCCGGGTGCCGGTGCCGCCGCCCCGGTTGAAGAGGCCGCCGAAGACATCGCCCAGGCCGCCGCCGCCACCGCCGCCGAAGCCGCCGGCTCCGCCGCCCTGGCCACCGCCCGGGGCGCCTCCGAAGAGGTCCCCCAGGTCGAAGTTGAAGTTGCCGCCGCCGCTGCCGGGTCCGGGGCGGAAGCCGCCGTTGCCGAAGAGGGCGCGGGCCTCGTCGTACTCCTTGCGCTTCTTGGTGTCACCGAGGATGTCGTTGGCCTCGGAGATCTCCTTGAAGCGCTCCTCCGCCTTGTTGTCACCCTTGTTGGCGTCCGGGTGGAACTCGCGGGCGAGCTTCCGGTACGCCTTCTTGATCTCGGCGTCCGTGGCGTCCTTCGGGACGCCGAGAACCTTGTAGTAGTCCTTCTCGACGAAGTCCTTCGTACTCATCGACGTCCCTCCTTCCGGACGACCGGCCCAGGGCCTTCAGTCGGGATCCTGCCGGGCTCGTGGAGCCCCGCCCGATCCCGACCGAAGGCCCTGCGGGCCGGGCGGTGTGCCGCCAAGTGGTCGGACAGAATGTCAGACCTCCTCGCCGCCACCGCTCTCCTCGTCGGCTGCCTGCTCTTCTTTCGCGTCCTTCGCGGCCGCGGGCGTCGCCCCGGGCTGGGGTTCGGCCACCGCCACCCGTGCGGGACGGATGGTGCGCTCGCCGATCCGGTACCCGGGCTGCAGGATCGCCACGCAGGTCGTCTCGGTGACGTCCGGCGCGTACGAGTGCATCAGGGCCTCGTGGATCGTCGGGTCGAAGGGCTCGCCCTCCTTGCCGAACTGTTGCAGGCCGAGCTTGGCGACGACCGTCTCCAGCGATTCGGCCACCGACTTGAACCCGCCCAGGAGCTCGCCGTGCTCGCGGGCCCGGCCGACGTCGTCGAGCACGGGCAGGAGCTCGGACAGGAGACCCGCGACTGCGATCTCCTTGACCGTGACCCGGTCCCGCTCCACGCGGCGGCGGTAGTTCTGGTACTCGGCCTGGAGCCGCTGGAGGTCTGCCGTGCGCTCGGAGAGCGCGGTGCGGACCTGGTCCAGCTGCGCGGTCAGACCGGCTGTCTGGTTCGCGTCCCCGGCGGGGGCCGCCGCCTCCTCCGAAGAGGGGGTGGCGGCCTCCGTCCCGGCGTCGTCAGAGGTGGCGCCGGAGGGGACGTCGGGCTTCTCCTCGAAGCCCGGAGTCTCCTCGGTCACGCCGCACCGCCCTTGGTGTCCTTCTCGTCGTCGACGATCTCGGCGTCGACGACATCGTCCTGACCGTCGCCCTGGGCCTGCTCGGCACCCGGCTGCGCGCCCTGCGGGCCGCCCTCGGCCTGGGCGTTGGCGTACATCGCCTGGCCCAGCTTCTGGGAGACGGCCGCGACCTTCTCGGTGGCGGTACGGATCTCGGCGGTGTCCTCGCCCTTGAGCTTCTCCTTCAGCTCGGTGAGCGCGGTCTCCACCTCCGTCTTCACGTCACCGGGGACCTTGTCCTCGTTGTCCTTGAGGAACTTCTCCGTCTGGTAGACGAGCTGCTCGCCCTGGTTGCGCGACTCGGCGGCCTCGCGGCGGCGGTGGTCCTCGTCCGCGTACTGCTCGGCCTCTTCGCGCATCCGGTTGACCTCGTCCTTCGGCAGCGAGGAGCCACCGGTGACGGTCATCTTCTGCTCCTTGCCGGTGCCGAGGTCCTTGGCGGCGACGTGCATGATGCCGTTGGCGTCGATGTCGAACGCGACCTCGATCTGCGGCACGCCCCGCGGGGCCGGCGGCAGGCCGGTCAGCTCGAACATTCCGAGCTTCTTGTTGTACGCCGCGATCTCGCGCTCGCCCTGGTAGACCTGGATCTGCACGGACGGCTGGTTGTCCTCGGCCGTCGTGAAGATCTCGGAGCGCTTGGTCGGGATCGTGGTGTTGCGCTCGATGAGCTTCGTCATGATCCCTCCCTTGGTCTCGATACCGAGGGACAGCGGGGTCACGTCGAGGAGCAGGACGTCCTTGACCTCGCCCTTGAGGACACCGGCCTGGAGCGAGGCGCCGATGGCGACGACCTCGTCCGGGTTCACACCCTTGTTGGCGTCCTGGCCGCCCGTGAGCTCCTTGACGAGCTCGGCGACGGCCGGCATACGGGTCGAGCCACCGACGAGAACGACGTGGTCGATCTCGGAGAGCTGGATGCCCGCGTCCTTGATGACGTTGTGGAACGGGTTCTTGCAGCGGTCCAGGAGGTCCGCGGTGAGCTGCTGGAACTGCGAGCGCGTGAGCTTCTCGTCCAGGTGCAGCGGGCCCTCGGCCGACGCCGTGATGTAGGGCAGGTTGATCGTGGTCTCCGTCGAGGACGACAGCTCGATCTTCGCCTTCTCCGCGGCCTCGCGGAGACGCTGGAGAGCCATCTTGTCCTTGGACAGGTCCACGCCGTGCCCGTTGGCGAACTGCTTCACCAGGTAGTCGACGACGCGCTGGTCCCAGTCGTCACCACCGAGGTTGTTGTCACCGTTGGTGGCCTTCACCTCGACGACGCCGTCACCGATCTCCAGGAGGGACACGTCGAACGTGCCGCCACCGAGGTCGAAGACGAGGATCGTCTGGTCGTCCTTGTCGAGCCCGTACGCCAGCGCGGCGGCCGTCGGCTCGTTGACGATGCGCAGGACGTTCAGGCCCGCGATCTCGCCGGCCTCCTTCGTCGCCTGACGCTCGGAGTCGTTGAAGTACGCCGGGACGGTGATCACCGCGTCGGCGACCTTCTCACCCAGGTACGACTCGGCGTCACGCTTCAGCTTCTGCAGGATGAAGGCGCTCATCTGCTGCGGGTTGAAGCTCTTGCCGTCCAGGTCGATCTTCCAGTCAGTGCCCATGTGGCGCTTGACGGAGCGGATGGTCCTGTCGACGTTCGTCACTGCCTGGCGCTTGGCGACCTCGCCGACCAGAACCTCGCCGTTCTTCGCGAAGGCGACGACGGACGGCGTGGTCCTGGCGCCTTCGGCGTTGGTGATGACGGTGGGCTCGCCGCCTTCGAGAACGCTGACGACGGAGTTAGTCGTGCCCAGGTCGATGCCGACCGCACGTGCCATTTCAATTCCTCCAACTGACTACTTGAGTGGATCTGGCTCAAGGATGCATGACATCGCTCCCGGAGTCAACAGACCTGAGTCGAGGCGACTCAACTATCGTGCACACGCTCCGCGCCATCAGCGAATTGCTCACTTTTGTGACGACGGACACACATCACATATGACTCACGCGGGGACGGATTTGAGCCGACCGCCGGGCGACACCTGCCCACCCGGCGGGCCACACACCCCTCACCATCATCGCGCCATGGGATCGTTCTGTCACAAAATGGCGCGAGCCGCACAAACCAGACAGCCAACCGGTGGCAGGCGAGCAACCCGCCCGGCAGCCGGCCCGCCAGACACCCACCCCGGGCGGGCGGCCCCGGCAGCCAACCCCCGCAGCCGATCCCAGGCAGGTGCGAACGATGCAGACGCAGAGGCCGAGGCCGAGACAGAGGCAGGCGCCGAGGCGCAGCCCGGTGCGGCATCCGTGGCGGACGGCACGGCATTCGTGGCAGCCGCCGAGGCCGTCCCGCGCGGCGAGCGCCCTCACGGCCCTGCGGGCACTGACCCCGGCAGCCCCGCCGCGCCCCACCGCCAAGCGCACCCTGGACCTGCTCCTCGGCTCCGCACTCCTGCTCCTGGCCACCCCGGTCCTCGCCACGGCCGCCCTCGTCCTCGCCGTGCGGCGGCGCCCCGGCGGCGTACTGACGCGCTCCCCCCGCACCGGGCTGGCCGGCAGGCCCTTCGTGCTGCGGTCCCTGCGCACCCGGCGGCTGCGGCTGGACGTGCTCTCCCGGCTGCCCCACGTCGTACGGGGCGAGCTCTCCCTGGTGGGCCCCGAACCGCTCGCACCGGGCGACGGACGGGGCGCCGCCGCCGGTGCGCGGGACTGGCGGCGGGAGCTGAAGCCCGGACTGACCGGCCTGGCCCAGGTGCGCCGCCGCTCCGCGATGCCGTGGGACGAGGCGGACCTCCTCGACCAGCACTACGCCGGGCACCACGGGCTCGCACTGGACCTGGCGATCCTCGCCGAGGCCGCGTACACGCCCCTGCGCGAGGCAGCCCGCGGCCTCACCCGGCGCGGCCAGGCATGCCTGAGCGACACAGATCACCGCCTGCCCAACTACAGCGCGGCGGAATAAGTGGATAGTGTCAGCACAGACTGATTAAGTTACTGCTTAGTAATCCCCAGTACGTGCCAGTAGGTGCTGGAACCCACCCTCGCAGGCCCGAGGAGCCCCCAATGCAACTCGCCGCGATCATCGTGTCGCTGGTGCTGACCGTGGTCGGCGTTGCGCTCATCGCCCGAGCCGTCGCGCAGATCTACCGGTCCGTCACGCTCGGACAGCCGGTCCCGGCCGGCAGCCGCACCGACAACCCGAAACAGCGCACGATCACCCTGGTCAAGGAGTTCCTCGGCCACACCCGGATGAACCGGTGGGGGATCGTCGGCTTCGCGCACTGGTTCGTCGCCATCGGCTTCCTGACGCTGCCCCCGACGCTGCTCCAGGCGTACGGACAGCTCTTCAAGGCGGACTGGGTCCTCCCGATCATCGGTGAATGGCTGCCGTTCGAGCTGTACATCGAGTTCATCGGCCTGATGACGACGGTCGGCATCCTCGTGCTGATCGCCATCCGGCTGCTGAACCTGCCCTCCCGGGCCGGCCGCAAGTCGCGGTTCGCGGGCTCGAAGGCCTGGCAGGCGTACTTCGTCGAGTACGTCATCCTCGTCATCGGCCTGGCGATCCTGACCCTGCGCGGCCTCGAGGGCGCGATCCACCACGTCGGCGGCTACGAGGCCGCGTACTTCGTCTCGTACCCGCTGGTCCTCGCGTTCAAGGGACTCGCGCTCGGCACGCTGCAGAACCTCATCTACCTCACCGCGATGATCAAGATCGGCGTCTCGCTGATCTGGATGATCACGGTCTCGCTCAACACCAACATGGGTGTCGCCTGGCACCGCTTCCTCGCCTTCCCGAACATCTGGTTCAAGCGGAACGCCGACGGCGAGGTCGCACTCGGCGCGCTCCAGCCGATGACCTCGGGCGGCAAGGAGATCGACTGGGAGGACCCGGGCGAGGACGACACCTTCGGTGTCTCCCAGGTCGAGCAGTTCTCCTGGAAGGGCATCCTCGACTTCTCCACGTGCACCGAGTGCGGCCGCTGCCAGTCGCAGTGCCCCGCCTGGAACACCGGCAAGCCGCTCTCCCCGAAGCTCCTGATCATGTCCCTGCGCGACCACGCGCACGCCAAGGCCCCGTACCTGCTGGCCGGCGGCGGCAAGGACATGGAGGGCAACGAGAAGGCGACGGAGGAGCAGCTCAAGGACGTCCCCGCGGCCGCCCTCGCGGAGGCCGAGCGCCCCCTCATCGGTACCGCCGAGGAGAACGGCGTCATCGACCCGGACGTGCTCTGGTCCTGCACCACCTGCGGTGCGTGCGTGGAGCAGTGCCCGGTCGACATCGAGCACATCGACCACATCGTCGACATGCGCCGCTACCAGGTGATGATCGAGTCCGCGTTCCCGTCGGAGGCGGGCACGATGCTCAAGAACCTGGAGAAGAAGGGCAACCCCTGGGGGCTCGCCAAGAAGCAGCGCGTCGAGTGGACCAAGGAGGTCGACTTCGAGGTCCCGATCGTCGGCAAGGACGTCGAGGACCTCTCCGAGATCGACTACCTGTACTGGGTCGGCTGCGCCGGCGCCCTGGAGGACCGCGCCAAGAAGACCACGAAGGCCTTCGCGGAGCTGCTCCACATCGCGGGCGTCAAGTTCGCGATCATGGGCGGCGACGAGAAGTGCACGGGCGACTCGGCCCGCCGCCTGGGCAACGAGCCGCTGTTCCAGCAGCTCGGCCAGGAGAACGTCGCGATGCTGAACATGGCGTTCGGCGAGGATGACGACGACGACTCGACGAAGAAGGCCAAGGCGACCAAGAAGATCGTCGCGACCTGCCCGCACTGCTTCAACACCATCGCGAACGAGTACCCGCAGCTCGGCGGCGAGTACGAGGTCATCCACCACACGCAGCTGCTCCAGCACCTCATCGACGAGGGCCGTCTGGTCCCGGTGACGCCGGTCGAGGGCCTGATCACGTACCACGACCCCTGCTACCTGGGCCGTCACAACAAGATCTACACGCCCCCGCGCGAGATCATCGCGAAGGTCCCGGGCCTGCGGAACGAGGAGATGCACCGCCACAAGGAGCGCGGCTTCTGCTGCGGCGCCGGCGGTGCCCGGATGTGGATGGAGGAGCGGATCGGCAAGCGCATCAACAACGAGCGCGTCGACGAGGCCCTCGCCCTCAACCCCGACATCGTCTCCACGGCCTGCCCGTTCTGTCTCGTCATGCTGACCGACTCGGTCAACGGCAAGAAGAACGACGGCAAGGCGAAGGAGTCGATCCAGGTGGTCGACGTCTCGCAGCTGCTGCTCGACTCCGTGAGGACCCCGGCCGATCCGGCGGGCGAGCCGGAAACGGCGGACGCGCCGGAGCCGGAACCGGTGAAGTAACCGGTACCGCGCCACCGCGGTGCACAAGCGGCCGGACCTGCCTCGGGGGCAGGACCGGCCGCTTCTGCTTTCCCGCCCCGGTGACGCATCATGTGGGACGGCCACCGGGGCGTACGAGACGTACGGGACAGACAGGCGAGACACCCGAGGCACACGAAACGGACGAGGTGCTCCAGTGCGGATACGCAGCGCAAGGGCGACGGCCACCGTCGCGGCCGGCTGCGCCTGTGCGCTCCTGCTGACGGCGTGCACGAGCTCCCCGGCCGCCGGACCGGGCAAGAACGGCGACGCCCCGCCCACCGCCCTGTCCGGCCTCGCGGGCGCCGAGCGCCACCCCGTACCGCGCGGCGGCGGCAGCCACACCCCCGACGACTTCAACGGCGACGGCCACCGCGACCTCGTCCTCAACAACCTGGTGAAGCCCGCGGCCGACAGGCACGGCGACGACGCGGGCATCGGCATCGTGTACGGCTCCGCCTCCCAGGGCCTCGACCCGTCCGTACGCCAGCTGCTGAGCGCGCACGCGAACGCCGCCAGGACCGGCGGCACCCTCCCCTCGGCCTTCGACGCCGAGGCCTCGTGCGATCTGGACCAGGACGGCTTCACCGATCTGATCGTGGCCACCGACCCCCCGTACAACGGCATCGGCCGCCCGCCCGTGCCGCTCCAGATCCTGTTCGGCTCCCCCGCGGGCCTCACCGGCAGGGCGGTCGCGCTCCGCATCCCGGACCGGGCCCGCTTCGGCAACGAGTGGCCCGACCACCCCGTCTGCGGCGACTTCGACGGCGACGGGAAGCCCGATCTGGCCGTGACGGCGAGCGCGGGCCGGCTCAGCTTCCTGCGCGGCCCCTTCACCCGCGACGGCCGCCCGCACGCCGCCGGGGGCACCGTCCCGGGCGCCGGCCCGGCCCTGTCGGCCCCCGAGCCCCGGGCGGACACGAACGGCGACGGCTACGACGACCTGGTGTACGCCGCCCGCCCGCACGAGCCCGGCACCGCCGGCAAGGGGACGCTGCTGCTGGGCAGCCCCGACGGACCGGGCCGGCCGGGCGGCACGTACCGCTTCAAGGCCCCGGCCGGCGAACTCCCTGCGGCACCCCTGCGCCGGAAGACGCCCCCAACACCTCCCGCGGCCACCACCACCACCGGCTCCGACAACCCGCCGGCCTCCGCGGTCTCCGCAGCCTCCGCATCTTCCGCAGAAACGACCCTCCTCATCCGCTACGCGGACTTCGACGGCGACAAGAAGCCGGACACGGTGGTGCGCACCCACCGCGGCGAGACGGCGGACCTGATCGCGCTGTACCCGGCGGCCACCCCGGACCGCCCGCTGATCACGTTCACCAGCGCCCTGTTCAACGCGCGCTGACCACCACCGGCTCGCCTGCGGACAACCCCCCAGGGTTCCCTTAGGGGATGTCACAGCTAGGCCGCAAAGGCGGGCCAGTTCCCCCGCCCCTCCCTCCCGCCCCGGACGGACCAGGTACGTTCGATTACGTGGCTGGATTCAGGATCGGACGCGGCCGGGACAACCGCACCCCGCAGCAAGCGCAGCAGCAGCCGTACGGCAATCAGGCACCACCGCCGTACGGACAGCAGCAATGGCCGCCGACAGGAGGAAACGGCGCCCCGCACAACAGCGGCGGCTACAACGGCGGCGGCCCGCACAACGGCGGTGGGGGCCAGAACAACGGCGGCTACCACCCGGGCGGCGGTTACCAGGGCAGCGGTTACCAGGGCGGCGGAGTGGACGAGCCGGAGTACTTCGCCGACCCGTACCCCCAGCCCCACCAACCGCAGCACCCCCAGCAACCGCACCACGGCGATCCGTACGCCAACAACCCGGGCCACACACAGGCCTTCAGCATCAACGAGGACCCCTACGGCGACGGGAACACCTACCGCGCCGGCCAGGCCCCCGTCCAGCCCGCGGGCCCGCGCCTGCACTGGAAGCAGCTGCTGAGCGGCATCGTGATGCGCCCCGCCCCGACGTTCTGGCAGATGCGCGACTACCCCGTCTGGGGCCCGGCGCTCATCGTCACGTTCCTCTACGGCCTGCTGGCGCTCTTCGGCTTCGACCAGGCCCGCAACGACGCGATCCACGCCCCGGTCGGCGAGGCCATCCCCTACGTCATCATCACGGGCATCGGCTTCGTGATCGGCGGCCTGGTGCTCGGCGCGGTCACCCACACACTCGCCCGCCAGCTGGGCGGCGACGGCGCCTGGCAGCCGACGGTGGGCCTCTCCATGCTGATCACGTCGATCACGGACGCCCCCCGCCTGATCTTCGCGCTGTTCCTGGGCGGCGAGAACTCTCTGGTCCAGATCCTCGGCTGGGTGACCTGGCTGGCGGCGGCGGCCCTGCTCACCTCCATGGTGAGCAAGTCCCACGACCTGCCGTGGCCGAAGGCGCTGGGCGCGAGCGCGATCCAGCTGATCGCGCTCGTGTCGATCCTCAAACTGGGCACGATCTGACCCGACCCGAAAAGACCCCCGGAGCCAGAGGCCCGGGGGTCTTTCACATCCACATCCACAACCGCGTCCGCACCCGCGTCGGAGGGACGGCTCAGGCGTCCAGCACCTGCCCGCCGCGGCGCACGACGGGCTTCTCCACGCTCCAGGGGAAGTTGATCCAGCGATCGGTCTTCTTCCACACGTACTCGCACTTCACGAGTGAATGCGACTTCTCGTAGATGACGGCGGACCGCACCTCGGCGACGTGATCGATGCAGAAATCGCGCACCAGCTTCAGCGTCTTGCCGGTATCGGCGACATCGTCGGCGATCAGGACCTTCTTGTCCGAGAAGTCGATGGCGTTGGGCACGGGCGCCAGCATGACGGGCATCTCCAGCGTGGTGCCCACCCCGGTGTAGAACTCCACATTCACCAGGTGGATGTTCTTGCAGTCCAGCGCGTACGCCAGCCCGCCCGCGACGAAGACCCCGCCACGCGCGATGCTCAGCACCACATCCGGCTCGTACCCGTCGTCGGCCACGGCCTGCGCCAGCTCCCGCACGGCATGCCCGAAGCCGTCGTACGTCAGGTTCTCCCGCACGTCATCGCCCATCGGACATCACACCTGGGTCCGGTGGAAGTTCATGTACGAACGCGACGCGGTCGGACCGCGCTGCCCCTGATACCGCGACCCGTACCGCTCGGAGCCGTACGGGAACTCCGACGGAGACGTCAGCCGGAACAGGCACAACTGGCCGATCTTCATCCCCGGCCAGAGCTTTATCGGCAGCGTCGCCAGATTCGACAGCTCCAGGGTCACGTGCCCGGAGAACCCCGGATCGATGAACCCGGCCGTCGAATGCGTCACCAGCCCGAGCCGGCCGAGCGAGCTCTTGCCCTCCAGCCGCGACGCGAGATCGTCGGGCAGCGAGATGACCTCGTACGTCGACGCGAGCACGAACTCACCGGGGTGGAGGATGAACGCCTCGTCCCCCTCCGGCTCGACCGTGCGGGTCAGATCGACCTGCTCCACGGCGGGATCGATATGCGGATAGCGGTGGTTCTCGAACACCCGGAAGTAGCGGTCGAGCCGCACATCGATGCTCGACGGCTGCACCATCGACGTATCGAAAGGATCAATACGTACGCGTCCGGCGTCGATCTCGGCCCGGATGTCCTTGTCTGAGAGAAGCACTCACCGAGGATACGCAGAACGCGCGGACCCACCCACATCGGGCCGCCCCGCGCGCCTGTCGCCACCTTCCCGGAAGCTCTCTACCGCTCCTCGAACACCACGGGCACGGCATGCCGCAACCGGGCGCAACGAGGACAGCGGATAAGCCGCCCGGGACCGATCCGCCCGGACCCGAGCTGCTGCATCGGGAACGAGGCGGTAGCGAAAACGTGCCCTTCGGCACAGCGGACGACGGTGCGCTCCAAGGAGTCCATCAAGTCCCTTCCCCATCAAGCCGTGGACGAGAAAGCCACATTAGGGGATGAACGGGACGCCACTCCACGCGGCACTCCGAGAACCCACGCTACGCCCCCAACTCCCGCCCCACCCACCCGCATCCACCCCTCAACACGACACACCCCCACCCCGCCCCACGCCTGGGCCCACCCATCGGGGAGCCAGCGATGGGGTACAGTGTGGAGCGATACGTCGCTGGTCAGCCAGTGCGTCACGCGGGTGTAGTTTAATGGTAGAACATGAGCTTCCCAAGCTCAGAGCGCGAGTTCGATTCTCGTCACCCGCTCCATGAAAAAGCCCCAGGCCAGCGGCCGGGGGCTTCTTTGTTGTCTGGACCACTTCAGGGGTCGCGCACCAGATCCGCACCAGAAGGCCCCTGATCAGCTTTCTTACGGGCGGACCGCACGAGGTCATCCAGCCCGCTCGCCACTTCCTGCTGTCGCTCAAGGTCCGAGTGCTGGTAGATCAACGCGGCCTTCTCCGACGACTGGCCGGCGCGAACCATCGTGTCCTTGAGGGTGGCCCCGGACCGGGTGGCCAGGGTGTGCCCGGTGTGACGAAGATCGTAGAAGCGAAAGCCGTTCGGCATGCCGACGAGCACGCGAGCCCTGCGCCACTTCCGCCCGAATGTGGAACGCCGGAACGGCTTGCCCTTCTCCCCCACGAACAGAAGTCCGTCCGGGCCCTTCTCGGCGTACCAGTCGAGGTGTCGGCGGAGGTCGGTCCGCAGCAAGGCCGGCAGGACCACGACCCGCTTGCCCGCATCCGACTTGGTGTCGCCAGGAGCGCGGCGACCGGTGGTCAACTCGGGAGCCGCCATGCGGACCCGGATGGTCATCCCGTCCAGGTCGACGTCCTTGCGCCGGAGCTCCGCCTGTTCCTCCGGGCGCATCGGACCGTATGCGCCGAGGTAGACCATCAGCCGCCAGCGGGCCCCGAGAGCATCCGCGAGCGCGTCGACCTGGGCGACGGTGGCGATCTGGCGTTCGGCGGACGACTCCTTCCCAGCGCCCCGGATGCGGCAGGGGTTGCGGCGGATCAACTCGTCATCGACCGCGGTTTCCATGATGGCCTTGAGCAGCCGGTAGGCCTTGGCCACGGTCGTGGCTGCTCCGGTGGACGACAGCCGCTCAGTTCGCCAGGTTCGAACACGGGGTGCGGTGATCTCGTCGAGGTCCAGGCCCTCGTAAGTGGGCAGGAGGTGGAGCCTCAGGAGGCGCCGGTACAGCTCATCGGTAGTGGCGGAGAGACCGCGCTCATCCACCCATTGGAGGGCGTACTCCTTGAAGTTCACCGCCCCGGCGTCCGGGTCCTGCCAGTTGCCGCGCGTGAGGTCCGCTTCGACCTGGGAGAGCCAGACCTCGGCGTCCTTCTTGGTGTCGAAGGTCTCGGGTGCTCGGAAGTCCTGTCCGTCCGGGCCCAGGTAGCTCGCAGTCCAGCGGCCGGACCTGTACTGACGCACGGCACCGAAGCGCCGGCGGCTTCCCTTGGCGTTCCCCATCAGGCAGCCCTCCCGTAGCGGGAGCGACGGCGGCGGATCGGCTGGACGGTGTTGCCCTCGATGTACGCCTCAAGGACGCTCGCCTTGATGCGCACGTGACTGCCGACCTTGACGAAGGCGATGCGCCGCTCGGCGACGAGGCGGCGCGGAAAGCGTGTGGTGGTGCCGAGGCGTTCGGCGGCTTGGTCGACGGTGAGCAGGGGGTCAGTCACGACCGGTCTCCTTCCAGGGCGAGGGCAGCGCGTGCCGTTTCTCGGTTGTGTTGCAGGTCTCTGGCGATCGAAGCCGCGAGGAGGGATTCGCCGGGGCTGTGGCCTTGTCCGGCGTACTGCCAGTCGGTGAGGACGAGGACGGTTGGGTCCTGGTCCGGGTCGGGCAGGCCGAGTTCTTCGCGCTGTTGGGCGGCGCGGTAGTCGGCGCGAATCTGGCGGAGTGCGCCGAGGGTGGTGGAGTAGCGGCGGGACTTGGTGGAGAAGTGGCCGCGGAAGCCGAGCATGTGTGCCCAGGCCCTCAGTCGCCGGTCCGGGTAGAGCGCATCGAGATCGAAGCAGGCTTCGATGAGGCGGCGCGGGTGGTCGGGTACGTCGAGGAGGGCCAGGGCCTCGCGGTTGCCGACGCGGCGGTCGACGGTGCCGGTCGTCTCGGCTGCTTTGGTCGCGTACTTGGCGACGTAGGAGGCGACAGCCTGTTCGGTGATGTCGGTCCCGACGTCGAAGGCGCGGATGGGGCGGATGTCGAGCTGGGTGCCCCAGCGCAGTGGGCGGGCGGGTTGGCCGGCGGCGGCCGGGACGGTGATAGTCGTGTACGAGTGCACGGCGGCGGCGCGGATGGAGTCGCTGAGCAGCTGCACGGAAGCCCAGGAGGGCGGCGGGCTGTCGGGTCCGTCGGGGCCGTCGAGGCGAATGACGGCATGGAAGTGGACGGCGCCGCGCTTCTGGAACTCGGCGACCTTGCCGTACGAGACCCGTACCGCTTCTTTGAGTTCGCGTTGGGTGAGGCCGGCGCGGGCGGCGATCTCGCGGCGGAGGCGGTTGGCGAAGCGTTGCCAGAGGTCCCCGGCGTGGTTGTTGAAGAGGACCGCGCCCGCGTAGTCGTACGTGTCGGGGTCGAGCGGGGTGCCGAGGGCATCGTCATCCGGCCTGTGGGTGGTGCCGCAGCGGCAGCGGCCGGAGTCGGGACGGTTGTGGACCGGGCCGAAAGACGGGGCGGTGAGCGTGGCGAAGACGCGGGGATGGTCGCGGACGGTGGCAGGGACGTCTTTGTCCTGGTCGCCCGCGAGTCCGGCGCGGATCAGGTGGTAGGTGTCGGCGGAGTAGGTCCAGGCGCAGGCAGGGCAACGTGAGGCGCGGCGGTTGCCGCAGGCGATGCGGAGCCGTCCTCCGGGCTCGGTGCTGGTGGAGTAGCGGTGCATGGTCTGGCCGGTGGTCCTGTCCTTGGTGAGGGTCCAGCCGGAGAGGTGGATGGGGTTGGAGCAGCCGCCGGTGCGGCGGATCTGGTCCTGCCAGCGGTCGAAGCCGGTGGACCCGGCCACCCGCAGCAGATCGCCGAGGGTGGCCGGGTCCAGGCTCGCGAGGATCGAGTCCGTCACGCGTGCTCCCGCTGGACGACCGGGGCGGGAGTCGCGGTGATGGTCGAGCCGGTGCCGCGGCAGAGGTGGCAGGCGACCAGGAGGATGGCGCGGGTGCCGTTGTCGAGGAGCGTGCCGGTGTCGATGGCGACGACGGGGAAGCCGTTGCAGTCCGGGCAGAGACGCGGCGGAGCAAGGCTGTGCTGGGCCATGATGGCGGTCCTTTCGGCTGCGGTTGGAAGGGGCCGGGCTGTCCGGGCGGCGGCGATGCTTGGCGGCTTGTGCGCCGTCCGGGGGCCGGTCAGCGGCGCTGGTCTGCGGAAGTGATGAGCGAGCGGATGACCAGGGCGCAGATAGCGATGGATGCGCCGGTGACGGCGACCGCGAGGAGCATCGAGACCAAGACCGCGCCGACGACCAGGACGACGGCCGTCCCACCACCCACAAGTGCGACGACGGCGCCGGGCGTGAGCTGGACGGTGGGCCTGGCCGCAGCGATCGGGACAGTCAGCGGGGCAGGGCTCGGCGGGGTGTGCTGGACCACGGCAGTCGGCTCGACGACGGTCGGTCGGGTGATGAGGCCGGTGGGCTGGGGCATGGTCGGAACCTTCGGCTTGAACATGGTGGATCTCCCTTCGCGGGTGGTTACTTGACGGCGGTGTCGATGGCGGGGGCAAGGAGGCTGTCGGCGAGGAGGTAGCCGCCGAGCAGGAGGACGGCGACGAGCCACAGGGGCGGGCGGATGAGCTTGATGCCGAGCCAGCCGACGATGATCAGGGCGAACCAGAGCGGGACATCCACGGGGCCGTTCTCCTATCGGGCGGTGCAGCGGTGGGTGCGGGCGGCGAGCTGGGCGGCGCTCTGGCTGGAGTAGTCGGCGGACCAGCCGCAGCGGTCAGCGGTGCAGACGGCGGCGTGCTTGGTCTGGCCGCGGCGGTCGCGGTGGGTGCCGATCTGTACGGGGCCGATCCGCATCACGGAGTGGAAGTGGTCACGAGCGGGCATAGCGGTGGTTCTCCCGTCTGGTCAGGCGAGTTGGGCGGCGATGGTCTCGGCGAGCTGTGGCGGGACGCCGAGCCGGGCGCGCAAGGTGTCGGTGTCGATCGGGGCGCCGGTGCGGGCGTGGTGGTCGGCGGCGAGCTTGCGGGCGTGGTCGACCAGCGCGGCCGGGACCGACGGACCGGCGGGGGCGAGTGCCGGGGTGTTCTCGGCAGCTGCGGCGATCGGCTCGGGCTCGGGTGCCGGATCGGGGGCGGGTTCCCGCTCTACTTCTGTCGTGGGATGCGGGACTGCGGGTGCTGGCGGAACGGGCTCCGGCTCCTCGGTGGTGTGCGAGTGGGCAAGGAGCGTGCCGCCGAGGAAGGCGAGCGCGGGCCATCCCGCGATGCCGAACCGCAGCCAGGCCGGCGGGTGGGCGAGGTCGAGGAATCCGGCGGTCGCGACGTTGGCACCCAGCGAGGCGAACAGCGCGATCAGGAACCAGCACCAGGCCAGCCGAGACGGACCCTCGCTGCGCAGGCGTCGCCACGCGGCGACCAGGAGCAGGTCCACCGAGATCGGGTAGGCCCAGGCCTTCCAGCCGTCCTGCCCAGCGGCGTCGGCGAGGTCGTGCAGGTGGGCGAAGGAGAGGGCACCGGCGATGACGGCCTGGACCAGGACGGCGTCCACGCGGAACGCGGGGCGGGCCATCAGACGCCCCCGGGGTGGTCGGTGCCGCCGATGGGGTCGTAGCCGGGCGGGAACATTCCCGGCGGCGGCTCAGGAAGCGACACGGCCAGGGACGGACCAATGGAGTCGATGAACGCGTCGTCGGCACCCGGCATTTCCGCGTACAGGGCCAGAGCGCCGAGCATCAGGACGGTGCGGTGGAAGTCCTCGATGTGCTCACACATGGGAGTCGGTCTCCCTTCCTTCAGGCATGGAGCGGGTAGGGACCTGGCGCGATGCGGTCGCGCCGACCGGGGGTGCGGGAGGACTCAGGCCGTGGCGGGGGTGGCCTTGGCGAGCGGCTCGGAGGCCGGGGCCAGGGAACCGACCATGGGGCGGAAGGCCGCGAGGACGGGCAGGGCCGGGGTGCGGTCGGCGTGCCGGTTGCAGATGTTCACGGCCTGGCGCAGCGAGGTGTGCGGGGCGCGGATGCGGGCCCAGCCGCCGGAGGAGTCGCCGGTGACGGCGATGCCGGGTGTCTCGGTGGGAATCTGGATTGCGGCCAGGACGGCGTCCGGAGCGATGTCGCCGAAGGCCATGTTGGCGGAGGACTCGTCATTGACGCGGTGGGCGGTGCGGCCGGTGAGCTGGGCGCGGAGCATGGTGATGCCCTTGCCGAGTTCGGAGCCGAAGCGCTGTCCGCAGATCTCCAGGTAGATCCCGGCAGCGCGGCCGAGCTGGGCGAGGCGGACCAGGGCGGTGATGATCCGGTCGCGGCGCTTCTCTTCGTCCTTGGACGCGAACAGGGCGAGTTCGGCGACCTCGTCCACCAGGACCACGACCGGCACCGGGCGCAGGTGTTCGGGCAGGTCCCAGATGTCAGCTGCTATCTCCGCGTCCGGCACGTTCACCGTGATCCGCTGTTCAGCCCGGATCAGTTGGTAGACGTCCCCCATGTGCGTCACGAGGGCTTCGAGGAGCTCCAGGGCAGTGTCGGGGTTATCGGCGAGGGCGGAGAACCGGCGGGCCAGCGGGAAGAGTTCGACGCCCTGCTTGCAGTCGATTCCGACCAGTGCGACGTCCATGGGCGCGAGGCCGGCCACCAGGTTGCGCTGGTAGACAGACTTCCCTGACTCGGTGGCGCCGAGGGTGAGTCCGTGCGGCACGGCGCGGTAGTCGCGGTAGTGGACTGCCCCGTCCTCGCGTAGGGCGACCGGTACCCGCATCGGTGCAGGGTCGGTCTTGGCGGGCATCTGCACCCGCTTGAGTACGTCGTAGCCGGTCATCCGTACTTCGACGACGCCGGAGCGCAGTTCGCGTGAGGTCACGCCGTACATGCCGAATGAGTGGCGCAGCCGGTCCGAGGCGGCGGAGACGTCGAACGCGTCTTGTCCGGGGCGGAGCTTGAGGCGTAGCACCAGGCCGGTTCGGGTGGGGTGGACGCGCAGGATGCGTGGGGCGCGGGATTCCGGCACGGGCCGGTTCGCGATCCGGGCGAGGGTCAGGCGCCAGCGGGAGGGCGGGACGGTCAGTCCGCACGCGTCCATCACAGAGACGTAGCGGACCAAGACCCGTAGAGCGGCTAAGACAGCGCCGAAGGCCAGCCAGTACCAGGCGGGGCGCCGCCACCGCAGGATCACTGCGGTAGCGACAACCAGCACCAGGGCGACCGTGAAGCCGGTCATGATCAGGCCGCCTTCGACTGCGATGCAGCGGCGGCGAGCGAGGTGACAGCGACCGCGCGGAATGCGATCCCGTGCTTCTTCTGTCCGTTGAACTCGTTCTCCCACGCCGAGGCGACCAGGCCGGTCAGCGCGACCGGGGTGCCCATGGCCAGGTCCTCGGAGACGCCGGGCTGGGGAACGGTGAGTTTGAGGATCTCCACCTCGTCGGGCGTGGAGAACATGACCTCGACCGTCATCAGCGTCACGCCGTCCTTGTCGAGGGCGATCTCACCGGTACGGCGGTCCTTGACCTTGGGCTGGGGGGCCTTGGCGACCATCACGGTCGCGTTCGTGGTGTCGACGGGAATCTGACGCACAGCAGATCACTCCTCTGTAGGTGCTGAACTCCGTCACTCATGTATATGAGTGACATGAAGAAGAGTGCATCACTCCTGTACATGAGTCAACCCGCTACGAAGAGGAAATCGCAGCGGGCTGGGGTGAGTTGAGCGGACGTCAGTCGGTGGCGGGAATCCTGTAGCTGAAGACGAACTGGTCAGCGGCCATGAGGGTGTCGCAGACCTCGACCACACGACCCTCCTCGGTCACGGCATCTCGGATGAGGTGAATGACCGGGGCGCCGGGGCTCAGCGCGAGTTCGGAGGACTCCGCCTTCGAGGCCGGCCGCGCCTGCAGGGTCTCGACGAACTCGGCGAAGACGTGGCCGTCGTCCTCAAGTCGGGCGTAGATCCCACCGGGGCCGGGGTTCTCGGAGAACAGCTCCGGGATGTCCTTCACAACGTCCCACGGCAGGTACGACGTTGCAGTCTCGACCGGAGTGCCGTTGCGGAAGTAGAGGCGGCGGCGAGCCAGCACCTTGGCTCCGGGGTCCACACCGAGACGCTCCGCGATGTCAGCGGGTGCATCGGCGGGGCCGATGAACAGCACGCTCACCTTGGCGGTCGCGCCGGCCTGCTCCGACTCCGCGAGGTAAGCGGCTTTGCCACCCTTGCGATGCGAGCGCCGGAACCGATCGGAGGACCGATGACGCACCGGGGGCCGAGCCTTCACCAAGGACCCCTTGCCGTGTCGGGTCTCCACCAGGCCGCTCGCACGGACCTCCACCATGGCCTTACGGATCGTCCCGCCGGATACGCCGTAGCGGTCCACCAACTCGGACTCACTGGGCACCATGTCGCCGGGCTTGAGGACACCGGCCCGGATCTGTTGAACGATCTCCTCGGCGATCTGAACGTACCGAGGTACGGCCCTGTCACCTCCTACTGCTGTTCCCATCGACCTACTCACTCTCCTATGCTCCTGTACATGAGTAACAGCGCCCAGGAAGCTCCGTCAACGCCGAAGCACAGTGTGTCCGTGGCGGGGGCTGTCGTGCGCGAGGACGGCCGACTCCTGGCGATCCGCCGCGCGGACAACGGGACATGGGAGCTGCCGGGCGGAGTGCTGGAGCTGGAGGAGTCCCCGGAGCAGGGCGTCAGCCGCGAGGTCTGGGAAGAGACCGGCATCCGCGTCGAGGTCGACGAGCTCACGGGCGTCTACAAGAACACGGCTAGAGGCATCGTTGCCATGGTCTTCCGGTGCAAGCCTTCCGGGGGCACCGAGCGCACGTCAGTCGAATCAACCGCGGTCGACTGGCTCACCCCGGAGCAGATCACCGAGCGCATGTCCGAGGTCTACGCAATCCGTCTGCTCGACGCCCTGGACGGGGCCGGCCCGCACGTGCGGAGCCACGACGGTCGTCGGCTGAACAAGACACAGTGACGGCTCCAGGCCCTTACGAGAGGATGAGCCGTGACGAAGCCCTGCCCCTCGTCCAGCGCCTCCTGGGCGGCGACGTCACCAGCGAAGCCGAAGGCAACGAGATCCTGGACGCCCTGTGCCGCGGACTCGCATGCCCTCACCTCAGCGACTACATCTACTGGGACTTCGAGCCCGACCTAAGCGCCGCCAAGGTCGTCGATCGAGCGTTGGCCTACAAGCCGATCGCGCTCTGACCCAAGCAGCGCGGTAAGAGTTTCTCTACTTCATCAAGACCCGCGCACGGCGCGGGCGCGCGCCGCCTCAGCGGCACGGCCTGCCTCCTGTCTCCGCCCCGGCTGGCCGCGCCCGGCGGCGCGCTCGTGCTGCGGGCGGAAGCGAAGAAGCCATCCGCGGCTCGAGGACATGCCTCCGGCGGGGGCGCTCAGACTCCGGGATGGGAGGGGCGCCGTTCGCGAGTGCCGGCGGGTTCGTGGTGAGCGTCGTGGGTGATCCCATCCCGTCCGCCTTCGACCCAGGCAGAGCCGAGCAGTCGCGGCCCAGGGCGTCAAGGTCGTTCGTACAGTAGCGCGCTCCACCTTGACGCCCTGAACCACGCCCGCTCCACGGTGTGTGGGTCGAAGGCGGACGGGATGGGAGCTGGGGAGAGTGTGGGTCGGATAGTGGCGCTGGCGGGTCCCCAGAGCTCAACTGAATCACCCAGAAACAGGGTCATCGAGGTCGAAACGCCCTAGACTGCGGATCTTAGACGCGGCCGCAGCCGCGTAAATAATCTTGCACCCTCAGGGATGGCTGATGACCGTTAGTGAAGGAACTGAACTTTCAGTTAAGGGTGAAGGCCTGCAGCAGCTCTATACTGACTACATCCAAAACAGATTCCTCATCAATCGCCGTTATCAGCGCAAACTTGTTTGGGCGGTGGAGGAAAAGCAGCGCCTCATTGATTCGGCATTGAAAAAGCTCCCGATTCCGCTCATCCTTTTGGCGGAAAGCCAGTACGAAGGAAATGCTCGACTGGAAGTTATTGACGGACTGCAACGCTTGGATGCTATTTTCTCGTTCATTGAAAATAAATACCCGGTCGACGGTCGATACTTCGATCTGGAAACACTGGCAGACACGAAGTTCTTCGCGGACAGTGGAGCGCTGAAGCAAAAAACTCCCGTTTGGGACCGGGTTACGTGTCGTGATTTCACTAACTATCACTTGCCTGTTTCTACCTACCGCTCAGCGAGTGAATCATCTGTCGATGAGGTATTTCGGAGAATTAACTCATCAGGTAGACATCTGAGCCTTCAAGAGATTCGGCAGGCTGGATCAACCGCAGAGATTGCAAGTCTGGTGCGGCGCCTCAGCGCCGCCATCCGCGGAGACTCTTCGTTGACCGATTATGTAAATCTGCAAGACATGCCGAAAATCAGCATCACCAACAAGGATCTCGATTACGGTATTTATGATGGGGACATCTTTTGGGTGAAGCAAGGGATCCTGTCTCGCGATGCTGTGCGGGAATCACGGGATGAGGAGCTGGTCTTGGATCTTCTCCTTGATCTGATCCTTCGCCCCTTTGCATCTAGCGGAACCGAGTACCGAAATGCCGCATACAGCGAAGAGCGTGTGACGCATTCTACCTCCGCGCTTTCCATTCGGGCGCGTCTCCTGACAATCGGAAAGGATGAAATTGAGCGGCGCTTCATGGCAACGCTTGATTTGATCACAGAAACTCTCGATGTCGCCCATGCACCCTACTTCACCTGGACAGTTACCCAGCAGAACCCGCGCGGTGTTCCGCGTCATTTTCATGCCTTGTTCGTCGCTCTAGAGCAGCTTCTGCATGAGGAGAATCTAGTCCCTAAGAGCAAGAATGAGTTGGCTAAAGCTCTAAAGGGATTTTGGGACAAGGACTTGAGCGTTCCCGGGGGTGGAAACTGGGGAAGCGCGCGGAAGGGCGAGCTTGTTGAAGCCGTGAAGGGTTCCCTGAGGCGCGTATTTGAGCCCACGGAGGACGAGAATACCCTGCGGCTACAGGAACACGCCCTAAGGTTTGAATCGACGCTTCGCATGGCCTTGACCGAGGACGCTCTGTTTGAACTCAAGCAAGGGTTCTGTCAGGTAAACAAATCATCGAATTTCGACGATGGAAGCTTCGAGAAAATTCTCAAAATCGCCTCCGCCATGGCGAATGTTCATTCCAAGGCCAAGGGAATAATCTTCATTGGCGTGGCAGACGACGATGGCGATGCAGAATCCATCAAGCGTTTCAATGGCGTTGAAGGTTATAAGGTGGACCGGTTCTGTGTCACAGGAACTCAACACGAGCTCGACGCTATGGGTAAATCAATTGATGAGCACTTTCGCTGGCTGATAGACAGGATCAAGTCATCGAAACTTGAGCCGAAATTTGCGCGTTCTCTCGCTGGGACTCTTTCTCCATTTCGGTACCGAGGTTACTTGCTATGGAAGCTTGAGCCGCAGGCTAGCGAATCTCCCGTGATGCATGATGGTCGGTTTTATGTCCGCAATGGACCTTCGACAGACGAGGTAACCGGAGCGGACCTCATCGACCTTATCCGAAAGTTTCCTACGCAATGAGGTGAGCGGAAGAGAGCCGCGAGCGGAGCGAACTTGCGGACGGATGTTGGCGACTCTGCGTGTGCCATATCCATGCCAGATCGAGCAGTCAGTCGCGGTCAACCGGGGTATCAGGCGGTACAGGTGCGCATTGGCAGGCTTGGTGATGCTGTACGGCTGTTGACCGGCTAACAACGGCTAACACAATGAGGTGATCTGTCGGTGGGTGATGAGGCAGCAGGCGAGTTTGAGGAAGGCTTCGTGGATGTCTGCTCGTCGTTCC
>NZ_JBIUXR010000019.1:0-170131 GCF_044744085.1 Streptomyces sp. NPDC087428
GACCGTGGTGCGCGTTCCGGTGGTGGGTTCGAGCGGCGTGACGACCGGCCGCGTGGCCCGCGTCGTGACGACGACAACCGTGGCGGCAGCACCGGCGGTGGCTTCCGCCGTGATGACAACCGTGGCGGCTCCGGCTCCTCCGGTGGCGGCTTCCGCCGCGACGACAACCGTGGCAGCTCCGGCTCGTCCAGTGGTGGGTTCCGTCGTGACGACCGTGGTGGTTCTGGCTCCTCCGGTGGCGGTTTCCGCCGTGACGACAGCCGGGGCGGTGCCTCCGGTGGTTTCCGCGGTCGGCGTGACGACGGCGACCGGGGTGGCTACCGCGGCCGCGACGACCGGGGTGACCGTGGTGGGTACGAGCGTCGGGACGAGCGTGAGCGCGAGCCGATCAAGCGGCTTCCCATCCCCGACGAGGTCACCGGCCACGAGATCGACAAGGATGTCCGGCAGGAGCTGATGAGCCTGCCCAAGACCCTCGCCGAGGATGTCGCCAGGAACCTGGTCATGGTGGCCCGGCTGCTCGACGAGGACCCCGAGCAGGCGTACGCGTACTCGCGCATCGCCCTGCGGCTGGCCTCCCGGGTCGCCGCCGTACGCGAGGCAGCGGGCTTTGCCGCCTACGCGACGCAGAAGTACGCGGAGGCGCTGGCGGAGTTCCGGGCGTCCCGTCGGATGACCGGTTCCGTGGAGCTGTGGCCGGTCATGGCCGACTGCGAGCGCGGACTCGGCCGGCCCGAGCGGGCGATGGCCATGGCCGGCGAGCCCGAGGTGCAGAAGCTGGACAAGGCCGGACAGGTCGAGATGCGTCTGGTCGCTGCCGGCGCCCGCCGGGACATGGGGCAGATCGACGCCGCCATCGTGACCCTGCAGAGTTCCGAGCTGGCCTCCAGCGCCGTCCACCCGTGGACGCCGCGACTGCGCTACGCGTACGCGGACGCGCTGCTGGCCGCAGGGCGCGAGGACGAGGCGCGTGAGTGGTTCGGGAAGGCCCTGGAGGCCGACAAGGACGGCTCCACCGACGCGTCGGACCGGCTTGCCGAGCTGGACGGTGTCGAGTTCGTCGATGTCCTCGGTGACGATGACGAGGACGGCGCACCCGTTTCCGCCCCCGCCCCGGCCGCCACGGACACGGCGGATGACGCCGAGGCGCCGGTGGTAGCCGCCGCGGACGACCTCGATGACGACGACCTCGACGACGAGGACGACGACGAGGACGGTCCGGTCAAGGCGTAACGCACAAGAAGAGGGCGGCACCCCACCCGGGGTGCCGCCCTCTTCTGTGTGTCCGGGGGCAGGATCAGTCGAGGAGCAGGCTGCGCAGGACCAGGCCCGTGGCCGGTTTGGGGCCGAAGGAGGTCGACTTGCGTGGCATGGTGACGCCCTGCCGGGCCAGGTCCCGGACGACTTCCTCGCGTACGGGATGCATCAGTACCGCCGTGGCGTTGTGGCGCTCGGCCTGTTCGACGGCGGCCGCGGTGTCGTGGATGTACGCGATGTGCGCCGGATCGTCCGGGATCTCCCAGACGTGGTCGAGCAGTGCCGAGTGCAGGACCGTGGCGTCGAGGGTGCGCCAGGCGGCCGGGCGGTCGGCCCGGACGGTGCGGGTCAGCAGGGCCTCGTCGGGGCGGTCGACCAGATGGAAACCGCCGTCGCCCGCGAGCAGGAAGGCGTTGCTCTCGGCGGCTGCCCCCGCCAGGGCGTCCAGGGCCCGGGGGAGCGGCCCCTCGATGTCGCGGATGCGGAAGAGACCGGTCAGCGCGGCGAGCGCGTCGGCGACGGGCAGCCCGTGCAGCAGCCGGTGGATGGACCGGACCCGGAGCGGGTACCGGGCCGTGTCGACCAGGAGGACCAGACCGAAGTCCCAGGCACCGGGGACGGAGTGTTCCCGCTGAAGCCTGAGATAGGTGGCCCAGCGGTGGTGGCCGTCGGCGATCAGGGCCTGGTGACGGGCCAGATCCGTCTCCAGCACCGACTGTTCGGCGGTGTCGGTGATCGCCCAGAGCCGGTGGCTGAAACCGTCCTCCGTGGTGGTGGAGAACAGCGGAGGGCGGTGGATCGTCCGCTCGATGACGGCGGTTGCCCCGGTGGCGTCGGCGTCGCTGCGATAGGTCAGCAGCAGCGGTTCGAGGTGGGCCTCGGTGGTCCGCATCAGGTCGGCACGGTCCTCGACGACATCGGCCATCACCTCCTCGTGCGGGAGCACGACGCCGTCGGCGGGGCCGGAGAGGGCCAGCGCGCCGATGACGCCACGCTGGAGGATCTCGTCGTTGCTCTGCTCGTACACGTAGAACGCGGGCTCGGGATCGGGGGCGAGGATCCCCTCGGCGAGCCAGCGGTTGAGCGTGGCCGCGGCCTGTTCGTGGCGGGCGGACGCGGTGTCGGCCTGCGGGAGGATCAGGCGCACGATGTTGTACGGATCCGCCGATTCCAGGTGGAGCAGCCCGTCGGGCCGTACGACGACGTCGTACGGGGGCGAGGTCACCGCGGCGAGGCTGCCGACCAGCTCGGGGACGTAGCGCAGTCCACGGAACGGAATCAGGTGCAGTCCCTGGTCCGCAGGGCCTCGTGAATTCATTTCTGCATCGTATGTGCGGTTCGGGGATGCGCGATGATCGGGGGGAGAAGCAGGCAATGAGGAGCGCAGGATATGAGCCAGGCGAGCAGGACCAGGCCGAGCGGGATCAGTACCGCGTTGAGTGAGGCGTACGACACGGCTCTGCTCGATCTCGACGGGGTGGTGTACGCGGGCGGGCAGGCGATCGACCATGCGGTCGAGGCGCTCGGCACGGCGCGGGACGGTGGAATGCACCTGGCGTACGTGACCAACAACGCGCTGCGGACGCCGGATGCGGTGGCGGAGCATCTGACCGAGCTGGGAGTGCCGGCCGAGGCCGCCGACGTGATCACTTCGGCGCAGGCCGTGGCTCGGCTGATCGCCGATCAGTTCCCGGCCGGGGCGCGGGTGTTGGTGGTCGGCGGCGAGGGGCTACGGGTGGCGCTGCGTGAACGCGGCCTGCGGCCCGTGGAGTCGGCGGACGACGAACCGGTGGCGGTCGCGCAGGGATACGGCGGGCCCGACATGGCGTGGGGCCGGTTCGCCGAGGCGGCCTACGCGGTCAATCGCGGGTTGCCGTGGTTCGCGTCCAACACGGATCTGACCATTCCGAGCGCCCGGGGAATCGCGCCCGGCAACGGGGCGGCCGTGGAGGTCGTACGGATCGCGACCGGGGCCGAACCCCAGGTGGCCGGGAAGCCGCTGCCGCCGATGCACAGGGAGACGGTGCTGCGGACCGGCGCGGAGCGGCCGTTGGTGGTCGGGGACCGGCTCGACACGGACATTGAGGGGGCGTTCAACGGTGGCGTGGACTCGCTGCTGGTGCTGACCGGGGTGACGGACGCGGTGCAGCTGGTGGCCGCGAAGCCGGAGCACCGGCCGACCTATGTGGACGCCGATCTGCGCGGACTGCTGACGGGGCAGCCCGAGGTGACGCAGGCGGGCGAGGGCTTCCGGTGCGGCGGCTGGACGGCGTCCGTCCGGGGCGAACAGCTCGTGCTGGAGGGCGAGGGGGAGGCGCTCGACGGCCTGCGGGCCCTGTGCGGGGCGGCGTGGTCCCAGGCCGGCGAAGGGTCGTGCGGGCTGGACGCGGGGAGGGCCGTGGCCAGGCTCGGGCTGTAGCGGCGGCGATCCGGTCGGCACCGTCCGGCCGGTGGCCCCGCCGGCACCGTCCGGTCGGTGATCCTCTCCGTGGTCCGGCCGGGCGTCCGGTCGGAGGTCAGCCGAGGACGGCGAGGTCGAGCCGCCGGAGGCGTGCGGGGTCGGCGATCACGTCGTACTCGGTGATCCTGTCGCCCTCGATGGTGAAGGTGAGCGCGAACAGCAGGCGGCCGCGCGGGGCCACGACGACTCCCACCATGCCGTTGACCAGCGCCAGTTCGGCCAGTCGTGACCGGTGCGCCAGCGCGGCCGTCCCCTCCGCGACGGCTCGCGCGCCGCGGGCCTCGGCCGTGCCGCCCGGCGGTACCGCGACGGGGTCGGCGCGGCGCACCACATCGGGAGCCAGTACCGCGAGGACCGCGGTGAGGTCACCGGCCCGCGCGGCGGCGAGGAACGCCGAGACGACCTGACGGTGCCGGGCGAGCTCGGCCGCCGGGACCGCGGGCGTGCCCCGTACCTTGTGGCGGGCACGGCTGGCGATCTTCTTCGTGGCGACCGGCGTGCGTTCCACGACGGGCGCGATCTCACTGAACGGCACGGCGAACATGTCGTGCAGCACGAACGCGATCCGCTCGACGGGTTCCAGCGTGTCCAGCACCACGAGCAGGGCGCGGCTCACCGAGTCGGCCAGCAGCGCCTCGTCCTCCGGCGGGCTTCCCTGGGCGGACTTCGCGACCTGGTCGAGAACCTCCTGCCCGGCCAGGTCCTCCCTCCGCGATCTGCGGGTACGCAGCATGTCCAGGCAGATGCGGGTCACCACGGTCCGCAGCCAGCCGGCCAGGTTGTCCACCTCGCCGGCGTCGACCCGGCAGAGGCGGAGCCAGGTCTCCTGGACGGCGTCCTCGGCCTCGTCCAGTGAGCCGAGCATCCGGTGGGCAACCGCGCGCAGCAGACCGCGCTGTGCCTCGAAGCGTTCCGCCAGTGCCTCGCGCTCGTCCACCGGTCACCTTTCTCCGTCCTGATCCGTCACCCCTCCTGACGAACGCAACGTAGCTGAAGTGACAGGGAGAGCCGATGACGTCCTTGCTGCATCTGGATTCCGGTGCCAATCGCTCCGACGAGTCGGTCAGCAGGCAGCTGACCGCACTGTTCGCCCGCACCTGGCGGACCGCGCACGGTCCGGCCGGATACCGGTACCGGGACCTGGCCGCCGACCCGGTGCCACCGCTGGGAACCGCCTACTGCTCGCTCGGCCGCAGGGCGGAGCGGACCGGCCTCGTCCCACCGGACGGAGTGGACGCGCTGACCCGGAGCGAGGCCGAGAAGCGGGAGTGGTCGCTGACCCGGCCGCTGATCACCGAACTGCTGGCGGCGGACACCCTGCTGGTCGGTGCCCCCATGTACAACTTCTCGGTCTCCGCCGCGCTGAAGGCGTGGATCGACCGGGTGGGCTTCCCCGGCGCCCTCACCGACCCGGACACGGGGGAGGGCCTGCTCCGGGGGACGAAGGTCGTGGTGATCAGCCCGCGGGGCGGTGCCTACGGCCCGGGAACCCCCCGGGAGGGCTGGGACTTCCAGACGCCCTACCTGCGGGCGTACTTCGGTGAGAAGGGGGTGGCGCCGGAGGACCTGCGTTTCGTCAACGCCGAGATGACCATGGCGGAGCTGGTGCCCGGCCTGGCCCGGTTCCGGCCGTTGGCGGCGAGTTCGCTGGCCGCGGCGCGGGCGGAGGTGACCGTGGCGGCGTCCGGCGGGGAGTCCGCGGACGGCCGGAGCGCGGGCGCGGGCGGCCGGATCGAGGCCACAGCAGGGTAGGCTAACCTAACCGGCGTGTTCGTTGAGAGTCCCCCGGAACCGAGTGCAGGCCCGACAGCCGCGCCGGACAAGCCCGCGCCCCCTGGGCGCCATGCGGTACGAGCCGCAGGGCTCCTGGCGGCCCTGGTGCTCCTGGTGCTGGTGTGCCTGGCGAGTATCGGGATCGGAGCCAAGGCCCTGCCCCTCGCCGACGTCTGGCACGGGCTGTTCCACTACGCGGGGAGCGGCGACGACGTCCTCGTACGGAAGGTACGGATTCCCCGGACCGTTCTCGGGCTGATCGTCGGCAGCGCGCTCGGCCTCGCCGGGGCCGTGATGCAGGCGCTGACCCGTAACCCGCTGGCCGAGCCCGGACTGCTGGGTGTCAACGCGGGGGCGTCCGCGGCGGTCGTCTCCGCCATCAGCTTCTTCGGTGTCACCTCACTGACCGGGTACGTCTGGTTCGCCTTCGCCGGTGCCGCGATCGTGTCGGTGGCCGTGTACCTGCTCGGGGGCAGCCGGTCCGCCACTCCGGTACGGCTCGCGCTCGCCGGGACCGCGGTCACCGCGGCGCTGTACGGGTACGTCAACGCCGTACAGCTGCTGGATTCGGCGGCGCTGGACCGGCTGCGGTTCTGGACCGTCGGCTCGCTGGCCTCCGCGAACACCGAGACGGTCGGCAAGGTGTGGCCGTTCATCGCGATCGGCGTCGTGCTGACCCTGCTCATCGCCCGTCCGCTCAACGCCCTGGAGATGGGCGACGACACGGCACGGGCGCTGGGCGCCCATCTGACCAGAACCCGGGTCCTCGCCATGCTCGCCGTCACCCTGCTGTGCGGGGCGGCCACCGCCGCGTGCGGACCGATCGTCTTCATCGGGCTGATGATCCCGCACCTGGTGCGGGTGATCACGGGTCCCGACATGCGGTGGATCCTCCCGTACGCGGCCGTGCTCTCCCCGGTGCTGCTGCTCGGCGCGGACGTGGTGGGCCGGGTCGTCGCCCGCCCCTCCGAACTCCAGGTCGGTATCGTCACCGCGCTGATCGGCGGGCCGGTCTTCATCCACCTCGTCCGACGCAAGAGGATGTCCCAGCTGTGAGGGCCACGCACACGAAGGAGACGGCGCACACGAAGGAGACGGCGCACACGAAGGAGACGGCGCACACGAAGGAGACGGCGCGGGCGACGGGGACGGCAGAGGCGACGGGGAGGGCCGGTACGGCCCGGTCGGTGCGGGCCGTGCGGACGGCCGGCGGGTACTCGTTCCGGATGAACGTCCGGGCGTCCCTGGTGATTCTGCTGCTCGCCGCCGTGGTGGCGGGGGCCGGAGTCGTCCTCATCGGCAGCGGCGACTTCACCATGACCCCGGGCGAGGTCGTCACCACGCTCTTCGGACACGGCACCTTCCAGCAGGAGTTCATCGTCACGGACCTGCGGCTGCCGCGGGTCCTGGTCGGGCTCCTCGTGGGCGCGGCGCTCGGTGCCGGCGGGGCCGTCTTCCAGACCGTGTCGCGCAACCCGCTCGGCAGCCCCGATGTGCTGGGCTTCGGCCAGGGCGCGACGGTGGGCGCGCTGACCGTGATCGTGCTGTTCCAGGGCGGGGCGACGGCGGTCGCGGGCGGGGCGGTGGCCGGTGGCCTGCTGACCGGCGTCGCCGTCTACCTGCTGGCGTGGAAGCGCGGGGTGCACGGCTTCCGGCTCGTCCTGGTCGGGATCGGCGCCGCCGCCATGCTGACCGCCGTGACCCAGTACCTGATCACCAAGGCCAACCTCGTGGACGCCACCCGGGCCGTCGTCTGGATGACCGGCTCCCTGGACGGACGGGACTGGGCGCAGGTCTGGCCGCTGCTCGCGGTCTGCGGCGTCCTGCTGCCGCTGGTGTTCGCGCACGGGCCGGCGCTGCGGGTGATGGAGATGGGCGACGACGCCGCGTACGCGCTCGGTGTACGGGTCGAACGTACCCGGCTCGTCCTGATGGGCTCCGCCGTGCTGCTCGTCGCCGTCGCCACGGCCGCCGCCGGGCCGATCGCGTTCGTCTCGCTCAGCGCCCCGCAGCTGGCCCGCCGGCTGACCCGCTCGACCGGCCCCAACCTGATGGCCTCGACCTTCATGGGCGCCGCCCTGCTGCTCGTCGCCGACTGGGTCGCGCTCGACGCCTTCGGCGACCGGCAACTGCCCGTCGGCGTGGTGACCGGAGTGCTCGGCGGCTGCTATCTGCTGTGGCTGCTGGTGTCCGAGCGGAAGGCGGGGCGCATATGAAGAACGCTTCCGCTTCCGCTTCCGCTTCCGCTTCCGTCGACGCCGCTGGTGCTGCCGGCGCCACCGGCCGCGTGAAACCCCCGCCCGCCGCCCAGCCCCTCACCAGCCCCCCGACCGACTCACGGAGTACGACCATGCAGCGCCTCACCGCGGACTCGGTGACCCTCGGCTACGACCAGCGGGTCATCGCGGAGAACCTCTCGGTCGAGATACCCGACCACTCGTTCACCGTGATCGTCGGCCCCAACGCCTGTGGCAAGTCGACCTTGCTGCGGGCGCTCTCCCGGATGCTCAGGCCGAGCCGCGGCCAGGTGCTGCTGGACGGGCAGGCGATTCACCGGATGCCCGCGAAGAAGGTCGCCAGGACGCTGGGGCTGCTGCCCCAGTCCTCGATCGCGCCGGACGGCATCACCGTGGCGGATCTGGTGGCCAGAGGCCGCTATCCGCACCAGGGGCTGCTGCGGCAGTGGTCGCCCGAGGACGAACGCATTGTCGAGGAATCGATGGCGTCGACCGGCGTCGGTGAACTCGGTGATCGCTATGTCGATGAATTGTCCGGCGGTCAGCGGCAGCGCGTCTGGATCGCGATGGCGCTCGCACAGCAGACGCCGCTGCTGCTCCTGGACGAGCCGACGACCTACCTGGACATCCAGCACCAGATCGACGTGCTCGACCTGTGCGCCGAGCTGCACGAGACGCAGGGGCGCACGCTGGTGGCCGTCCTGCACGATCTGAATCACGCCGCGCGGTACGCCACGCACCTCGTCGCGATGCGGGAGGGCGAGATCGTCGCGGAGGGCCCGCCCGGGGAGATCGTCACCGCGGAACTGGTGGAGCGGGTGTTCGGGCTGCGGTGCCAGGTGATCTCCGATCCGGAGACGGGGACACCGCTGGTGGTGCCGGCCGCGCGGGTCGCACGGGCCGCGTCGGCGTAGGAGGGGCCCTGTGCGGTGCGGGAGCCCTGCGCCCACGCTTCGTCCTCGATCGCCGGACGGGCTCGATGCGACCTCTGCGGGACGGGACCGGCAGGGACAGGGCTACAGGAGGGACCTGAGTTTCAGGAGGTCGCGGAAGCCGGCCTCCAGGCGTACCCGGCCCGAGCCCCACGCCTTGGCGAAGTTCAGCTCGCCGTTCACCAGGGCCACCAGATCGTCCCCGGTCATCGCGAGACGTATCTCCGCCCGCCGCGGAGGCGGCCCCTCTACCGTGTCCAGGACCTGGATCCGGCCGCCGGCCAGCCGGCCGGTGAACGTGATGTCGAGGTCCTTGATGTGGCAGCTCAGCGAACGGTCGAGGGACGCCGCGCTGCGCACGTCGCCGTCGGCCCCCGCGAGGTTGTCCGAAAGTCTGTCGAGTGCGCTGCGGCACTCCGCCATGGTCGCCATCGTGATCGACGGTACCGCAGCCCGTCGGGGTAGCGTTTCCCGCATGAGCGACTCGATGCCGGGGCCGGGGACGGCCGCCGGAACCGCGCCCGGGGAGATCCCGCAGGACGCGCCGCAGGAGCCGCCCGGGGCGGCCGCGCACGACCCGGCGGCCCCGGGGCCCCTCGGTGTCGTCCGCACGCCCACCGGCAACGCCGGGGTGGACGCGGGACTGGAGCGTCTCGCCGACGCCGACCGCCTCCCGGCGGACGGCCACATCGAGGTGTACGAAGATGTACACCGCGGACTGCGCGACGCGCTGACCGGCCTGGACGCCGGGCCCGTACCCGCCCCGGCACCCGCACCGGTGCCCCCGGACACCAACTCGTACAACGACTCGCACCACAACTCGTACGACAACAGGAGCTGAACCGAACGTGGCAGGAGTGGCCCGTCGCCGCCTCGACGCCGAGCTGGTACGCAGAAAGCTCGCCCGCTCACGCGAGCATGCCAGCCAGCTGATCGCCGCAGGACGGGTGACCGTCGGCGGCAGCACCGCGACCAAACCGGCCACCCAGGTCGAGACGAGCGCCGCCGTCGTCGTCACCAAGGACGACAGCGACCCCGAGTACGTCTCACGGGGCGGCCACAAGCTGGCGGGCGCCCTCGCCGCCTTCGTACCCCTCGGACTGGAGGTGGAGGGACGGCGCGCGCTGGACGCCGGGGCGTCCACCGGTGGATTCACCGATGTGCTGCTGCGGGCCGGAGCGGCACACGTCGTCGCCGTGGACGTCGGCTACGGGCAGCTCGCCTGGTCGCTCCAGTCCGATGACCGCGTCACCGTCAAGGACCGCACCAACGTACGGGAGCTGACGCCGGAGGCGATCGACGGCGAGGCGGTCGACCTGGTGGTGGGCGACCTGTCGTTCATCCCGCTGGGGCTCGTCATGCCCGCGCTGGCGCGCTGCGCCGCCCCCGACGCGGACCTGGTCCTCATGGTCAAGCCGCAGTTCGAGGTGGGCAAGGAGCGGCTCGGCAGCGGCGGAGTGGTGCGCAGTCCCGAACTGCGGGCCGAAGCCGTGCGCGAGGTCGCGCGCCGGGCCTGGGCGCTCGGTCTGGGGGTCCGGGGCGTGACGGCGAGCCCGTTGCCCGGACCCTCGGGAAATGTCGAGTACTTTCTGTGGCTGCGGGCCGGAGCACCGGAGCTGGATCCCGCGGATGTCGACCGTGCAGTGGCGGAGGGGCCTCGTTGACGACGAATACGGCACGAACAGTCTTTCTTCTGGCACACACCGGCCGGCCGGCCGCGATCCGCAGCGCCGAGCTCGTGGTCCAGGGCCTGCTCCGCAACGGCCTGGGCGTACGGGTGCTGGCGACCGAGGCGGCCGACCTGCCGCTGCCACCGTCCGTCGAGACGGTCACCGATGCCACCCCCGAGGCGGTGAACGGCTGCGAACTCCTGATCGTGCTCGGCGGGGACGGGACACTGCTGCGCGGCGCGGAGCTCTCGCGCGCCTCCGGGGTGCCGATGCTCGGCGTCAACCTGGGCCGGGTGGGCTTCCTCGCGGAGGCGGAGCGCGACGATCTGGACAAGGTCGTCGACCGGGTCGTCACCCGGGCGTACACCGTTGAGGAACGCATGACGATCGATGTCGTCGTGCACAGCAACGGCACCGTCGTCCACACCGACTGGGCACTCAACGAGGCAGCCGTGCAGAAGGTGTCGCCCGAGCGGATGCTGGAGGTCGTGCTGGAGATCGACGGCCGCCCGGTGACCGGGTTCGGCTGCGACGGCATCGTGTGCGCGACGCCGACCGGCTCGACCGCGTACGCCTTCTCGGCCGGCGGACCCGTCGTCTGGCCCGAGGTCGAGGCGCTGTTGATGGTCCCGATCAGCGCCCACGCGCTGTTCGCCAAGCCGCTGGTGACGTCGCCCACGTCGGTGCTCGCCGTCGAGGTCCAGCCGCACACCCCGCACGGGGTGCTGTGGTGCGACGGGCGCAGGACCGTCGAGCTGCCCGCCGGAGCACGGGTCGAGGTGCGGCGCGGCGCGGTGCCCGTACGGCTGGCCCGGCTGCACCAGGCGTCCTTCACGGACCGGCTGGTGGCCAAGTTCGCCCTGCCGGTGTCGGGGTGGCGGGGCGCCCCGCACTGACCCCTGACGGGGCACCCGGGGAGTCCTTGGTACCCACCCGATCCGGTGTCCCGGCCGCAGCCCGTGTGCGCGGGGGCCACGAAACCTCGTATGGTCATGTCCGTGTTGGAGGAGATGCGGATACGGTCGCTCGGAGTCATCGACGACGCGGTGGTGGAGCTGTCACCCGGTTTCACCGCCGTGACCGGTGAGACCGGCGCGGGCAAGACCATGGTCGTCACCAGCCTGGGGCTGCTGCTCGGCGGACGCGCCGACCCCGCCCTCGTGCGGATCGGCGCGAAGGCCGCGGTCGTCGAGGGCCGGATCACGGTGTCCGAGGGCGACGCGGCGGCGCTGCGGGCCGAGGAGGCCGGGGCCGAGATCGAGGACGGCGCGCTGCTGATCAGCCGTACCGTTTCGGCGGAGGGGCGCTCGCGCGCACATCTGGGCGGCAGATCCGTCCCGGTGGGCGTGCTGGCCGAACTCGCCGACGAACTCGTCGCCGTGCACGGCCAGACCGACCAGCAGGGACTGCTCAAGCCGGCCCGGCAGCGGCAGGCCCTCGACCGGTACGCGGGCGACGGTGTCGCCACACCGCACACCACGTACGCGGCGGCCTACCGGCGGCTGCGCGAGGTCGCCGGTGAACTCGACGAGCTGACGACGCGCGCCCGCGAACGCGCCCAGGAAGCCGACCTGCTGCGCTTCGGGCTGAACGAGGTCGCCGCGATCGAACCGCTGCCCGGTGAGGACACCGAGCTGGCCGCCGAGGCCCAGCGGCTCGGCCACGCCGACGCCCTCGCCTCCGCCGCAGCCCTCGCGCACACCGCGCTGGCCGGCAACCCGGAGGACCAGGAGGCGGTCGACGGGGCGACCGTCGTGGCGGCGGCCGGGCAGGCGCTGGAAGGGGTCCGGTCCCACGACCCGGCGCTCGCCGCGCTGGCGGACCGGGTCGGCGAGATCTCTATCCTGCTCTCCGACGTCGCGGGCGAACTCGCGGGCTACGCCGACCAGCTGGACTCCGACCCGCTGCGGCTCGCCGCGGTCGAGGAGCGGCGCGCCGCGCTCACCGGACTCACCCGCAAGTACGGCGAGGACATCAGCGCCGTACTGGCCTGGGCGGAGGCGGGGGCCGCGCGCCTCACGGAGCTGGAGAGCGACGACGACCGGATCGGCGAACTGACCGCGGAACGGGACGCGCTGCGCGCCGAACTCTCCGGACTCGGACAGGCGCTGACCGACGCCCGTACGGCGGCGGCGGCCCTCTTCGCCGAGGCGGTCACCGCGGAACTCGCCTCCCTCGCCATGCCGCACGCCCGGGTCTCCTTCGACATCCGGCAGACCGAGGCGGCCGACGAGGCGTCCGGCATCGACATCGGCGGACGCAGCGTGGCCTACGGGCCGTCCGGCGCCGACGAGGTCGAACTGCTGCTGGCCCCGCACCCCGGCGCCCAGCCCCGCCCGATCGCCAAGGGCGCCTCGGGCGGTGAGCTGTCCCGGGTGATGCTCGCCGTCGAGGTGGTCTTCGCGGGCTCCGACCCCGTACCCACCTACCTCTTCGACGAGGTCGACGCGGGCGTCGGCGGCAAGGCCGCCGTCGAGGTCGGGCGGCGGCTGGCGAAGCTCGCGAAGTCCGCCCAGGTCGTGGTCGTCACCCACCTGCCCCAGGTCGCCGCGTTCGCCGACCGCCAGCTGCTGGTCGAGAAGACCGTGGACGGCTCGGTGACCAGGAGCGGTGTCACCGTCCTGGAGGGCGAGGAGCGGGTACGGGAGCTGTCCCGGATGCTCGCGGGCCAGGAGGACTCCGAGACGGCCCGCGCCCACGCGGAGGAACTGCTCGCCACGGCACGGGCGGACGGCTGAGGGCTGCCCCGCCAGGAATCGCGGGACAGCCCTCAGGGCCGGTACGGGGTTGTCCGCCCCGTGGCGTCCGGGCCCGGCGGGGCGTTCCGGGGGTGCTGGTCCCACGGGGCGGCGCCCCGTGATCTTCACCCGTGCGAGTGGTGCGCCACGCCCGGTTTGTTGCGTTGCGCACCGGAGTTACGGTCCTGCCGTGCCGGAACGTGCGTACGGACTGGCATCCTTGGCCGTGTACACACCGCCGACTCGGCAGCCCCGGGAGCCATTCAACGTGTCACAGCTGCGTACGGTCCAAGTGCTGGGCGGAGGCAGTCCGGGAAGCAGCGCCCATGTCGGCTCGCTGGCCGCCGGACTGGTCGCGAGAGGCGTGCAGGTCACGGTCTGCGCGCCCGCCGGACTGGACCGCACCTACGATTTCTCCGCGACGGGGGCGCACTTCGCGCCGGTACCGAGGCGCACCGATCCCGCCGCCGTCGCCGCGCTGCGCGCTGCCTGCGCCGGCGCCGACGTGGTCCACGCGCACGGACCGCACGCCGCCGTACGGGCCGCTCTGGCGCTCGGCGGACGCCGCGTCCCGCTGGTCGTCACCTGGCACACCCGGTCCCACGCCGAGGGCGCACGCCGCCGGCTGCTGCACCTGCTGGAGCGAAGGGCCGCCCGCGCGGCGGCCGTTGTGCTCGGCGCCTCGTCGGACCTGGTCGACCGGGCCCGGCGGCGTGGGGCGCGCGACGCCCGGCTCGCGCCCGTCGCCACGACCCCACCGCGGATCCCCGCCGTGCTGCCCGACGGCAAGACACGGGCCGAACTCGGCGCGGTGGAGCGGCCGCTGATCATGGCGGTCGGCAGCCTGGTGCCGCAGCACGGGTTCGGCGCGCTGCTCGACGCGGCGCGCGCCTGGCGGCGGCTCGACACCGTGCCCCTGCTGGTCATCGCGGGGGAGGGGCGCGAACGGGCGGCTCTGCAGCGCCGGATCAAGGCCGAGGACCTGCCCGTCGCGCTGATCGGCGGCCGGACCGATGCCACCGAACTGCTGGCCGCCGCCGATCTGGTCGTGCTGCCCAGCCGCTGGGAGGCCCGCTCGCTGGTGGCCCAGGACGCGCTGCGGATCGGCGTGCCGCTGGTCGCCACCGCGGTCGGCGGGGTGCCCGAACTCGTGGGTGACGCCGCGGAACTCGTGCCGTACGGGAACGCGGAGGCGCTCGCCCGAGCCGTGGCCCGGCTGCTCGGCGATCCGGCGGAGCGGGACCGGCTGGCCGCCGCGGGTCTCGCGCAGGCGGCGAGCTGGCCGACCGAGGACGACACGATCGCCCAAGTGCTGAGCGTGTACGACGAGTTGGTGCAGCCGTTGGCGGTGGCCCGGAACCGCTGAGCCGGGTGCGGGCGGCCGCTACGACGCGTGGCGGCGGGCGCGCAGCGCCAGGCTCAGGGCCAGCACCGCCTGCGGGTCGTCCAGATCGGTGCCGAGAAGTTCACCGATACGGGCGAGCCGGTTGTACAGCGTCTGACGGTTCAGATGCAGCTCGCGCGCCGTTTCCGCCTTGCGGCCCGCATGGGCGAGGTAGGTCTCCAGCGTCGGCAGCAGCGGCGGACGCGAGGTGCGGTCGTGATCGCGCAGCGGGCCGATCGCCCGCTCGACGAACGCCGCCAGATCCGGGTGGTCCCGCAGCCGCCAGAGCAGCAGGTCGATATCGAGGCGCCGGGCGTCGTACCAGGGCCGGTCGCTGAGCCCCTGTGCCGCCGTGGCCGTCTCCGCCGCGTGCCGGAGCCCGGCACCGGCCGTCGCCCAGCTGCCCGCCACCCCGACCACGACGACCGGGGGGTGGGAGCCCGCCCGTTCCAGACCGGCCCGCTCGACCCCGGCCCGCAGCGCCGCGGCGACCCGGTCGGCCACCGCCGTGCGCTCCGTGTCGGTCCGCAGCGCCAGCAGCAGCGGCACCCTGCCCTCCACCGGCCGCACCCCGAGCAGCACCGGCACCCCCACAGCGGACAGCTCCTCCAGGACCGCACGGGCCAGCAGCGCCCAGTTGCCGGACGGGGACAGCTCGGGGGCCAGCCGCATCACCACGGGCAGCAGCGGCATCTCGCCCGGTTTGAAGCCCAGCACCCGGGCCTGGGCCGGCGCGTCCTCGGGTGCGATCCGGCCCTCCGCCAGATCCGTCAGGAAGTCACCGCGCCCGCGCGCGGCGAGTTCCTCCTCCTGGCGGGCCTGCATCAGCACCACGGCCAGCAGGCCCGCCGCGCGCTCCGCCGCCATCCGGTGCACGGTCACCAGCGGACCGTCCACGGCCAGCAGGACCAGCCGGGCCCGTACCGAACCGGTCCCCGGGCCGCCGCCCGGCACATCCGCCAGCACCGCGCCGACGGGCGGCGACTCACGGGCCGCCCGGCCGCCGCGCATCCCGTCCCAGACCTGGAGCGGATCGGCGGATACCGGCCCGGACTCGGGGCCCGCCGCGTACAGCAACTGGCCGTCGGCCGTCTCCAGGAACACCGGATTGGCCGTGAAGTCCGCCAGGATGCCCAGCACCTGCGGCACCCCGCCACCGCCGAGCAGCGCCTGGGTGCAGCGCCGGTGGACCTCCTCGGCCTGCTGGAGGAGCGCGTAGTGACCGTTGACGATCTCGGTGTGGACCTCCTCGGTCACCGTCACGAACGGCACCTCGCGGTGCAGCTGGACCAGCGGCAGCCCGGCGGCGCGGGCGGCGTCCACTATCGAGGCGGGCAGCCTGCTGAAACGCGGACCGAGCTCCACCACCAGGGCGGCGATGCCGCGGTCGGCGAGCCGGCGGACGAACGCGCGCTGCTCTGCGGGGCGGCTGCCGAGCCCCATACCGGTGGTGAGGAGCAGCTCGCCGCCCTTGAGCAGCGAGGCGATGTTGGGGACCTCGCCCGCGTGCACCCAGCGCACCGTCCGGCTGAGCCGGTCGGCGCCGGACACCACCTCGGGGAGTCCGCTGCGCAGCCCCGGCAGTTCGAGGGCCCGCTGAACGGTGATGCCGCCTTGGGTCTCCACTGGCTCTGGCCTCGCGCTTCGGTCGGGTCGTATCGGGCGGACGCCCTGATCAGGAAGGTACCGGCCCGGGGCGCCGTCGGCGGCGCCGGGGCGGCGCGGCCCGCGGCCGCCGCGCCGGCCCGACGGACCGCTGTTGACAGCGGCCGGGGCCGCTGCGATCTTGAAAATTCTGTGGGGTGCGGGCGCTCCGGCCCGCCCGGGGGGAGTGGGGGAACAATGCACGAGGACGTACGGCTTCCGGGCCCGCTGGTCGGCACCGACTGGCTCGCCGAGCGGCTGGGCGCGCCCGGTCTGCTGGTGCTCGACGCCTCGGTCGGCGCGCACCGGGGCGCCGGGCGGCGGATTCCGGGCGCGCGGCCCTTCGACATCGATGGTGCGCTCAGCGACCACGCGGTCCCGCTGCCCCACGCGATGCCGGAGCCCGCCCGGTTCACCGAGGAGCTGCGCTCCCTGGGCCTGCGCACCGGTGACACCGTCGTCGTCTACGACGGGGCGGGGGTCTACTCCAGCCCCCGCGCCTGGTGGATGCTCCGGGCGACGGGCTTCGACCGGGTGGCCGTGCTCGACGGCGGTCTGCCCGGCTGGGCGGGCGCGGGGCTGCCGCTGGAGAGCGGTGCGCCCGCGGCCGCCGCGGAGCGCGGTGACTTCACGGCCGCGCCGCGTGCGGGGCTGGTGGTCGGCGCCCACGAGGTGGCGCGGGCGCTGGCAGACCCGGCGGCCGCCGTGTTCGACGCCAGGTCCAGGGAACGGTTTCTCGGTACGGCACCCGAACCGCGGGCGGGGCTGCGCGGCGGCCATATGCCGGGGGCGGTCGGTCTGCCGTTCGGCGAGATCCAGCGCGAGGGCCGGATGCGGTCGGCGGCCGAACTGCGGGCCGCGTTCGCCGCCCTGGCGGGCGACCGGAAGCGCCTGTACTTCAGCTGCGGTTCCGGCGTCACCGCCTGCGTCCTGGCGCTGGGGGCGGAGCTGGCCGGATACCGCGAGACGGCGGTGTACGACGGCTCCTGGAGCGAGTGGGGGCTGCCCTCCGGGCTGCGCCCCGTGGTGACGGGACAGTAAGAGCGCCCGACAGGGTGTGATCCCCTCCGGCACCCCGGACCCGCCGCGGTGCGCCCTCCGGCACACCGCGGCGACGCCGTCACCCCACGTACGCCCCGCTCGCCGTCAGCCGCAGTGCCGTGTCGATCAGCGGCACATGGCTGAACGCCTGCGGGAAGTTCCCCACCTGGCGCTGGAGCCGCGAGTCCCACTCCTCGGCCAGCAGGCCCAGGTCGTTGCGCAGGGACAGCAGCCGTTCGAAGAGCTGGCGGGCCTCGTCGACCCGGCCGATCATCGCCAGGTCGTCCGCCAGCCAGAACGAGCACGCCAGGAACGCGCCCTCGTCGCCCTCCAGCCCGTCCACACCGGCGTTCTCGCCGGTGGTGGGGTAGCGGAGCACGAAGCCGTCCTCGGTGGACAGCTCCCGCTGGATCGCCTCGATCGTGCCGATGACCCGCTTGTCGTCGGGCGGCAGGAAGCCCATCTGGGGGATCAGCAGCAGGGAGGCGTCCAGCTCCTTCGACCCGTAGGACTGGGTGAAGGTGTTGCGCTCCTTGTCGTACCCGCGTTCGCAGACGTCACGGTGGATGTCGTCGCGCAGGTCGCGCCACTTCTCCAGTGGCCCTTCCGCGTCCCCGGCCTCGATCAGCTTGATCGTCCGGTCGACGGCCACCCAGGCCATCACCTTGGAGTGCACGAAGTGCCGGCGCGGCCCGCGCACCTCCCAGATGCCCTCGTCCGGTTCCTCCCAGTGCTTCTCCAGGTACTCGATCAGCTTGAGCTGGAGGCCGGTGGCGTAGTCGTTACGGGTCAGCCCCGTCATGTGCGCGAGGTGCAGGGCCTCGGTGACCTCGCCGTACACATCCAGCTGGAGCTGGCCCGCGGCGCCGTTGCCGACCCGGACCGGTCCGGAGCCCTCGTAACCCGGCAGCCACTCCAGCTCGGCCTCGCCCAGCTCCCGCTCCCCGGCGATCCCGTACATGATCTGCAGGTTCTCCGGGTCGCCCGCGACCGCCCGCAGCAGCCACTCGCGCCAGGCACGGGCCTCCTCGCGGTAGCCGGTGCGCAGCAGCGAGGAGAGCGTGATCGCGGCGTCACGCAGCCAGGTGTAGCGGTAATCCCAGTTGCGGGAGCCGCCGATGTCCTCGGGCAGGGACGTGGTGGGCGCGGCGACGATGCCCCCGGTCGGCGCGTACGTCAGGGCCTTCAGGGTGATCAGCGAGCGGACCACCGCCTCCCGGTAGGGCCCGTGGTACGTGCACTGGGCGACCCACTCGCGCCAGAAGTCCGCGGTCGCCTCCAGTGAACCCTCCGGGTCCGGGAGCGCGGGCGGTTCGCGGTGCGAGGGCTGCCAGCTGATGGTGAACGCGATCCGGTCACCGGGGGCGACGGTGAAGTCCGAGTACGTCGTCAGGTTCTCGCCGAAGGTCTCGGCCGCGGTGTCCAGCCAGACCGAGTCGGGGCCCGCGACGGCGACCGTGCGGCCGTCCACCTTGTGCACCCACGGTGTGACCCGCCCGTAGCTGAACCGCATACGTAGCTCCGAGCGCATCGGCACCCGGCCGCTGACCCCCTCCACGATCCGGATCAGCTGCGGTGCGCCGTCACGCGGCGGCATGAAATCGGTCACCCTGACCGTGCCGCGCGGTGTGTCCCACTCCGATTCAAGGATCAGTGAGTCACCGCGGTACCGGCGGCGGTCCGCGGAGGGCGGTTCCGCGCCCTCGGCGCGAGCCGGCCCCAGGCGCCAGAAGCCATGTTCCTCGGTACCCAGAAGTCCCGCGAACACGGCGTGTGAATCGAAGCGGGGCAGGCACAGCCAGTCAGCTGTACCGTCCCGGCAGACCAGGGCTGCGGTCTGCATGTCTCCGATGAGTGCGTAATCCTCGATGCGCCCGGCCACGTGCATCTCCAGTCGAACGGCCATGTCGCCCCGTAGGGCGCTTACTGCGGGTCAAGAGGTCGTTGCTAGGGGTTGAAGTGGGGGAATGTGCAAGCTCATACCTCGCCCTGGGCGAGTGTGCGAGCAGGATACGACGCACCTGGGTGATCCGCGCGACGGTCTTGGGAAGAGAGATGAGCCGAACGGGTGTGGCGTGAAAGACATGCGGTGATCGTGTGTGGCGACTGTGCCGGGAGTGGCCGGAAGCAGGCTCCCTTCGTCGCTGATACCCTGGTAGCCCGTGGACCGGTGGTCGTCTGGCGACAGCAGACGAGGCCCCCGAACCGCAGCGACGGCGCCTCCGGAAATCTCCGGACGGCAACGCCGGAACGCACCTCACGATCGCGACCACGGGAGCCCCCTTTGGCTATGCAGCCCACATCCACGACGACCAAGCACATCTTCGTCACCGGGGGTGTCGCCTCTTCCCTCGGCAAGGGTCTGACTGCCTCCAGCCTCGGCGCCCTGCTCAAGGCGCGCGGCCTTCGGGTCACCATGCAGAAGCTCGACCCCTATCTGAACGTCGACCCGGGCACGATGAACCCCTTCCAGCACGGCGAGGTGTTCGTCACCAACGACGGCGCCGAGACGGACCTGGACATCGGCCACTACGAGCGCTTCCTCGACGTGGACCTCGACGGTTCCGCCAACGTCACCACCGGCCAGGTGTACTCGCAGGTCATCGCCAAGGAGCGGCGCGGCGAGTACCTGGGCGACACCGTGCAGGTCATCCCGCACATCACCAACGAGATCAAGCACCGCATCCGCCGCATGGCGACCGACGACGTCGATGTCGTCATCACCGAGGTCGGCGGCACGGTCGGCGACATCGAGTCGCTGCCGTTCCTGGAGACCGTCCGTCAGGTCCGCCACGAGGTGGGCCGGGACAACGTCTTCGTCGTGCACATCTCGCTGCTGCCCTACATCGGCCCGTCCGGTGAGCTCAAGACCAAGCCGACCCAGCACTCGGTGGCGGCGCTGCGCAACATCGGTATTCAGCCGGACGCGATCGTGCTGCGCGCCGACCGCGAGGTGCCGACCGCGATCAAGCGCAAGATCTCGCTGATGTGCGACGTCGACGAGGCCGCCGTGGTGGCCTGCCCGGACGCCAAGTCGATCTACGACATCCCCAAGGTGCTGCACTCCGAGGGACTGGACGCCTACGTCGTGCGCAAGCTCGACCTGCCGTTCCGGGACGTCGACTGGACCACCTGGGGCGATCTGCTGGACCGCGTCCACAACCCCGACCACGAGGTCACCGTCGCGCTGGTCGGCAAGTACATCGACCTGCCCGACGCCTACCTCTCGGTCACCGAGGCCATCCGGGCCGGCGGCTTCGCGAACAAGGCCCGCGTCAAGGTCAAGTGGGTCGCCTCCGACGACTGCAAGACCCTGGCGGGCGCCAGGAAGCAGCTCGGTGACGTCGACGCCGTCTGCATCCCGGGCGGCTTCGGCGAGCGCGGTGTGATCGGCAAGGTCGGCGCCATCCAGTACGCCCGTGAGAACAAGGTGCCGCTGCTCGGCCTCTGCCTCGGTCTCCAGTGCATCGTGATCGAGGCGGCGCGCAACCTCGCCGAGATCCCCGACGCCAACTCCACCGAGTTCGACGCCGCCACCGCCCACCCCGTCATCTCGACGATGGAGGAGCAGCTCGCGTACGTCGAGGGCGCGGGCGACCTGGGCGGCACCATGCGGCTCGGCCTCTACCCGGCGAAGCTCGCGGAGGGCTCGCTGGTCCGTGAGGCGTACGACGGCCAGCCGTACGTGGAGGAGCGCCACCGCCACCGCTACGAGGTCAACAACACCTACCGCGCCGAGCTGGAGAAGAAGGCCGGGCTGGTCTTCTCCGGCACCTCCCCGGACAACAAGCTCGTCGAGTACGTCGAGTACCCGCGCGAGGTCCACCCCTACCTGGTCGCCACCCAGGCGCACCCGGAGCTGCGCTCCCGCCCGACCCGCCCGCACCCGCTGTTCGCGGGTCTGGTGAAGGCGGCCGTCGCGCGCAGGACGGGTGCCGGGGCCGAAGGAACGCCGGGCAAGTAACGGCGCCCCCGCAGGCGTTACGGTTGACCGGGGTACGCGTCCTTCGAGGACGGGTACCCCGGTCACTGTTTTTTGTGGGAGGACGTAGATGCGTTTCCAGGACACGCCCGAGGAGTGGCCGGTCACCGCGACCGAGACTCCTTTCCGGGGCAACAAGACCAGCGTTCGCACCGATGACGTCGCCATGCCGGACGGTACGGTCGTGCGCCGCGACTACCAGGTCCACCCTGGCTCGGTCGCCGTGCTCGCACTCGACGCCGAGGACCGCGTCCTGGTGCTGCGCCAGTACCGCCACCCGGTGCGCCACAAGCTGTGGGAGATCCCGGCCGGACTGCTCGACATCCCCGGCGAGAACCCGCTGCACGCCGCGCAGCGCGAGCTCTACGAGGAGGCGTACGTCAAGGCCGAGGACTGGCGGGTGCTGACCGACGTCTACACCACGCCGGGCGGCTGCGACGAAGCCGTACGGATCTTCCTCGCCCGGAACATCTCCGAGGCGGACGGCGAACGGTTCGAGGTCTCCGAGGAGGAGGCCGACATGGAGCTGGCCCGGGTGCCGCTCCAGGACCTCGTACGGGGTGTGCTCGCCGGGGACCTGCACAACAACTGCCTGGTGGTGGGCGTGCTGTCGCTCGCCGCGGTGCTCGCGGGCGACGGGGTCGAATCGCTGCGGCCCGCGGAGGCGCCCTGGCCCGCCCGGCCGTTCGAGGCCTGACCGGGGGTCTGACGGGGGTCTGACGGGCCGTCCGGAATCCGGGGCAGCCGCCGCGCTGCCGCTTACGGCCCCTCCCGGACCCTCGCGGACCCTCCCGGATCACCTCCGATCGGAAAAGATGCTGATCCGATCGGGGGACCTGTCCGCCGCGCTCCACCGGATTCGCCCACTCGCCTGAACTACGCTCGGAATGCCCTGACCGGAGTCCCGGCGGGCGACGCGTGCAGCGAAGTGGAGCGTGGCCCGTGACGGATCAGGCGGTGGACACCAGCGGCCCGGCCGAGGCGCCGGGGACCGAGGAGCCGGAAGCCGCCGAACCAACTCAGTTCTTCGGGCGCGAGCGCGAGTTGAAGGAACTCCGGGCCGATATCGAACGGGCCGGACTGGACACCATGGCCGGGCGCAAGAGCGGCCGGGCCCGGGTCCTGCTGATCGCCGGACGCCCCGGTTCCGGCCGCACCGCGCTGGCCGGTGAACTCACCCGGCGGCTGCTCGCCACCGGCGACTACCCCGACGGCCTGCTCCGCGTCCGCCTCACCGAACCGGGCGGCGCCCCGGTCCCCACCGAACGCGCCGCCCGGGACCTGCTGGGCCAGCTGGACGTGGTGGGACCGCCCGGCGCGGACGAGGACGAACTGTCCGGGATGGTCCGCGAGGCCCTCGCCGTCCGCCGGGCCCTGCTGCTGATCGACGACGCACCGGACGCCGGACAGGTCGACCCGCTGCTTCCGGACAACCCGGACTGCCTGGTCGTCGCGACCGCGCAGGGCCCGCTGACCGGAATCCCCGGCGTCCGGCCCTGCACCATCGGCGGACTGGAGGCGGGCCCTGCCGTCCGGCTGCTCGCCCGCACCATCGGACAGGTCCGCATCACCGTCGATCCGCGGACCGCCGAGACCCTGGCCGAGGAGTGCGGGGGACAGCCCGCCGCACTCGTCATGGTCGGGGGCTGGCTGGCCGCGCACCCGACCGCCTCGGTGGCCGACGTCACCAAGCAGCTGCGGGAACTGCCGGACGACACCGGGCAGCCCACCGGCGCCCGCCCGCTGGCCCGTGCCTTCCGGCTGATCCACGACTCACTGCCGCCGACCGCCGCCCGGATACTGCGGCTGCTCTCCCTCGCCCCCGCCGGACTCGCCGACGCCCACACCGCGTCCGCCCTGGCCGGCTGCTCCGTCTCGGCCGCGCAGACCACGCTCGACGACTTCGTGCGGCTCGGCGTGCTGCGCGGCGACGGGGCAGGCCAGCCCCAGTACGAGGTGCCCGGCTGCCTGGCCCCGCTGCTGCGGGCGCTCCTGGAGGACCGGGACCGGCCGGCCGAGATCCAGCTCGCGCAGGCGAGGATGCTGGAGCGGACGGTGCGCCGGCTCCAGTCCTGCCGGGCGGTCACCGAGCCCGAGGGCTCCCCGGCCCGGCGCAGACTCGCCGGGCTGCCGCGCTCGCTGCGCTTCCCCGGCCCCGAGGCCGCCGCCGCATGGCTGCGGATCCGCCGCCCCGCACTGCTCGCCTCCGCCAGGATCGCCGTACAGGACGGTGAACTCGACACGCTGGCCCGGCGGTTGGTGGCCGCACTGGTGCGGGCGCTGGCGGTGCACGAAGGCACGGAGGCGGCCGCACCCGAGCTGTACGGACTGCACGGTCTGGTGCTCGCGGTCGCCGAACGGCGCGAGCTGCCGCGCGAACGGGCGGCGGCCCTGCTCAACCTCGCCGATCTGGACGCCGGGACCGGCCGGACCCGGGAGGCGCTCGCCCGCTACCGGGCCGCGCTCGATGCCGGACGGGCCGCGAAGGACCCGTACGCCACCGGACGCGCGATGGAATCCGTGGGCGGCGCCTACGCGGAGCTCGGGGACTTCCACCGGGCCTCCGACTGGTACGGCCGGGCGCTCGCCCAGCGGCTCACCCAGGGCGAGAAGGCCGACGAGGCACGGCTGTACGGGCGGCTGGGCACCGTCCACACCTACTCCGGGCGGTACGGCGAGGCGCTGCGGAACTGGCGGGCCGCGGCGGCCGGCTACCGCAGGCTCGGCGATCTGCCCGCCCAGGCACGGGCGCTCAGCGAGGTCGCCCGGGTCCAGGAGTACGCGGGCCGTCCCCAGGAGTCGCTGCACACCTGCCGGCAGGCCGTGGAGTGGGCGCGCCAGGCCAAGGACGTACGGCTGCAGGCCGCCCTTGAGCTGCGGCTGGCCGACACGCTGGACCGGCTCGGTGACCCCGCCGCCGCGGGGCTGCATCGGAGTACGGCCGACAGATTGCTGGGTGAGGAGAGCGCAGCCTACGAAATCCGTAGTCGGTCGACGGAAAATTAATGCTTTGTAAGGCTAGACAGCGGGAAGCCCTTCATTAGACTGGCTTTGCCGCGGGTGTTCGCGGTGTCTCCATTTACGCTGCGTATATGCGGGTATGTACTGCTGTGCCCGGTGACCCTCTGAGCCAAGGACCGTGATCGACGTGAAGGTCGGCATCCCCCGCGAAGTCAAGAACAACGAGTTCCGCGTGGCGATCACGCCTGCCGGTGTGCACGAGCTCGTCCGTCACGGCCACCAGGTCGTCGTCGAGGAGAGCGCCGGGGCCGGCTCCTCCATCACGGACGAGGAGTACGTCGCCGCCGGGGCGCGGATCCTGCCCACCGCCGACGAGGTCTGGGCCACCGCCGACCTGCTGCTGAAGGTCAAGGAGCCGGTCGCGGAGGAGTACCACCGCCTCCGCAAGGGCCAGACCCTCTTCACGTACCTGCACCTCGCCGCCTCCCGCGCCTGCACGGACGCGCTGCTGGAGTCCGGCACCACCGCCATCGCCTACGAGACCGTCGAGACCGCGAACCGCGCGCTGCCGCTGCTCGCCCCGATGTCCGAGGTCGCGGGCCGGCTGGCCCCGCAGGTCGGCGCGTACCACCTGATGCGTTCGGTCGGCGGCCGCGGTGTGCTGCCCGGCGGCGTCCCGGGCACGGCCGCCGGGCGGGCCGTCGTCATCGGCGGCGGTGTCTCCGGCTGGAACGCCACACAGATCGCCGTCGGTCTCGGCTTCCACGTCACGCTGCTCGACAAGGACATCAACAAGCTCCGCGAGGCCGACCGGATCTTCGGCACCAAGGTGCAGACCGTCGTCTCCAACGCCTTCGAGCTGGAGAAGGCCGTCGTCGAGGCGGACCTGGTCGTCGGCGCCGTGCTGATCCCCGGCGCGAAGGCCCCGAAGCTGGTCACCAACGAGCTCGTCGCCAAGATGAAGCCCGGAAGTGTACTTGTCGACATTGCAATTGATCAGGGTGGTTGCTTCGAGGACTCCCACCCGACGACGCACGCCGAGCCGATCTTCATGGTTCACGACTCGGTCTTCTACTGCGTCGCCAACATGCCGGGCGCGGTGCCGAACACCTCCACGTACGCCCTCACCAACGCGACGCTGCCCTACATCGTGGAGCTCGCGAACCGGGGCTGGGCCGAGGCGCTGCGCCGTGACGCCGCACTGGCCAAGGGCCTCAACACCCATGACGGACAGGTCGTTTACCGCGAGGTGGCGGAGGCGCACGGCCTCGACCACGTCGAACTGAGCACGCTTCTCGGCTGACGGTCCCCCACCTCCCGGCGGGCGTGGGAGGGGTTCCTTTCCGTGTCCCGTCAACCTCGTGCGTCCGGCCGGACCTTGCCGAGCAAGGTCCGGCCGGACGCGTGTCCGCGCTCCCGCGGGCCCCGCGCAACTCGTCTCGAACGTAACCCTTTAACCGATTCGTGCACCCGTGAAAAGCGCGCCCGGGGGGCTGCGCACCCTTGACAGAGGGGTGTTCGATTGCCGACACATCGGGCCGGGTCCGGCGGATTGTGTTGCTGCGGACCGGTGACACGCCATAGAGTCGCCAATCGTCGGCATGGTGCCACGCTGACCTATCGATAAGTTTCCTGGTCACGTCCAAGGAGGTAAGACGACTTGTGAATGAGTCGACATTTACTCCCGGGGGTGTTCATCCAGGGATGCCTGCACGGGGCCAGAGCCCGAACGGGCTGGAGGCTGTCGGCTCCGTCGCTGTCCGCACCTTCGCCACCCACCAGCACATGACGACAGCCCCCCAGATGATGGACGGCCTACACGTGAACGCCATGGCCGGCAACGAGAGTGGCCGGGACACCGCCCACTTCGCCGACTTCGACGAGGCGCCCCAGGGGCGCTTCTACGACCCCGACGCCGAGTACGAGCCCGATCCGGAGTACGCGGCCACGCTCGCGCCCGACGCCGCCCGGCAGCGCCGCGAGCGAGTCGGCCCGACCGGCCGGCCCCTGCCCTACTTCCCGATCCCGGGCCCGCTGACCGATCACGGCCCCGCGAAGATCATCGCGATGTGCAACCAGAAGGGCGGCGTCGGCAAGACCACGTCGACCATCAATCTGGGTGCCGCGCTCGCGGAGTACGGACGGCGGGTCCTGCTCGTCGACTTCGACCCGCAGGGAGCCCTGTCGGTCGGTCTCGGCGTGAACCCGATGGAACTCGACCTCACCGTCTACAACCTGCTCATGGAGCGGGGCATGGCGGCCGACGAGGTCCTCCTGAAGACCGCCGTGCCCAACATGGACCTGCTGCCGAGCAACATCGACCTGTCGGCGGCCGAGGTCCAGCTGGTCAGCGAGGTCGCCCGGGAATCCACCCTGCAGCGTGCCCTGAAGCCGCTGATGGCCGACTACGACTACATCGTGATCGACTGCCAGCCCTCGCTGGGCCTGCTCACCGTGAACGCCCTGACGGCCGCGCACAAGGTGATAGTGCCGCTCGAGTGCGAGTTCTTCGCCCTGCGAGGCGTGGCGCTGCTCACCGAGACCATCGAGAAGGTCCAGGAACGGCTCAACCCGGAACTGGAGCTGGACGGCATCCTCGCCACCATGTACGACTCCCGTACGGTGCACAGCCGCGAGGTCCTCGCGCGTGTCGTCGAGGCCTTCGACGATCACGTCTACCACACCGTCATCGGGCGCACGGTGCGCTTCCCGGAGACCACGGTCGCCGGCGAGCCCATCACCACGTACGCGTCCAACTCGGTCGGTGCCGCCGCCTATCGCCAGCTCGCCAGGGAGGTGCTCGCCCGGTGTCACGCCGAGTGAGTCTGCCGGGGGCCGACGAACTGTTCCGTACCACCGGGGGGATGGGGCTGCAGTCCTCGTCCCCCGCGGAACGGCGGCGCAAGGCGAACGGCGAGTCCCGGGTGCCCGCACCGACGGCCGGCGAGAGCGATTCCGGGGCCGACGCCCCGGGGCCGGGCTCCGGGGCGACGGCTCCCGCCACACAGGAGGAACACTCCGCGGCCAGGGCCGACGCGGGCGATTCGCGCAGCCGCGGCGGGGAGAACGACCGGATGGCGGTGGCCGCGCAGGCCGGACGCCGTCCGCAGCCGCCGTCCTCGCAGGAGCCGGTTCCCGCACCCGTCGTCCAGCAGCAGCGCAGACGCGGTGGCGGGCGCGGTGCGAACCGGCGGCCCAGCGGCCGGGAGCGCCACGACGAGAAGATCACGGTCTACGTCTCCGCCGAGGAGCTGATGGATCTCGAACACGCGCGGCTGGTGCTGCGCGGCGAACACGGGCTGGCCATCGACCGCGGGCGGATCGTCCGTGAGGCGGTCGCCGTCGTCCTCGCCGACCTGGAGTCGCGGGGCGACGCGAGCATCCTCGTACGGCGGCTGCGCGGCCGCTGACGGGCGCGGCGCCGGTAGCCTGCCCCGGAGGGCGGGCCGCCGTCCGTCGCCCGTGTCCCGCCGCACCCTGGATCCTCATGCCCCCACCCGACGAGCCCGCCCGCACCACCCGCCGCCCGCTGGGCCGCGGGCCGGGGGGCGGGCCCGTGCCCGGACGGGCGGGGAACGACGACGGTGCGGAGGCGGAGTCCGCCGCCCCGCCCCTCCCCGCCGAAGCCGGTGAAACGCTCCCGGAAGCACCGGAAGCACCGGAAGCACCGGACGATGCTCCGGAGTCCCCGGACACCCCGGCCCCCGCGACCGGGATCACCGCCCCCGCGGCCGCCGTCCCCGTCCCCGCGGCCGACGACGGTCGTTTCACCGTTCGGCTGGCGAACTTCGAGGGGCCGTTCGATCTGCTGCTCCAGCTCATCTCCAAGCACAAGCTGGATGTGACCGAGGTCGCCCTGTCCAAGGTCACCGACGAGTTCATGGTCCACATCCGGGCCATGGGGCCGGACTGGGACCTGGACCAGACCACCGAGTTCCTCGTCGTCGCGGCGACCCTCCTGGACCTCAAGGCCGCCCGGCTGCTGCCCACCGCCGAGGTGGAGGACGAGGGGGACCTGGCGCTGCTCGAAGCCAGGGACCTGCTCTTCGCGCGGCTGTTGCAGTACCGCGCGTACAAGCGCGTCGCCGAGATCTTCAGCGCCCGCCTCGCGTCGGAGGGCCGCCGCTTCCCCCGTACCGTCGGACTGGAACCGCACCACGCGGAGCTGCTGCCCGACGTCGTGATCAGCATCGGGCCCGAGGGCTTCGCCCGGCTGGCCGTGAAGGCGATGCAGCCCAGAGCCCGCCCGCAGGTCTACGTCGACCACATCCACGCCCCGCTGGTCAGCGTGCGCGAGCAGGCCGGGATCGTGATGACGCGGCTGCGGGAGGCGGGCGAGATCAGTTTTCAGCAGCTGACCGAGGACGCCCCGGACACCCTCACCGTCGTCGCCCGGTTCCTCGCGCTGCTGGAGCTCTACCGGGAGAAGGCCGTCGTCCTGGACCAGGACGAGGCACTGGGGGAGCTCATGGTGCGCTGGGCCGGGGAGCCGGGGGCCGAGCCCCTCGTGACGGACGAGTTCGACCAGGAGGCACCGCACGTGCGGGACGAGCAGCAGGGTGTGAAGGCATGAGCGAGCAGGACGTCACCGGGTCCGCCGTCGCGGACCTCGATCTCAGGCCCGCCCTGGAGGCCGTCCTCATGGTCGTGGACGAGCCCGCCACCGAGGAGCACCTGGCCAAGGTGCTGGAGCGGCCCAGGCGGGCCGTCGCCGACGCGTTGCGCGAGCTGGCCGACGAGTACACCGTGCAGCGCCGCGGCTTCGACCTCAGGCTGGTCGCGGGCGGCTGGCGGTTCTACACCCGCCCGGAGTACGCGGCGGCGGTCGAGGGCTTCGTCCTGGACGGCCAGCACGCCCGTCTCACCCAGGCGGCGCTGGAGACCCTCGCGGTGGTCGCCTACCGGCAGCCGGTGAGCCGTTCCCGGGTCTCCGCGGTGCGCGGCGTGAACTGTGATGGGGTCATGCGGACCCTGTTGCAGAGGGGGCTGGTGGAGGAGGCGGGCGCGGAACCCGAAACAGGTGCGATCCTGTACAGGACGACGAACTACTTTCTGGAGCGAATGGGCCTGCGTGGCCTGGACGAGCTCCCGGAGCTCGCGCCCTTCCTCCCCGAGGCGGACGCGATCGAGGCTGAGACGCTAGAGGGTGTGCCGTCGTTCGATCCGGACGCACCGGACACCCCGGATACTCACGCAGACGACAAGACGGAATTTTGATGCGAAGCAGTGGCAGGAACAGCGGAAGCGGCAGCGGCGGCGGCAGGAGCGGCGCCGGCAGGAGCGGCGGCAACAGCGGCGGCGGCGCCCGCAGCGGTGGCGGTGGCGGCAGGACCGGCAACCCGAACCCCCGGGTCTCCGGATCCGGTCGCGACGACAAGCAGGACGAGCGCCCCCGCCGTCCCAGGCCCGAGGAGCGCCGCTACGACGTCGGCAACGACAAGCCGGGCGGCGACGGCGGCACCCGCAAGGGCCGCGGCGCGGCGGCCCGCGGCGGCGCCAAGGGCGGCCCGAAGGCGGCGACGAGCGGCTCCAAGAGCGGCGGCCGGCGTGCCCCGTACGGCGCCCCCGCCCGCCCGCGCGAGCTCGACGCCAAGATCGAGCAGCGCAACCGCGACAGGTACGCGGACAAGCCCGAGATCAAGACGCCCAGGACCAACCCGGGTGCCGAGGAGGAGGGCGAGCGCCTGCAGAAGGTGCTGGCCCGTGCGGGAATGGGCTCGCGCCGCTCGTGCGAGGAGCTGATCGACCAGTCCCGCGTCGAGGTGAACGGCGAGATCGTCGTCGAGCAGGGCATGCGCGTCGACGTGAACAGGGACGAGATCAAGGTCGACGGCCTGACCGTGGCCACCCAGTCGTACCTGTTCTTCGCGCTGAACAAGCCGGCCGGCGTCGTCTCCTCCATGGAGGACCCGGACGGCCGCCAGTGCCTCGGCGACTACGTCACCAACCGTGAGACGCGTCTCTTCCACGTCGGCCGGCTCGACACCGAGACCGAGGGCATCATCATGCTCACCAACCACGGTGAGCTGGCCCACCGTCTCACCCACCCCCGGTACGGCGTGAAGAAGACCTACCTGGCCGCCATCCAGGGACCGCTCCCGCGTGACCTGGGCAAGCGGCTCAAGGACGGCATCCAGCTGGAGGACGGGTACGCCCGCGCCGACCACTTCCGCGTCGTCGAGAACACCGGCAAGAACTACCTGGTCGAGGTGACCCTCCACGAGGGCCGCAAGCACATCGTCCGCCGGATGCTGGCCGAGGCCGGCTTCCCGGTCGAGCGGCTGGTGCGGACCGGGTTCGGACCGATCCCGCTGGGCGACCAGAAGTCGGGCTGGCTGCGCCGGCTCACCAACACCGAGGTGGGCATGCTGATGCGCGAGGTCGGTCTGTAGACCGCCCGCACCCGCGGCTCACGGCCCGCGACCGGTTCCTGTACTCCGATTTTCGGACAGAACCGGCCGCGGGCCTTTTGCTACCCGCGTTCGACCTTTATAGTCAGAATGACCATTAAGGTACGGGGGTCAGGTGAACCGTTTCGCGCACGGACTGGTCCTCGGCCGGTTCTATCCGCCGCACGCCGGCCACCACCACCTCGTCCGGACCGCCCAGGACCGCTGCGAGCGGCTGACCGTACTGGTCCGCGCCGCCTCGGCGGAATCCGTCCCGCTCGCCGACCGGGTCGCCTGGATGCGCGAGGTGCACCCGGACGTGACGGTGGTGGGCGCCGTCGACGACACCCGGACGGAACTCCACGACCCCGCGATCCGGGACGCCCGGCTGGCGGCACTCACCACCGCCGTGCCCGAGCCCGTGGACGCCGTCTTCACCTCGGAGCCGTACGGGGACGCACTCGCCCGCCGCCTGGGGGCCGAGCCCGTCCGCGTCGACCCCGGCCGCACGGTCTTCCCGGTCTGCGGTACCGCCGTGCGCGAGGACCCCGCGGGCTGCTGGGACTTCCTCGAACCGCCGGTGCGGGCCGCGCTCACCCGCCGGATCGTCGTCCTGGGCGCCGACTCCACCGGCACCACCACCCTGGCCCGCGCCCTCGCCGCCCACTACCGCCGGCGCGGCGGCGTCTGGGCGCTCACCGGGTGCGTCGCCGAGTACGGGCGCGAGTTCGGCGAACAGAAGCTGGCCGCGCTGCGCGCCCATTGGCCGCGGGCCCAGTGGGAGGACGTCGTCCTCACCACCGACGACTTCCCGCTGATGGCCGAGGTCCAGAACGCCAGGGAGGAGGCGGCCGCCCGCACCGGATCCCCGGTGCTCGTCTGCGACACCGACTCCTTCGCCACCACGGTCCGGCACGAGCGGTACGTCGGCGGCCGCAACCCGCTCGTCGAGCGCGCGGCCGACCGGATCACCCGTCACCTGTGGCTGCTCACCGACCACGAGGGCGTCGCCTTCGAGGACGACGGGCTGCGCGACGGCGAGGAGCTGCGGCCCTGGATGACCGACCGCTACCGCGCCGAACTCACCCGTACCGGAAGGAACTTCATCGAACTCACCGGAAGCCGCCAGGAGCGCCTTGCCACGGCCGTCGAGGCGGTCGACGCCCTGCTCGCCAAGGGCTGGGACTTCACCCCGCCCCTCCCGGAGCGGCGATGAGCGGCGCCGCCCCCGAGGGCTACGACCCGCACGCCTTCGAACCGTTCGCGGTCACCGTCGACCTGGCCGTCTTCACGGTCCGCGAGACCCGCCTGCACGTCCTGCTCGTCGAGCGGGGCGCGGACCCGTACAAGGGCCGTTGGGCGCTGCCCGGCGGCTTCGTCCTGCCCCGCGAGTCCGCCGGGAGCGCGGCCCGCCGGGAGCTGGCCGAGGAGACCGGGCTGAGCGAGGACACCGTCTCGGCCCTCCACCTGGAACAGCTCAGGACCTACAGCGACCCCGACCGCGACCCGAGGATGCGCGTCGTGTCCGTCGCCTATACCGCGCTCGTACCCGATCTGCCCGAACCGCACGGCGGCGGCGACGCGGCCAGCGCCGGGTGGTGGGATGCCGGGGAACTCGGCACGCTCGCCTTCGACCACGACCGCATCCTCGCCGACGCACAGATCAGGATCGGCGCCAAACTCGAGTACACCTGCCTGGCCACCGCGTTCTGCCCGCCCGAATTCACCCTGGGGGAACTCCAGCAGGTGTACGAGACGGTCTGGGGCGTCGAGCTGGACCGGCCCAATTTCCGGCGCAAGGTCCTCACCACACCCGGCTTCGTCCAGGCCGTGGAAGGGTCACCGCGCCGCACCGGCGGACGCGGGAAACCGGCCGCCCTCTACCGGGCGGGCGCCGCGACCGCCCTGCACCCCCCACTGCTGCGACCGGAAGGAAGAAGTACGTGATCGTGACCAGGACCATCACCAAACAGGCCGCCACCGGTGCGCTGACCGGGCTCGCGCTCGGCGACGCCCTGGGCTTCCCGACCGAGTTCAACAACGTCCCCTCGATCCTCGCCAAGTGCGGGCCGTGGCGCCAGATGCGGCTGCCGAGGCCGGCCGTCGTCAGCGACGACACCCAGATGACCCTGGCCCTGGGCCGCGGCATCCGCGCCGCCATGGACCGCGGACTGCTCACCCCGCTGCGGCTGGTGCGCCCGGTGCGCGACGAGTTCGTCGACTGGTACCACTCGCCCGACAACAACCGCGCCCCCGGCCGCACCTGCATGACCGCCTGCCGGATGCTCGACAGCGACCGGATCTGGCAGGAGGCCAGCCAGACCGGCTCCAAGGGGTGCGGCGCCAACATGCGGGTCGCACCCGTCGGACTCGTGCCCGGACTGAGCGACGAACAGCGCGCCGGAGCCGCCCAGTTGCAGGCGGCCCTCACCCACGGACACCCGACCGCGCTCGCCGCGTCCGACCTGATGGCCCGCGCGGTGTACCTGCTGGCGCAGGGCGCGGAACCGGTGGGCCTGATCGGGCAGCTGCGCAGCTACGCGTACGAGAACAGCAGCCACTACCTCACGCGCTGGCTCGGCGACCTCTGGCGCTACGCGGGCGACTCCTCGCCGGAGCTCTACATCCAGCGGGGCTGGGAGGAGTGCCTCACCGCGCTGGAACGCGTCCAGGACGCGCTGCGCGACCCGTCCCCGGAGACCGATCCCTGCGAGGCGACCGGAGACGGCTGGGTCGCGGAGGACGCCCTCGCCACCGCCCTGCACTGCTTCCTGCTCTTCCCCGACGAACCGGTCACCGCTCTGCGCCGTGCCGCCTGCACCCGGGGCGACTCGGACTCGCTCGGCTGTCTGACCGGCGCACTCGCCGGGGCGCACCTGGGCTCGGGGGCCTGGCCCAAGGAGTGGTCGGAGCGGATCGAGTACCGCAGCGACCTGCTGTCACTGGGGGCACTCTGGGACTCATGAGCCATGGGTGCGGACATGACACACCTCCAGAACACCGGGCTGCCGGTCACCGGCCTCGGCCCGGTCGTCACCGGTGAGCGATACCCCCTGCTGTTCGCCACGGTCTCCGGCGCGCACCTGTACGGGTTCCCCTCCCGGGATTCGGACGTGGACCTGCGGGGGGTCCACCTCCTGCCCGCCGAGGATCTCGCCGGGCTGCGCGAGCCGCGGGAGACCCGCTCGCGGATGTGGGACCGGGACGGCGTGGAGACGGCCCTGGTCACCCACCTGACCTGCGCACGTTCGTCCGGCTGACGCTGAAGCCGAACGGCTGTGCACGGGAGCGGCTGCGCGGCCCTCGGCCGCCTGAGCCGTCACCGGCCGGGCGCGCCGGGGGCCGCCGGGGCGCTCAGCAGGCCTCCGGGGCCCGGAGCGCCGACGCCCGCCGGGCGCGGATCAGGAAGTCCTCGATCCGGGCCCGGTCCGGCTCCGCGGGCAGCGGGGACGCGGGGGCGGCCGCGTCGTTCTCCTCGGCCAGCCGCTTCATGCGCCGCTCCACCTCCGGCCAGGGCACCTCGCCCCGCTTGACCGCCAGCAGCTCCTCGCGGTCCGCGCCCACGTCGATCGTGAGCTCTCCCGTCCGCAGCAGATCCCGGCCGCTCGCCAGCAGCCGCAGCAGATGCATGGCGTGCTTCCAGCGCGGCGCCCCGTACTGGCGCACGTCCGCGTCCAGCTTCCGGCGCTGGCCCAGCGCGTAGCGGACGAAGGTCCCGTGGGCCTGCCGGGACAGGAACGCCCCGCGCAGCGAGAGGAGCTCGCGGCCGGTCGCGTCGGCCCGGTCCACCAGGGGCGAGTGCAGGCACTCCAGCACATTGGGGTTGGCCCGCAGCGCCAGTTCGCAGAAGCGCTCCAGCTCCCAGGAGAACTGCTCCTCGGCCGGCCCCTCGATATGGGGCGGAGGCTTGTCGAACCGCCAGAACAGCGGGGTCGGCGCGAGGAAGACCCCCCGCCGGTCGGTGTCGCTGCCGTCCGTGGCGAGCCCGAAGGCGCGCGAGCCCATCACGCAGGAGTACACGGTGTGGTCGCGCACCAGCGCCTCGTCGGAGGGAGTGATCATGCGGGGAGGGTACGCGAGCGACTTCCTGTACAGTTGTCCAGGAAGTCGACGTGGGTCGACGCGGAAGGTCGTCAGGTCGTCACCATGCAGACAGCAGCCCAGGTGCTGGTCGCGCTCGTCGCGCTGATCCACGCCTGTTTCCTGGTCCTCGAAATGTTCCTCTGGGACACCCCGCGCGGCCGCGAGGTCTTCGCCACGACGCCGGAGTTCTCCCGGGAGAGCGCACCGCTGGCCGCGAATCAGGGGCTCTACAACGGGTTCATGGCCGCCGGGCTCGTCTGGAGCCTGATCGCGGGCGACCCCGTCGCCCGTCCGGCGCAGATCTTCTTCCTCTGCTGCCTGGTCGTGGCCGGGGTGTACGGCGCCGCCACCGTCAGCCGGAAGATCCTCCTCGTCCAGGCGGTCCCCGCCGCCGCGGCCCTCGTGCTCGTCCTGACGGCGGGCTGAACCCGTGGCTCCGGCGACGACCGCGGGCAGCGGCGATCCGCGTACCGCACGGACCCGCGGCAGGCTGCGTGCCGCGCTCCTCGCGGCGTGCGAGGAGCAGCCGCTCGACCGGGTCAGCGTCTCCGAGGTCGTCCGCCGGGCCGGCGTGGGCCGGGCCACCTTCTACCTGCACTACGACGATCTGCGCGCCCTCGCCGTGGACGCCTGCGCCGAGATCGTCCGCCAGGCCGTGGACGCCCTGCACGCCTGGGACGGGGCGCCGCCGGGGCCCGACGCGCCGCCCGCCGAGCTGACCGGCCTGCTGGACGCCGTCCGGGACCGCGCCGAGGTCTACCGGAGCCTGCTGGGCACCGGCGGCGGCGGGCCGCTCGGCGAGCTGCTGCACGAGGAGCTCAGGGCGCGCAGCCTCGACGAACTCACCCGCCGCCGCCCGGCGGGGACCGGAGCCGACGTCATCGCCAGTGCCGTGGCGGGGCTCTTCGCCGGTGTCCTCGCCGACTGGGTCCACGGGCGCGTCGACGCCACCCCCGCGCAGCTCGCCGGAAGGATCTGGCGGATGCTGATCGCCGTGCACGCCACCGCCGCGTCTCACGGACAGGGCACCGCGGCGCGGGACCGCCCCGCACCTCTACGCTGAAACAGCCGGAACACAGGCGCACGGAGCGTACGGACAAGCAAGGAGCACGACGTGGCGGTACGAGCGGTCCGCGGAGCCGTCCAGCTGGAGCGGGACGAGGCCGGACACATGGACGAGCAGGTCAGCGCCCTCCTCACCACTGTCCTGGAGCGCAACAGCCTCGTCGCGGACGACCTGATCAGCATCTGGTTCACGGCCACCCCCGACCTGCACAGCGACTTCCCGGCCGCCGCCGCACGCGGGATCGGTATCGTCGACGTACCGCTGATCTGCGCCCAGGAGCTGGACATCGAGGGGGCGATGCCCCGGGTGGTCCGGATCCTCGCCCACATCGAGACCTATCTCCCCAAGTCGGAGATCGCCCACGTCTACCTCGGCGCCACCGCCGCCCTTCGCAAGGACATCGCCCAGTGAGAACCGCCGTTGTCATCGGAACGGGCCTCGTCGGCACCTCCGCTGCCCTCGCCCTCGCCGGGCGCGGCATCAAGGTCCACCTCGTCGACCAGGACCCGGAGTCGGCCCGGACGGCCGCCGCGCTCGGCGCGGGCACCGACGAGGCGCCCGAGGGCCCGGCCGATCTGGCGATCGTCGCCGTACCGCCGGCGCACACCGCGTCCGTGCTCGCCACCGCCATGCGCGGCGGCGTAGCCCGCGGCTACCTCGACGTCGCCAGCGTCAAGGGCGGCCCGCGCCGCGAACTCGAAGCGCTCGGCGTCGACCTCACCCCGTACATCGGTACGCACCCCATGGCCGGCAAGGAGCGCTCCGGTCCGCTCGCCGCCACCGCGGACCTCTTCGAGGGCCGCCCGTGGGTCCTCACCCCGACCCGCGACACCGACACCGAGGTGCTCAACCTCGCCCTGGAACTCGTCGCGCTCTGCCGGGCCGTCCCGGTCGTCATGGACGCCGACGCCCACGACAGGGCGGTCGCCCTCGTCTCCCACACCCCGCAGCTGATCTCGTCGATGGTCGCCGCCCGGCTGGAGGAGGCCGACGAGACCGCCGTACGCCTCTGCGGCCAGGGCATCAGGGACGTCACCAGGATCGCCGCGTCCGACCCCCGGATGTGGGTGGAGATCCTCTCCGCCAACCCCGGACCGGTCGCCGACGTCCTCGCCGGGGTCGCCACCGATCTGGCGGAGACCGTCGCCGCGCTGCGCGGCCTCCAGTCCGCCGACGAGGACAAGCGGCGCGAGGGCACCGAAGGCATCCAGGACGTCCTGCGCCGCGGCAACGCCGGCCGGGTCAGGGTGCCGGGCAAGCACGGGGCGGCCCCCGCCTCGTACGAGATCGTCGCCGTCCTGATCAGCGACCGGCCGGGCGAGCTGGCCGGGATCTTCGCGGACGCGGGCCGGGCCGGGGTCAACGTCGAGGACGTACGGATCGAGCACGCCACCGGCCAGCAGGCGGGGCTCGTGCAGCTCATGGTCGAGCCGAGCGCCGCCCCTGGCCTCAGCGCCGCCCTGCGCGAGCGCGGCTGGTCGATCCGGCCGTAGGGCCTGTATGCCGGTAGGGCCTGTATCGGGTTGTCCCGCGGCGTCACGGGGCTGGGCACGCACGCTCGCAGCGTTGCCGAAACGCCCTGTTAGCTCCGCTACAAGAACGTTTCGGCGCCTTGCGACCGCACGCACCCAGCCCCGCTCCTCCTTCCGCGTGACAACCCAGTACAGGTCCTAGCGGCCGGCTCCCGGCCCTTGCGGTACCCGGTCCGGAGGCACTTTTCCACAGGGGTGGTCGGGCCCGCGCCCGCACTCGGTAACCTTGTGCGGGGCGGGTTCGCGCGTCCCGTCCCGCCCGCCCCGTGTACCAGGAAGGTGTCCACCACCGTGGAAACCGCAAGCGCCGCCGCCCGGACCGCCCCGGCCGCAGTGATCGTCGCCATCGACGGGCCCTCCGGCACCGGCAAGTCCAGCACGTCCAAGGCCGTCGCCACCCAGCTCGGCCTGAGCTATCTGGACACCGGTGCCCAGTACCGGGCGATCACCTGGTGGATGCTGAACAACGGCATCGACGTGAACGACGCGGTGGAGGTGGCCACCGCGGCCGCCAAGCCCGTCATCGTCTCCGGCACCGACCCCACCGGCCCGACGATCACCGTCGACGGCGAGGACGCCTCAGGGCCGATCCGCACGCAGGAGGTCACCTCCAGCGTCAGCGCCGTCAGCGCCGTCCCCGAGGTGCGCACCCGGATCACCGAGCTGCAGCGCACCATCGCACAGGGCGCGGAGAAGGGCATCGTCGTCGAGGGCCGGGACATCGGCACGACCGTGCTGCCCGACGCCGACATCAAGATCTTCCTGACCGCTTCGCCGGAGGCGCGCGCCGCCCGCCGCAGCGGAGAGGTGAAGGGCTCCGATCTCGCCGCCACCAAGGAGGCGCTGATCAAGCGCGACGCCGCGGACTCCGGCCGCAAGACCTCACCGCTCGCCAAGGCGGACGACGCCGTCGAGGTGGACACCACCGAGCTGACCCTCCAGCAGGTCATCGAGTGCGTCGTCACCCTCGTCGGGGAGAAGCAGGCCGCGAAGTGAGCCCAGCCACGCCTGCCCCCACCCTGCGCGGAGCGGCGGTCGGGCGCGGCATCGGGATCGGGCTGATGTACGGGCTGTTCAGGCCCCGTGTGCTCGGCGCGTGGCGGGTCCCCGCCTCGGGACCCGTCATACTCGCGGTGAACCACTCGCACAACGTCGACGGTCCGATGCTGATGGGCACCGCGCCCCGGCCCGTCCACTTCCTGATCAAGAAAGAGGCGTTCGTCGGCCCCCTGGACCCGTTCCTGCGCGGAATCGGTCAGCTGAAGGTGGACCGTACGACCGCTGACCGCACCGCCATCACCCACGCCCTCGGCGTGCTGGGGGACGGCGGGGTGCTCGGGATCTTCCCCGAGGGCACCAGGGGCGAAGGAGACTTCGCCTCGCTGCGCGCCGGGCTCGCGTACTTCGCGGTACGCAGCGGGGCGCCGATCGTGCCCGTGGCCGTCCTGGGGAGCACCGAGCGGCGCGGACGGCTGATATCGGCGCTGCCGCCGCTGCGCAGCCGCGTCGACGTCGTCTTCGGGGAGGCCTTCGAGGCCGGCGACCGGAGCGGCAGGCGGACGCGCAAGGCGCTGGACGAGGCGACCGTGCGCATCCAGGGACGGCTGACCGGCCACCTGGAGCAGGCCAGACGCCTCACCGGGCGTGCTGAGTAAGACTTGAGTAGTGGACCGCGTGCTGCGTGGTCCATCGATGATGATGCAAAGAGGAACGGACTTCATGAACGACCAGATTCACTCCGGCGGCTCGGACCACGAGCACGGAGCGCTTGGCGATGCCGAGTACGCGGAGTTCATGGAGCTCGCCGCGCAGGAGGGGTTCGACCCCGAGGACGTCGAGGGCGCGATCGGTGAGGCCGGTCACGGACCGCTTCCGATTCTCGCCGTCGTCGGCCGCCCCAACGTCGGCAAGTCGACCCTGGTGAACAGGATCATCGGCCGCCGCGAGGCCGTCGTCCAGGACAAGCCGGGCGTCACCCGTGACCGTGTCAGCTACGAGGCCGAATGGGCGGGCCGCCGCTTCAAGGTCGTCGACACCGGCGGCTGGGAGCAGGATGTGCTGGGGCTCGACGCCTCCGTCGCCGCGCAGGCCGAGTACGCCATCGAGACGGCCGACGCGGTCGTCTTCGTGGTCGACTCCACGGTCGGCGCCACCGACACCGACGAGGCCGTCGTCAAGCTGCTGCGCCGGGCCGGCAAGCCCGTCGTGCTCTGCGCCAACAAGGTCGACGGGCAGAGCGGCGAGGCGGACGCCACCGCGCTCTGGTCGCTCGGCCTCGGCCAGCCGCACCCGGTCTCCTCGCTCCACGGCCGCGGCACCGGCGACATGCTGGACGCCGTTCTGGAGGCGCTCCCCGAGGCGCCCGCCCAGCTGTTCGGCACCGCCCTCGGCGGCCCCCGCCGGATCGCGCTGATCGGCCGTCCGAACGTCGGCAAGTCCTCGCTGCTGAACAAGGTGGCCAACGAGGACCGGGTCGTCGTCAACGAGCAGGCCGGCACCACCCGTGACCCGGTCGACGAGCTGATCACGCTCGGCGGCATCACCTGGAAGTTCATCGACACGGCCGGTATCCGGCGCCGGGTCCACCTCCAGGAGGGCGCGGACTACTACGCCTCGCTGCGTACCGCGGCGGCCGTGGAGAAGGCCGAGGTCGCCGTGATCCTGATCGACTCCAGCGAGTCGATCAGCGTCCAGGACCAGCGCATCGTGACCATGGCCGTCGAGGCCGGACGCGCGATCGTCGTCGCCTTCAACAAGTGGGACACCCTCGACGAAGAGCGCCGCTACTACCTGGAGCGTGAGATCGAGACGGAGCTCGCGCAGGTCGCGTGGGCCCCGCGGGTCAATGTCTCGGCCCTCACCGGCCGTCACATGGAGAAGCTGGTCCCGGCGATCGAGACCGCGCTGGCCGGCTGGGAGACCCGTGTTCCCACGGGCCGGCTGAACGCCTTCCTCGGCGAGATCGTCGCCTCCCACCCGCACCCGATCCGCGGCGGCAAGCAGCCCCGTATCCTCTTCGGCACCCAGGCGGGCACCAAGCCGCCGCGCTTCGTGCTCTTCGCCTCGGGCTTCCTGGAGCACGGCTACCGGCGCTTCGTCGAGCGCCGGCTGCGCGAGGAGTTCGGCTTCGAGGGCACTCCGATCCACATCTCGGTACGGGTCCGCGAGAAGCGCGGCCGCAACAAGTAGGCAGCGGATGACGCGGTCCCGGTGCGCGAGCGCCCGGACCGCGTCCCCTTCCGGAGCTTCACGGAGCCCCGGACACGAAGGAGCCCCGGACCACTCGGAGAACGAGTGGTCCGGGGCTCCTTCGTACCGCCGGGCGCCTCCGCGGTCGGGCTCCGTGGTGCGACAGAGCCCGACCTGCCCGGCCCTGGTCAGCCGCTCGCCGACGATCCGGAGGACGGGCTCGGCCTGGACGCCGAGTTCGGGCTCCTCGTGCGACGGCTCAGGCCCCCCGGGAGCCCGGCGGCAGCGCGGCCTGGACCCGGCCCGCGTGCCGCCCCACCCGCTGCCAGGAGCCGAGGCTCCCGGTGTGTGTGCCGGGGCTGCTGCTGCCGTGCCCGGCGGCTCCGCCCGCCCCTGCTCCGCCGTGGCCCGCGTGGCCGCCCAGCGGGGCGCGGGAGCCGAAGAACCCGCTGCCGAAACTCGGGAGCCCGAGGCTCTCCTCCCCGCTCCGGTCACCTGGCAACGCCCTGAACGACCGGCGGTACTCGGAGTACAGCGCGTCGTAGATCGGGGTGCGGGACGGGCCACCCGATGGGTCCTGCGCGGGACGCATGGCAGGGATCGGGCTCGGACGCTGGTGGGAGGGGTCGTATGAGTGCACGTACGTGCCAACGACCCCACCGCCCGTCGGATGCGGGCCCGCCGGAGAAATAGCTGTTCGGTGAGGCGCTCCGGGGTGCACGGCCATGATCAGGTACCGGCCAGCGGCATCGCCGCGGCGACCAGGACCCCGCCCGCCGAGGCCTTCTCCAGCGCGTCGCGCAGCAGGTCCTCGCGGGGCTGCTGGCCGATCGAACCGGCCGGGGCGGCGTAGACGAGCACGGTCTGCGACTTGTTGGCCGCGGCCCGCCAGCCGTCGGTCACCTGGAGGGGCGCGTGCGCCTGCCACCAGGCCACCGGGGCGCCGCCGCCGGTGCCCGGCTGGAGCACCGCGTGCAGCTGCCCCGCGGCGAGCAGGATCGACCAGCCGTGCAGCACCTCGGGGACCTGGCCCATCCGCTGGACCGGGTGGAAGCCCTGCTCCAGCAGCAGTTGCAGGAACTCGTCGCCGCCGCTGCCGTCCGTGCCGGGCCGGGCGATCGCCCCGGTCGGTTCGACGACCAGGGCCGGGTGGAGTTCGTCGTCGATCAGGACGAGGCCGCTGGTGATGCCCAGCACGGCCTGCTCGGGGTTCAGCCCGTCCGGGGCCTCCTGCTCGCTTCCGGTGATGCTGCGCACGGCCCCCTGCAACTGCTCCTCGGCGACCTGGACGACCTGGGAGGGGATGCAGGTCGCGTGGGCGAAGGCGAGGACCGCGGTCTCGTCGCCGACGAACAGCACCGTGCTGGTGCGTTCCTGCTCCGAGTCGCCGGGGGTGCGGCAGGAGGTGCAGTCGTAACTGCCGGGGGCGTTGTCGCCGACAAGCAGCCGGTCGGCTTCGGCGTCGCCGATCTCGGCGCGTACGTCCTCGCTGACGTCGAGCATGCGCGGCACGGGTGGCTCCTCGAACTCGGTACGTGCGCCGGGCGGTTCCCGGCTCATGAAGAAGACAACGGGTGAGCTGCTGCCGGGGTCACGCGAGAAAGCGAACGGAATCGAACCGAGGAGCCGACCGGTTCGGCAATACCCCGACAAGTCCGGAAATGGCGGTGTGCGGTGCGCGGCCGGCTCCCGCGGAGGAGGCGCCGTCCGTGGCGACGGGAGCCGCGCTCGTGCCGCCCCCCTGCGTCGGTGCCCGCGGCGGCCGCTCCGATGCCGGAAAGCGGGTGATTCGGGTCGTCCGCTATACGGGCGGAACCGCGCGGCCGGGCCGGTCCGATGGTGTGGATATTGTGAGCATGGGATAAGGGTGCGATAAGGAAGGATGAATTCTCGACGGCCCGCTCGCTTGCGGGAGGGTTTTGCGGAGGGAAATCGACGGCGTCCGGCATCAGATATTCGACCCGTTTTCCGGTCTTCTCCGCCGGTCGTTTCCCGGCCTGTGCGATTACTGTGCGTCGGGTTGTGAATCGCGCGTTCGGGTGAGGGAGCCCGGCGGGAACACGTGTGGTGATCCTGTGACACAAGCGTGACCGGTGGAGGACGTGAGGATGCCGTGCGACCGGTCGGCGCCCCGGGTTACGCCTCCGTCCGGGGACGCCTACGGTGAGAGGTATGGCACCCATACCGGCTCCTTCCGCCCAGCCCGACGACACGCCCGGCGCGTATGTCGGCCTCACCGCCGAGACCGCGGAACAGCGGGCCAGGGAGCGTGGCTGGAGCACGGTCAGAGCCCTGCCGCCGGGCACCGTCATCACCATGGAGTTCCGGAGCGGCCGGATCAACTTCGAGGTCGACGGCGGCGCCGTGAAGCGCTGCTGGATCGGCTGAGAGCCGGCCGCGGGTCACCCGGCAGGCTCTCGGGCCCCCGGGCGGGCCCCCGGGTCGGCGGGGGCGCTTCCCCGCCCCATGGGTGAGGGCCCCGACCGGAGTCGGGGCCCTCACCCATGCGGAGGAGCGGCGGTGCGCCGCTCGCGGGGGTCAGCCGCCGGCCACCGGCCGGGCCGGTGCCGTGCCGCCGCGTGGTGTGCGGTCCGCGTGCGGCGGGCGGCGGCTGCCGGCCGGAGTGACCGGGGTGCGTTCCGAGCGCACCGCGTGGCCCTGGTGCGCGGGGGGCGCGGTGTGGGCGCGCGGGCGGCCGCCCGCAGTCGTCGCCGTGACCGCGGACACCTGACGGCTGCCCGCGGCGACCGGCTCGCGGGCCGGGCTCTGCGCCGCGGTCTCGCCCACGGTCGGCGCTCCGGCCGGAACCGGCCGGGGATCGCGCGCTGTGGCGGGCGGGGCCGGCACCAGCCTGCTGCGGGCGCTCAGCCGCTCGCGGGCGGCGAAGATCCAGTCCTCCGCCCGGGTGATCAGCGGCTCGCACCACGGCAGGCCGAGCAGGATCAGCAGCCCCGCCGCCCAGCCGAGCACCACATCGCTGAGCCAGTGCGTACCGAGGTAGACCGTCGTCAGGCCGACGCCGAGCGACACGACGGCGGACATCGCCGACAGATAGCGCCTGGCCCGCGGAGTGGCGGCCAGGTAGGCAAGGATTCCCCAGGTCACGACCGCGTTGGCGGTGTGCCCGGACGGAAATATATCGCCGCCGGCGAAGAGTTCGGCCGATCCGATCTGGGTCGCGTAGTGCGGGCCGAGCCGGCCGAGGCCGTACTTGACCGCCCCCACCGTCGCGTTGAGCAGCAGCAGGGAGACGCCCAGTGTCAGCAGGGGGCGCAGGGTGTGCTGCCGCCAGGAGCGCCAGCCGAGCCAGCAGGCGACCATGACGGCCGTGGGCCCGCGCTGACCGAGTACGACGTAGTAGTCGAGGAAGGCATGGATCTCGGGCCACTGCTGGTACGGCCGGAAGAGCATGACCTTCCAGTCCAGGGTCACCAGCCAGGACGACATGAGCACGGCAATGACGATGGCGAGATAGAACGCCAACGTCCCCCCGAAGAGAGCGATGCGGTGACGGCTCATCCGCGGTGTCTCTATCTTCGGCGGTTCCGGCTCCCGGTCCAGGCGGGCAAAGATGTCGGTACGCACCCAATCGACGTTACAGCGAGTGAGTGGGTGACCTGGTCGATCCGGCCGCTTTGTGATGACGATGTGATGTGGACTATGTCTCAGCGCGGTCTTTTTTCCTGAACCTCAGAAGAATCCCGGATTCCTTCCGTTCTATTTATTCGGCACTCGTGCCGGAAGAGTTTTTGGATATTGACGGAAAAGCGCACGGGATACCGAAGTGCATTTGGCGGGAGCTTCGGGAGAGCGGAACGGACGGTGTCGGTCCGGTTACTCGACGCCTTCATCCGCTGTCCGACGGGCGATTCGCGGCGCCCCCTGAGCTCGTCGCACGCACCGCCGAACGGGCCGTTTTCGCAGGTCGCGAGGGGTCTCCAGGTGGGTCGGACCGGCCGGGGGCAGTGGCGTACACCACACGTGGAGGCGGTTGGCGGTATGAGATGGGCCACGTGTAGCCCTGCCGAACTCGCGTACGCTGACGCATCACTCGCCCGTCGATGCCGGGCCCGGAGGGACAGCGAACGCTGAATCCCCAGAGGGCCCGCCGAGCGCGAGGGACCTTCTGGGAGGTAGATGCATGTCCGGGACGACCACAGCCCGAACCCGCCTGCGCGCAGCCGCCGACGGTGCCAATCGATGGGTCGTCCTGGTCGTCCTCTGCCTCAGTCTGCTGCTCGTGGCGCTCGACGCGACGGTGCTGCACGTCGCCGTCCCCGCCGTCACCGAGGACCTGCGGCCCAGCGCCGTCGGCCTGCTGTGGATCGTGGACGCGTACCCGCTGGTCTGCGCCTCACTGTTGATCCTCTTCGGCACCCTCGGTGACCGGGTCGGGCGGCGGCGCATCCTGCTGCTCGGCTACGCGCTCTTCGGGGTCGCCTCCGCCGTCGCCGCCATGGCCGACAGCGCGGGCGTGCTCATCGCGGCGCGGGCCCTGCTCGGCGTCGGCGGCGCGATGATCATGCCGGCCACCCTGTCGATCCTCCGCCAGGTCTTTCCGGACCGGCGCGAGCGGGCCGTGGCGATCGGCGTGTGGTCCGCGGTCGCCGCGGTCGGCGCCGCCACCGGACCGGTCGTCGGCGGCTTCCTCGTCGAACACTTCTGGTGGGGCTCGGTCTTCCTGATCAACATCCCGCTGATGGCCCTGATCCTTCCGCTCGGCCGGCTGCTGCTCCCGGAGTCCCGGGGCAGCAGTGACGGCCCGTGGGACGTGCTCGGCGCCCTGATGGCCGCGGCCGGAGTGCTCGGGGTGGTCCTGGGCGTGAAGCGGGCGGGCACCGGCGACGGCCTCCTCGTGCCGGCCACGCTCCTCCCGCTGCTGCTCGGGGCGGCGCTGCTCGTCGCGTTCGTCCGCCGCCAGAAGCGGCGGACGCACCCGCTGATCGACATGGGGATGTTCGCCAGGCCCGCCTTCTCCACCGCGGTGGGCTGCATCGTCCTCGCCATGCTGGCCCTGGTCGGCCTGGAGCTGATCGCCGTCCAGTACCTCCAGCTCGTCCTGGGCCTCAGCCCGCTGGAGACCGGCCTGCGGCTGCTGCCGCTCACCTTCGCCGCGATGGCCGCGGGCGCCACCGGCTCGTACACCCTGCGCCGGGTCGGTCCGCGCCGGATGGTCGGCTGGGGCTTCGTCCTGACGGCCGTCGCGGTGCTGATGCTGACCGCGATGGGGCAGCACGACCGGCCCGGCCTGCTGACGGCGTCCTTCGTCCTGCTCGGCTTCGGCCTCCAGTCCACGCTCTTCGGCGCGTACGAGTCGATGCTCAGCGAGGCCCCCGCGGACCGGGCCGGCGGGGCGGCCGCGATCGGTGAGACCTCCTACCAGCTGGGCGCCGGCATGGGCATAGCGCTGCTCGGCAGTGTCATGAACGCCGCGTACACCCCGGGCCTCGCGCGGCTCCCCGAAGCGGGTGTCCCCGCCTCGGCCGGCGCCGCCGCCTCCCACTCGCTCGGCGAGGCGTACCAGGTGGCCTCGCGGCTGGGCGGCCCGCTCGGTCAGGTGCTGCGCTCCACGGCCCGGGACGCCTTCATCGGCGGGCTGCACATCACGCTGCTCGTCAGCGCCGCTCTGCTGCTGCTCGGGGCGCTCGCCGCGCTGCGGCTGCCGAGGGTGATGGAGTGCCCGCCGGTGCTCTGCGAACCCCGCGAGTCCATGGACGGCCGCCGGGGCGCGGAGGCCGGGCAGGACGAGGATTCGGGCGGCCGCCGGGGCCACGAGGCGCCGGTGGCGGACCGGCCCAAGGTGCTGCTCCCGCTGCCCGCCGCGCGGCTGCCCGCCGAGGCGACCGGCCCTGGACGCACGGCACACTGAGTCGTAACGTCAGCACGGCGCCGTGACTAACACTGCTAGTTTTCGGCGTTCCCCGTACCGTCCTCAGTACCGTGCGAGCCGCCGGAGGCACATCCTCATGTCCACCGCTCCGTCCTCGAAACTCCCGCCCTTCGACCCCCGCGACCCCATCGGCATCGACGACCTCCTGGGCACCGAGGATCTCGCGATCCGCGACACCGTCCGGACCTGGGCCACCGACCGGGTCCTGCCGCACATCGCCGAGTGGTACGAGAACGGCGAGCTGCCCGGCATCCGCGAGCTGGCCCGCGAACTCGGCGCGCTCGGGGCCCTCGGCATGTCCCTGGAGGGCTACGGCTGCGCGGGCGCCACCGCCGTGCAGTACGGGCTGGCCTGTCTGGAGCTCGAAGCGGCCGACTCCGGAATCCGCTCGCTCGTCTCCGTGCAGGGCTCCCTCGCCATGTACGCCATCCACCGCTTCGGCTCCGAGGAGCAGAAGCGGCAGTGGCTGCCCGGCATGGCGGCCGGCGAGATCATCGGCTGCTTCGGCCTCACCGAGCCCGACCACGGCTCCGACCCGGCCGGTATGCGGACGTACGCCAGGCGCGACGGCGAGGACTGGGTGCTCAGCGGCCGCAAGATGTGGATCACCAACGGCTCGGTCGCCGGGGTCGCGATCGTCTGGGCGCAGACCGACGAGGGCACCGCGGGCGCCGGTATCCGCGGTTTCGTCGTGCCGACCGGTGCCCCGGGGTTCTCCGCACCCGAGATCAGGCACAAGTGGTCGCTGCGCGCCTCCGTCACCAGCGAGCTGGTCCTCGACGAGGTGCGGCTGCCGGCCGACGCCGTGCTGCCCGGCGTCACCGGTCTGCGCGGGCCGCTCGGCTGCCTCAGCCACGCCCGCTACGGCATCGTCTGGGGAGCCATGGGCGCCGCACGGGCCAGCTTCGAGGCGGCCGTCGACTACGCGAGGACGCGTGAGCAGTTCGGGAAGCCGATCGGCGGCTTCCAGCTCACCCAGGCCAAGCTCGCCGACATGGCCGTCGAACTCCACAAGGGCATCCTGCTCGCCCACCACCTGGGCCGCCGGATGGACTCGGGCAGGCTCCGCCCGGAACAGGTCAGCTTCGGAAAGCTGAACAACGTGCGGGAGGCCATCGAGATCTGCCGCACCTCACGCACGATCCTCGGCGCCAACGGGATCTCGCTGGAGTACCCGGTGATGCGGCACGCGACGAATCTGGAGTCGGTGCTCACCTACGAGGGAACCGTGGAGATGCACCAGCTGGTGCTGGGCAAGGCGCTCACCGGCCTGGACGCGTTCCGGTGAAGGACGACCACCGGAGCGATCCGGTGAGCGCCCCGCTCAGCTCTGGTTGAAGAAGCCGCCGGCCTGCCGGCCGGGGGCTTCGCCGATGACGACCTGGGTGTCGGCGGGGGTCAGCAGGAAGACCCGGGTCGCCACGCGGTCGATCGACCCGCGCAGCCCGAAGATCAGCCCTGCGGCGAAATCCACCACGCGCTTGGCGTCGGCGGAGTCCATGGAGGTGAGGTTCATGATCACCGGGACGCCGTCCCGGAAGAGCTCACCGATGCTCCGGGCGTCCCGGAAGCTGTCCGGGGTCACGGTGGCGATCCGGCGGCCCGTCTCCTGGGCCGTCTCGGACGCCACCCGCACCCGCGGATCGGTCACCCAGGCCTGTCCGGTCCCGGTCCGTGCACCCTCGGAGTACTCGTCGTCGTCGTAGTACCGCTCGTCGTTGTCCTCTACGAGGCCCAGCCAGGCACTCGCCTTGCGCACCGATCCCATGGACGCCTCCTCTCACCGCGGTTCCTTGGCGTTCCGCATCTCTTTCGTATCCCTATGGTCGTCCATGATGCGGATCGTGCGCCAAGGGGATAGGCGGCGCGCAGGCCATTCGTGACGGTACTGGTGCAGAGGATGTGGCGATTCGTCAAGGTTCCTCCTGCAAAAGGGCCCTGGCGAAAGAAAATATGATGCTCCGGGCCGTACGGGTGACATGGGGGACGTATGGGTGAACGGGGCGCTCGATACGATGCACGGCGCGCACTCGCCCGAGCGTGGCGCACAGCTGAACGGCACCCGGGGGATCGTCGTGTTCGGAATAGTCAGGCCCTGCACCCATCGACTGTCGGAGGGGCTGAAGGCCGAGTGGATGGCCCATCTCTGCGGGCTCTGTCTGGCACTTCGATCCGACCACGGGCAGTTCGCCAGGATTGTCACGAACTATGACGGCCTGATCGTCTCGGTCCTGACGGAGGCTCAGACCGAACGCACGTCCGCACAGCGCCGCACGGCGGGGCCCTGCCCGCTGCGCGCCATGCGGACCGCGCCGGTCGCGCGGGGCGAGGGGGCCAGGCTGGCGGCCGCCGTCTCACTGGTGCTGGCGTCGGCCAAGGTGCGGGACCACGTCGCCGACCGCGACGGGCTGTTGAAGCGGCGCCCGGTGGCGGCGGCGGCCCGCAGGGTGGCGGCGGGCTGGGACCGCGCCGGTGCGCGTACCGGCGCACAGCTCGGTTTCGACACGGCGTTGCTCGTCGACGCCGTCGACCGGCAGACCGGCATCGAGCTGCTCGCGGGCCCCGGCACCCCGCTGCTGACGGTCACCGAACCCACCGAGACGGCCACCGCCGCGGCCTTCGCGCACACCGCCGTACTCGCGGGCAAGCCGCGGAACGCCGGGCCGCTGGCCGAGGCGGGACGCCTCTTCGGACGCCTCGCGCATCTGCTGGATGCCGTGGAGGACCAGGAAGCTGACGCCGCGTCGGGTGCCTGGAACCCGCTCACCGCGACGGGCACCTCGCGCACCGAGGCCCGGCGGCTGTGCGACGACGCGCTGCACGGCGTACGGCTGGCACTGCGCGACGCGGAGTTCACCGACAGCAGACTGGCGCACGTGCTGCTGGCGCACGAACTGCGGCGCTCGGTGGACCGGGCCTTCGCCACGGACGTCTGTTCCCATCAGCCGGGGGGCCTGCTGACCGGGGGAGCGGCCGGTCCCGGGTCAGCCGGCCATCCGTCAGGAGGGGGACACACGGGGGCGTTCGGGCCGCCACCCGGCAACCCGTACGCCCCCTCGGGGCCCGGGGCCCCCTTCGGCCCGCCGCAGCCGCCGCCGGAGCCCCCGCGCGACCGGCGCGGGCTCGTCCTGGGGTGCCTGGTGTGGGCGGGTCTCGCCTGCACCTGCCAGATGTGCTGCGGCACCTTCGACGATCCGTGGAGCCGCCGGCGCCGCGAGGGACTGTGCAGTCAGTGCGACTGCGGTGACTGCTGCGACGGCTGTGACTGCTGCGGCAATTGCTGCGACGGCTGTGATGGCTGTGGCTGCTGCGACTGCGGGTGTGACTGCTGAGCCCGTGTCATTTGATCTCGGGCGGTGAGATCTGCGAGGTCTCGATCGCCGACTCGCCGATGCCCCACTTCTTCAGGATCCGGTCGTAGGTACCGTCCGCCTTGAGGCTGTTGACCGCGGCCTGGAAGGCGGGCGCCAGCGGAGTGCCCTTCTTGAACGCGAAGCCGACGTCGAGACGCTTGAACTCGTTGAGGAAGCGCACGCCCTTCTGCTGCTTCACGGCGTACCGCAGCCCGTTGATGGTCGACATCACCACGTCGGTCCGCCCCTGCTGGAGCCCGGTCCATACGGCGGCCAGGTCGGAGTACGTCTTCACGTCGTACGGCTTCTCGCCGGCCTCGGCGCACCGGTGCTTGTTCTCCTCCAGCGTCACCTCGAACGTGGTGCCCGCGGCGGTGCCCACCGTCAGCCCGCAGAGCTGGGTCAGATCGGTGACCTTCTTCAACTCGCTGTCGTCGCGGACCGCGAAGCCCTGCCCGTCATTGAGGTAGGTGACGAAGTCGATGGTCCGGCGGCGCTCGTCGGTGACCCCGAAGTTTCCGGTGCCCACGTCGTACTTCCCGCTGCCGAGCGCGGGCAGTATCGCCTCGAACGCGGCGACCTCCCACTTCGGCTTCAGACCGAGCGCCCCGGCCACGGCGTTGCCGAGGTCGATGTCGGTACCGGCCAGGGTCGTGCCGTCCTCCAGGTAGGTGGCACCGGGCGGGGTGCTGACGCTGGCGGCGATGGTCACGGTTCCGGAGGAGCGGACGGAGGCCGGCAGGAGGCCGGCCGCGGTCCGGTCCCGCTTCACCCCCGACACGACGTCGGTCGTGGGGATCGCGTTCTTGGCGGCGGGACCGGCCGCACCGGCGGGGGCGGCCGCCGGATCGCCGGAACCGCACGCGGTGAGAGCAAGCATGGCCGCCGTGATCAGTGCGAGGGCAGCGGTGTGCCGGGTACGGGGCATCAGGGAAGGTTCTCCAGTTTCGGCGGCCGTGGACGGGCGCCGGGCAGCGCGAGGCAGCCCACGGCCGGGGCGGAGGAAGGCATCCTGCGACGTCGGAGGACTCGGTGCGAGGGGAGGGCGGAGCGCTGTCGCGTACGCGAGGGCACGCGGGGAGAGAGGCTTCCGCGCCGGTCAGCGGCGCGAGGAGAAGCGGGAGAGGAACGGGAAACGCAGGGGGTCAGCTCAACAGGAACAGGACCACACGCGACCGAAGTCGATGTGGGAGCGCTTGACCAGCCACTTCTGCGAATGCATGGCCCAAGTTGAACAGGCATCCGGTGGTCCGTCAACTGGCCCCCGCGCACGGCTCACAGTGTGGACAGGCTTGACATCCCGTTGTGAACAGCGCTTACCTCGGAGGCAGTGGACCGTGCTGAGGGGCCGGTCCGCCTCGTTCTCCGAGCTGTCGCGTTCCAAGCTGTCGTGTTCCGTGCCGAGGGCACGCCCCGTGTTCGATCGCCGCATCCACGGAGCCCTCGTATGTCCGCCCAGACCGACACCCTCCCGCCGGCACTCCCGGCCCCGCCCCTCAAGGACGACGCCGACCGGCTGCGCATCGTCCCGGTACGCCGGACCGGCCAGTGGACCGCGGCCGTCGCCGTACTGGTCCTGCTGGCCCTCGCGCTGAACTCCGTCATCCGCAACGACGCCTTCCAGTGGGACGTCGTCGGCGACTACTTCCTGACCACCGCGGTGCTGCGCGGCCTCTGGCTCACCCTCTGGCTCACCGCGCTCGTCATGGTGCTCGGCTTCGCGCTCGGAACGCTGCTCGCCGTCATGAGGCTCTCCGCCAACCGTGTTCTCCAGGCCGTCGGCTGGGGGTACGTATGGCTCTTCAGGTCCACCCCGATCCTGGTCCAGCTGCTGTTCTGGTTCAACATCGGCGCGCTGTACCCCGAGATACTCGGCGTCCGCACGGTGAACCTCCTCGGCCCCGTCACGGTCGCCGTCATCGGACTGACGCTCCACGAGGCCGCGTACGCGGCGGAGGTCGTACGCGGCGGCATCCTCTCGGTGGAACGCGGACAGCTGGAGGCCGCCCAGTCCCTGGGCCTCGGCCCGTGGCGGCGGCTGTACCGGATCGTGCTGCCCCAGGCGATGCGCTCCATCGTGCCGCCCGCCGGGAACATGCTGATCGGCACCCTCAAGGGCACCTCGATCGTCAGCATCATCGCCGTGCAGGACCTGCTGTACTCGGTCCAGCTCGTGTACCACCGCACCTACCAGGTCATCCCGCTGCTGCTGGTCGCCACCCTCTGGTACGTCGCGGTGACCTCGCTGCTCGGCATCGGCCAGCACTACGTCGAACGGCACTACGCCCGCGGCACCGCGGACGCCCGGTGAGCCGCCGGCCGTCGCTGGTCGTCATCGGCGCCGGACCGCGCGGCACCGGCCTGGTCGAGCGCATCGCCGCCAACGCCGCAGAACTGTACGGCCACCGGCCGCTCGACCTGCACCTCGTCGACCCGTACCCGCCCGGCGCCGGCCGGATCTGGCGCCACGACCAGTCGCCGCTGCTGTGGATGAACTCCATGGCCGAGGACGTCACCATGTTCACCGACGACACCGTCCGCCAAGAGGGGCCCGTACGGCCGGGGCCCGCTCTCGACGCCTGGGCGGCGGACGTCCGCGAGGGCCGGACCGAGCCGTCCGGCGATGCGGCCGAGCCCGGACTTCGTGCCGAGATCGAGGCGTTGAGCGGTCAGGACTTCCCGAGCCGGCGGCTGCAGGGCGCCTATCTGCGCTGGGTGTACGGAGAGTCCGTGGCCGCTCTCCCGCCCTCGGTCACCGTCCACGAACACCGTGACCGGGCCCTGCGCGTCACCGGTCCGTCCGACGGCCGTCAGCACGTCCGGCTGGAGGGCCGCACCGAACCGCTCGTCGCCGACCTCGTGGTCCTCACCATCGGCCACCTGGACGCCGAACCGGACGCCGAGCAGCAGGAGCTGTCTGCGTTCGCCGGCCGGCACGGTCTCGTCCACCTGCCGCCCGAGTTCACCGCCGACAGCGATCTGAGCGCCCTGCGCGCGGGCGAACCCGTGATAGTCCGGGGCTTCGGACTCGCCTTCATCGACCTGATGGTGCTGCTCACCGAGGGCCGCGGGGGACGGTACGAGAACGGGACCTACGTGCCCTCGGGCCGGGAGCCCGTGCTGCACGTCGGGTCACGGCGCGGGGTCCCGTACCACTCCAAGATCGGATACGGCTGGCAGGGCGAACGGCCGGAGCTGCCGCGGTTCCTCGGCCCCGACCGCGCCGACGAGCTGCTCAGCCGGACGGAGCCGCTCGACTTCCGCCGCGATATCTGGCCACATATCGACAAAGAGCTCGGGTACGCCCACTACCACCGGCTCCTCACCGCCCACCCCGAACGCACCACCGCGGACCGGGCCGCCTTCGAGGAGAAGTACGCGGCGGCCGAGCCGGGCAGCGACGATCTGCGGGCCCTGATCGCCGCGGCCGTCCCCGACCCCGCCGACCGGCTCGACATCGCGGCGCTCGACCACCCGCTGGACGGGGTGCGCCACTCCTCGTACGACGCCTTCCAGGAGGCGACGCGCCGCTACATCACCGCCGACCTCGACCGCCGGCACGACCCCGGGCACAGCGAGGATCTCGCCGTCTTCCTCGGACTGCTCTCCGCCTACGGGCAGTTGATCCGCTTCGGCGACATCGGGAGCTGGTGGCACGGCTTCTTCAGCTACCTCGCCTCAGGCCCGCCGGGCCCCCGGCTGCGGCAGCTGCTCGCGCTCTCCCGGGCCGGCGTCGTCCGCTTCCTCGGCGCCGGGACGACGGTCGAGGCCGACGAGCGCCAGGGTGTCTTCCGGGCCGGCAGCGTCACCGTCCCCGGCGAACGGGTCGAGGCCCGCGCCCTCGTCGAGGCCCGGCTGCCCGACCCCTCGCCGGACCGCACCCGCAGCACCCTGCTCCGGACCCTGCACGAGGACGGGGCCGCCGCCACCGCCACCGGACTGCTCGCGGTCGACCCCGGCGACGGCCGCGTCCTGGACCGCGAAGGACTCCCGCACCCGCGCCGCTTCGCGCTCGGCCCGCACACCGCGGCCCGGACCGGCGGCGCCTTCACCAGGCCGCGCACCGGCGGCCCGGCCTTCCGGCAGAACGACGCCACCGCACGCGCCGCCCTCACCTTCCTGCGCGGCCTCGCAGACACCGATGGCTGACCGGTCCGCGCACCTCCGCCCCGAACCGCCCGAGGAACCCCATGACAACGACCAGCCGTCCACCCGAGAGCGAACCTGCCGCGGAGCGCGCCCCGGCACCCGCCGACGCCATGGTGCGGATCCGCGGCGTGCACAAGAGCTTCGGCTCCCTCCACGTGCTGCGCGGGATCGACCTGTCCGTGCACCCCGGCGAAGTGACCGTGATCCTCGGCCCCTCCGGCTCCGGGAAGTCCACCCTGCTGCGCACCGTCAACCACCTGGAGAAGCCCGACCGCGGCTCGATCACCGTCGACGGGGACTTCGTCGGCTACCGCAGGAAGGGCGACAAGCTCCACGAACTCCCCGAGCGCGAGGTGCTGCGCCGCCGCACCCGGATCGGCTTCGTCTTCCAGAACTTCCACCTCTTCCCCCACCTCACCGTCCTGGAGAACATCACCGAGGCCCCGGTCGCCGCGCTCGGCCGCCCCAGGGCGCAGGCCACCGCCGCCGCGCACGAACTCCTCGACCGGGTCGGCCTCGCCGACAAGGCGCGGGCGTACCCCCGGCAGCTCTCCGGCGGCCAGCAGCAGCGCGTCGCCATCGCTCGGGCGCTCGCCCTCGAACCGAAGCTGCTGCTCTTCGACGAACCCACCTCCGCGCTCGACCCCGAACTCGTCGGGGAGGTCCTCGACGTCATCAAGGACCTGGCGGGCCGGGGCACCACGATGATCGTCGTCACCCATGAGATCGGGTTCGCCCGTGAGGCCGCCGACACCGTTGTCTTCATGGACGAGGGACGGATCGTCGAACAGGGACCGCCCGCCGACGTACTGGACCGCCCCCGGCACGAGCGCACCCGCGCCTTCCTCTCCAAGGTCCTGTGACCCGAACCCCAGGCACCTGTGACCCGAACCCCAGGGTTCCCTGACCCGGAATCCGGGGGCCCTGTGCCCGCTACCGCCTTCGAACCGTGCCGAAAGGGCCCGCCATGCCTCCGATCCGCCCCCTCCACCTGGCCGCCGAGATCGGCGGCCCGCCCCGCTACGACCCGGGGCACTACACCGGCCTGGCCCGGCTCGCCGAGCGCGGCGCCCTCGACTTCGTCACCCTCGGCGACTCGTTCGCCCGGCCGGGACCCGACGCGCTCTCCGTGCTGTCCCGGGTGGCGCCGGCCACCCGCCGGATCGGGCTCGTGCCGACGGTCACCACCACGCACACCGAGCCGTTCCACGTGTCTTCGGCCGTGGCCACCCTGGACTGGGTGAGCCGCGGCCGGGCGGGCTGGCAGGTGGACGTGTCGACGACCGGGGCCGAGGCCCGGCTGTTCGGCCGCCGCCCGGCCGCACCCGCCGCCGAGCTGTGGCGCGAGGCCGGCGAGGTGGCGGACGTCGGGGCGCGGCTCTGGGACAGCTGGGAGGACGACGCCGAGATCCGGGACCCCGCCACCGGGCGCTTCATCGACCGCGACAAACTGCACTACGTCGACTTCGAGGGGTCCGCCTTCAGCGTCCGCGGACCGGCCATCGTGCCCCGGCCCCCGCAGGGCCGCCCGGTCACCGTCGTCGACGGCACGGCGGACCCGGCCCGGGAGACCGCCGCCCGCCACGCCGACGTCGTGCTCGTACGGGCCACCACACCCGAGCGGACCGCCGAGATCCGCGCCGATGTGCGCCGCCGCGCCGCGGTCCACGGGCGCGACCCCGACACCCTCCGGGTGCTCGCCGCGCTCACCGTCGACCTCGGCGACGCCGAATCCGCCCCGGAACCCGGACTGGAGAGCGGACCGCCGCTCGCCGCGCAGGGCACGTACTACCGGGGCGGCCCGGTCGACCTCGCGGATCTGATCACCCAGTGGCACCGCGCCGGGGCCGTGGACGGCTTCCACCTCACACCGATCACCCCCGAACGCGATCTCGAACGGATCGTCAACGGCACGGTGGCCCTGCTCCAGCACCGCAGTCTCTTCCGCACCTTCCACCCCGGCGGCACTCTCCGTGAGCACTTGGGCCTGGCCCGCCCGGCCAACCGGTACGCGCCGGGCCGTGTCCTCCAAGGAGAACGGGCATGACGACCGCCCAGAAACAGCTGCATCTCGCCGCCCATTTCCCGGGGGTGAACAACACCACCGTCTGGGCGGACCTCCGGTCCCGCAGCCAGATCGACTTCTCCTCCTTCGAGCATCTCGCGCGCACGGCCGAACGCGGCCTGTTCGACTTCTTCTTCCTCGCCGAGGGGCTGCGGCTGCGTGAGCACAACGGGCTGATCCACGACCTGGACGTGGTGGGCCGCCCCGACTCCCTCACCGTGCTCAACGCGCTGGCCGCCGTCACCGACCGGCTCGGTCTCGCCGCGACCGTCAACGCCACCTTCAACGAGCCCTTCGAGCTGGCCCGCAGGCTCGCCACCCTCGACCACCTCAGCGCCGGCCGGGCCGCGTGGAACGTCGTCACCTCGTCCGACGCCTTCACCGGTGAGAACTTCCGCCGCGGCGGGTACCTCGACCGCGCCGACCGGTACACCCGGGCCGCCGAATGCGTCGCCACCGCCCGTGAGCTGTGGGACTCCTGGACCCCCGACGGCGCCCCGCGCCGCTTCGCCCACCGCGGCGAGCACTTCTGCGTCGAAGGCGAGTTCACCGTCCCGCGCCCCCCGCAGGGCCATCCCGTCGTCATCCAGGCCGGCGACTCCCCGGAGGGCCGCGAGTTCGCCGCGTCCGCCGCCGACATCATCTTCACCCGGCACGGCACCCTGGAGGCGGGCCGCGCCTTCTACGCGGACGTCAAGGCACGGCTGGCGAAGTACGGCCGGGAGCCCGACGAGCTGAAGATCATGCCCGGCGTCGGCTTCGTGCTCGGCGACAGTGACGCCGAGGCGCGGGAGAAGGCGGCCGCGATCCGCCTCCAGCAGATCTCCCCGCAGAACGCGATGCTGGCCCTGGAACAGGTCTGGGGCCGGGACCTCTCCTCGTACGATCCGGACGGGCCGCTCCCGGAGAGCGACCCGGTTCCCGATTCGGCGCTGGTCCAGGGCCGGGTCAGGACGGGCGACCCCCTCGCGGTCGCGGCCCGCTGGCGCGCGCTGTCCCGGGAGAAGGGGCTCTCCATCCGGCAGACGGTCATCGAGGCGACCGGCCGGCAGCTGTTCGTCGGCAGCGCGCGGACCGTCGCGGCGGAGCTGGCCGGATTCGTCGCCACCGGAGCCGCCGACGGCTTCATTCTCGTACCGCACCTCACCCCGGGCGGACTCGACGACTTCGTCGACGAGGTCGTCCCGCTCCTCCAGGAGCGCGGGGTCTTCCGCTCCGCGTACACCGGTTCCACACTCCGGTCGCACCTCGGGCTCGCGGAGCCCGTATGGAAAGGTTGAGCCCATGAGCACGGACGCACAGCAGCAGGCAGCGCGGGACTGGGACCACTGGCACGAGGAGCGCACCGCCACGGTCTCGGCGCCGTACGGACCTCTCTCCCTCACCGGCACGCACTGGCTCTCCGACTACCCGGAGGGCCGAATTCCGGCCGTTCCGGGGCGGTGGCGGGAGGACGGCGACGAGCTGGAGCTCACCGCCGGCCCCGAGGACGGGCTGACCCTCGACGGGAAGCCGTTCACCGGACAGGCCGGGCTCGGCGCCGACCGCGGCCCGATCGACGGGTCCCGGGTCGCCCACGGCGAGCGGCGGCTCTTCGTGCTGAGCCGTGAAGGACTCTGGGCGGTCAGGGATTTCGACCCGGAATCCCCGGCGCGGCGGGCCTTCCGTGCGATCGAGGCGACGCCGTACGACCCGCGCTGGGCGCTGTCCGGCACCTTCCGCCCGTACGACACCTCGCGCACGGTCCGGGTCGAGAACGCCGACGGGGTCGAGCGCGGGCTCGGGCTCGGCGGGGAGATCGCCTTCGAGCTGGACGGTGTCGAGCACACGCTCCAGGTCGCGGTGGAGCACGACGGCTCGCTCTGGGCGGTCTTCGCCGACGCGACCAGCGGGAACAGCAGCTACCGCTTCCGCTTCCTGCGGCCCCCGGCCCCGGCCGCCGACGGCACGGTGGCGGTCGACCTCAACCGCGCGCTGCTGCCGCCCTGCGCCTTCGCGGACCACTTCATCTGCCCCTTCCCGCCGCCCGGCAACACCCTCCCCGTCGCCGTCGAGGCGGGGGAGCGCAGCCGGGTCGACAGCTGAATCACCGCCTCCGTTCCAGCGGTGTCCGGCCTCGGTGCGCGGTGTGCGCCGGGGCCGGACACATGGGTGCGAGGTAAAGCTCAGGCCAATAGGCCCTCTTGCGCGAGAAGTTGACGCCTTGAATACTCCCGAGCAGCGCTTGTCAGGAGCACGGCAGGTTCGGAATCCGGACAGACTTCTGCCGTGCGGCTGACTGCGCCTCACGGGTCCGGCCACCCCACGGGCGGACCCCCAACCCCCCTCGGGAGGATTGTCAAGTGAGGATCAAGCGCACCACCCCCCTCAGCGGTACCGCGAGACGCACCAGGGCCGTCGCCATTGCCGCAGGTCTCGTAGCGGTCGCCGCGCTCGCCGTCCCCAGCGCACAGGCCAGCTCCACCGGAACGTACAGCGCGAACCAGCTCTCCGCCGCCAGTGACGCCGTCCTCGGCGCCGACGTGGCCGGCACCGCCTGGACCGTCGACCCCGTGAACAAGAAGGTCACGGTCACGGTCGACAGCACGGTCTCCGCGGCGGAGGTCCAGCAGATCAAGGACTCCGCGGGTGCCAACGCGGGCGCCCTGAACATCGAACGCACGCCCGGCCAGATCCGCAAGCTGCTCTCCGGCGGTGACGCCGTCTACGGGCCCGGCTTCCGCTGCTCCCTCGGCTTCAACGTCCGCAGCGGCAGCACGTACTACTTCCTGACGGCCGGCCACTGCACCGAAGGCAGCCCGCCGTTCTACAGCAACTCGTCGAACTCGACGAGCATCGGTCCGACGGTCGGCTCCAGCTTCCCGACCAATGACTACGGCCTGGTGCGCTACGACAACGCCTCGGTCTCGCACGAGGGCACCGTGGGCAGCGTCGACATCACCGGCGCGGCCAATGCCACGGTCGGGCTCTCCGTCACCCGCCGGGGCTCCACCACCGGCATCCACAGCGGCACCGTCTCCGCGCTCAACGCCACGGTCAACTACGGCGGCGGCGATGTCGTCTACGGCATGATCCAGACCAACGTGTGCGCGGAGCCCGGCGACTCCGGCGGTCCGCTCTACTCCGGCTCCAAGGCGATCGGCCTCACCTCGGGCGGCAGCGGCAACTGCTCCTCCGGCGGCACGACGTTCTTCCAGCCGGTCACCGAAGCGCTCAGCGCGTACGGCGTCAGTCTCTACTGACACCCGGGCGGCCGGTTCCGTCCCCCGGGACCGGCCCCCCGGTTCGAAAGGGCAAGTCGAACACGCCGAGCCCCCGCCCGAATTCCGGGCGGGGGCTCCCGCTGACCCCGCGGCTTTTGAGAGGATGTGGCACAGGACGGTCGCGCAGGAACAACGGGGGCGGACGGTGTGCCTCCTGGAGGGACGCCCTCCGGGAACCCCCGGCAGAGACCCCAGGGGGATCCAGGTCCGTGAATCGCATCGGAGTGACCGGCCACCGCAGCATCCCGCAGGAAGTGCACGCCCATGTGCTGGCCGCGATGCGCGCGGCGCTCAGCGGGTTCGACGGTGCGGTGGAGGCGCTGTCCAGCCTGGCCGTGGGGGCGGACCAGATCTTCGCCGACCTCGCGCTCGCCCACGGCGCCGAACTGACCGCGGTCATCCCCAGCGGCGACTACGAGGCCTGTTTCGAGGACGGCGCCGAACTGGCCCGCTACCGGAGCCTCAGGGCCCGCGCCGCACGGGAGGTCCGGCTGGACTTCGCGCACTCCACCGATGAGGCGTACTACGCGGCCGGCGCCTACATCGCCGACCACTGCGACCGCCTGCTCGCCGTCTGGGACGGACTGCCCGCCCGCGGTCTCGGCGGCACGGGCGACATCGTGACCTACGCCCGAGGGCTCGGCCGCCCGGTCACGGTGATCTGGCGCGACGGGGTCGTCCGCGCCTGATCCGGCGCGGAACCGGTCGGGCCGGGGCTCACGTCCGGTGCCTGACCAGCCAGTCCGTGTGCTCGGGAGAGACGATCCGCTCGGTCTCGAACACGGCGGCAGGCCACTGCCGTTCGGTCAGCACGGTCTCCATCGCGGCCTGCATGTTCTCCAGGTCCTCCTCCACCAGCGAGTGCGCGGACACGAGCGGGTGATGACGGCGCATCTCGTTCCAGGCGAGGCAGGCGGCCGCGGCGGCGGAGAACGACCCCGTCAGCGCGAAGGACCCGGCGGCGGAGAACGTCTGGAGCACGGCGAGGACCAGAGCGGGCAGCGTCAGCGCGGCGATGGTGCTGGACCAGACGAACGCCCCACGCCGGGAGCCCCGCTGCCGCTTGCGGTACCAGCGCCGCTGCTCGATCAGACGGTCCCGGATGTACGTCTCCTTGCGCACGGTGAACGCCCGGTTCCGCAGCTCCCGCATGGAGGCCGTGATGAGCCCGCCGCCCTCTTCCGTCATCTCCTCGCGGGGATCGTCCCATCCCACCTTCCGTAACTCCTGGAGCCCTTCCTCCAGCCGGTTGGCGAAGACGGCCTCCGGGTGCTCGGTGCCGGTGTCGAAGGGGGAGCCGTGGACCGCGTAGCGCCAGCAGTTGGACTTGATGAACTCCGCGGCGGAGCGGTTGAGTTGCCAATGCGACTTTGCTTTGCGCCGGGAGGCCAGGAAGGTCGCGACCAGGACACCGAGATACGCCAACACGGCCACGACGTGCAGGAGTTGAATGTCACCGCCGACCTCGGCCTGCCAGGGCAGTGCGGCGGGCACGGTCCCCAGGACGAGCAGGACCAGCTGACAGCGGGTGGTGTTGACCGCTTCCCGTTGGCGTGCGACCGCGATGGCGTCCGTGTGATGGAAGAGCGCGGGCAGGTCCTCGCTCCGGAAGACCATGGACTGAAGTGGTCCGGGAATCGCCGTCATGTCACCCCGTCTGCAGTTGTGGATATGCCCTTCGAGCCGTACGGCCGGCCTGGCCGTCGCCGGATCGCGGGTGCGGTCCCTGGGCCCGGGAACGTGCGCGCGGAGGCCTGCCGGGGCCACGAGAGTAGGGTCGCGCCCCGGAGGCCGCAATGGCGCCTCCGGGCGGGCAGGTGCTGTCCGCGCCCTCGCCGAGACGCTCTCGTGCGATCCCCTGCTCTGTGGGAAAGTCTGACAACTGCGGTGCACGCAAGGCGAGATGCCTCGGAAACACACGGGTGCTCGTCATTCGGCGGGGGGAGAGACTGTGAACGGGGCAGGCCGGAGAGGCGACGTGCCGTTCTCCGATGTGCAGCGCAGGATCCGCCGGAGTCCGTTGCTGTTCACGATTCCTCTGGTGCTGCTCGGACTCCTGGTGCTCGTCCTCCTCTGGGAGATGGTCCGCGCCAACATGACAGGCACCGCGCGGACGCAATGGCCGTGGCGCCTGCAGCTGCTCGACATGGAGGCGCTGGGAAGCCTGCTGGCCGTCGCGGCGGGTGCCGTCCTGGCCAGGGCGCAGTACGCCCGTACCGTGCGGCCCTACCTGGGCTGGCGGGCGGCGTGGGTGAAGGGGGACCTCAGGGGCGACGTGCGGGCGTGGCGCGTGGGCATAGTCAACGGCGGGCAGCACATCGCGGCGATCGAGTCCTGGGAGTGCCAGGTGGTCATGAGGGGGAGCGGCGCTCGCGCCGGTGCGCGGTGGGCCGGCATCGACGAAGCCGTGACCGAACTGACCGCGGCCGGACTCGTGGTCGCAGAGGACTTCCAACTCGTCGAGTTCGGCCCCGGATTCCCGCTGGCGGGCACCGGGAGCCACGACACGGTACTCGTGGGCGCCTTCTCGAAGAGGTTCGTCGAGGACGTCGAGTCCCTGTTCGTGCGGGTACGGGTGACCGACGTCGTGGGCGACAGTCACGAACGCATAGGGGACTGCATGAAGGGTGCCAGGGCCGTCGCCCTGGCACCCCTCGACTGAGCCCCGCCCGGACCGGGGGAGGGGAGCGGAACGGTCCTGCGGGGCGAGCCGGCCGCAAGCCCCCGACCTGCGCGTTACGTCGTCACCCGGCCGGGTCAATCGCCCTCGGGATTTCCTGGATCGTATTGCTGGGTGAACGGAGGGTTTCGAGCTGCGTCGACGTGTGCGGGAGGCTGGGTTGGGAGTAAAGTCATCCCGCTGGGCCCTGTGAATATGCAGGTGCCGACAGCAATCCAATGTCCGGAAACAAAGCATCGAGGACGGCCGTGAAGACCTACGCAACCTCCCCCTCCTTCGCTATCGCGAAGAAGAGCCGTGTGCCACTCACCGAGATCGACGCCCGCAGCGCCGATGCCTCCAGGAAGCTCGGCCGGGTATTCGGTACCTCAGCCGGTCGTTCGACTCAGACTTCGACCTTCAGTTCGGCACTCTGAGAAGAGCACCGACGTGGCTAGACTGGGGGAATGACAGGACCCCTGGTCCCCTTCCGCGAGATCGTCCTCAAGGTGCACAGCCGCTGTGATCTCGCGTGCGACCATTGTTATATCTATGAACATGCTGACCAGAGCTGGCGTACCCGCCCGAAGACAATCTCTGACGAAGCTGTTTCATGGGCGGCTCGACGATTGGCCGAGCATGCGTCCGCGCATGCGCTCGATTCGATGTCAGTGATCCTGCACGGAGGCGAGCCGCTCCTGGCGGGCCCAGCGCGCCTGCGCCGTGTCTGCGAGGAGCTTTCAGCGGCCTTGAACGGTATCGCTGAGCTGGACCTCAGGATCCACACCAACGGCGTCCAGCTCAGCCCCCGATATCTCGACCTCTTCGACGAGTTCGGCGTCAGGGTCGGCATCTCGCTCGACGGCGACCGCACGGCGAACGACCGGCACCGCCGCTTCGCCGACGGGCGCACCAGCCACCCCCTCGTGCTCAGGGCCGTCGAACTCCTCCGGCAGGAGCGCTACCGCCATCTCGATCTCGGGCTGCTGTGCACCATCGACATCGAGAACGACCCCCACGCGGTCCTGGACGCCCTGATCGAGCTCGAACCGCCGCTCATCGACTTCCTCCTCCCGCACGCCACCTGGGACGACCCGCCGCCCCGGCCGGACGGTTCGGAAACGGCCTACGCCGACTGGCTCCTCAAGGTCTACGACCGCTGGCAGGAACGGGGCTGCCCGGTGCCCGTGCGCCTCTTCTCCTCCGTGCTGTCCACCCTGAGCGGCGGCCCCAGCCTCACCGAGTCCCTCGGCCTCGCACCCACCGATCTCGTGGTGGTCGAGACGGACGGTCAGCTGGAACAGGTCGACTCGCTCAAGAGCGCCTACGACGGTGCGGCAGCCACCGGATTCAACGTGTTCTCCCACTCCTTCGACGACGTCGCCGCCCATCCGGGGGTCCGCGCGCGCCAGCTCGGTCTGGCAGGCGTCAGCGAGACCTGCCGCCGTTGCCCCGTCGTGCGTTCGTGCGGCGGCGGGCTGTACACGCACCGGTACCGCTCGGCCAACGACTTCGACAACCCGTCCGTGTACTGCCGCGACCTGGAGGCGCTGGTGCGCGGCATCGAGACGCGCGCCCCGGTGCACCCGGCCGTGGCGGACCGCGCCGAACTCCTCGACGCGCAGCAGGACCTGACCCGCACCCTGCTCGCGGGCCTCCACGCGGACCTGGACGGGCGCGGCGGCGCGCGGTGGGACGAGGCCTGGGACCTGGCCGGCGCCCTGGAGGCGTCGGAGGAAGGCGCCGCCGGGCTCGATCACGTGCTCGCGCACCCGTACACCCGGACCTGGCTGCTGGAGGCACTGGGAGGGCTGCGGGCGGATCGGCCCGGCGCCGTGGACGAGGCGCTGCGCCTCCCGGACTACCTCGCGGCCGCCGCGGTGCGGTCCGGTCTCGGCCTGACCGTGCGGGCCGACTACCGGGACGGGCGGCTCCACCTCCCCACGCTCGGCGAGCTCCGGGTCGGCCGGGAGGGCGAGCACGGAACGGTCGGGTTGCGGCCGGCCGGGGACGGGTTCGTGGTCCGGCGCGACGACGGCGGCGGCGAATGGCGCGTCCTCGACGGGGTGGACAGCCCCGGCTGGAGCCCGGTGCGCAGCCTCGGCCAGGACGGCACGCCCCGCTTCGCTCTCGACGACCTGGACCCGTACCGGGACTGTTTCGGCGCTCCGGCGCTCCCGCGGCTCGGGAGGGCCGCGGCCGAGGAGTGGGAAGCCGGCCTCGCCGAGGCGTGGGAACTCCTGGTGAGGGAGGCGCCCGCGCACGCCGCGGCGGCCGCCGGCGCCCTGACGACGCTGACCCCCCTCGCCGCCGGACAGCACGCGGAGCGGCCGCACGGATACGGGACCGTCGGCCTGACACGGACGGACGACGCGAAACAGCTGGCGCTCGAACTTCTGGGCGGTTTCCGGCGGACCACCCTGCGGGCATTGCTCGACGTCACCGATCTCCATGCGTCGGACGGGACCTGGACCTATCGCCCCCGATGGCGGGAAGAGGCAGTTCCGTTTTCCCGGCTGTTGGCCGAAACCCATGAACGGGTGGCGTTGTCCGCGCTTGATCCCTGTTTCATGGACGGTATCGAAGAGGCGCTCGGCATGATGGGTTCCGCGGCCGAGCCCACAGTCGGGGGAAGGTACTTCATCGCCGCACTCAAGGCGGAGGTGAAGGAAACGCGGGACAAGTGGGCCGAATAGCCTCAAGATTGTTACGGCTCCGCACGTACGGGGTGAATCCTGGGTATGGATGACTGGAAAGCGGCGTTGAATGACCGAACGCCATGGGGGTGGAGCAAGGTCCGCTCCGGAATGATGAATTCGATCGCACCCCTCGATAGCCTGGGATGCGGTGATCACACAGGACGGGGGTCGTGTGCACGCATCGATGCAGCAGCGAGCGACGGACCATCGGCCGTACTTTTTCCTGAGCTACGCGCATACACCGGGGTACGGCGGTGGAACGGACCCCGATATGTGGGTCGAACGGCTTTTCCAAGATCTCTGCGGTCATGTTATGGCCATGACCGATCTGCCCGCGGGCGCGTCCGCGGGGTTCATGGACCGGGAGATACGTTCCGGGGAGGGCTGGTCGGAACGGCTGGGCAGCGTGCTCGCGAGCTGCCGGGTCTTCGTACCGCTCTTCTCGCCGCGGTACTTCGCCAGCGAGATGTGCGGCAAGGAGTGGTACGCGTTCGAGCAGCGCGCCATTCACCAACGGGCCCGGTCGAACCAGTCGGCCGAGGCGATCGTCCCGGCACTCTGGGTCCCGGTGCCGCCCAGTCAACTGCCCGGATCGGCCGAGCGGTTACAGTTCAACCACCGTGATTTCGGGGAACGTTACGTCAGTGACGGACTCTACGGACTGATCAAACTCCGGCTGTTCGCCCAGGAATACGAACGGGCCGTCTACGAGCTCGCCAAGCGCATCGTCAGTGTCGCCGACACGGTACGGATCGACACCGGAAGACCCGTCGACTACCGCCTCGCCCCCAGCGCCTTCGGATCACTGAGCAGCGGGGCGGGAGCCCCGCGGCCGATGCAGATCACCATCGCCGCCCCCACCCAGCACGACCTGCCCGAAGGACGGATAGCCGACTACTACGGCGACCATCCGCAGGACTGGAATCCCTACCATCCGGCTGCCGCGCGACCACTGGCCTATGTCGCCGAGGAATTGGTCCGCGCACTCAACTACCAGGCCGTCATCACCTCGTTCGACGAGGAGTCCGGACAGCGCGAGGGCAAGCAGGAACCCCGTACGCCGGAGATACTCCTGGTCGACCGCTGGGCCCTCCAGGACGAGGACCGCAGACGCAGGCTCGCGGCCTTCGACGCGGAGAACCGGCCCTGGGTGACCATGGTCGTGCCCTGGTGCCGGGACGACCACCAGAGCAGGGCCGCCGAGGCCGAACTGACCGAGAAGCTCGAACAGACGTTGCCGACCAAGATGCGGCAGGGGCGGGCCTTCTGCCGCGCCGCGGCCAAGGGGGTGCCCACCATGGAGGCGTTCGGGCAGGTCCTTCCCCAGGTGGTCGAGGTGGCCGCCCAGCAGTACCTGAGACATGCCACGGTCTATCCGCCGGCGGGCGGGCGGCACAGTGAACGGACGCGGCTGATGGGGCCCATGGGCGGCACGCAGTTCATACCCGACATGCACGACCCTGCGACGGATGCGGAGGACGTATGACAGCCGGCCGTGACGGGCGCATCGTCACCTTCTACTCGTACAAGGGCGGTACAGGGCGCACCATGGCCCTGGCGAACACCGCCTGGATCCTCGCCGCCAACGGCAAGCGGGTACTGGCCGTCGACTGGGACCTGGAGGCTCCCGGGCTCCACCGGTTCTTCCACCCCTTCCTCGACCCGTCGACGCTCGGTGCCACCACCGGGGTGATCGACCTGATCACCGAGTACGCCTGGGCCGCGACCAACCCCGTCCAGCGGGCCGACGACTGGCACCGCGACTACGCCCGCATCCAGCCGCACGCCGTCTCCCTCAATCCGGAGGCGCTCGGCTGGCAGTTCCCGCGGGGCGGCACGCTCGACTTCGTCTCGGCCGGGCGGCAGAACCGCGAGTACTCCGCCACCGTCTCCACCTTCGACTGGGACAACTTCTACGACCGGCTCGGCGGCGGCCACTTCTTCGACGCCCTGCGCGACGACATGAAGGCCAACTACGACTACGTCCTCATCGACAGCCGTACCGGCCTCAGCGACATCGCCGACATCTGCACGGTCCACCTCCCGGACGTGCTCGTCGACTGCTTCACCCTGAGCGACCAGTCCATCGACGGCGCGGCCTCCGTCGCCCGGCAGATCGCCGAGCGCTACACCGGCCGGCCCATCTCGATCTTCCCCGTTCCGATGCGCATCGACGAGGGCGAGAAGGAGAAGGCGGACGCCGGCCGGGCGCTGGCCCGGCTGAAGTTCGACCGGCTGCCCCGCGACCTGTCCGGCGACGAACTCACCGCCTACTGGGGCGCGGTGGAGATTCCGTACCGCCCCTACTACGCCTACGAGGAGACCCTCGCGACCTTCGGGGACGAGGCCGGTCTCAGCAACTCGCTGCTGTCCGCCTTCGAACGCCTCACCGCGGTCGTCACCCAGCAGGAGATCACCTCGATGCCCCCGGTGGGCGAAGAGGTACGGCTGCGCATCCGCGACGCCTTCACCCGGCGCCGGCCGGGCCTGCCCGCCGATCTCCTCCTCAGCTATGTGGCGGAGAACCGCATGTGGGCCGACTGGATCGAATCGGTCCTCACCCGGGCCGGATTCCGGGTCGTCCCGCGTGACGTGTCGGCCGATCCCGCGCTGGCGGACGCCCCTCCCTCCGTGGCCGAGACCGCGACCCGCACGGTGGTGCTGCTCTCCAGCGCCTACCTCAAGTCCCAGCGGGCCGTGGACCTGTGGGACCGGGCGGTCTCCGAGGATCCCGGTGGCGGGCGGCGCCAGCTGCTGCCGCTGCGGATCAGCGATGTCCGGCTCTCCGCGCCCTACATCGACCGCAACCCGGTCGACCTGTTCCGGCTGGACGAGGTGCAGGCCACCACAGCCCTGATGCGGGCCCTCGACCGGTCCGTGCAGCTCGGTGACGGAGCGGCGACCGGTCCCCGGTTCCCCGGCACGGTGCCGAGGATCTGGAACGCGCCGCCCCGCAACCCCGGTTTCACCGGCCGTTCCCTGGTCCTGGAGCGGATGCGCGATCAGCTGGGCGGGGGCATGGCCGTCGTGCTGCCGCAGCCGCAGACCCTGTACGGACTCGGCGGCGTCGGCAAGACGCAGGTGGCCCTCGAGTACGTGCACCGCTTCATGGCCGACTACGACCTGGTGTGGTGGATATCGTCGGAGCAGACCGACGACGTGATCGCGGGACTCGCCGAACTGGCCGTACGGCTCGGCGCCCAGGGCGGCGACGACATGGCCGCGGCCTCCCAGGAGGCCGTCGACCTGCTGCGGCGCGGCGTGCCCTCGGACCGGTGGCTGCTCGTCTTCGACAACGCCGACGATCCCGAACGCCTCAGGCGCTACTTCCCGCAGGGCGGCTCCGGGCACATCCTGGTGACCTCCAGGAACCAGGCGTGGTCCCAGCACGGTGACGCGCTGCCCGTGGACGTCTTCCTCCGGGAGGAGTCGGTCGAGCACCTCCAGCGGCGGGCCCCGGGGCTGAGCGCCGAGGACGCCGCGCAGGTGGCGACCGCCGTCGGTGACCTGCCGCTCGCCGTCGAGCAGGCGGCGGCCTGGATCGCCGAGACCGCGACGCCCATCGACACCTATCTGGAGCAGCTGGCCCGCCAGGCCCCCCAGGTCCTGGCCCTGAACCAGCCCGCCGGATATCCGCAACCCGTCGCGGCGACCTGGAACATCTCCATCGAACGCCTCAAGGAGCGTTCGCCGGCGGCGGTGCGGCTGCTCCAGCTCTGCGCGTTCTTCGCACCCGAGCCGATCTCGGCGAACCTCCTCTACAGCAAGGAGATGATCGAGGCGCTGAAGCCGTACGACTCCTCGCTCCAGGAGAAGCTGGTGCTGGGCCGGGTCATCCGGGAGATCGGCCGGTTCGCCCTCGCCAAGGTCGACCAGGTCTCCAACTCCATCCAGGTCCACCGGCTGGTGCAGGCCGTGATCAGGGCCCAGCTCAGCGACGCGGAACAGCGCGAGGCCCGGCACGTCGTCCACCGCATCCTCGCGGGTGCCAGGCCCGACGACACCGAACCGATCGACAACCCGGAGACCTGGCCGCGCTTCGCCACGATCTGGCCGCACCTGGGCCCGTCCGACGCGCGCAACTGCCGGGACCAGGAGACCCGCAGGCTCCTGATCGACCGGGTCCGCTATCTCTGGAAGCGCGGAGACGTCAGGACCGCGGGCACCCTCGGGGAGGAACTGCGCGAGACCTGGCTGGAGATGCTCGGGGAACGGGACATCCAGTACCTGTACCTCTGCTTCCACCTCTCCAACATCCTGCGCACCCGCGGACGGTACGTGGAGGCGAGGGAGCTCGACGAGTTCACCCTCCGGCTGCAACGTGAGGTGCTGGGGCCGGAGCACCCGCACACGTACATGACCACCAGCAGTCTCGCCATCGACCTGGGCCTGCTCGGCGACTACGGGCGCGCGATCGAGCTGGCGACCGAAGCGCATGACGGCTTCAACCAGATCTTCCACGAGAGGCACGCCCGGACGCTGGCGGCGGCCAACAACCTGGCGCTGAACCTGCGGAGCGTCGGGCAGTACGCCAGGGCCAGGGAGATCGACCAGGACTGCTACGACCTGCGGTCGGAGGTGCTGGGCCAGGAGCATCCGCACAGCCTGTCCTCCGCCCTCAACCTGGCCCGTGACCTGCGCGAGGTCGGGCGGTACGAGGACTCGGTGGGCCTGCTCAGCCGCACGTACGAGAGCCTCAAGGCCACCCTCGGCCGGACCTATCCGACGACCCTGAGTGCCTCGAAGAGCCTCGCGGTGTCGCTGCGCCGGGCGGGGCAGCTGGAGGACGCGCGCAGGCTGACGGTGGCCACGCGCACCAGGTACCGGGCCAAGTACACCTCGGCCAACCCGGAGTCACTGGCCTGCGACCTCAACATGGCGGCCGACCTGTTCGCCGCGGGGGAGGCGGCCGAGGCCCGGGACACCGCGCAGGAGGTGGTCAACCAGTACATGAAGGTGCCGGGGGAGCAGCACCCGTACACCCTGGCCGCGCAGAACAACCTCGGCGCCTACCTCTCGGGGACGGGTGTGCCCGGGGAGGCGGAGAGGCTGCTGACGAAGGTGGTCGCCTCGATGCGGGAGGTGTTCGGGCGGGAGCATCCGAACACCCTGTTCTCCGTCATGAACCTGGCCAACGCGACAGCCGTCGAGGGTGACCTCGAACTCGTGCTGGAGACCGAGCGGCGGGTGTCCGGCCAGCTCAGGGAGGTTCTCGGGGCGCACCACCCGGAGACCCTGGCCATGACCTCCAACCTCGCGGTCACGCTCGACGCGATGGGGCGCAAGGACGAGGCGCTGAGGCTGCGGGCGGAAACCGGTGACGAGCTGGCGCGACAGCTCGGGGACGACCATCCGCTGACCCGGATAGCGAGGGACGAGCGCAGGTTCTGGCGGGAGCTGGAACCGATGTCGGTGTGATCCGGGCCGGGGCTCCCTCAGGAGCCCCGGTCATCCGGATCACCGGACCGCTGTCCTCAGCAGACCGCGGCCTCCCGTTCGTCCAGCAGCCAGTTGAGCACGGACGGAAGTACGGACAGCGCGTCGAAGTGCGCCGCCGTCGGCTCCATCACGGCGGTGACGTCCGGGATCTGCCCGGCCAGCCAGCGGGAGTGGCCGATCGGCGAGAACACGTCCTTCTCGCCGTGCCACAGCATCACGGGACCCGTGATGTCCGCGGGGTCGAACCCCCAGGGCCGGCAGAACGCGATCGCGTCGTCGATCCATCCGTACGCCGATGTGCGCAGCCCCTCCCGGTAGTTGGCGAGCAGCATGGTGCGGATGCCGACATCGTTGACCACGATCCGGTCGGAGTCGGTCAGCTCGCGGCGCAGGTCGTCCAGGAGCCGGACCGGGTCCTGCCGGATCACCGCGGAGCGGCTGATGAAGGACTCCGCGAGTCCGTCGGGATCGGCCGCGGCGGTCGAGTACGCGAGTACGTTCGACGCGGCCATTCCGTCGAACCAGTCGAGTCCCTCGGCGTCCCAGGGGGCGAGGCCCACCAGAGCGGCGGTACGGGTCACCCGGTCGGGCATCATCGCGGCACAGGCCAGGGCGTGCGGCGCGCCGCCGGACCGGCCGACCACGGCGAAGTGCTCCAGGCCCAGCGAGTCCGCGATGGCCCGTACGTCCTCGACGACATCCACCACCCGGCGTCCCGGCAGCCGGTCGGAACCGCCGTAGCCCGGACGGTCGTAGGCGATCAGCTGCATCTTGCGCTGGTAGAGGACCATGCCGCGTGGAGCGGGGCCGAGCCGGCTGCCCGGCATCCCGTGGAGGAGGAAGACGGGTCTGCCGTGCGGATCCCCCTGACGCTCGACCATCAGATGCCGCCCGTCCGCCACCCGCACCCGACTGCGCACCCCGACTCCTCCGTCCGTCGACCCCGCCCGTTCCGGGCATCAACTGCCCGGTGTGTGCTGACAGTTCGATAATGGCGCATCAAGGGCACGACCGGCACTCCTTGTGGGAAGGAACCAGTGTTCGCCGGAGAGGGCCCGCACCGCATCCGGACGCGCGACCCCAGCATCCGGACCCCGAAGGGCGAGAACAGGACAGGACTACTCCTCACCCGCTGCCGACCCGGTGATCGCACCGGGTGTTCGCAGACGGAACCGGCAACGCCTGACCTCGGCAAGTGAACACGGTGAGACCGAACAGGTGTTGTCGTGTGTGCGTCCTGAAGTCGGTCTTGTGTGCTATCTGCTCCGTCGGAATAGTGGGCGCCCCATCCTCCGTGTACGGGCGACCCCACATCACCCGTGCGCGGCCCCACAGGAGGTCGAAGTTGAAGCATCGACGCATATCCAGGAAGCGTGCAGTGCTGGCGGGTTCGGCGGTGGTCGCCCTGGTCGCAGCGGGAGCGACGTTCCAGAGTGCGAACGCCAGTGAAGGAACGCCCGAGGTCACCGCGCGGACGCTGACGGCCGACGCGGCCGGAAAGCTCGCCACCGGTCTCGGGAAGGATCTGGGTGCCGACGCGGCCGGGTCGTACTACGACGCCAAGTCGAAGAACCTGGTGATGAACGTGGTCGACCAGGCCGCCGCCGAGCAGGTGCGGCAGGCGGGCGGCCGGGCCAGAGTCGTACAGAACTCGCTGACCGAGCTGAAGTCCGCCCGGCAGACCCTGGCCGGCAAGGCCGCGATCCCCGGCACCTCATGGGCCGTCGACCCGGTCAGCAACAAGGTCGTCGTCACCGCCGACCGCACGGTCAAGGGCGCCGACCTGAGCCGGCTCACCTCGGTGGTCGAGGGGCTGGGCGGCAAGGCCCGGCTCAAGAAGTCCGCCGGGGAGTTCAAGCCGCTCATCGCGGGCGGCGACGCGATCTGGGGCGACGGCGGGCGCTGCTCGCTCGGCTTCAACGTGGTCAAGGGCGGCGAACCGTACTTCCTGACCGCCGGGCACTGCACCGAGGCGATCTCCAGCTGGTCGGACTCGCAGGGCGGCGGGGAGATCGGTACCAACGCGGGCTCGGAGTTCCCGGACAACGACTTCGGGCTGGTGAAGTACACCTCGGGCACGGCGCACCCCAGCGAGGTTGACCTCTACAACGGCTCCACCCAGCCGATCACCAAGGCGGGCGAGGCGACCGTCGGGATGACGGTGTCACGCAGCGGTTCCACCACCCAGGTGCACGACGGCCAGGTGACGGGGCTGGACGCCACGGTCAACTACGGCAACGGTGACATCGTCAACGGGCTGATCCAGACCACGGTCTGCGCCGAGCCCGGCGACAGCGGCGGCTCGCTCTTCGCCGGTGACACGGCGATCGGGCTGACCTCGGGTGGCAGTGGCGACTGCTCCTCGGGCGGCGAGACGTTCTTCCAGCCGGTGCCGGAGGCGCTGGCGGCGTTCGGGGCCGAGATCGGCTGACAGCTCCGCGCGGTGATGCACGGCCCCCGGCAGTGCCGGGGGCCGTGCATCTGCTTCCGGAGGCGAAGGGGCAGGGGCACCGGCGGGTTTTCGCCTCCTCGGAGCATGTGCTCGCTAATGCTCGAAACGCGATGGCGACGAACAACTATTGACATGTCGCGGACATTCCCGCGAGAGTCGTTCACGCCAGTGATGCCGGTCGCGTATCGAGGAGCGTTGTCGCATGCCCGAAACCCCCGAAGTCTCACGCCGCTTGGTCCTGGGAGGAACACTGGCCGCAGGGGCCCTGGCCGTAGGGGTCGGATCCGCCGGGAGCGCGTCGGCGGCTCCCGCGTCCGGAACGGCCCCCGCCGCCGCGCTCGCCGGGGCCGCCGCGCCCCGGCGCCGGCCCGGCCAGAAGTCCATGATCGGTGTCCCCTTCGAGCCCCACAAGACCGTCCGCGTCGGCGTCATCGGGCTCGGCAACCGGGGCTCCGGGATGACCACGGGCTGGTCCGTCATCCCCGGCTGCGTCGTGGCGGCGGTCTGCGACATCCGCGCCGACCGCGCGAAGCGCACCGCGGACCGGCTCGTCGCCGCCGGGAAGACGCGGCCGGCGGAGTTCGGCGGCTCCGCCGACTCCTACGCGCAGATGCTCAAGCGCGACGACATCGATCTCGTGTACATCGCGACGCCCTGGGAGTTCCACTACGAACAGGGCAGGGCCGCGCTCCTGTCCGGCAAGCACGTCGTCGTCGAACTACCCGTCGCGACCCGGCTCGACGAGCTGTGGGACCTCGTGGACACCTCGGAGCGCACCCGCAGGAACCTGATGCTGTCCGAGAACTGCAGTTACGGCCGCAACGAGCTGGCCATGCTCAAGATGGCCCACGAGGGCCTGTTCGGGGACGTCACCAACGGCCACGGCGGCTACATGCACGACCTGCGCTCCCTGCTCTTCTCTGACACGTACTACACCGACTCCTGGCGCCGCCTGTGGCACACCCGCTCCACCGCGTCCTTCTACGCCATGCACGGTCTCGCCCCCATCGCGGCGGCCATGGACATCAACCGCGGCGACCGGATGACCACGCTGAAGGCCACCGCGACCGCGCCGAAGGGACTCGCCGACTACCGCGAGCGCTTCATGCCCAAGTCCCACCCGTCCTGGAACGAGACGTACGTCAACGGCGACCTCGTCACGTGCCAGATCGAGACGGCGAAGGGCCGGACGATCCGCGCCGAGCACGCCGTCAGCTCACCCCGCCCGTACAGCAGGATCAACTCGCTCGTCGGCAGTCGGGGCATCTTCGAGGACTACGCGGGCACCTCGCCCACCGGCGCACGCATCTACGTCGAGCCGGATCACGGCGGCGACACATGGCGCGACTTCGACGCGTACCGCAAGGAGTTCGACCACTGGCTGTGGAAGGAGCTCGGTGACGAGGCCGAGAACGGCGGCCACGGTGGCATGGACTACATCCTCCAGTGGCGCACGGTCCAGCTGATGCGGGCCGGGCTGGTCCCCGACATCGACGTGTACGACTCCGCTTCGTGGTGCGCGCCGGTTCCGCTGAGCGTCACGTCCCTCGCCGCCAAGGGCCGTCCCGTCGACATCCCGGACTTCACCCGCGGCTCCTGGGTCAACCTGCGTACCGGTCTCGACTCGCGCACCACCGAGATGCCCCCCGTCGCCTGAAGACCTCCCTCACCAAGGAGTACGTCATGAGACCGGCCCGACTCATCAACCCGCTCAGAGCCGTCGCCGTGGCGGCGGCGGTCATGCTCGTTCCCGTACAGGCGGCCTCGGCCGCGCCGGCCCGTCCCGCGGCCGCCTCCGACGCGCGGACCGAGGTGACCGTCTCTCCCGTGGATCTCGACGGGCCGGCCATCTCGGAGGTGGAGGTCACCGTCAGGAACACCGCCCCGCAGCGGCTGCGTTCCCTCAAGGTGTCGTTCGCCGGGCCTGTCGGGTGGGCGGTCCAGCCGTCCGTGACCAGCGTGGGCGGCTCCCTCGCGACGGGCGCCTCCGCCTCCGCGACGTTCCGGGTCCAGGTTCCGGAGAAACGTTCCGGATTTGTGCTCCGTACGTTCACGGCGACCGCGGTCTACCAGGGCGGGGACGGCCGCGGAACGGCCACCGGCACCCGGACCGAGCGCTCCGGATCGCCCCTGGCGAACCTGGCGGCCGCGTACAACGGGGTGGCGATCACCGACGAGTCCGCCACGACCGCGGGCGACTACGACGGCGAGGGCAACACCTTCTCCGCGCAGAGGCTCGCCGCGGCCGGTCTGACTCCCGGGGCGACCGTCGAGGCCCTGGGCGCGAGACTGACCTGGCCGGACGTGGCGGCCGGTTCGAACGACAACGTGGCGAGTTCCGGGCAGGCGGTCGAGTTGAGCGGCAAGGGCACCGAGCTGGTGTTCCTCGGCTCCGGCGTGGGCAGCGGCGCCACGGGCAACGCCACCGTCTTCTACACCGACGGCACATCCGGCACGGGTTCGTTCGGCTTCCCCAACTGGTCGTTCGACCCGGTCACGGCGCACGGTGCGACGCTGGTCAAGTCCACCGACGGCCGCAACCGGCCCGGCGGGTACGGCGACGCCTCGGTGAAGTACAGCGTGTTCGCCAACTCGGTCCCGCTGGACGCGTCCAGGACGGTCGCGTTCGTGGTCCTGCCCGCGAACGCGAATGTCCACATCTTCGACATGGCGATCGCTCCCTGACGTCCCCAGGCGCCCCGCTTCGGGCCGTCGGCACGGAGAACGGGCCCGCCCGCATCACTCAGGTGACGCGAGCGGGCCCGTTCTCCGTGTTCCGCGCGTACGCGTACGCGCGCCGCCCGGTGACGGGAGACCTGGTCCGTGTGGGTGAGCGGCCGTCCGTGCCGCATGGTTTTGCGGGAACGATTCCTCCCGCCAGTGCCACCGCGAGGCCGCACCGGAGCCCGTCCCGCGCCTTCGGTTCGTGGGCTCCGGAGTGCCCGCGCCCGGAGTGGAGATCACTTCGTTCAGCGTTCAATGGCAGTTGTGACACGGGGTATTGACCTGCCCGCACGCCGACGCGGCCCGCCGCCTTCTCCCAATCGGGTGGCCCTTCAGGGCTTGGGTATAGGGCAGCGTGTCGGAAGGAAAAGAGTCGGTAAAGACCGATACATGTATGCAGGCACGCGCAAAGGCGATCGAGAGCGATCGTGAACTTCCTTCGTGTGTGCATGCCGTCGCCGTGTGCCGCTCCTGTCGGCCGAGTGCGAGCCGGCCATCCGGATTCCGCCACTGATCCACGCGACAGACCCCCGTCGGACCTGACTCCGTGTCGGGCGCGGGATCATCCCCCGTCACCGGCCGGTTCACGGCCGTACGCAAGGAGAGAGACATGCGCTACGGAAGCGCGCTGCGCCAGCAGATCCACACGCCCGGAACCACTCCGCTCGTCGGTATCTACGACATGTACTCGGCATCGGTAGCCGCCCGGCACTACGACGGCTTCTTCGTGTCCGGGTTCGGGTTCGCCGCCTCCTACTACGGGCTGCCGGACATCGGCTTCATCGCATGGCCGGACATGGTCGCGTTCGTCGAACGGCTCCGGCTCGCCTTCCCGTCCCACCATCTGCTGGTCGACATCGACGACGGATACGTCGACCCGGAAGTGGCGTGCCACGTGGTGCGGCAACTGGAGCGGAGCGGGGCGTCCGGGGTCATTCTGGAGGACCAGAAGCGTCCGCGCCGATGCGGTCACGCGGACGGCAAGACGGTGCTGCCCCTGGAGGAGTACCTCGAAAAACTGAACCTCGTCCTGGAGAACCGGGGGGACCTCGTGGTCGTGGCCCGCACGGATGCCACGGAGGAGGAGGACATCATGCGCCGCGCCCAGGCGCTCGCGGAGACCGACGCCGACGTGGTGCTGGTCGACGGGGTGCGGGACGTCGAGTGGATCCGCCGGATCCGGAAGGTCATCAACGACAAGCCGTTGCTCTTCAACCAGATCGCGGGCGGCAAGTCGCCGAGGCTCTCGCTCTCCGAACTCACCGACCTGGAATGCCAGGTGGCCATCTACAGCACACCCTGTCTGTTCGCCGCGCACACCGCCATCGACACCGCGCTCAGCGAGTTGAGGCAAGCCGATGGGCGGCTCCCGGAGTTCTCCCCCGGCTCCTCGGTGGGTGTGCGGGCCTCCACCGAACTGCTGGAGCGCAACATCAGCCGGCACCACCCGGCCGAACCCCGGCTCGTCACCGTCTGAGACGGACCCGGGAGCCGGGGAGCACCTGCCCGGCGGCAGGAAGATCCGGGGCACCCGCGCATGCCGTGCGCGGGTGCCCCCGCGGGCTGCCGGCCCGCGTGGCAGTACGTCCATCACGACAGTCACGGACCACACATCCGGGAAGCGGGAACAGCATGACGGGATTCACCGTGCCCAGAGCGCGAGCCACCCTGGCGGTCCTCGCCGGCGTGCTGTGCGCGGCGCAGTTCGCGGAAGGTACCGCGTGGGCCGACGCCCCCGACGGAGGCATGGAAACGCGACACGGCCCCTCGCTGATCACCATCGACAACTCCAACGCCGACTCCTGGCTGGAGATCGACAGAACGCTCAACGTGCTCGGACCGCTGAGCAGGGGAACGGCGGGCAGCGACCACGACGGGGGCGGCGGTGCCATCGAACAGCACGTCACGGGCCCGTCGGACGCCCGGCTCCAGGCCGCCCCGGTGGAGCAGGGCGAGCATGACGACACGGACGGCCAGGAGGCGGGAGCGGCGGCCGGCGGCGATGACCCAGAGGGCGACGCCGACCGGGACGCCACGCCCGGCACCGGGCAGAACGCGGGCACCGGCACCGGTGGCACCGGGCCGCAGGGGGCGGGGCCGTGCGCGTCCCGGCCAGCCACACCGGGGGAAGGGCATCCGGCATGTCCCTGACCTCGCCCGCGCGCGCGTTGGCGCGCCGCGTCGACCGGTACGTCCTGGCGCTGCTCGCGACCATCGGCCTCGCGGCGTTGCTGCCGGCCAGGGGCGCGTCCGCGGATGCCGTCGGCGGGGCCACCACTGTGGCGATCGGACTGCTGTTCTTCGTCTACGGTGCCCGGCTCTCCCCACAGGCCGCCTTCTCCGGACTGCGGCACTGGCGGCTCCACCTGCCCATCCTCTGCTTCACCTTCGTGGTCTTTCCCGTGCTCGGCCTGGCGGTCACCACACTGCCGGCGTCCGTGCTCAGCGCCGACCTCGCCGCCGGTCTGCTCTTTCTGTGCGTACTGCCGTCCACCGTTCAGTCGGCCGTCGCCTTCACCTCGCTGGCCCGGGGCAATGTGGCCGCCGCGATCTGCTCCTCGTCGTTCTCCAGCCTGCTGGGGGTGTTCCTGACGCCCCTGCTCGCCGCCGCCCTGCTGCACGGGGTGTCGAGTGGCGGGGTGCGGTTCTCGACGGACCAGATGCTGAACATCGTGGTGCTGCTGCTCGTGCCGTTCGCGCTCGGGCAGGCGGCGCGGCCCTGGATCGCGGACTGGGTCACCCGGCACCGCCGGATCACCGTCGTGTGCGACCGCGGGTCCATTCTGCTGGTGGTCTACTCCGCTTTCAGCCAGGGTGCCGCGGCCGGGATCTGGGGACGGCTCTCCCCGGCGCGGTTCGGTGTGCTGCTGGCGCTGTGCGCACTGCTCCTCGCCCTGGTGCTGGCCCTGACCGTGCTGGCGGCCAAGAGACTGGGCGTGGGTCACGAGGACCGTGCCACCGTCGTCTTCTGCGCCTCGACCAAGAGCCTGGCCAGTGGACTGCCCATCGCCGGAGTGCTGTTCGCCGGGAAGGACGTGGGCCTGGCCGTGCTCCCGTTGATGCTCTACCACACGCTTCAGCTGATGGTGTGTGCCGGTATCGCCCGTCGCTGGAGCGGGCCCGCGGTGGCGAGCGATCAGCAGCCGACCACCTCTCCCGCCCCGGCCGCCACGGTCTGAGCGCCCCGGTCCGCCGTCCGCTAGGCGAGTGTCGAGCCGCCGCTCGCCGTCCCCGTCCCCGTTCCCATGTGCGGGGACGGCGAGGTGCCGTCCGCCGTGTCCGGCTTCCCGCGCAGGGACAGCAGCAGGGTGATGACCGTGCCGACCACCGCCCAGGCGGACAGCACCAGCAGCGGACCGGTCACCGCGTTGCCCTTGAAGTACGCGATCGAGCGGGCCACCCAGGTTCCGGCCCCCGGCGGCAGCGCGGGGCCGATCGCCCGCCAGAAGTCCGGCAGCATCGGGAGCGGGAAGGCGCCGCCCGCGCTCGGGTTGCCCGCGATCACCACGATCAGGACGGCCAGGCCGATGCCGACGATGCCGGTGAGCGCCTCCAGGGCGAGGGTGATCATGCCGACCGCGAAGACGGTCAGGGCGCCGAGGCCCGACAGTCCCCAGAAGCTTCCGGGGAGCGCGCCGAGGATCGGCCCGATGATCGCCGCGCCGCCGATGCCGCCCGCGATCGAGTACAGCGCCATGACCCCGGTCCGGATCACGGCGCGCTGACGGTTGGCGGGGCGGCTGCCGGCGCTGATCGCCAGGATCGAGGCGCAGAGGTATCCGCCGACGCACCAGCCCACGACCAGGTAGAAGGACGAGAGCCCGTCGAAGTCCTGGCCCGAGGCCGGGGCCACGTCCACGGAGCGGACCGTGCGCCGCTGGGCGAGGTCGACCTTCGTGATGGTCTTCGTCAGCGAGTCGGCCAGCACGGTGCCCCCGCCGGAGGCGACCAGCACGGTGTCGGTGCTGCCGCGGGGGTCGAAGATCAACGCGCCGTCGATGTCGCGGTCGAGGATCTGCCGGCGGGCGGTGGCCGCGTCGCTGACCGTGCGGGGGTCCAGCGGGCCGCCGGGCAGATCCTTGAGCTCGGTGAGGAGCCGGGCGGAGACCTGCTGGGGTGCGACGACCCCGAAGGGGACGTCCGTCGGCTTCGGCTTGTGCAGTGCTCCGATGTAGGACGCGATGAACAGCAGCTGCAGCGCCAGTACGCCGATGACGAGCAGTGCGGCCCGCGGAGTGACGGCGTTCTTCACCTCATCAGCGAAAGTCATGCCCCCACCGTCCGGGGTGCCCGCCGTTCACGCAGTCGGGGCCGGGCCGAATGGCTGAGAGGGAGGTCGGCGAGGGAACGGCCGGGCGATGTGCCGAAGGGTGGCGCTCCTCTCGCGTATCGCACGAATGTTCGAACGTGGTCTATGGTGGAGAGCGAGGGGGTGGAGTAACGGATCGGTCCAGGAGGTGCGGGTGTCAGGGTTCACGCATCTGCATACCGTTTCCGGGTACTCCCTGCGGTACGGGGCCTCGCACCCGGAGCGGCTGGCGGAGCGCGCCGCCGAGCGGGGGATGGACGCTCTCGCGCTGACCGACCGCGACACCCTCGCGGGCACGGTCAGGTTCGCCAAGGCCTGCGAACCGGCAGGCGTGCGGCCGCTCTTCGGAGTGGGACTCGCGGTCGCCCCCGCCGGACGTGCGGAGGGCGACGGGCGGACGCACCGGCTGCGGACCCCGGTCCGCGGCGGTGCCTTTGTCGATGAATCCGCCCCCCGCGTCACCTTCCTCGCCCGCGACGGAGCACAGGGCTGGGCCGAACTGTGCCGCCTCGTCACCGCCGCCCACGCCGCCGTCCCCGACGGTGGCCGGCCCCTGCTCGACCGGTCCTCGCTGCCCGCCGAAGGGCTCACCGTGCTGCTCGGCCCTGCCTCTGAGGTGGGCAGGGCGCTGGCCGCGGGCCGACCCGACCGGGCCGCCGCCCTGCTCGCACCCTGGCGGGAGATGTACGGCGACGACCTGCGGCTCGAAGCCGTCCACCACGGCCGGGACGGCACCGGCCCCGGTTCGCTGCGGCTCGCCGCCCGTACCGTCGGTTTCGCCGCGGAACAGGGGATACGGGCCGTGCTGACCAACGCCGTCCGGTACGCCGACCCCGGGCAGGGCCCGGTCGCCGATGTGCTCGACTCGGCGCGCGGGCTCGTCCCCGTCGACCCGCGCCGCGCCCCGCTCGACAGCGGTGAGCGCTGGCTCAAGGACGCCCGCGCGATGGCCGGGGCCGCGGAGCGGATCACCTCCGCCGCCGGACTCGGCCCCGGTGCCGGGGCCCGGCTGCTCGCGGAGACCCGGCACACCGCCGACGCCTGCGTCGTCGACCCCGAGGGCGATATCGGCCTCGGCTCCGTCCACTTCCCCGAACCGCACCTCGTCGGCGCCGGCCGCCGCACCGCCCAGCGGGTGCTGACCTCCCGCGCCGCCGCGGGCATGGTGCTGCGCGGCTACGACCGCAGGCCCGGCTACTGGGACCGGATGCACCACGAGCTGGACATCATCGCCCACCACGGCTTCGCCTCCTACTTCCTCACGGTCGCTCAAGTGGTGGACGACGTGAGGGAGATGAAGGTGCGGGTGGCCGCCCGCGGCTCCGGGGCGGGCTCCCTGGTCAACCACCTCCTCGGTATCGCCCACGCCGACCCGGTCGAGCACGGGCTGCTGATGGAGCGCTTCCTGTCCAAGCGCCGCTTCGTGCTGCCCGACATCGACATCGACGTCGAGTCGGCCCGCCGCCTCGACGTCTACCGCGCGATCATCGGCCGCTTCGGCACCGAACGGGTCGCCACCGTCGCCATGCCCGAGACCTACCGGGTGCGCCACGCCATCCGGGACGTCGGGGCCGCGCTCTCCATGAACCCGGCCGAGACCGACCGGCTCGCCAAGGCCTTCCCGCACATCCGGGCCCGCGACGCCCGCGCGGCCATGGAGGAACTGCCCGAACTGCGCGAGGTGGCGAGGGAGAAGGAGAAGTACGGGCGGCTGTGGGAGCTGGTGGAGGCACTGGACGGGCTGCCGCGCGGTATCGCCATGCACCCGTGCGGGGTCCTCCTCTCCGACGCCTCGCTGCTGCGCCGCACCCCCGTCATGCCCACCAGCGGCGACGGCTTCCCCATGGCCCAGTTCGACAAGGAGGACGTGGAGGACCTCGGGCTGCTCAAGCTCGATGTGCTGGGCGTACGGATGCAGTCGGCGATGGCGCACGCGGTCACGGAGGTGAAGCGTGCCTCGGGGCGGGAAGTGGACCTGGACGCCGTGCCGCCCGGTGACCCGGAGACGTACCGGCTGATCAGGACCGCCGAGACGCTGGGCTGTTTCCAGATCGAGTCGCCCGGCCAGCGCGATCTGATCGGCAGGCTCCAGCCGGCCGGCTTCCACGACCTGGTGGTCGACATATCGCTCTTCCGGCCCGGTCCGGTCGCCGCCGACATGGTGCGGCCGTTCATCGAGGCCCGGCACGGCCGTGCGCCCGTCCGCTACCCGCACCCCGACCTGGAGGGACCGCTGCGCGAGACCTACGGAGTGGTGGTCTTCCACGAGCAGATCATCGAGATGGTCGACATCATGACCGGCTGCGGCCGGGACGAGGCCGACCGGGTCCGGCGCGGGCTCTCCGACCCCGAGTCGCAGGGCCGGATCAGGCTCTGGTTCGCCCGGCACGCGGCGGCCCGGAAATACAGCGCCGAAGTGATCGCCCGAGCCTGGGAGATCATCGAGGCGTTCGGCAGCTACGGCTTCTGCAAGGCGCACGCGGTCGCCTTCGCGGTGCCGACGTACCAGTCGGCCTGGCTGAAGACGCATCACCCGGCGGCCTTCTACGCCGGGCTGCTCACCCATGACCCGGGGATGTACCCGAAGCGGCTGCTGCTCGCCGACGCGCGGCGGCGCGGGGTGCCGGTGCTGCCGCTGGACGTGAACCGGTCGGCGACAGCCCATCGAATCGAACTGGTGTCTGATGATGAGGTGGCGGGGGAGGTCTGGGGTCTGCGGCTGGCGCTCTCGGACGTCCACGGGATCAGCGCGGCCGAGGTCGCCCGGATCGAGGCCGGACAGCCCTACACCTCGCTGCTGGACTTCTGGCAGCGGGCCCGTCCGGGCAAGCCGGCGGCCGAACGGCTGGCCCAGGTCGGTGCGTTGGACGCGTTCGGCGCCAACCGCCGTGATCTGCTGCTGCATCTGTCCGAGCTCCACCGCGCCCAGCGGGGCGCGGGCTCCGGCGGCGGGGGCGCGCAGCTCCCGCTCGGCGGCGGGCACCGGACCGGCTCCATCGGCCTGCCCGACCTCAACGAGGCGGAACGGCTCAGTGCCGAGCTGGGCGTGCTGAGCATGGATGTCTCACGCCATCTGATGAGCGATCACCACGCCTTCCTGGAGGAGCTCGGAGCGGTCTCCGCCAAGCGGCTGCGCGAGGCACGGCACGGGGAGACCGTACTGGTCGCGGGCGCCAAGGCGGCCACCCAGACCCCGCCCGTCCGTTCCGGGCGCCGGGTCGTCTTCACCACCCTGGACGACGGTACGGGCCTGGTCGACCTGGCGTTCTTCGACGACAGTCACGCCTCCTGCGCGTACACCGTCTTCCACTCCTGGCTGCTGCTGGTGCGCGGGGTGGTCCAGCGGCGCGGGCCGCGGAGCCTGAGCGTGGTCGGCGCCGCCGCCTGGAATCTGGCCGAGCTGGCCGAACTGCGGCGTACCGGCGGGCTCGACGCGGTCGCGGCCCGGCTGGCGCAGGAGCCCGCGCCGGAGGCGGCCGGTCCGCAGGAGGAGACGCCCGCCGGCGCCGACGGCCGCCGGATCCGGATGCCCACCGGTTACGAGATGAACCCCTGGGCGGACCTCCGGCCGCCCGGCGAGGGGACGCCCACCGGAAGGAAGCTGTGGCATCAGAGTCCGGGGAGCGCGGGATGAGCGAGCAACCGGAGGCCCCCGGCATCCTCTGCCTGCGGTTCCGCCGGGTCGGCGGCGGCCCCCCGGACGGCGCCGGCTTCGCGGGGCTGCTGGCCCTGCTCGGTTCGTTCACCCCGGCCGTGGAGGCGATGCCGCCCGAAGGGGCGCTCGCCGATGTGCGGGGCGCGCTGCGCTACTTCGGGCGGGACCCGGCAGGTCTGGCCGCGGTGATCCGGGTCCGCGCGCTGGCCCTGCACGGCGTGGACTGCGCGATCGGGGCCGCCGAGAACCCGATGCTGGCACGGATGGCGGTGCGGCGGGCCGGGCCCGGGGCGACCTTCGTGGTGCCCGTCGGCGGGGCCGCCGCCTTCCTCGCGGACCGGCCGGCCGCCGCACTGGACGGCGTCGGGGCGGCGACGGCCCGCACCCTGTGCGGATACGGGCTCGACTCCGTCGGCCGGATCGCGGCCGCCCCGCTCGGCACCCTCCAGCGGATCACCGGGGTGCGGACCGGGCGCGAGCTGTGGGAGCGGGCCCGCGGCATCGACCGTACGGCGGTGGTGCCGAACGCGGCCGCCCGGTCGGTCGCCGCCGACCGCACCTTCCCGCGCGACGAGCTGGGCCGGGAGCGGCAGCGGCGCGCGCTCATGTCGCTCACCGAGGAACTGGGGGCGAGGATGCGCGGCGACGGGCAGGTGTGCCGCTCGCTCGCGGTCTCCGTGCGCTACGCCGACCGGACCGGATACTCGACGCTGACCCGCAGCCGTACGCTCCGCGAGCCCACCGCCCACTCCGCGGAGCTCACCGCGCTCGCGTACCGGATCCATGACTCGTTCGCCCTGCAACGGGCCCGGGTGCGGGGGATCGCCCTGCGTGCCGAGGGGCTCGGTGACGCGGAACGGGCCGCGCGTCAGCTGACCTTCGATCCGGTGGACGAACGGGCGCGGCGGATCGAGGCGGTGGCGGACCGGCTGCGGGCCAGATTCGGACCGAGGGCCGTGATGCCGGGGCGGCTCGCGGCCTGAACCACCGGCCGAGGGCTGTCCTGAAGCCGTGGTCACCACCGCGTCATTTTTTACCGACGCGTAACTTCCCAGGCAACCTTACCCGTGCGTAGGTTGGCATGAGCACGTAGAACTTCGCCAACTTGTGGTCCGGGCCGCAGGGTGCACAGACATCGCAACTCCCTTGAGCCGCAAGGAGACCCCACGATGCTGCCCTGGACCCGTGCGCCGCGCACCCCACGAGCGCGCAGAACCCTCGCCGCACTGCTCCTCGCAGTCGCCGCAGTCGCCACCCCCACGGCCACTGCCGCTGCAGCCGCCCCCACCGCAGCCGCGGCCACCTCGCGTGGCTGGAACGACTACTCCTGCAAACCCTCCGCAGCCCATCCCCGGCCCGTCGTCCTGGTCCACGGAACCTTCGGGAACTCGGTCGACAACTGGCTCGTCCTCGCCCCCTACCTGGTGAACCGGGGCTACTGCGTCTACTCGCTCGACTACGGGCAGCTCCCCGGGGTGCCGCTCTTCAACGGCCTGGGCCCGATCGACAAGTCGGCCGGGCAGCTCGCGGTCTTCGTCGACAAGGTGCTCGCCTCCACCGGGGCACCCAAGGCGGACATCGTCGGCCACTCCCAGGGCGGCATGATGCCGAACTACTACCTGAAGTTCCTCGGCGGGGGAGACCGGGTGAACGCCATGATCGGGCTCGCGCCCGACAACCACGGCACCACCCTCCTCGGCCTGACGAAGCTGCTGCCGTACTTCCCCGGCGCCGGGGACCTGCTCAACGCCGGCACACCCGGACTCGCCGACCAGGTGGCCGGATCCCCCTTCATCACCAAGCTCAACGCGGGCGGCGACACCGTGCCCGGCGTGCACTACACCGTCATCTCGACCAGGTACGACGAGGTCGTGACCCCGTACCGGACGCAGTTCCTGGACGGACCCGACGTGCACAACGTCCTGCTCCAGGACCTGTGCCCGGTCGACCTGTCCGAGCACGTGGCGATCGGGACCATCGACCGGGTCGCCTACCACGAGGTGGCGAACGCCCTGGACCCGGCGCACGCCACCCCGACCACCTGCGCCTCGGCCGTCGGTTAGGGCCTTTCGCCAGGAACGGGTCAGGAGACCGGACGGCCCCGGGGCCGTCCGGTCTCCCGGCGGCCGTGCCGTGCGGTGGAGACGGCCCGGCGGCAGATGGCACGATCGGTCCATGACGACGATCGACTGGGACTCCGCCGCCGATTCCTTCGACGAGGAGCCCGACCACGGTCTGCTCGACCCCGTGGTCCGGCACGCCTGGGCGCAGCGGCTGGAGGGCTGGCTGCCCCGGGAGCGTTCCGAGGTTCTCGACCTGGGGTGCGGCACCGGAAGCCTGGCGCTGCTCGTCTCCGGGCAGGGGCACCGGGTCACCGCCGTGGACCGCTCGCCGCGCATGGTGGAGCAGGCGCGCGCCAAGCTGGCCGGTACGGGCACCGAGGTGCTGGCCGGGGACGCCGCCGCACCGCCCGTCGGCAAGCAGCGGTTCGACGTGATCCTGGCCCGGCACGTGGTGTGGCTGCTGCCCGACCCGGCGGCGGTCCTGCGGCACTGGTTCGGCCTGCTGCGGCCCGGCGGCAGACTGGTGCTGATCGAGGGCGTGTGGAACGGGGTCGGGCTGTCCGCCGCCCAACTGACCTCGCTGCTCGCTCCGTTCACCGAGCGCATCCACCACGAGCGGCTCTCCGGCGACCGCGATCTCTGGGGCAAGGACGTCGACGACGAGCGCTACACCCTGGTGGCCCGCGCCGAACCGCCCCGCCGGCACACCGAGGTCGTGGACGTGCACCTGCTCCTGCGGCGCGGCCCCGACGTCCTGCTCGCCCGCCGGGCCGGCACCGGGTACGCGGACGGGCTGCTGCACGCCCCGTCCGGACACGTCGAGGACGGCGAGGACGTCCGCGAGGGCATGATCCGCGAGGCGGCCGAGGAGATCGGGATCGCCCTGGAACCGGAGGAGCTGCGGGTGGCCCTCGTCATGCAGCACCGGGGGCCCGGCGGCAACCCCCGGACCGGCTGGTTCTTCGAGGCGGAGTACGACCCGGCGCGGCCGCCGTACAACCGCGAACCGGACAAGTGCTCGGAGCTGGCGTGGTTCCCGCTGGACGCCCTGCCGGACGACATGGTCGCGTACTGCCGCGCCGGACTGGACGGCTACCGGACGGGGGAGCGGTTCCTGATCCACTGGCACGAGGACGGCGACACCGTCGCGTACGCGCCGCGGGGCCCCCGCCGCGCGGTCCCGCTGCCGGCCGGCGGGGTCCGCACCGGGCGGGTCCACCACATCGAGCTGTGGGTGCCCGATCTCGCGGTGGCCGAGACGGGATGGGGCTGGCTCCTCGGCGAGCTGGGCCATGTCCCGTACCAGCGGTGGACGCACGGGCGCAGCTGGCGGCGGGCCGACAGCTATGTGGTGATCGAGCAGTCGCCCGATCTGGTTCCCGGGGCGCACGAGCGGTGCCGTCCGGGCCTCAACCACCTGGCGTTCCACGTGGCGGACCGGGCGGCCCTGGACGCGCTGGTGGCCCGCGCCCCGGACCACGGCTGGCGGCTGCTCTTCACGGACCGTCACCCCCATGCGGGCGGCGACGGCCACGTGGCCGCGTACCTGGAGGACGCGGCGGGGTACGAGGTGGAGCTGGTGGCCGGCTGAGGGGCCCTCGGCCGGTCCGGGCGGTGCCGGGAGCCCTCAGCCCAGCAGGCCGGCGAAGCCCTCCGGCGTACGGGCGAGGCGCTCCAGCTCGTCCAGCGCCGCGACGGCGGCACCGGCCGCCTCCGGATCGCGCCCCGCCAGTCCGCTCTCCTCGAACTCGTCCTCGTCCAGGCGCAGTACGCCGCAGCGGTCCGCCGGCACCCACAGATCGAGATCCAGGTCCTCGACGACCAGCTCGCCGTCCCGCAGCACGGCCGGGCGGGTCACATCGCAGTACCAGCCCTTGAGTTCGCCCGCACCGTCGCGGACCTCCTTCACCGCGAACCAGGCGTCGCGCCAGTAGTGCTCGGTGAAGACGTCACCCGGCTCGAAGCGTACGAAGCCGAAGTCACGGACCAGCGGGGAGGCCCAGGGGGCCCGTACCGTCACCCGGGTGCCGTTGTCGGCGAGCAGGGCGGCGGGGTAGCTGATCTTGGTCTTTCCGGCCTTGACCAGGACGACCGTCAGTTCCGCCGGTTCCGCTTCAGCCGACCCTGCGGACATGGCGCACCTCCGTCGCGCAGATCTCGTAGCCGAACCACCGGTTGATCGCCAGCATCGGCCCGTTGCCGGCGTCATTGCCGGTGTACGCGTCGGTGTACCCGGCGGCGCGCGCCCGGTGCAGCGAGTCGTTCTTGGCGAGCTTCGCCAGCCCGCGCCCGCGGTACGCCCGCCGGGTGCCGGTCATCCCCGACCAGTAGCGGCCCGAGCCGTCGCACTCCGCCGCGCTGAACGCCGCGACCTCGCCGTCGACCACCGCCACCGAGGTCAGCCGGTGGTCGAGCCCGGGACTGCGCCAGGTCTCGGTGAGCCACTTCTCGTAGTCCGACGGCTGGGACGGTGTGTCGCCGGGCTCGTCCGCGGTGGTCTCGGCGTCCGCCTCGAACAGCGCGCGCGGGTCGTCGTCGAAATCGGCGCCGGTCCGCAGCTCGACACCGGCCGGGGGCTCCTGACGGGGTGGCAGGGTGCCGCCCGCCAGATCCAGACGCATGAAGTGCGCCGGCCGGCTCGGGACGTATCCGTGCCGCTCGGCGAACGCCCGGTCGCCGGGGGTGTCCAGCACCCAGCTGTAGATCTCGGTCGCACCGGCCAGGGCCAGATGCTCCTCGGCCGTGCGCAGCAGCAGGGAGCCCGCGCCCCGGCCGGTCCGCTCCGGATGGACGTGCGGATTGCAGGACGCCTGGCCCGGCCGGGGGCTCTCGTGGGACAGACCGGCCTCGGCCGTTCCGATGATCTCGCCGTCCTCCTCCGCGACCAGCAGGCGGTACCGCTTGTCGGGATGGGCGTTCGCCAGGCCGAAGACGACCGCTTCCGGGGTGGTCACCATGAACGGGAGCGCCGCGCGCCGTACCCGTACCCAGTCCTCGGCGTCGGAGGTGCGGAAGTCGCGCACGATGACAGTCATGCGCCGGACCGTACCCGGAGGCGCCGCCCGGCCGCCCGTGATTTTCCGGTGACGGGTGGCTCCGGGGCCGGACCCGGTTGGCAGGTGCCGACGGACGCGGGCGGTGGGTGGAGAATCGGGCCCGTGACTCTGAAGATCTCCGTTGACCCGGATTCCGGCACCGCCCCTTACGAGCAACTGCGCACGCAGATCTCCGAACTGGCCCGCTCCGGCGCGCTGCCGGTCGGCCACAGACTCCCGACCGTACGCGGCTTCGCCGAGGAGCTGGGCCTCGCCGCCAACACGGTCGCCAAGGCGTACCGGGCGCTGGAGGCGGACGGGGTGATCGAGACCCGTGGGCGCAACGGGACGTTCGTCGCCGCGGCGGGGGACGCGGCCGACCGCAACGCGGCGTCCGCGGCGCGGGAGTACGCGGAGCAGGCCCGACGGCTGGGCGTGTCCCGGGCGAGGGCGCTCGCGCTGGCGCAGGACGCGGTACGGGCGGTGTACTCGGGGTGAGACGAGGGCGGCCCGGCGTCCTCGGCCACCGGGCGCGGACTCGACGCGCCCCCGTGCCGTATCCCCGACGGCGGACCCGCGCCCGCGCGGGCGCGACCGGCTCCCGCCGCCCTCAGAGGTACAGGCCCGCGTCCGCGCCCGAGTCCTGCTGGGGGACCGACGCGGGCCCCGTGCCGCGGCGCAGCGCGTACAGCTCCGCCAGGGTCACGCCCTCGTGGGCCACCTCGCGTCCCAGGCCCTCGTCCGTGCCCAGCCAGGCCACCGACTCCTTGCGGGTCAGCGGGCCCACCTCGATCCGGGCCAGGCAGCGGCCCGGCCTGACGACCGCCGGGTGCAGCCGCTCCAGGTCCTCGTTGGTGGTCACCCCGACGAGCACGTTGCGACCCTGGCCCAGCAGCCCGTCCGTGAGGTTCAGCAGCCGGGACAGCGCCTGGCCGGCCGTGTGCTTGGCCTCGCCGCGGATCAGCTCGTCGCAGTCCTCCAGGAGCAGCAGCCGCCAGCGGCCCTTCGCGCTGCCGTCGTCCTCGCCGATCGCGATGTCCATCAGGTAGCCGACGTCGTTGAAGAGCCGCTCGGGGTCGAGTACGCAGTCGACCTGGCACCAGTCCCGCCAGGAACGGGCCAGGGTGCGCAGGGCGGAGGTCTTGCCGGTGCCCGGCGGGCCGTGCAGCAGGAGCAGCCGGCCCGCGACGTCGTCCGGGGTGACCTTCATCAGCCGGTCCATGGCATCAGCCACCGGGGCGGTGTAGTTGGCGCGGACCTCGTCCCAGGTGCCGGCCGTGATCTGCCGGGTGGTGCGGGACGGGCCGCGGCGCGGCGACATGTGCCAGAAGCCCATGGTCACGTTCTCGGGCTGCGGATCGGGCTCGTCCTGGGCGCCGTCCGTGGCCTCGTCGAGCACCTTCCTGGCCAGTTCGGCGCTGGTCGCGGTGACCGTGACGTCGGCCCCTCGGTTCCACCGCGAGACGAGCAGCGTCCAGCCCTCGCCCTCGGCGAGCGTGGCGCTGCGGTCGTCGTCACGTGCGGCGCGCAGCACCGTGGCGGCCGCGGGCAGCAGCGTCACCCCGCTCCTGACCCGGTCGAGGGAGGTGCTGTGCGAGTACGACTGCTCGCCCGTCGCGAAGCGGCCGAGGAACAGCGCGTCGACGACGTCGGACGGGGAGTCGCTGTCGTCGACGGTGAGCCGGATCGGCAGCGCGGACTCGGGGTTGGCGGACATGGCGCCCATGATCCGGCACCGGGGCACCCGGCGCACCCAGGTTTCGCCACCTTCCTGCGCGCCGGCCGGGCAGCGGGGCGGGCGCTCGCAGCGATCTTCCGCGCGCCGGAGTGACGCGCCCTCAGGGGACCGGCGCTCAAAGGTCATCCGTTCGACTTGGCATGCACACTTCCGGAATGGCCATCCCTGCTGCTACCACGTAGGTGGCAGAGATCCTGCTGGTCGGTCCAAGGGAGATTCCATTGAAAATGTCCAGACTCGTGGCGTTCTCGTCCTCGCTCCTGCTCGGTGCCGTCATCGCCCTGACCGGGGCGGCCACCGCGAACGCCGCTCCGTCCGTCCAGGCCGTCGACTACGTCGCCCTCGGCGACTCGTACTCCTCGGGTGTCGGCTCGGGCAGCTACATCAGCTCCAGCGGGGACTGCAAGCGCAGCACCCTCGCCTATCCCTCGCTCTGGGCGGCGGCGCACTCTCCCGCCTCGTTCGCCTTCACCGCCTGCTCCGGGGCGCGTACCGGTGACGTGACCGCCGGTCAGCTGGGACCGCTCAACGCCTCGACCGACCTCGTCTCCCTCTCCATCGGCGGCAACGACGCCGGATTCTCCGACGTCATGACGACCTGTGTCCTCCAGTCGGAGGCCACCTGCCTCAGCCGGATCGCCACCGCCCGCAGCTATGTGGACACCACGCTGCCGGGCAAGCTCGACTCGGTGTACTCGGCGATCAGCGCCAAGGCTCCGTCCGCCCACGTCGTCGTCCTCGGCTACCCGCGCTTCTACAAGATCGGCGGCAGCTGCGTCGTCGGCCTGAGTGACAAGGTGCGCTCCGCCATCAACGGCGCGTCCGACTACCTGAACGCGGCCACCGCCAAGCGCGCGGCCGACCACGGGTTCACCTTCGGTGACGTCACGGGCAAGTTCACCGGGCACGAGATCTGCTCGGGAAGCGCCTGGCTGCACAGCCTCAACTGGCTCGACATCGGGGAGTCGTACCACCCCTTCGCCGCCGGGCAGTCCGGTGGCTATCTCCCCGTCCTCAACTCGGCCGCCTGACAGCCGCGTCGACGCCCTTCGTCCGTCCGCCGCGTCCGTCCGCCTCGTCCGTTCTCTTCGGTCGACGCCTCGGTCGCCGCTTCGGCCGTCCGCCGGGAGGAGGTCCCGTGGGCAGGGACCTCCTTCCGGGTGCCTTCTGCCGGTCGGGCCCGAGGTGTCCGGTCGCTGATGCTCTGTCCAACTCGCCCTGGAATCGGGCGGATTCGGAGAACCGTCGTCAACCTCCGTATGTGTGTGCTCGATCCTGTGCCCGGGATACACGAGTGTCGGTGCGGGGGGATAGGGTTACCCTGCCCGGGTCGGGTGCCCTCGTACGGGTGGGGAGTGACATGGAACAGATAACGGTGCGCAGCAGGCCGCGAGTGCCTGCTATTACCTGCGGGAGCGGTGCGACGAGTTCGCGCCTCGACCGCCATCTCGCGGTGCTGGGCGGCCCTGTCGTCCCGCAGCGCGATTCCGCGGAGGCGACGCTGCTGATGCGCGAGCTCACCTCGCGCGACGCCGCGCACACACGCCGGAGCAAGAGTGCGCGTGTCTCGCTCTTCGCGCCTCTGCGGCGACTGCGACGCTCGCTCTTCGGTAGCCGCCGCTGATCCGACGGCCCCGGTCCAGGTACCGCGCTGCTGCCCGCTCTCCCGTCATCCCCGGGGCCGGCAGTGGCGCGTCGCCATGTCCGCGTGAGGCTCTCGGTGTGGCTGTGGGCCCCGTCGGCCTGCGGTGGAATGGGTGGCGAGGTAATTCGGTGTCGAAGTACTTCTAGACTGACCGTATGCCCGATAAGCGAGCCGCGCGCCTGAGCCCCGACGAGCGAAAGGCGCAGTTGGTATCGATTGGCGTGGACATGCTCGCCGATCGCTCGCTGGACGAGCTCTCCACCGATGACGTGGCGCGCCGCGCCGGTATCTCCCGGGGACTGCTCTTCCACTACTTCGACTCCAAGCGCGACTTCTACCGCTGCGTGGTGCGGCGGGAGTGCGACGACTTCGCCGCAGCCACGGAACCGGACCCCTCGCTGGAGCCCGTCCCCTGGCTGCGGTCGTTCATCGCCGGTTTCGCGGCGTACGTCACGGAGCACCGCAAGGTCTATCTCGCGCTGGTCCGCGGCGCCGCCGGCAGCCATCCCGCGGTGGAGGACATCGTCGAGTCCACCCGGGCCACCCTGGCCCGGCGGGTGGAGGAGGGGCAGCGGCGGCTCGGGATGCCGGATTCGCCCCGGCTGCTCGTCGCCGCGCGGGCCTGGATGGCCTTCGCCGAGGAGGCCGTCACGAGCTGGCCGCCCGACGGACCGGACGCCCTCGCGGAGCTCGGCGCCTTTCTGGAGTCGAGCTTCATCTCCCTGCTGGGTGCGCTGGACCGGCCGGCCGCGCTGTCCGACTGCCCCTGAGAGCCGCCGCCCGTCACCCGCCGCCGCGTGCGTACCGGCGTACGGACAGCGGTACGGCGACCACGAGCAGCACCGCCGACCAGAGGAGCGTCCCGGCCACCGGATGGGCGGCCGGCCAGGCGGCGTCCGCGACCGGTGCGGCGTTGCCGAAGAGATCCCGGGCGGCCGCGGCGGCCGCGCTGATCGGGTTCCACTCCGCGAGGGTGCGCAGCGGGCCGGGCAGGTTGCCGGTCGGGATGTACGCGCTGGAGAGCAGCGGCAGGACGAACGTGGCGGCGCCCAGCTGACCGGCCGCCTCCTCGCTGCGGATCAGCAGCCCGAGCCAGCAGCCCACCCACGCGGTGGCGAACCGGAACAGCATCAGCAGTCCGAACGCCCCCAGCGCGGCGGCCGGGCCGCCCTCGATCCGCCAGCCCACCGCGAGCCCGACCAGGATCAGCGGGACCATGCCGACGGCCGTGGTCAGCAGGTCGGCCGCGGTCTGCCCGAACGGCACGGCGGACCGGCTCATCGGCAGTGTGCGGAACCGGTCCGTCACGCCCCGGTGGCAGTCCTGCGCCGACTGGAACATCCCGGTCATGATGCCGTTCGCCGCGGTGGCCGCGAGCAGCCCCGGCACCAGGAAGGCGCGGTACTCCTGGCCCGGCACGGCCAGGGCGCTGCCGAACACGTACCCGAAGAACAGCAGCATCGTGATCGGCATGGTCTGGGTCAGGATCACCACGCCGGGGGCCGCCTTGATCCGTTGCAGATGGCGGCCCAGTACGGCCAGTCCGTCCGCGACCGGTGTGTTCGCGTTTCCGGCGGTGTCCGCCGTGGGCCGCTCCGCCACGAGTGTGCCGCCGCTCATGCCGCCGTCTCCTTCGTCCTTGTCAGTGGGGTGGTGCGGCCGGTGTCACGGCCGGTCAGGCGCAGGAAGACCTCGTCCAGGGTGGGCGGCCGCAGACTCGCGTCGATCACCGCCGCGCCCGCCGCGTCCAGTTCGCGGACGATCCGGGGCAGCGTGAGCGCGGGATCGGAGGCGACGACGCCCACCGTGTGGCGCTCGTGGTCCAGGACCGGTTCTGCGCCCGTCAGCCGGTCCAGGACGGCGGCGGCCGGGACGAGGGCCGACGGATCGCCGACGACGACCTCGGCGTAGCTGCCGATCTGTGCCTTCAGCTCGGCCGGGGTGCCCCGATGGGCCGCCCGGCCGCTGTCGACGAGCACGATGTCGTCGGCCAGCTGATCGGCCTCCTCCAGGTACTGCGTGGTGAGCAGGACGGTGGTGCCGGCGCCCGCCAGCTCCCGTACCGCCGTCCAGATCTGATTGCGGCTGTGCGGGTCGAGCCCGGTGGTCGGCTCGTCCAGGAACAGCACGTGCGGCCGGGCGAGCAGGCTGGCGGCGAGGTCCAGCCGCCGCCGCATCCCGCCGGAGTAGGTGCGGGCCGGGCGGTCGGCCGCGTCGGCGAGCCCGAAGCGTTCGAGGAGGTCCTCGGTCCGGCTCCGGACGGCCTCGCCGCGGAACTTGAGCAGTCTGGCGAAGAGCCGCAGGTTCTGACGGCCGGACAGCTCGCCGTCGACCGAGGCGCTCTGCCCCGTGACGCCGATCGCCGCCCGTACCGCACCTGCCTCGCGCACCACGTCGTGACCGGCGACCCGGGCGCTCCCGCCGTCGGGGGCGGTCAATGTGGTGAGTACCCGCACGGCGGTGGTCTTGCCGGCGCCGTTGGGCCCCAGTACTCCGCAGACGGTGCCTTCGGCCACGGCCAGATCGAGACCGCGCAGCGCGTGGACGGAGCCGTAGCGCTTCTCCAGACCTTCACTAAGTACAGCGTACGTAGTTGTCATGTCATCACCGTATCGCACTACGTACGCCGTACGTAACTACCATGGGGATCGAGGTGATGATCAATGGTGGAGCGACCCGCTGTACCCGAAGTGATCTGGGCGCGTCCGGAGCGGTCCGGCCGCGGGCCGAAGCCCGCGTACCGCCGTGCGGACATCGCGGCGGCCGCCGTGCGCATCGCGGACGTGGAGGGCCTTGACGCGGTGTCGATGCGGAAGGTGGCGGCCGAGCTGGGCTGCGGCACGATGTCGCTGTACAACTACGTGCCCCGCAAGGAGGACCTGTACGAGCTGATGCTCGACGCGGTCAGCGCCGGTTACGACTACCCGGAACCCTCCGGGGACTGGCGCGCCGACATCCTGGCCCTCGCCCGTCAGGCCCGCCGGATGATGCACCGCCACACCTGGATGCCCCGGCTGATGTCACCCGTGTACGGATTCAGCCCGAACGTCCTGCGCTATCTGGAATACACGCTGAGCTGCCTGGACGGGGTCGACGCACCGTTCGGCGCGAAGATGGAACTCGTCGCCATGGTCAGCGGCGTGGTCACCACCTACGCCGCCCATGAGATCGCCACGGCGGAGCGCGGCCGCTCGCTGCCCTGGACCGAGGAACAGGAACAGGCCGCCCGCACCGGCTATCTGATGAGCCAGATGTCGACCGGGAAGTATCCGCGGCTGGCGGCGGGATTCGCCGAGGACGCCGGGCCGGTCGATGAGGAGAAGCTCTTCGACCGGGCGATCGGCCGGGTACTGGAATCGTTCGGCCGCTGACGTGATCTTTATTTTGCGATGCCTGGTTTGCCGGCTGTGTGCACTCACCGGCTGTGGTCGGCCAGGGACAGCAGCAGATGGGCGGACTCCGGCCGCAGATGGTCCGAGTGGGCGCCCGCGGGCCCGTGCCCGCGGACGAACACCTCGCTCGCGTCGACGCTGACGAACCGGTGGTTGAGCGCAGCCAGGGGATACGCCTCCCCGGGCGGCAGCATCCGGATCGCCGAAACAGGCGCGGGCGCGGTACCGATTCCGGAGTGGCCGATGCCCGCGCGTTTCTCCGCGCGCAGGTGCCAGAAGCCGGTGGCGCGGTCATGCCGCGAGTACGTCGCCACGATCGGGCCGCGCAAGGGTGCCTCGCCGAGCGCGGTGAACATCGAAGCGAAGGCGTCGCGCGGCGCCGCCATCTGCAACAGGAGCATCGAGTCCGCGGTGAACGGCCGCCCCGTCGGTTCCGGAGTGTTCCAGCCCAGTGTGAGCGGCGGGTCGGCCGCCCACTGCACGGCCTCGCACAGGAAACGGCAGCCGAAGGAGTGCCCGACCAGGTGGAGATACTGCCCCTCGCGGTTGGCGAGCACGGGCGGCGCGGCCGGGTCTACGCGGTGTGAGTCCACGTAGCCGAGCAGCCGCCCGATGACCCGGGCGGCGTGTCCCTCCGTACTCATGGCGTGCGCCCGGTCTCGGATACGGCGGTAGCCACCGAGAGAGGGCAGGGAGCGGGACGGCCAGCGGACCAGGACGGTCCAGGGATGCCAGGGCTTCAGCCGGGGGTACCGCTCGGAGTTGTGCTGGGTGTCCGCGAGCGCGAGCAGTCGCTGGACGGCGTCGAGCGCGGTCTCGGGGCTGGTCTGCCAGCCGTGTGCGTAGACGATCAGGTCGGTGGCCCAGACGGGCGGACACAGCGCCTCGGCGAAGTGGTCGGCGAGACGGTTCGTGGGGACGGGGCGGGGGCCGACGGGGGTGTCTTCGAGGAGCCAGCCGTCGGGGCCGAGGTCTACGACGTGGATGTCGTCAGATACGTCGGCTGGGCTCATGAGGTGGCCTCGACGGGCTCGGCTCTTACCAGGCGGGCGTCCATGCCGCAGTGCAGGGCGTAGGCGAAGCCCAGCGGGTTGTGCAGGTTGTCGGCGAAGTGCCGCGCCACGGCGTGGGCGACCGCGCCCGCGGATTCGCCGCCGTTCAGGTAGCGGCCGAGGAACTCCAGGGCGTACTCCGCCGCGAAGACCTGTGGCATCTCTATCTGCGGTCCCAGGATGCCGCGCGCGCCGGTCTCGATGAGGGCGCGCCCGAAGTAGGCGAGGTCGGCGTCGCTGTTGCCGGGGATGCCGGCGTAGCAGGCATTGAGGAGGACGAAGGGGTGGAACGGTGCGCAGTCGCGGCGGGCTGGGCGGTACTCGCGGACCGTGTAGGCGTCGATGGCGAGCTTGTCCTCCAACTTCACCACGAGATAGGGCGGTTCGGCATCGGCCGACTCAAATTCGCCATGGCACCAGAAATACATCAGCTGCTCGTCGAGCGTCGGGTCCGCGAGCGCCCGCACGAACTCCCTGCGGGTCGTCCGCTCGGCCAGCGTGCCGCCCCGGGCCAGGACCGCCTTCACATCGGTGGCCCGGGTTCTGCCCCGTGGATCCACGCCGGTGTCGTGGTTGAGGCTCACGGCCGGCACGGCGGGCGGCGGGTGCTTGCGTCCGTCGGCGATCATCGCGTAGTAACCGCCGGTCTGCTCGATCCAGTGGCGGTGTCCGAGGAAGCGGCGGAAAACCCCGGGGAGGCCGGGCTCGTCCGTCGCGTCGGGCGGCAGGCACAGCATCGGCCATGGCACAAAGAGGTCCGAGTCGAATCGGACGCGCAGCGGTTTCTCCGCGGACAGCGCCTCGGTGAGGAAGGCCCGGAAGAGCCCGACGTCCTCGCTCTTCCCGCCGAGCAGGACGTCGAAGAGCAAATGGGTTCCGTATCCGGCGAGTTCCGACACAGTGGCCAGCAGTTCGTCCTGCGGCTCGCCTGTCAGGTCAGCGAGCGTGGCGTAGGGGAAGTCCGGGCGGCCGGGCGCGGGACGCCGCGACCCGTCGAACGGTTGTACGGCGACGAACTCCTCCTTCCATCGACGGCGCAGCCGCCCGGTCACGTGCCGTGCCTCCGAGGGCTTCACCTCCAGGAAGGCTCGGTGCTCGGTGCCGCTCAGCGCCGGCACTGCGGGGCCGTGCATCCGGGCCAGGATGCGGTCGTCGCCGCGTACGTCGAGCACGATGACCAAGTCGGGTGGCGCTACCTGTTGGGGAAGCCGGGTGAAGCCGAGGCTTGGGTCCTGGACGACCTGGACGGGGAGTTCACGGGCCACGGGGTCAGGCCCCCTGTGCGAAGGCGGGAGTGGGCATGGGCTGCGGCGCGGCGGAGCCGGGAGCGGCGCGGGTGGTGCGGATGACCTCGATCTCCGTCTCCACTTGTTGGAGGACCGTGTTGGATTCGGCGTCCTCGACGGTGAAGCGGATGCGGTGGCGGCCCGTCTGATAGGGGGTGAAACGGAAGAGGGCGGTTCCGTTGACCGGCACGGAGTGTGTCGGGTCGACGTCGGCGCGCGTCAACGGGGTTGCCCGCGCGGTCAGCGGTGGCAGGAGTTCCTCCGACGTCGCCCCGGAGTACTCGCCGCCGGGCTCCACACGCAGCACGATGCGGGCTCCCCCTCCGGTGGCGGGTGAGTCGTCGAGGAGGGCGAGGCGGACGAAGGCGGCGGGAGACACCTCACCGGGCGGGGCGCCGTCCGGTGAGGCGGCCGCCTCCGGGAGGAGGTGGCGGACCATGAGCGGGACGGTGTCGAAGTCGTCCCACTCCGTGTTCTTCAGGACGGGGCGCGGATAGCAGTTCGTGAGCGCTCGGACTGCGCGCGCCCCACGGCTGGAGCCAGGGCCGTCGCGCACGACCGCCACCCAATGCTCGCCCGCGGAGTCGCCGAGCGCCTCGAAGCGCGACTGAGCCTCGTCGAGTCGCCCACGATCGGCGTCGGGCGGGGCTGCCTGCAGGAGCAGGGTCCAGGCCTGGCCGTTTAGGCATCCGGTTTCGTCGAAGGCGTCCAGGACCCGGCGGAGTTCTGCTGTTCGGTCGCCCCTCGTCAGCCACGCGAGGTGGTGCCTGGTCCAGGCGATACCCAGCCGGTCCGGCACGCTCTCGAAGAGCCGCAGAGTCTGGAGCAGCACATGCGCCGCCGAACCCGGTAGGTCCGCGTCCGCGTACGCCATCCCCTGGAGCAGAGTCGCCCAGGCCTCCCCCCGAACGTCGCCGTGCTCCCGGTGAGCCAAGGGCGCGGCCTTGAGCTCCAGCATCACGTCCGGTCGGTCCCCGTTCAGCAGGAGTTCGACCCTGCACAGCTCGGTGCCGGCCCAGGCCGCTCCCACCACGTCGCCGATGTCGCGGAACGTGAACCTCGCAGTCTCGAGCCGTTTGCGTGCCTCCTCCGGGTCGCCGCACATCAGCCGCCACCGCCCGTAGTGGAAGACGGCCCATGCCTCGCCGCGGCGGTCGCCATGCACCTGGTGGGTCTCGATCGCGCGCCGCAGCAGTCGGCCGACGTCGCTCAGCTCGCCGCGGTCGGTGCGGATCGAGGCGCGGGTGTGCAGGGCCCAGCCGTCCGGTACGTCGGTGGGGAGGGCGTCGAGGGGGGCCTCTGCGGTGTCCAGCTGTCCCATGTGGTGCCGGGTCATGGCGAGTTCGCGGACGGCGTCCGGGGTGTCGATGCCTGCCAGTGCCTCCGCCGCGGTCTGTGGCTGCCCGGTCTGCCGAGCGGCGGCGGCCAGTGGAACCCTCAGGATGTCCCGGTCGTCGGTCGCATGGCCCAGCCCGGTCCTCAGCATCAGCAGCGGGAGCAGGGCGCCTTCGCCGACAAGCTGGTGCGCCAGCCATGTGGTGAATTCATGGGAGTTCGCCTCGCGGGACCGGCACAGACGTAGCGCGAGGTCGACGTAGGGCTCGGCAGCATCACCCAGTGCGCCCGGCTCGCCCGGCACGGCCCGGGACAGTCCCAAGTCCAACCGCTGTGAACTGGATCGGAGCGCTTCGGGGGTGTGGCCGAGGGCGAGCTGGGTGCGTAGGGCGGGGCGCAGTTCGTACCAGCCGGGGCGAGGTTGTTGCAGCAGGCCCTCTTGGTGCAGCCCCACGACCGCCTCGCGCCACTCTGCGGTGGTCAGGTCCTCGACGGGCAACGCTATGTCCGGCGAGAACTCCGCACCCTCCCAGGCCGCCAGGGTGCGGAGCAGGGTAGGCGCCCGCCGCGTCGTGGACAGCAGATCCTGGTATGCCTCGGGCGTCAGGTCCACTCGGTGCTGGATGACGCCCGAACGGTCCGAACGCGAAGTGCGGCTCGCTCGGGTGGTGGTGGCGATCAGCACGCAACGTGTGTCTTCCAGCAGTCGAACGGCCATCGACAGGAAGTCCTTGCCGTTGATGTCCTCGGGCAGGTCGTCCAGCACGATCACCGCTGGGTGGGCCCGGAAGTGGTTCTGACAGGCCGCCGTGGCCAGGCCGGACAGAAACTCGGGTGTGCTCAAGAGAGCTGGACCGAGTTCGGCCTGCGCAGCACCCGAGGTCAGCAGCAGCCGCAGAACCAGTCGCTCCGGGGTGGTGGCCCGGACGCCGAGCGAGAGCCAGTGGACGGGCAGGCGCAACGACGCGCAGGCCTCGTGGGCCAACTCCTCTGCCAGCGCGGACCTACCGGATCCTGGCAGCCCATACAGCACGAAGACCCTTCGGGTGACCCTCAGACTCGACATCAGCCGACGTACCTGGCTGTCCCTGTCCATCCGCGATTCGCTCATCTCACTCCGTCTCGAACACGCCCTTACCCGCTTACCTCTTTCGTCCAGCCGCCCACCCCGTGCCCCCGGGCAGGTCTTCCCGGCACCGTCCCCAACCCCCAAGCCTGCCAGCCCGCTTCCAGATTCACACCCCGTTCCTGCAACCGTGCGTAGGCCTCGTAGCCATCCAGCTTCTCGTCCCGCGCCGGCAGAGACGGCGTGCCAGGGTGGACCTTGGGCAGACCGTGGCAGCGGGACCGGCGGAGGCCGGTGACATCGACAAGGGCCGCGGACGGGTAGCCGGCGTCGAGATAATGCTCACCTGGTGCGAGACCGCGTTCGGAGAGGTTCTGCTGGACAGGCCGGTGGCCTTGACGTCCGGGAGGCTTGCCTCGGTGGTAGAGGCGTCAGTGATCAGCCGTCACGGCAGGACTTCGGCTTCGGCGGGAGTGCCGCAGGTTTCGGTGAGGTGGACCTCGTAGCCGAGCCGGAACAGGTCGTCGCCCTTGGCTGCCCAGCGCGCATCAGGGCCGTAGGGGAAGCCAGGCGGAGATGGCCGGGCGGGCCGCCCTTCTTGTCAGCCTCCCGCTTCACGATCATCTCGCGTCGCCGCGCCAGCGGACACGTATATGGGTCTGCGCGAGCATCCTGCGCGGGAACACGACCGGCTGGATCTCCCGCAGGCATCGCCCGCGTTCAACGAAGACCTGGCCAACTCTTTCTGAGCCCTACGTTCCGCCTGGTGCCTTTACGGCGGAACGCTGCGCTATTTGATCGTGTTCAAATATAGTTGAGGTTCGGTCGATGAGGCCATGAGGAGATTGGCCGCCCGGAGGTACGGGGAGGGGTCGGCGTGAGCCGAGAGTTGTGGCGCTCGATCGGTTTCACAGGGCTGGTGATCGCGCTGACTGTTTCCTGCGGCTTGGCTGCGGGGATCTATGCCGCAGACGTTTCAGCGGACCAGCTTCAGGGGCGATGGACCAGTCCGGCGGGCACGTCCCTGACCTTCCACGAGGATCACACCTTCGCTGCCGAGCACTTCGACGAGCTGCGCGCGTCAGACTGCGAGAACCCTTCGGCCATGTCATCTGGCCGCTGGGCGTTCTACGCCTCTGCTGATGCCGACCGGTTCAACGCCGCTGACGAGACCGCCACGCATGGCGCCGTTCTGTCGCTGATCTTCTCCTCCGGCGGCTGCGAGGTGAACGTCTATCTCTTTGGTGACGAAGACGACCCTGCGATGTGTCCGACCGGTGACCCGGATGACGGCTGTCCTAATGATGGCTATCTGCACCGGAACCAGACTGCGGCTTTCGCCCTTGAAACAGCCGGAATTCGACTGGCCGACTCAGGTAAGTAGCACTCGCTTTCGCTGCAGTTGCTGATGCTGATGGCGAAGCCCCACCGCAGGAAGCCGAAGAACCTACGGCGCTGCTTCCACCCCTCAGCGGAGGCAATCGCCGAGGTCGCCAGCCTGCTCGCGCCCGGCGACAGCAGACGCTGAGCCCTGCTCCCGGTGACCGCCCCCGGCTTGCTTCGAGATCACAACCCGTCCGTGTACAGCAGCCGGTTGGGGGAGCCGTCGGTGACCGAGAGGGTGTCCTTCGTGGATGCGTCGTCGAGCCAGCCGGCCACGGTTGCGGCGTCCGCCTGCGGGTGTGCCGCCTTGTACAGCAGGGCAACGCCCGCCACGTGCGGGCTGGCCATCGAGGTGCCGCTCTTGGAGACGCTGCCGCCACCGAGCCTGGCCGAGATGATGTCCTGCCCGGGGGCGAACAGCGACACGCAAGAGCCGTAATTACTGAAGCCCGTTCGGTGGTCGGTCCTGTCACTGGCCCCGACGGCCAGCGCTTCGTGTGCGCTCGCGGGCGAGGCACTGCAGGCATCCTTCGCGTCGTTGCCCGCCGCGACCACCGGAAGGACGCCGCTCTCTGCCAGGGAGTCGGCTGCGAGGTTCAGCGCCGGTGAGTAGACGTCGCCGAGTGAGGCGTTGAGCACCGCGGGCTGCACGGCGTTCCTCGCGACCCAGTCCAGGCCCGCGATGGTCCCGGCGATGCTGCCTTCGCCCGTGCAGTCCACCACCCGTACGCTCACCAGCTTCGCCGAACGTGCGATCCCGAAGGTCTTGCCGCCGACCGTGCCCGCCACATGTGTGCCGTGGCCGTTGCAGTCCTGGCCGTTCTGGCCGTCTCCGACCGCGTCGAATCCGGCAACCGCGCGCCCACCGAACTCGCTGTGGCCGAATTCGATGCCGGAGTCGAGAATGTAGCCCGTCGTGTTCGCCCCGGTGCCGAGGACATCGAATTGCCCGTCGAGCGGCAGGTTCCGCTGGTCGATCCGGTCCAGCCCCCACGACGTGGCGGCGGCCCGGGACTGCCGCTCGCCGCGCGTGCCGTCGGACACGGCGACGACGGAGTTCTCTTCGACCGCCGTGACGCCGGGCGTCGCGCGTACCGCGTCGAGCTGCACACCGGTCAGCGTGGCGGAGAAGCCCCGCAGCACCGTGTCGTAGGTGAACATCGTCTTGATGCCGAGGCTTGCGACCGTCCCCGACACATTCGCGGTCCCATCGAGCCGGACGATGTACTGGCCCGGCACGGCCCGACCGGAATGGTAAAGGGGAGCGGCCGCCACGGGGGCGGCCCCGGCTGAGGGCAGGGGGAATCCCAGCGGCGCGATCAACAGAGCGGCGGCGGTCACGCCGCCCCAGAGCATGCGCATATCCAACACTCCATCGCTGAGGCTGTGGGCCTGCGACCCGCCTGGCGGCGGCAGCAGGGCATGGCCCTCGTAGACTCCGGCGCCACCGTGCCCCGTTGGCCCCGACACGCCGCCCCCGCCGGCTCCGTCAGCCGATCGGACCCACCCCGCAAGAAGGTGTTCGACAAGCGGCTGCCCCACACCGAGCCCAAGCTCCGTGAGCTGTTCGCGAAGTCGCAGGCCAAGCACGGAACGGTGCTGGTCGTGCTCGACCAGCCGACCTCGTCGTTGTTCGTGTCAGGCGATCTCGACGCTGAGTTGGGAACCCAGTTCCTCGAAGCCCAATGCGGCCGCGACACGACGGGAGGCGGGAGGGCGGGCGCGCCACTGCGGGAGCAGCCCGACAGCGAGGGCGTGAGCGACCGCCGCTGAGCCCGTCACCTGTGCCAGTCCACGCCCGCGTGCTTGTGGCGCCGTCAGTACGCCGACATGGGCCGTCCGCCTCGGCCAGGCCCGGTATCCCGCAGCAGCGACCACCTGGCCGTGCTCGCGGACAACGAACGCGGGCGACGTGATCTCCTCCAGATCAGCCTCACCAGCGTCCTCATGGCCGGCCATCCGCTCCAAGCTCCGCACATCCAGATGAAAGGCCGGCAGTTGCTCCACCGTCAACGCACCGGTGTCCGCCGGCCGGAATCCCGCTGCGGACACGTATGACAGCGCCGCCGGCCCGAGCACCCGCGCGACCGGAAGGGCCTCCCGGATCACCGCACTGTCCACGACGGCCTCAACCGGCAGCCTCCCCAGTGCGTCACGAACGATCACGGCGGCGCTGGTATTCGGTGCCGTCACGATGGCTGATCCGCCCAGAGCCACCACTCCGACCCAGCCAACCGGGCACAGCCCGGACCGCGGGGAGACCACAACATTCACACCGTACGGCTGGGCGAACGACACCGGCGCCCGGGCCAGGTCCTCCCAGAGTTCACGGGCTCGGGCCATCAAGGGTTCCCTCGGCATGGCCTCGATCCTGCCAGTCGAAGCAAGCCGCTGCTCGCGCTACGGGCCATCGAGTACATGACCCAGGACCGGCGCGGCCTCCACAACGTCGCCGATCCCAGCACCGGCCGGCGGCATTCGTGCCAGGAAGACGAGAGCCGGTAGACGGCCTCGGGGACCAGCGGAAAGCTGGTGGCCGCGTCGTCACAGCAGTGCGAACTGCCCGTCCGGGCCCTCCTCCTGGTGGCCGAGTACGGACGCGGGGCGCCGTGCCGCGGCTGCCACCGGCAGCACCCCCGCCGCCCGCAGCTCCGCCGCGCCGATCTGCGGGCCGTGTGCCAGTTCGTCCTGCCGGGGCCGCAGTTCGGCGAGCAGGGCGAGCAGCGTGATCAGTTCCAGCAGCTCGGACGTCCACTCCTGCGGCCAGACCCGTGGCCGGACGGCCTCCAGGCCGTCCGTCCCGGCCACCGCCGTACGCCGCTCGAACCACAGCTCCAGCATCCGTACGCCGCCGACCCGGAACTCCCAAGCCCCGGCAGGAACCGGCGAGACGCGGCCCGTGCCGAGAGCCAGCGCCTCTTCCTCGGAGTCGTACGACAGGTCCGACGGGGTGGGAGGCACCGCGGCGCGGACGTAGGGGCGACGTCCGCCCGGCAGTCGTGGCCGCTCCCCGCCGCGGGCCCCGCGCAACTGGAGCCGCAGCAGCTCCCGCCCCAGCTCCACCCCCGCCGACCAGCGCGCCGTGTCCGCGGGCAGGGGTACCACGCAGCCGGCCGGGGAGTGCCGGGCCGTCGCGAGGATCCACGCGAGCACGGACTCCGCGCCGACCGCCTCGCCGTGACGGTCGCGCAGCAGGGCGAGCAGGCCGGGTGCCAGATTGGGTTCGAGGCCGCCGGGGCGCCGGTAGAGCGGACGGATCCGGCCGGGGCGGCCCGCGGGGGAGTGCCCGTCGGGCAGCAGTGCCGTCACGGACAGGGCGGGGCCGGTGTCCTGGGGCACCCGGCCGTGCTCGACGGCGAAGAGCTGGTGCGCGTCGGCCACCCGCCACAGTTCGGGACGGGCGGCGTCTATCAGCCGGTGGTCGGGGAGCAGCCACTGCTCGTCGAACGGGCCGTGCAGGATCCGTACCGGCTCCGGGCACCGGCCCGGCTCGCGGGCGAACCGGCCGGTCCCGGTGGTCTGTCCGGGCAGGGCGGCCACCGGAGTGTGCGGGGAGCGGGAGCGGGTGGGCCGGAACAGACGCTCCCGCTCGGCGTCCCCGGCCCGCACCAGGCGCTCCCAGCGGGCCCTGAGCGAGGCCGCGTCCGGAGCCGTCACCCAGGGGCGTCCGGTCCGCAACGGCCGTACGGACCAGGGCATGAGGTCGTCGAGGAGCGGGCCGCTCGGGCCCTCGCCGGACCCGGCCGCTGCCGGTGCTGCCACCGTGTCGTCCTCCCCGTCGCCACGTCCGCCGCCTTCCCCGGCATCGTAACGGCGCCGCCGGGGCCGGGGGCAGGGTGCCTGTGCGGTGGGCCGGGAGGCGGCGGCCGGGACGTCAGTGCGCCTCCACCGTGACCGAGAACGAGAAGCGGTCGCCCCGGTAACGGATCTGCGCCACATCGACCACCCGGCCGCTCTCCTCGTACGTCACGCCCGTGTAGTACAGGATCGGGCTGAGCAGCGGGACCCGGAGCAGGTCGGCAGTGACCGGGTCCGCGAGCCGGGCCTCGACCGTGTCGGTGATCCTCGCGATCCGGACACCGACCCGGTCACGCAGCACCTTCGTCATCGGCCAGCGGTCGAGATCGGCGGGGTCGAGCCCGGCCGCGACCTCCGGATGGATCCAGTTCCGGGCCCAGTTGGTGGGTTCGCCGCTCTCCTCGTCGCACCGCAGCCGCCGGTAGCCGACGACCTCCGCGCAGCCGGGGAAGTACTCCGCGACATCGCCGGGCACGGCGAGCGGGCCGTGGTCGAGCACCGTGGTCAGTTCGCCGGACTGCTGGGCGACGATCGCGTCGATCGAGCCGAGCAGCCGGACCGGTGACACCCGGCGGGCGCGCGGCTCGATGAACGTGCCGCGCCGCCGGTGCCGGCTGATCAGCCCCTCCGTCTCCAGTTCCTTGAGCGCCTGGCGCATGGTGAGGACGCTGACGCCGTAGTGCGCGGCGAGCCGCTCCTCCGTCGGCAGCCGCAGCGTGGCGTCCGGGGTGCGGCCCAGTATGGAGGCCCGCAACGACTGCGAGACCTGGTACCACAGCGGCAGTTTGCGGTTCAGGACCAGCGAGTCGGGAGCGAAGGCGGCCCCCTGGGGCGCGGGGGGCTTCAGAGGGGGCTGCGGCACCTTGGGTCACCTGTATTCGTCGTGGCCGGCTCTTGCGCGGCCCGTCACGGCCTGAAGTTGCGGCTCAGACCCTGCCACACGTCGTCGTAGCCGTGCTGGAGGTGTCCGGCGGTCGCGGCCTGCCCGGTCGCGGTGACGGGCCAGCGGGTCTCGAACATGAAGGCCAGGCCGTCGTCGATCCTCTGCGGCCTCAGCTCCGCCGAGCTCGCCCGGTCGAAGGTCTCCCGGTCGGGGCCGTGCGCCGACATCATGTTGTGCAGCGAGCCGCCACCGGGCACGAAGCCCCCCTTGCCCGCCGTCTTCGCGTCGTACGCGCCCTCGATCAGGCCCATGTACTCGCTCATCACGTTGCGGTGGAAGTACGGCGGCCGGAAGGTGTCCTCGCCGACCAGCCAGCGCGGGGCGAACACCACGAAGTCGACCCCGGCCAGACCGGGGGTGTCCGACGGCGAGGTCAGCACCGTGAAGATCGACGGGTCCGGGTGGTCGTAGCTGATCGAGCCGATCACGTTGAACCGGTGCAGGTCATAGACGTACGGGGTGTGGTTGCCGTGCCAGGCGACCACATCGAGCGGCGAGTGGTCGTACGTCGCCGACCAGAGGTTGCCGCAGAACTTGTTGACCACCTCGACCGGGCGCTCCACGTCCTCGTACGCGGCGACGGGTGCGAGGAAGTCCCGCGCGTTGGCGAGGCCGTTGGCGCCGATCGGGCCCAGTTCGGGCAGGACGAAGGGCTGGCCGTAGTTCTCGCAGACGTAACCGCGCGCGGTGGCGTCGAGCAGCTCGACCCGGAAACGGACGCCGCGCGGGATCAGCGCGACCTGGCCCGGTTCGGCGCGCAGCAGGCCCAGTTCGGTGCGGAGCAGGAGGCCGCCGTGCTCGGGGACGATCAGCAGCTCGCCGTCACTGTCGCTGAACACCCGTTCGGACATCGAGGAGTTGGCGTGGTACAGGTGCACGGCCATGCCGCTGCGCGAGGCCGCGTCGCCGTTGCCTCCCAGCGTCCACAGGCCGGACAGGAAGTCCGTACCGGGCGAGGGCTCCGGGAGCGGGTCCCAGCGCAGCCGGTTGGGATCGGGGACGGATTCGGTGAACGGGGCGGTGCGGACGGCCCCGTTGTCGATCCGGCGGAACGGCGGATGGGCCGCGGAGGGGCGGATCCGGTAGAGCCAAGAGCGCCGGTTGTGGGCGCGCGGCTCGGTGAAGGCCGAGCCGCTCAGCTGCTCCGCGTAGAGCCCCAGGGGTGCGCGCTGCGGTGAGTTGCGACCGTGCGGCAGTGCCCCCTCCGCCGCCTCCGAGCTGTGCTGATTGCCGAAGCCCGCGGAATACCGCAGCCCTTCCGCCGTCTTCCTCGCCTGCTCGATGCCGCTCATGTGCGCTCCCGGTGCCGAAGGAATCCTATGGGTAACCGTAGGAATCAAAAGGAGGACAGTCAACGGCATTCGTCGTGCGCAAGGGGGTTCCAAAAGTTGAACAATGCTCTACTCTCCGGCACATGTCGTGGACACGAAGACTTCTGGTGATCCTGGCGGCGCTCGCCGCCGCCCTCCTCGCGGTCCCGGCCGCCCAGGCGCACGAGGAACGGCCGGTCACCCTGCCCGACGGGACCGGCAGCGTCCCCGAGCACCGCGGCGGCGAGCCGGACCTCCTGGTCTGCAAGAGCGACCGGGCCGACTTCGAGCACCGGATATCGGGCTTCCCCGACGCCCTGCGGTCCAGGAACCTCAAGCTCTTCGACCGGTGCCAGAAGTCCGGCTACCGCCATCTCCAGCAGGCCGTCGACGCGGTCACCGAGCCCGGGAAGAACATCGCGATCCTGCCCGGCCTCTACGAGGAGGAGCCCTCGCTGCCGGCGCCGGCCGGCGAGTGCGCCCGGCTGAAGGCCCCCAACTCCCAGCTCGGCTACCAGATCCTGAGCTACGCCCAGCAGGCGAAGTGTCCGCACAACCAGAACCTGGTGGCGATCCTCGGCAAGAAGGACCTCCAGATCGAGGGCACCGGCGCCGAGCGCACCGACGTCGTCATCGACGCCAAGTACCGGAAGCTCAACGCGGTCCGGGCGGACGGCTCCGACGGTGTCTACTTCAAGAACTTCACCGCCCAGCGCACCACCTTCAACTCGCTGTACATCCTGGCCCAGGACGGCTTCGTCATCGACGACGTGCTGACCCGCTGGAACGACGAGTACGGCTTCCTGACCTTCGCCAGCGACCACGGCCTCTACAAGAACTGCGAGTCGTACGGGAACGGCGACTCCGGCATCTACCCGGGCAGCGCGTCCAACATCAACGACGGCTACGGCTACAAGGTCCCGCGCTACTCCATCGAGATCACCGGCTGCCACAGCCACCACAACATGGTCGGCTACTCCGGCACCGCCGGTGACTCCGTCTACGTCCACGACAACGAGTTCGACCACAACATGGGCGGCGCCTCGATGGACAGCGCCTTCCCCGGCCACCCGGGACTGCCGCAGAACCACGCCCGCTTCGAGCGCAACCTGATCCACGACAACAACGCCGACTACTACCCGTACGTCGCCGACGGCACCTGCGCCAAGCCGCCGGTCGAGCGCGGCTACGAGAACGGGGTCGTCTGCCCGCAGATCTCCATGCCACCGGGCACCGGCATCATCACCGCGGGCGGCAACTGGAACATCTACGAGAACAACTGGGTCTACGGGCAGCAGCGCGCCGCCTTCTTCCTGAGCGCCGTCCCCGCCTTCATCCGCGGCGAGAGCGCCCTCGGCAAGCAGACCGACACCTCGCACCACAACCGGTACGCCAACAACCATCTCGGCGTGGACAAGGCGGGCAACGCGCGGCCCAACCGCGCCGATGTGTGGTGGGACGGCCAGGGCGACGGCAACTGCTGGCAGTCGGACGCGGGCCCCTCCACGCCCCGCTCACTGCCCGCCTGCGGCGACGAACGCGGCGCGGTCACCGGCCGCACCGACCGCCTGGTGGGCGAACCCGTCAAGCTCGCCCAGCTGCTGGTCTGCGCCGACTACAACGTGCAGGCGCGCCGGCTGCCGGCCGGCTGCGACTGGTACGGGGCGCGCGGGATCGAGCGCATCGAGTTCCAGGCGGCCCTGGGCGTCGCGGTGGTGCTCGTGCTGGTCGGCGGCGTGCTGTGGTGGCGCAGGCTGCGATCGAGCAGGCTCGCCACGGCGGCCTCGGTCCTCGGTCTCATCGGCCTCGGCCTGGACGTGGCCGGGTCGACCATGGGGCTCGCCTCCTCGTACCTGCCCGCCGTCGCGCTGCTGCTGACCGGGCTCTGGTGGACGGGCATCGGGCTGGTCCTGCGGCGGGAGCGGCCGGGACTGGGCTGGACCACGGTGGTGCTGGGCGCGCTCACGCTCCTCGACGCGCTGGACAAGGGCGTGTTCATGATCCCGTGGATCCCGCTGAGTCCCGCCTGGGTGCGGGGACTGCTCGGCGTGGTCTGGGTGGTGTGGGCCGTGGTGGCCGCCGCCCGGCACGGCGAGCGGGAAACCGGGAAGCCGGATCCGGACGGCGGTGCGGGCACGGATCCGGACGGCGGTGCGGGCACGGGCCAGACGGGTCCGGAGCGGGTTCCGGCCGCCGGTGCCCCCTCTGCCTCAGCGTCTGCCTCAACGCCTGACTCTGCCTCAGCGTCTGCCTCGGCGCCTGACTCTTCCTCTGCTTCCGCCTCTGCTTCCGCCCCGGACGGCACCTCGCCGCCGCAGAGTCCCCCGGCCCCCGCCCCGGACGGAGAAGCCTAGTGACACGCCTTCAGAATCAGGCGCCGACTGCCCCGCGGTCGCGGACCGGCCGCCGGGCCGCCCTCTCCGTGCTCACCGCGGCCGCCCTCGTGCTCGGCGCGGGCGCCTGCGGCGGGCGGGCCACCACGCATCACAAGCCCGGCACCAGCCACGAGCAGGCCACCGGCAGCGTCGGCCGGCTCCTGTCCTCGGACGACGGCTCCGGTCACCGGCTGCGCCAGGTCGACGCCAAGGGCGCGCCGGAGGTGACCGTCGCCGTGCGGCCGGACTCGGAGGACGGCTGGAACGTCCACCTCTCGGTACGGAACTTCCGGTTCACCCCGGACAGCGTGGGCGGCGGCGCACTCCTCGGCCGGGGCCACGCCCGCCTCTTCCTCGACGGCCATCCGCTCGCCCGGGTCTACGGAACCTGGTTCCACCTGCCGGAGTCGCTGCTCCGCGGCGCCGGGGGCGGCACCGAACTCACCGCCCGTCTCTACGCCGACGACCACACCGCCTGGGCCGTCGGCTCCACCCCGGTCCAGGCCGCCGCCGCCCTCACCGCCACGGCGACGACCCCGCCCGCGTCCACCCCCGCCGAGCCCGCCCCCGGCACCACGCTGGAGATCTCCGTCCGCGACGGCAAGGTCAGCCCGGCGCCGGGGCGCGCCGAGATCAAGAAGGGCCGGACCGTGCGGCTCCGGGTCCGCAGCGACCACGACGACACCCTGCACGTGCACGGCTACGACAAGGAGGCGCGGCTGCCCGCGGGCAGAACCGTCACGCTCACGTTCACCGCCGACCGCACCGGGCTCTTCGAGGTCGAGACGCACGAGTCCGATCTGCTCCTGACCCAACTCGTCGTACGGTGACGGCCGGTCCGGGCGGCGGTGCCGGCACCGGCGGCGATCCCGCCGCCGGTGCCGGCGCGGATGCCGTGCGCGTACTCGCCCATGGCATCGGCGCCCAGCACGACCTGCCGCTCTCGCCCTTCTACGCGTTCGCCGGCGCCTTCGCCGCGCTGTTCGTCTCCTTTCTCGCACTCGGCCTGCTCTGGTCCGCCTCCCGGTTCCGCGGCGGACTGGCGGGCCGCCCGCTGCCGGCCGCCGTCCAGCGCGCGGCCGACGCGCCTGTCACCCGCGTCGTGGCCCGCGCGCTCGGCCTGGCCGCCGCGCTGTTCGTCGTGCTGTACCTCCTCCTCGGCCCGGCCGACCCGGACCGCAATCCGGCTCCCGGCGCCGTCTACGTACTGCTCTGGGTCGGGCTCGTTCCGGCCTCGCTGCTGCTCGGTCCCGTCTGGCGGCTGCTCAACCCCCTGCGCACCCTCCACCTCCTGGCCTGCCGGGTACGGGGGCGCGACCCCGACGCGGGCCGTCCCGTCCCCGCACGCCTCGGGATGTGGCCCGCGGCGGCCGGGCTCCTCGCCTTCACCTGGCTCGAACTCGTCGCCCCCGACCCCGCGTCACCCACCGCGCTGCTGCTCTTCCTCGGCCTGTACTCCGTCGTCCACCTCGTGGGCGCAGCCCGCCACGGCGCCCACTGGTTCGACCACGCCGACGCCTTCGAGGCCTATTCGGGACTCCTCGCCAGGCTCTCCCCGCTCGGCCGCCGCCCCGCCGACCGCCGCCTCGTCCTGCGCTCCCCGTTCAACGGACTCGACGCCACACCACAGCTCCCCGGGCTCGTCGCCACCGTCTGCGTCATGCTCGGCTCCACCGCCTACGACGGCTTCTCCGACGCACCCTCCTGGATCACCACAGTCCAGACCTCCCCGCTGGGCCGCACCACCGCGGCCACGCTCGGACTCCTGGGCGCCGTCGCCCTCGTCGCCACCCTCTACGCGCTCTGCGCCGGGGCCACCCGGCTGCTCTCCGGCCAACTGCCGCACCCCCTCACCGCCTTCGCGCACTCGCTCGTCCCGATCGCCCTCGGCTATCTCGTCGCCCACTACTTCACACTCTTCGTCACCGAAGGTCCACGTACAGTCATGGTGGCACTCGGCACTGACAATCCGGCTCCGCCCGAACCGCTGCTGGGACCGGGCGGCGTCGCGACCCTCCAGGTCCTCGCGATCGTCCTCGGCCACGTCCTCGGCGTCGTCGCCGCCCATGACCGTTCCGTACGGCTCTTCCCGCCCGGACGCGCGATAGCCGGCCAACTCCCGCTGCTGATCCTGATGATCGCGTACACCATCGGCGGGCTGAGCCTGCTCATCGCCTGAGACCGGTCCGCACCCTCGTGCCCGGCGAAGGAGGCCCACGGCATCATGGAGTCCGTGCCCCATGCGAACACGAACCTCCGCCGCGCCCCCGTGCAGCAGCGCAGCGCCGAGCGCCTCGCCCGGATTCTCGACGCCTGCGCCGAACTCCTCGACGAGACCGGCTACGAGCAGCTCTCGACCCGGGCCGTGGCCGTGCGCGCCGAAGTCCCCATCGGCTCCGTCTACCGGTTCTTCTCCAACAAGCGCGCCCTCGCCGACGCCCTCGCCCTCCGCAATCTGGACAGCTACGCCGAGCGCATCACGGCCCGGCTGGTCACCATCCCGGCCGGCGACTGGCACCGCGCCATCGACGCGGTACTCGACGAGTACCTCGCGATGAAGCGTTCCGTACCCGGCTTCGCGCTCGTCGACTTCGGTGCGCCGGCGCCCGACGAGGATCCGGCCGACGACGCCAATCACCGGGTGGCGAGCCGGCTCGCGGACCTCATCTCCGGGCATCTGGGCCGTACGTCCGACGAGGATCTGCTGCGCACCGTCCTGGTCTGCGTGGAGGCCACCGACGCCCTGCTCAAGCTCGCCTTCCGCATCGCCCCGGCCGGCGACGAGGCGATCGTCACCGAGACCCGGGTGCTGATCCAGGCGTATCTGGCGCGCGTACTGGACTGAGGCCGCGCGGCGTCCGGTCCGCCCCGGCCGGAAGGCCGGACAACCGGCCCGCCGCAACACCTCCCCACCATGCGTACCGGTCGGTATGCTCGGCCCTGGTCGACCACGTACGCGCGTCAACGCCGCCGCCCCGGGGAGGGCCCATGCCGCACGACCCCAGCCGTACCCGCACCGCCCTGCGCATCTGCCCCCTCTGCGAAGCCACCTGCGGACTCACCCTCACCATCGAGGGGAGCAGGGTCACCGGCGCCCGCGGCGACCGCGACGACGTGTTCAGCCACGGCTTCATCTGCCCCAAGGGCGCCTCCATCGGCGGACTCGACGAGGATCCCGACCGGCTGCGCACCCCGCTCGTCCGCAAGGACGGTGTCCTGACGGAGGCGAGCTGGGGCGAGGCGTTCGACGCGATCGCCCGCGCCCTGCCCGCCGTCACCGCGGAGCACGGCCCGCAGGCCGTCGGCGTCGTCCTCGGCAACCCCAACGTGCACACCATGGCCGGGGCCCTCTACCCGTCCGCCCTGCTCGCCGCGCTGCGGACCCGGGCCCTGTTCACCGCGAGCACCCTGGACCAGATGCCCAAGCACGTATCCAGTGGACTGCTCTTCGGTGACCCGAACTCCATTCCGGTGCCGGACCTCGACCGCACCGGACATCTGCTGCTGCTCGGCGCCAACCCGCTCGAATCCAACGGCAGCCTCTGCACCGCCCCCGACTTCCCCGGCAGGCTGAAGGCGCTGCGCCGCCGCGGCGGCGGCCTCACCGTCGTCGACCCGCGCCGCACCCGCACCGCGCGCCTCGCCGACCGGCATGTCGCCATCCGCCCCGGAACCGACGCCCTCCTGCTCGCCGCCGTCACCCACGTACTGTTCGAGGAGAAGCTGACCGACCCCGGCGCGCTCGCGGACCACGTCCAGGGGATCGAGGAAGTCGCCGAAGCGGTGCGGGACTTCCCGCCCGAGGCGGTGGCCGCGGCCTGTGACGTGGACGCCGAAACCATCCGCACGATCGCCCGGGAGCTCGCGGCCGCCCCCACCGCCGCCGTCTACGGCCGGATCGGCAGCTGCACCGTCGAACACGGCACCCTGGCCAGCTGGCTCGTCGACGTCCTCAACATCCTCACCGGCAACCTCGACCGCCCCGGCGGCGCCCTCTTCCCGCTCTCCGCCACCGCCCGCGCCCCACGACCCGCCGCCCCCGGCAAGGGATTCGCCCTCGGGCGCTGGTCGAGCCGGGTCTCCGGGCACCCCGAGGCCAAGGGCGAACTGCCCATCTCCGCACTGGCGGAGGAGATCACCACACCGGGGGAGGGGCGCATCCGCGCACTGATCGTCCTGGCCGCCAACCCCGTGCTCTCGGCGCCCGACGGCGACCGGCTCGACCGGGCGCTGGCCGACGGGCTCGACTTCATGGTGAGCGTCGACCCGTACCTCAACGAGACCTCGCGCCATGCCGATGTGCTGCTTCCCCCGCCACCGCCCTCGCAGAGCGCCCACTTCGACTTCGCGTTCAACACCCTGGCCGTGCGCAACCAGGTCCGCTACACCCGGCCCGCCGTCCCCCTGGACGCCGACCGGATGGACGAGGGCGAGATCCTCGCCCGGCTCGTCCTGGCCGTCTCCGGGATGCACGGCGCGGAGCCGGACGCCGTGGACGCGATGGTCATCGACCGGGCCCTGGGCAAGACCGTCGCCGACCCCCACTCGCCCGTGCACGGCCGGGCCCCCGCCGAACTCGCCGCCGCGCTCACCGGCCGCACCGGACCCGAACGCCGCCTCGACCTGATGCTGCGCCTCGGCCCCTACGGCGACGGCTTCGGCGCCGACCCCGACGGCCTCACCCTGGAACGGCTGCTCGCCCACCCGCACGGCATCGACCTCGGTCCCCTCGCCTCCCGGGTCCCCGAGATCCTCACCACCCGCAGCGGACGCGTCGAACTGTTCCCCGCGCCCATCGCCGCCGACCTGCCCCGGCTGCGCGACGCCCTCGCGGGCCGTACCGACCCCGGCGCACTCGTCCTCATCGGCCGCCGGCACCTGCGCTCCAACAACAGCTGGATGCACAACGTCGCCGCGCTCACCGGCGGTTCCAACGTCTGCACCCTCCAGATGCACCCCGAGGACGCGGCGCGTCTCGGACTGGCGGACGGTGCCGCCGCCACCGTCACGGCGGACGGCGGTGAGCTGACGGCCCCGGTCGAGATCACCGACGGCGTACGGACGGGTGTGGTGAGCCTTCCGCACGGCTGGGGGCACAGCCGCCCCGGCACCCGGATGTCCGTCGCCGCGGCGACGCCCGGCGTCAACGTCAACCAGCTGCTCGACGGCACCCGGCTCGATCCGCTCTCCGGCACCGCCGTGCTCAACGGCATCCCCGTCACCGTCGCACCCACAGGCTGACCGAGGCACCGCGGCCCGGTTCGACACGGCCCCGAACCGGGCCCAGTACCCGGCAACCTTTGCGCGAGTCATTCCCTCACCCCGCCCAGTGGGTTAATTTCAGGCCACTGCTGCCGCTCCCCACCGCTCCACCACCATCCTTCCGGGCGGAACCACATGACTCGCGCCATCACTCTGCACAATGTCAGCAAGGCGTACGGGCGGTCCTCGCGTGCCGTCGACCGTCTCTCGCTCTCCATCGACCCGGGCGAGTTCGTCGTCCTGCTGGGCCCCTCCGGCTGCGGAAAATCGACCGTGCTCCGCATGATCGCCGGCCTTGAGGACGTCTCCGAGGGCGAGGTGCTGCTCGACGGCGAACCGGCCGGCCACCTCTCGCCCCGCGAACGCGGGATGGCCATGGTCTTCCAGAACTTCGCGCTGTACCCGACCATGACCAACCGGGCCAACATCGGCTTCCCGCTGAAGCTGGAGAACCCTCGCCAGGACCACAACGAGCGCATCGAGAACACGGCCAGGATGCTCGGGATCGAGGGCGTCCTCGACCGGCTCCCCGGTCAGCTCTCCGGTGGCGAGCGCCAGCGGGTCGCCATGGGCCGGGCCATCTCGCGCCAGCCCTCCGCCTTCCTGATGGACGAGCCCCTCTCCAACCTCGACGCGAAGCTCCGCAACCATCTGCGCGCCGAGATATCCCAGCTCACCAAGGAACTCGGCGTCACCACGGTCTACGTGACCCACGACCAGGCCGAGGCGATGTCGCTGGGACACCGGGTCGCCGTGATGCGCGGGGGAGTGCTCCAGCAGGTCAGCCCGCCGCGCGAGGTGTACGCGCTGCCGGAGAACGTGTTCGTCGCCGCGTTCATCGGCACCCCGCGGATCAATCTGCTCCAGGCGGTCGTCCACGCGCCCCTGGAGGGCCGGATGTCGATCGACCTCGGCCGCCAGCGCCTCCCGCTGCCCGAACCGCTCAGCCCCGACCACCAGTTGCTCCGCATCCAGCAGGGCCGCCGGATCATCGTCGGACTGCGCTCGGAGGCGGTCCGGATCGCCCCGCCCAGCCAGGCCCGCCCCGGGGAGGTCGCGCTCAGCGGCATCGTCGAGCACGTCGAGTACCAGGGGCACGAGGCGCTGGTCCACCTCAACACCGGTTCACAGCCCGCCGTGGTGCCCGATCTGGAATCCGCCCGCCCGGAGCGCGGCATCCCGCGAAGGCGCCGCGCCGAAGGCGGAGCCGGTGTGCTGGAACGACTCAAGGAACGCGCCACCGGATACGTCACCGGTCCCGTCGCCGTCCTGGACCAACCGGGTCCCGAGGCGCTGCCGCCGGAGGTGCGCAGCCCCGACCGCCCCGCGGTCACGGCCAGCGACCTCGTCGTGCGCACCGGCCCCGACATGCGGCTGCGCACCGGGGGCCAGGTCCCGCTCCTGGTGGACCTGGCGCACCTGTACGTCTTCGACCACCAGGGGCGGCGGATCTGCCCGCTGCCGAAGGACGTCCCCGGGCTGGACATGTAACCCGGGCGCCGGGCTCGAACGTTCGACCGTTCGACGGCGAAGGAGGCCGCCCCGCGCACGTTCGGGTGAACTCGCGCACTCCCGGGTGAAACGGCGGACCGCACGTGACCCTTGTCTCTGGCGCCTGAAAACTAACAGCGCTAGTTTGGGGTGCGGACGACCCTGTCCGTCACCGTGCCCGGGAGGAACACCATGAAGGCCCACGACGGTATGTACATCGGCGGCGAATGGCGGCAGCCCGCGGGGGCGGACACGATCGCGGTCGTGAATCCGGCGGACGAGCGGGTCATCGCCCACGTCCCGGCCGGAACGGCGGCCGACGTCGACGACGCGGTACGGGCCGCGCGCGCCGCCTTCCCCGGCTGGGCCGCGACCCCGCCGGCCGAGCGCGCCGCCCGGATCGGCGCGCTGCGCGACGTGCTGGCGGCCCGCAAGGACGAGATCGCCGAGACGGTCACCGCCGAACTGGGCTCACCGCTGCCGATGTCGCAGATGGTGCACGCGGGCGTGCCGGTGCTGGTCGCCGGCTCGTACGCCGAACTGGCCGCGACGTACGCCTTCGAGGAGCGGCACGGCAACTCCACCGTGCTCCTGGAGCCCGTCGGCGTCGTCGGCGCGATCACCCCGTGGAACTACCCGCTGCACCAGATCGTCGCCAAGGTCGCCCCCGCGCTCGCCGCGGGCTGCACCGTCGTCCTCAAGCCCGCGGAGGACACCCCGCTCACCGCTCAGCTCTTCGCCGAGGCCACCGCGGAGGCCGGGCTGCCCGCCGGGGTCTTCAACCTGGTGACCGGCCTCGGCCCGGTCGCCGGACAGGCCCTCGCCGCGCACGAGGACGTGGACCTGGTCTCCTTCACCGGGTCCACCGCCGTCGGGAAGCAGATCGGTGCCACCGCGGGCGGCGCGGTCAAGCGCGTCGCCCTGGAGCTCGGCGGGAAGTCCGCCAACGTCATCCTGCCCGGCGCCGATCTCGCCAAGGCGGTCAACGTCGGCGTCGCCAACGTGATGTCCAACTCCGGCCAGACGTGCAGCGCCTGGACCCGGATGCTGGTGGACGCCGACCGGTACGAGGAGGCGGTCGCCCTCGCCGCGGCGGCCGTCGCGAAGTACGTACCCGGCGAGCGCGTCGGCCCGCTCGTCAACGCCAAGCAGCAGGCCCGGGTGCGCGGCTACATCGAGAAGGGCATCGAGGAGGGCGCCCGCGTCGTCGCGGGCGGCCCCGGCGCGCCGCTCGGCACCGGCTACTACGTCAGCCCCACCGTCTTCGCCGATGTCACCCCGGAGATGACCATCGCCCAGGAGGAGATCTTCGGCCCGGTCATCTCGATCCTGAAGTACGAGGACGAGGACGACGCCCTGCGGATCGCCAACGGCACCGTGTACGGGCTCGCCGGCGCCGTCTGGGCCGCCGACGACGCGGAGGCCGTCGCCTTCGCCCGCCGGATGGACACCGGACAGGTCGACATCAACGGCGGCCGCTTCAACCCGCTCGCCCCCTTCGGCGGGTACAAGCAGTCCGGCGTCGGCCGCGAGCTCGGTCGCCACGGCCTGGCGGAGTACCTCCAGACCAAGTCCCTCCAGTTCTGAGCCAGTTACCGCACCAGCCCGCACCGCACCGCACCAGCCCGCACCGCCCGAGCCCGCACCGCCCGAGCCCGCACCCCCGATCAGCAAGGAGCCAGTCCGTGGTCCGCGCCGCCGTACTGCCCGCCGTCGGAGCTCCGCTGGAGATCACCGGCATCATCCTTCCGGAACCAGGACCCGGCCAGGTCCGGGTCCGTCTCGCGGCCGCCGGGGTCTGCCACTCCGACCTCTCGCTGTCCAACGGCACCATGCGGGTGCCGGTGCCCGCCGTCCTCGGCCACGAGGGAGCGGGCACCGTCGTCTCCGTGGGCGACGGCGTCACCCATGTCGCGCCCGGCGACGGCGTGGTGCTCAACTGGGCCCCGTCCTGCGGGAGCTGCCACCACTGCGGGATCGGCGAGGTCTGGCTCTGCGCCAACGCCCTGGCCGGGGCGGCGAACATCCACGCCCGCACCGCCGACGGCACCGAGCTGCACCCCGGGCTGAACGTCGCCGCCTTCGCGCAGGAGACCGTCGTCGCCGCGAACTGCGTGCTGCCCGCCCCGGACGGCATCCCGCTCACCGACGCCGCCCTGCTCGGCTGCGCGGTGCTGACCGGGTACGGCGCGGTCCACCACAGCGCGCGGGTCCGCGCGGGTGAGTCCGTCGTGGTGTTCGGCGTCGGCGGAGTGGGCCTCGCGGTGCTCCAGTCCGCCCGCATCGCGGGCGCCGCGCGGATCATCGCGGTGGACGTCTCCCCGGAGAAGGAGGAGCTGGCCCGGCAGGCGGGCGCCACCGACTACGTCATCGCCTCCGCCACCACACCGCGCGAGATCCGCGGCCTCACCGGCGGCCAGGGCGCGGATGTCGCCATCGAGTGCGTCGGCCGGGCCGTCACCATCCGTACCGCGTGGGAGTCCACCCGCCGGGGCGGCCGCACCACGGTCGTCGGCATCGGCGGCAAGGACCAGGAGGTGACCTTCAACGCCCTGGAGATCTTCCACTGGGGCCGGACCCTGACGGGCTGCGTGTACGGGAACAGCGACCCGGCCCGCGATCTGCCGGTACTGGCCGACCACATCGGGGCGGGCCGCTTCGACCTCTCCATGATGGTCACCGAACGGATCGCGCTGGACGGTATCCCGGCGGCCTTCGACAACATGATCGCCGGCAAGGGCGGCCGGGCCCTGGTGGTCTTCTAGAGCAGGGGTCAGAGGCTGTCGCACGACCGGCCCGTGGGCAGCGGCCGGGCCGACGTCTCGCCCTTCTCGAACAGCCGGGAGGCCGGGCCCACGATCAGCGGGTCCGGCTCCCGGGCCACCGACGCGTCCTTGTCCGGGTAGTCGAAGCGGTGCAGCACGTGCCGGATCGCCTCCAGCCGGGCCCGCTTCTTGTCGTTGCTCTTCACCACGGTCCAGGGCGCGTCCGCCGTGTCCGTGTGGAAGAGCATCAGCTCCTTCGCCTCCGTGTACGCGTCCCACTTGTCGAGCGAGGCGAGGTCCACCGGGCTCAGCTTCCACTGCCGCACCGGATCGGTCTGCCGGGCCAGGAACCGGCTGCGCTGCTCGTTGCGCGAGACGGAGAACCAGAGCTTCACCAGATGGATGCCGTCACGCGCGAGCATCCGCTCGAACCCCGGCGCCTGGTGCATGAATTCGAGGTACTCGGGGGTCGTGCAGAACCCCATCACCCGCTCCACACCGGCCCGGTTGTACCAGGACCGGTCGAAGAGCACGATCTCCCCGGCCGCCGGGAGATGGGCCACGTACCGCTGGAAGTACCACTGGGTGCGCTCGCGTTCCGAGGGCTTCTCCAGCGCCACCACCCGCGCGCCACGCGGATTGAGGTGCTCGGTGAACCGCTTGATCGTGCCGCCCTTGCCCGCGGCGTCGCGCCCCTCGAAGAGGATGACGAGGCGCTCGTCGTGCTCCTTGACCCAGTGCTGGAGCTTGAGCAGTTCGATCTGGAGGGCCCGCTTGGACGTGTCGTACGCCTTGCGGCCCAGCTTTCTGTCGTACGGGTAGTCCTCCCGCCAGGCGTCGCGGGCGGGGCCCTCTGGCGTCACCAGGGGCAGGCCGCCCCGGGCGGCCGCCTGCTTCTGCTTCCCCGCACTCCTCGGCCGCTTCGCCTTCTTCGTGCCGTGGCTACGGCCGCTCCGCCGCTCGGCGCTCCGCGTCATGACGGGGTCCCTCCATCGGCCGGGCCGGATTCCTCCGCGTCGGACCAGTCTGCGGACGCGTCCGGGACACCGCCACCCCGGCGAGGCAGAGCAGCCCGCCGCCGATGGTGAGCAGCGCGGGCACCTCGTCCAGCAGCAGCCACGCCATCAGCACGACGAGCGCGGGCACCGCGTAGGTGGTGGCGCCCATCCGCCCGGCGGTGGTGCGGGCCAGCGCGTAGGCCCAGGTGGTGAACGCCAGCGCGGTCGGGAAGAGGCCGAGATAGACCATGTTCAGCGTCGCGGACAGCGGCGCGTCGGCGGCGTCCGAGACCAGCGCACCGGAGAACGGCAGGCACGCCACCGTGCCGACCAGGCAGCCGAACGTGGTGATCTGGAGCGCCGAACCATGGCCCAGCGCGGGCTTCTGGCCGACCACCCCGGCCGCGTACGCCACCGCGGCCAGCAGGCAGAGCCCCACGCCCAGGACCGAGGAACTGCCCTTCCCCGACATGGAGAGCCCCACGACCACGGCGCCCGAGAAGGACACGGCCATGCCCAGCACCAGCCGGCGTGGCAGTCCCTCGCCGAGCAGCCGGGCGCCGAGCAGCGCGATCAGGAGGGGCCCGATGTTCACGACCATGGCGGCCGTCCCCGCGTCCACCTGCTGCTCACCCCAGTTGAGCACCACCATGTACAGGCCGAACCACAGCAGCCCGGAGGTGAGGATCCCCGGCCAGGCGGCCCGTGAGGGAAGGCCCTCGCGCCGTACGAGCAGGAGCGCGCCCAGGGCCAGGGAGCCGGTGAGCAGGCGCCCGAGGGCCAGCGCGCCGGGGGAGTAGGCCTCGCCCGCACTGCGGATGGAGACGAATGCGGAGGCCCACAGGACCACGGTGGTGCAGGCGGCGGCGGGGGCCCGCCAGTCGGAGCGCGGGGCGGGGAGAGTCGTCATGGGTCAGACGGTAAGGCCGCGATGCTTTGGCACCTACCGAATAGTGTCCGGCTCGATGCCGAGCCGCGCGGCCAGGGCCCGTTCCCCGTCCGGGGTGGCCCGCACCGCCCGTCCTGACCCGATCCGTACGCACCAGCCTGCCGCCAGCACGTGGCGGCACAGCGCGGCGCCCGCGGCCCCCGCGAGATGCGGCCTGCGCTCGGTCCAGTCGAGGCAGCTCCGTACGAGCGGACGCCGCGACCGGGTCTCCAGGCCGATGCCCAGTTCGCCGAACCAGTCGAGCCCCGCGTCGGTGAGCGCGAAGCCGGTGTCCTGCCGCAGCAGCCCCCGCCCGGTCATGGCATCGGTGATCGCGAGGCCGATGCGGCCGGCGAGATGGTCGTAGCAGGTGCGGCCGCGGGCCAGCGCGCTGTCGGCGCCCACCGCGCCCAGCGTGCGCGGCGCAGCGGCGGCGCCGGGGGCCTCCCGGCCCGCCAGCTCCTCGACGAGGTGCGCGGCCTGTTCGCCGGCGAGCCGCAGATAGCGGTGCCGGCCCTGCCGCTCCTCTGCCAGCAGCCCGCCCGCGACGAGCTTGCCCAGATGCTCGCTGGCGGTCGACGGGGCCACGGAGGCGTGCCGGGCCAGCTCGCCCGCGGTCCAGGCCCGTCCGTCGAGCAGGGCCAGACAGAAGGTGGCGCGGGTCTCGTCGGCGAGGAGGCCGGCCAGGGCGGCGAGCCGGGGCGCGGCCGGGTCGGGGTATGCCATGTGTTCCAGGATGCGTCAGGAACGCTTCGGCGCGGGCCGAACGGTCCCGGCCGCCGCGGGCGGCGCGTACTGGAGGCCGAGGCCGTCGATCAGTGCCCGCAGGCCCGTCTCGAACGCACCCTCGTCGACCCGCTGGCGGCGCTCGGCCAGCAGGTGGGCCTGGCCGAGGTGCGGATAGTCGGCGGGGTCGTACGCGGTCTCGTCGTCCACGAAGCCCCGGGCGAAGGAGCCGAGTGCCGAGCCGGTGATGAAGTAGCGCATCAGCGCGCCGATGTACGTGGCCTGGGCGGGCGGCCAGCCCGCGCGGACCATGGCGCCGAACACCGCGTCCGCGACCCGCAGGCCCGCCGGGCGGCGGCCGGGGCCCTGGGCCAGCACCGGGACGATGTGCGGGTGCTCGGTGAGCGCCGCGCGGTAGGAGACCGCCCAGTCGTGCAGGGCGGCCCGCCAGTCACGGCTGTCGGACTCGTCGAACATCGACAGATCGACCTGTGCGGAGACCGCGTCGGCGACGGCGTCCAGGATCTCGTCCTTGTTGCGGAAGTGGTTGTAGAGCGACGGCCCGCTGACCCCGAGCTCCGCCGCCAGCCGGCGGGTCGAGACGGCGTCGAGCCCCTCGGCGTCCACGAGGGCACCCGCTGTCGCGACGATGCGGTCTCTGCTGAGGAGGGGCTTGCGCGGGCGGGCCATGCGGCACATAGTAGGGCCAGGCCATAAAACTAGCAGTGCTAATTAAACCTGGAGGGTCGACCGATGAACCTGGAGCTCAGCGAGGAGCAGGAAGCCGTCCGGCAGCTCGCCAAGGACTTCGTCGCCCGTGACATCGCCCCGCACGTCGTCGAGTGGGACCGGGCCGAGAGTGTCGACAAGTCAATCGTGAAGAAGCTGGGCTCGCTCGGCTTCCTCGGGCTGACGGTCCCCGAGGAGTACGGCGGCTCGGGCGGCGACCACCTCGCGTACTGCCTGGTGACCGAGGAGCTCGGCCGCGGCGACTCCTCGGTCCGCGGCATCGTCTCGGTCTCCCTGGGCCTGGTCGCGAAGACCATCGCCGCCCGGGGCGACGAGGAGCAGAAGCGCCGGTGGCTGCCGCGGCTGACCTCGGGCGACGCGGTGGGCTGCTTCGGCCTCACCGAACCGGGCACCGGCTCGGACGCCGGGAGTCTGACGACCAGGGCCGTGCGGGACGGCGGGGACTACGTCATCAACGGCTCCAAGATGTTCATCACCAACGGCACCTGGGCCGACGTGGTGCTCCTCTTCGCCCGCACCGACGACACCCCCGGCCACAAGGGCATATCAGCCTTCCTGGTCCCCACCGACACCCCCGGCCTCACCCGCCGCACCATCCACGGCAAGCTCGGACTGCGCGGCCAGGCGACCGCCGAGCTGGTGCTGGAGGACGTCCGCGTCCCCGCCGCCACGCTCCTGGGCCCCGAGGGCAAGGGTTTCTCCCTCGCGATGTCCGCCCTGACCAAGGGCCGGATGTCGGTGGCGGCCGGCTGTGTCGGCATCGCCCAGGCCGCCCTGGACGCGGCCGTCGGATACGCGGGCGAGCGCGAACAGTTCGGCAAGTCCATCGCGGGCCACCAGCTCGTCCAGGAGCTCATCAGCGACATCGCCGTGGACGTCGACGCCGCCCGGCTGCTCACCTGGCGGGTGGCCGACCTGATCGACCGCGGCGAGGACTTCGCCACCGCCGCGTCCAAGGCCAAGCTCTTCGCCTCTGAGGCCGCCGTCCGCGCCGCCAACAACGCCCTCCAGGTCTTCGGCGGCTACGGCTACATCGACGAGTACCCGGTCGGCAAACTGCTCCGCGACGCCCGCGTGATGACGCTCTACGAGGGCACCAGCCAGATCCAGAAGCTGATCATCGGCCGGGCGCTGACGGGGGTCTCCGCCTTCTGAGGAGTCCTGCCGCCGCGCGCCTCGAACGGGCGTCTGAGTACCGGGCTGAGTACCCGGACGGATGCGGTGCGCGCCGGTCCGCCGGATGCTGAGCGGCATGAGTGAGACGACATCGGTCAAGCAGCAGAGCACCGCCGCCTTCTACGGCCAGGCCGTCGCGTCCTTCGGGGTGGCGATGGGCGCGGTGGCCCTCGGGATCTACTTCCTCGACGCGGACGCCTGGGTGCGTGGGTTTCTCGCCATCGGCGTCCTCTACCTGGTCACGTCCTGCTTCACCCTGGCCAAGGTCGTCAGGGACCGGCAGGAGGCGGGCCAGCTGGTCAGCAGGGTCGACCAGGCCAGGCTGGAGAAGATCCTCGCCGAGCACGACCCCTTCCAGAAGCTCTGACGATCTCAGCCACCGGACCCCTAAGCGCTTGCTCAGGATCGGGGTATGGTGTTCGTCCTGCTGACTGAGAGGGGCCATTGACGATGAGCACGGCGCAGGAGACCGACGGCGAGAACACGCCGTGGGCCGAAGTGACGCCCGAGGCCGCCCGGCGGCTCCTCGTCGCCGCCGTCGACGCCTTCGCCGAGCGCGGGTACCACGCGACCACCACCCGGGACATCGCGGGCCGCGCCGGCATGAGCCCCGCCGCGCTCTACATCCACTACAAGACGAAGGAAGAGCTGCTCCACCGGATCAGCAGGATCGGTCACGACCGCGCCCTGTCCGTCCTGGAGGCGGCGGCCGACAGCGAGGGCACGGCCGCCGAGCGGCTCGCCCGCGCCGTACGGTCCTTCGTCCGGTGGCACGCCGAACGGCACACCACCGCACGCGTGGTGCAGTACGAGCTCGACGCCCTCGGCCCGGACCACCGCACCGAGATCGTCGAACTCCGCCGCCGGAGCGACGCGGTGGTGCGCCGGATCATCGGCGAGGGCGTGGCGGCGGGGGAGTTCGACGTCCCCGACGTGCCGGGCACCACGCTCGCCGTGCTCTCGCTCTGCATCGACGTGGCGCGGTGGTTCAACGCCCAGGGCAGCCGGACGCCGGACGAGGTCGGCGAGCTGTACGCCGACCTCGTGCTGCGCATGGTCGGGGCCGAACGCTGACGCGGTCGCGCCCGGGGGCGGTCAGAAGTAGTAGCGCGACACCGACTCGGCCACGCAGGCCGGCTTGTCGCCGCCCTCGCGCTCCACGGTGACGACCGCGGTGACCTGCACGCCGCCGCCCGCCTCCTCGACGCTCTTCAGGACGGCCGTCGCCCGCAGCCGCGATCCCACGGGCACCGTGGAGGGGAAGCGGACCTTGTTGGTCCCGTAGTTGATGCCCATCTTCATGCCCTCGACCCGCATGACCTGCGGCACGAGCGCCGGCAGCAGTGAGAGCGTCAGGTAGCCGTGCGCGATCGTGGTGCCGAACGGCCCCGTCGCGGCGCGCTCCGGGTCCACATGGATCCACTGGTGGTCGCCGGTGGCGTCCGCGAAGAGGTCGATCCTCTTCTGCTCGATCTCCAGCCAGTCGCTGTGTCCCAGCTGCTCGCCCACTCCGTCACGCAGCTCCTGCGCGGACGTGAAGATCCTCGGCTCTGCCATGTTCCTGGTCCCTGCCTTCCGCTCCCGGCCATCCGTCCCAGGCCGTGTCCAAGTGCCTGTCTAAGCGCTTGCTCAGCATGGTTCGCGGGTGCGTTCCTGTCAACGACGGACCGGCCGGGAACCGGGCACGTAGGGTTCGAGGAGTGCCCCAGATCCCACAGACACTCCATGAACTCACGGTCGGCCAGCTCTCCGCGCGCAGCGGCGCCGCGGTCTCGGCCCTGCACTTCTACGAGGCCAAGGGCCTGATCGGCAGCCGTCGCACCAGTGGCAACCAGCGCCGCTACACCAGGGACGCGCTGCGCCGGGTCGCCTTCGTCCGCGCGGCGCAGCGGGTCGGTATCCCGCTCGCCACCATCCGGGACGCGCTCGCCGAACTCCCGGAGGAGCGCACCCCCAACCGCGACGACTGGGCGCGGCTCTCCGAGGCGTGGCGCTCCGAGCTGGACGAGCGGATCGAACAGCTGGCGCGGCTGCGCGACCACCTCACCGACTGCATCGGCTGCGGCTGTCTGTCGTTGGAGACCTGTGTGCTCTCCAACCCGGACGACATCTCCGGCGAGCGGATCAGCGGCTCGCGCCTGATGCCGGGCAAGGTCACGAAGAGGGCGCCGGGAGGCTGCTGAGGCGGCGGCCCCGGGTATGTGTACTGCCCGTCCGGCAGCCGCGTGTCGCGTCGGGCGCCGGGCGGGCCGCTCCGTTCCTCAGGCCACCGATGCCAGGTCGTCCATCCGGGTGCGCCGGGCCTTCGCCAGCGCCGCCCGGGTGAGCACGGGCTGCGGCACCACGATCCCGCACCCGGTGCAGACCGGACCGGACCACGGTTCGCTGTCCAGGTCCTGCCGCCAGGCGATCCGGGCCTGCGCGCACACCGGGCAGCCGGTGCCCGGCTCCGACTCCAGGGCGGAGATCAGCCGCGCCAGGACCTCCGCGAGCGGGGCCGCCGGGTGGACGGCCGGGTCGTCGCACCGCGCGACCCCGTACCCGCCCCAGGTGCGCCGGTGCCAGTCGTCGAACGCGCCCGGCCGGCGCAGTCCGTCGTGCTTCTCCCGCCGGCGGCGCTCGGCGAACCCCGCCTCGTAGCCCAGCCAGACCGCGCGGGCCGTCTCCAGCTCCTCCAGCGCGCGCATGAGGCGCACCGGATCGGGGGCCCGGTCCTCGGGCCCGATTCCGTGCCGGGCACACAGGTGATCCCAGGTCGCCCGGTGCCCGTAAGGGGCGAAGCGCTCCAGACACTTGCGCAGCGAGTACCGCCGCAGTGCCAGGTCGCTCCGCGGATCGCGGACCTGTCTCGCAAGACTCCGGAAACCGGCCATTGCTCCGCCACCTCCCTCGCTCGTACTCCGTCGCCCGAACATGCGGCGTCACTGAATGGACGTACAACTGCCCGGATCGGCTCCATCCAAGGGTGCGGGCGTCCAGTTGGTGAGATGACCGATCGTCATGCGACCGCATGTGACGATTCGGAAAAGGTGACCGATGTTCACCTTACCGGCGCTTCATACCGCCGGTAACCTCCGGCGCATCGGCCTCTCCGAGGAGCATGCATGCCCCCACGCACCGGCACTTCCGCCCGCACCGGCAAGTTCCGAGCCGCCACGATCGCGGCCGTTCTCGCACTCGGTGCCTCTCTGCTGGCCACCGCGCCCCACGCGGGCGCCGCCGAGCCTGACCCCGTACCCGTCAACGACTACTGCCAGGGGCAGTGCGACGACATCCTGCCGCCCGGCGAGAACGGCAACGCCACCCTCGTCGACATCCTCGGCAACAAGGCGTTCGGCACCCATCCCGCGCACAGCGACGACCAGCTCGACCGCTACGACGGGCTGGTCGCCGGGCACACCGGCCTCACCGACCAGAAGCTGACCGACTTCTTCAACGACGCCTCGTTCGGCGTCCCGAAGGACCAGGTCGAGTCCGTCACCTCGCCGCGCGGCGACGTCACCATCACCCGCGACAAGGTGTCCGGCGTCCCGCACATCAAGGGCACCACCCGCTACGGCACCGAGTTCGGCGCCGGATTCGCGGCCGGGCAGGACCGGCTCTGGCTGATGGACCTCTTCCGCCACATCGGGCGCGGGCAGCTGACCTCGTTCGCCGGCGGCGCGCTCGCCAACCAGGGCCTGGAGCAGCAGTTCTGGCCGCAGGCCCCGTACACGGAGGCCGATCTCCAGGCCCAGGTCGAGTACATCAGGACCCACGAGGGCCCCCGCGGCGCACAGGCCATGGCGGATGCCCAGGCCTATGTGGACGGCATCAACTCCTACCGTGACAAGTCGAAGAAGGGCCGCTACTTCCCCGGCGAGTACGTCCTCACCGGCAAGATCGACGCCATCACCAACGTCGGTGAGATCCAGCCGTTCGAGCTGACCGACCTGATCTCGATCGCCTCCGTGGTCGGCGGCCAGTTCGGCGGCGGCGGTGGCGGCGAGGTGCAGGCGGCGCTCTCGCTGCTCTCCGCCCAGCAGAAGTACGGAGTCGCCGAAGGCACCAAGGTCTGGGAGTCGTTCCGGCAGCGCAACGACCCCGAGGCCGTGCTGACCGTCCACGACGGCACCTCGTTCCCGTACGCGAACAAGCCCGACAAGGCCGTCGGGACGGCGCTCCCCGATCCGGGCACCGTCACCACGGAGCCGATCATCTACGACCGCACCGGCTCCGCGGGCACCGATGCGAAGGCCCCGGTCAAGGCCCCGGCCCAGCTCAAGAAGGCCCAGGGCATCTACGACGACGGGGTCATCCCGGAGGGCTCGCTCCCCGGCTCCGGCTCCGGCGCCCAGAAGCGCGGCATGTCCAACGCCCTGCTGGTCTCCGGCAAGAGCACCGCGAGCGGGAACCCGATCGCCGTGTTCGGCCCGCAGACGGGCTACTTCGCCCCGCAGCTGATGATGCTCCAGGAGATCCAGGGCCCCGGCATCAGCGCCCGCGGAGTCTCCTTCGCCGGTGTAGGCATGTACATCCAGATGGGCCGCGGCCAGGACTACGCCTGGAGCGCCACCTCGGCCGGACAGGACATCACCGACACCTACACCGTCGAACTGTGCGAGCCCGACGGCTCCGCGCCCACCAAGAACTCCACGCACTACCTCGACCACGGCGACTGCACCGCCATGGAGAAGCTGGAGCGCACCAACTCCTGGAGCCCGACCGTCGCCGACTCCACGGCGAAGGGCTCCTACCGGATGCAGGTGTGGCGCACCGGCTACGGCGTCGTCACCCACCGCGCCACGGTGGACGGCAAGCCGGTCGCGTACACCTCGCTGCGCACCACCTACCGGCACGAGGCCGACTCGATCATCGGCTTCCAGATGCTCAACGACCCCTCGTACGTCACCGACGCCGCCTCCTTCCAGCAGGCGGCGAGCAACATCGACTACGCCTTCAACTGGTTCTACGCCGACTCCCGCACGGCCGCCTACTACAACAGCGGCATGAACCCGGTGCGCGCCCCGGGCGTCGACCCGTCGCTGCCGATCAAGGCCGAGAAGGCGTACGAGTGGAAGGGGTACGACCCGGCGGCCAACACCGCCGAGTACACCCCGTTCGCCGAGCACCCGCACTCCAGCGGCCAGGACTACTACGTGTCCTGGAACAACAAGCAGGCCGAGGGGTACGCCTCCGCGGGCTTCGGGCTCAGCGCGGTGCACCGGGCCGATCTGCTCGACGAGCGGGTGTCGAAGCTGGTGGAGGAGGGCGGGGTGACCCGCGCCTCCCTCACCCGGGCGATGGCCGACGCCGCACTCACCGATCTGCGCGGTGAGCAGCTGCTGCCCGAACTGCTGAAGGTGATCCGCTCCCAGCCGGTCACCGATCCGGAGCTGAACGCGGTGGTCCAGCAGCTGGACTCCTGGCGGGCGGCGGGCGCCCAGCGCAAGGAGAGCAGCCCGGGTTCGCACGCGTACACCTACGCCGACGCGGTACGGATCATGGACGCGTGGTGGCCGAAGCTGATCGACGCGGAGTTCAAGCCGGGGCTCGGCGACGACCTGTACGGCGCGCTGACCGCCAACCTCGCCACCGACGAGTCCCCGGCGGCCAGCCACGGGCCGAGCGGCGCGCACAGCGGTTCGGCCTTCCAGTACGGCTGGTGGGGCTTCGCCGACAAGGACCTGCGCCAGGTACTGGGGCAGCCGGTCAAGGGACCGCTGGCCAGGACGTACTGCGGCAACGGCGATCTGAGCAGCTGCCGCGCGGCGCTGCTGTCCTCGCTGAAGCAGGCGGCGGCGGCACCGGCGGCCGAGGTCTACCCGGCCGACGACACCTGCAAGGCCGGCGAGCAGTGGTGCACCGACTCGATCATCCACCGGGCCCTGGGCGGGATCGGGCAGAAGGCGATCCACTGGCAGAACCGCCCCACGTACCAGCAGGTCGTGGAGTTCCCGGCGCACCGCTAGGGCCTGTACTGGGTTGTTCCCGACGGGCGGGCCGCACGCATGTGCGGCCCGCCCCGCCGGGCTCACCGGTACTGCAGATACCGCTTGCGCACCGCACGGAACGCGGCGAGATCCTTCGCCCACGCCCCCACGACCTCGTCCGTGTCCGCACCCGCGTCGATCATCGTGCGGACCCGGGTGTTGCCGGTGAGCTTGTCGATCCAGTTGTCCGGCCGCCAGGCGAACCCGCTCCAGGTCTGCTTCGCCGTGATCAGCAGCGCGATCCCGGTGCGCACCGGGTCGAAGACCTCCCGGTCCTGGACGTGCACCTGCACCCCGCCCACCGTCCTGCCCTCGAACTTCGAGAACGTCGGCGCGAAGTACGCCTCGCGGAAGGCCACGCCGGGCAGGCCGAGCGCGTTCGCGGCGGCCGCCCAGGTGTGGTCGATCCCCTCCGCGCCGATCAGCTCGAACGGCCGGGTGGTGCCGCGCCCCTCGGAGAGGTTCGTGCCCTCGAAGAGGCAGGTGCCCGAGTAGACCAGCGCGGTGTCCGGCGTCGGCATGTTGGGGCTCGGCGGCACCCACGGCAGCCCGCTCGCGTCGAAGAAGTCCGAGCGCGACCACCCCGACATCTTCACGATCTCCAGCTCGGCCGGACGGTCCGCCAGGAACTCCCCGTTGAACAGCAGGGCGAGTTCGGTGACCGTCATGCCGTGCGCCTGGGCGATCTCCCGGCGGCCCACGAAGGTGCCGAAGGCCGGATCGAGGACAGGCCCGAGAGCCGCCCGCCCGGACACCGGGTTCGGCCGGTCCAGGACGACGAACTTCTTGCCCGCGAGGGCCGCCGCCTCCATGCAGTCGTACAGCGTCCAGATGTACGTGTAGAAGCGGGCGCCCGCGTCCTGGATGTCGAACACGACCGTGTCGACGCCGGACGCCGTGAACACGTCGGCCAGCGGCTGCCCGCTCTTGAGGTACGTGTCGTAGACCGGCAGGCCGGTCGCCGGGTCGTCGTACCGGCCCTCGGAGCCGCCCGCCTGCGCGGTGCCGCGGAAGCCGTGCTCCGGGCCGAAGACGGCCGTCAGGTTCACCCGCCGGTCCGCGTGCATCACGTCGACGATGTGGCGGACGTCGGAGGTGACCCCGGTCGGGTTGGTGACGATGCCGACCCGGCGGCCCTTGAGCAACGCGTAGCCGTCCGCCGAGAGCCGGTCGAATCCGGTGAGGAGCTCGCGGTGCCCGCCGCCCCCGTGCCCGTTTCCTTTTCCGTGCGGCGCACCGGCGGCCGCGGGTCCGGCCGACGCGGCCGTTGCCGCGAGGGCTCCGACGGCACCGCCGGCGGCCAGCAAACCACGTCTGGTCAGGCTCATTGGGCTACCTCCATGATCGCGACATCTGTCATGGTCACGCACGCTAGCGCGCACACGGGCCGCAGGGAACGAGCGCGACGGGACTGATGTGACAGGAGTGACGCATGAGTCGTGCCAGCCCCTTCCGCGACGACATACCGACTGGTTAGTCTGCTGGTGCAGTCGGCTGAGAGAGGCGGGACCGATGAGTACGGTGCAGGGCGCGGGCGTAGTGGTCACGGGAGCCGGGGGCGGCATCGGCGCCGCGCTGGCCCGCAGATTCGCCGCCGAGGGCGCACGGGTCGTGGTCAACGACCTCGACGAGTCCAGGATCAAGCCCCTCGCCGAGGAGATCGGCGCCGTCGCCGTGGCCGGTGACGCCTCGCGGATCGTCGACGCCGCCAGGGACGCCCTGGACGGCACGGTCGACGTCTACTGCGCCAACGCCGGCCTGGCGTCGCCCGGTGACGCCTTCGCCGACGAGGAGGTCTGGGCCGCCGCCTGGGACGTCAATGTGATGGCCCACGTCCGCGCGGCCAGGGCGCTGCTCCCGGACTGGCTGGAGCGCGGCAGCGGCAGGTTCGTCTCCACCGCCTCGGCCGCCGGACTGCTCACGATGATCGGCGCGGCGCCGTACAGCGTCACCAAGCACGGCGTGGTCGCCTTCGCCGAATGGCTCGCCCTCACCTATGGCCACCGCGGCGTCAAGGTCCACGCGATCTGCCCGCAGGGCGTCCGTACGGACATGCTGACCGCCGCCGGATCGGCCGGCGAGCTCGTGCTCGCCCCCAGCGCCATCGAGCCGGAGGAGGTCGCCGACGCGCTCTTCGACGCCATGGCGCAGGACCGCTTCCTCGTCCTGCCGCACCCGGAGGTCGCCGGGTACTACCGGGCCCGTGCCAAGGACACCGACCAGTGGCTCGGCAGCATGAACCACCTTCAGCGCAAGTGGGAGGCGACCGGCGCATGACCGAGTCGATCTACGCGGCGAAGCCCTGGCTCCCGCTGCTCAGCGAGGCCCAGCGGGCCCCCGTCCACCCGGCCGAGACCCTGGTGCACGCCTTCCGGGACTCCGTCGCCCGCACCCCCGGACACCCCGCGCTCGCCTACTTCGACGGCCGCCTCACCTACCGGGAGACCGACGAGCTCTCCGACTCCGTGGCCGGCCACCTCGCCGCCCGGGGGCTGGAGCGCGGCGACCGGGTCGCGATCATGCTGCAGAACTCGCCGCAGTTCGTCCTCGCACTGCTGGGCGCCTGGAAGGCCGGGGCGACCGTCGTCCCCCTCAACCCGATGTACAAGTCCGGCGAGGTCGGCCATGTGCTGAAGGACGCCGACGTCACCGCGCTGATCTGCTCGGACCGGGCCTGGCAGGCCTACCTGCGGGACACCGCGGCAGCCGCCCCGGCCGTCCGGATCGCCGTCACGGCCTGCGAGCTGGACTTCCAGACGGAGAACGACGAGCGGGTGCTCACCTTCGACCGGCTGCCCGACGCCGACGACGCCGACGATCTGGTGACCGTCGCCCGGCAGGGCCTCGCGGCCCCCGCGGGCCGCGAGCTCACCGCCGCCGACGTGGCGCTGATCAGCTACACCTCCGGGACCAGCGGCACCCCCAAGGGCGCCATGAACTCCCACGGCAACATCATGGTCAACGCCGAGCGCCAGCGCACCGGCCACCCCGTCGCGGAGGGCTCCTCCTACTTCGCCCTCGCCCCGCTCTTCCACATCACCGGCATGGTGTGCCAGCTGGCCGCCTGCCTCACCAACGCCGGCACCCTCGTCCTCGCGTACCGCTTCCACCCCGGCGTGGTCCTCGACGCCTTCGCCGAGCACCGCCCCGCCTACACCGTCGGCCCCTCGACCGCCTTCATGGCGCTCGCCGCCACCCCCGGCGTCACGCCCGAGCACTTCGCCTCCTTCCAGGTGATCTCCTCCGGCGGCGCACCGCTGCCGCCCGCACTCGTCGAGAAGTTCCGGACCGGCTTCGGCCCGTACATCCGCAACGGCTACGGCCTCACCGAGTGCACCGCGCCCTGCGCCTCCGTACCGCCCGAGCGCGAGGCCCCGGTGGACCCGGTCTCCGGCACCCTCTCGGTCGGCGTGCCCGGCCCGGACACGGTCGTGCGGATCATCGACGAGAACGGCGCGGACGTGCCCTTCGGGGAACAGGGCGAGATAGCGGTGCGCGGCCCGCAGGTGGTCTCCGGCTACTGGCGGCTGCCCGAGGCCACCACCGCCGCCTTCCCGGACGGCGAACTGCGCACCGGCGACATCGGCTTCATGGACCGCGAGGGCTGGCTCTACGTCGTCGACCGCAAGAAGGACATGATCAACGCCTCCGGCTTCAAGGTCTGGCCGCGCGAGGTCGAGGACGTCCTCTACACCCATCCCGCCGTCCGCGAGGCGGCCGTCGTGGGCGTCCCCGACGCCTACCGGGGCGAAACGGTCCGCGCCTACGTCAGCCTGCGGCCCGGCTCCGCGGTGGAACCGGACGAATTGGGTGCGTACTGCAAGGAACGGCTCGCCGCGTACAAGTACCCGCGCGAAGTCGAGATCCTGGCCGAACTTCCCAAGACGGCAAGTGGGAAGATCCTGAGGCGGGAACTGCGTTCACCCCGCTAGAACCGGTTCACGCACCGCACGTAAGGAAGGTGGCGGCTATGGCCAAGGCGACGGACGGGAGCGGTACCCCCGTTCCCCAGCGGCTGCTCGCCGCCGCCACCCGGCTCTTCGCCGAGCAGGGGTACGACCGCACCTCGGTCCAGGAGATCGTCGAGGCGGCCGGTGTCACCAAGGGCGCGCTCTACCACTACTTCGGCTCCAAGGAGGATCTCCTCCAAGAGGTCTACGCCCGGGTCCTGCGGCTCCAGCAGGAGCGCCTCGACGCCTTCGCGGACGCCGACGCGCCCGTCGAGCAGCGGTTGCGTGACGCCGCGGCCGACGTGGTCGTCACCACCATCGAGAACCTCGACGACGCCTCGATCTTCTTCCGCTCGATGCACCATCTGAGCCCCGAGAAGAACAAGCAGGTACGGATGGAGCGGCGCCGCTACCACGAGCGTTTCCGGGCCCTGGTGGAAGAGGGGCAGCGCAGCGGGGTGTTCTCCACGGCCACCCCGGCGGACCTGATCGTCGACTACCACTTCGGCTCGGTCCACCACCTGTCCACCTGGTACCGGCCGGACGGCCCGCTCACCCAGCAGGAGGTCGCCGACCACCTCGCCGACCTGCTGCTGCGTGCCCTGCGTCCGTAAGGCCTTCCGTTTGGATCAGGCTGGGCTCGCGGGGCCCTGCCCGGAGGGCGCTCGGGGCCCGTCGCCGGCCAGCCGGTCCAGCAGCGCCACCGCCGCCGGGTTGCGCGGCCGGGGTGCCCGGCCCACCAGCACCACCGTCCGGCCCGGCTCCGGCTGCCGGATGCTCACGCACGGCAGCCCGGCGTCCTCACCGATCCGGCGCGGCACGATCGCCACGCCGATGCCCGCCCGTACGAGATCGACGAGCAGCCGGATCTGGGTGACGTCGCAGGTGATCCGGCGCTCCAGACCGCAGTGCGCGGCCAGCCGCCGCACCGCCGTCTCCAGACCGGTACCGGCCCGGAAGTCCACGAACGGCTCGTCGGCGAGGTCCTTGACCAGGGTGCGCCCGGCCGTCGCCAGCCGGTGGCCGGGGGCGGTGATCAGTACCAGATCCTCCTGCCAGGACGCGAACGCCAGGACGCCGGACGGGAGTTCGGCGGCGTCCGGCGCCAGATAGGCGAGGTCCAGCTCACCCGCGAGCACCCCCGCCAGCAGCTCCGGCGTCGTCGCCTCACGCAGGGAGATCTGCACCCCGGGGCGGAGCCGGTGGAACGCGGCCAGCTCGGCGGCCAGATCCACACAGGTCAGCGTCTGGATCGTGCCGATCCGCACCCGCCCCGTGGCCAGAGCGGAAACGGCGGCCACCGCGTCACGGGCGGCGTCCGTCCCCGCGAGCACCGTCCGGGCCGACGGCAGCAGCGCCCGCCCCGCCTCGGTCAGCACCACCCGGCGGCCCGTCCGGTCGAACAGCGCGGCGCCCAGCTCCCGTTCGAGATTGCGGACCGACGTGCTCAGCGCCGACTGCACGATCAGTTCGGCACGGGCGGCCGCGGTGAAACTGCCGTGCGTGATCACCGCCATGAAGTGGCGGAGCTGACGTATCTCCATCCATCCACCGTATCGATGGCAGCCAGCCAATCCATCTGTTGGACCGACCGTGAGAACGGGGTGAAGCTGGATACATGGCGCACATCCAGGCTTCGTCCCGTGTCCCCGCCCTGTGGACCGTGGCCTACGGGCCGCACCGGCCCCGCGGCGTCCGGCTCCTCGCGCGGTGCCTGCTGCGGGTGCGGGCCTTCGCCCGCGAACTGGCGCTCGCCGACCACGTACCGTACGGCGGCTACTGACGGACGCCGGGCGGACCCGTACCGGGGTACGGGCCCGCCCGCACGGTCCCTACAGGTACTTCTTGATCTCGCGCCGCGCCAGCGACCGCTGGTGCACCTCGTCCGGGCCGTCCGCCAGGCGCAGCGTCCGCGCCGCCGCCCACAGTTCGGCCAGCGGGAAGTCCTGGCTGACGCCGCCCGCACCGTGCAGCTGGACCGCCTGGTCGAGGATGGCGACCACCGCACGCGGGGTGGCGATCTTGATGGACTGGATCTCGGTGTGCGCACCGCGGTTGCCCACCGTGTCCATCAGCCAGGCCGTCTTCAGCACCAGCAGCCGCAGCTGCTCCACCGTGACCCGGGCGTCCGCGATCCAGTTCTGCACCACGCCCTGCTGGGCGAGCGGCTTGCCGAAGGCGTCGCGGGACACCGCGCGCCGGCACATCAGCTCGATGGCGCGCTCGGCCATGCCGATCAGCCGCATGCAGTGGTGGATCCGGCCCGGTCCCAGCCGTGCCTGGGCGATGGCGAAACCGCCGCCCTCCTCGCCGACCAGGTTCGTCGCGGGCACCCGCACGTCGTCGAAGAGCACCTCGGCGTGACCGCCGTGGGAGTGGTCCTCGTAGCCGTACACCTTCATGGCGCGCTTCACGGTCAGCCCCGGGGTGTCGCGCGGGACGAGGATCTGCGACTGCTGGCGGCGGAGGTCGTCGGCGTCCGGGTCGGTCTTGCCCATCACGATGAAGATCGCGCAGTCCGGGTTCATCGCCCCGGAGATGTACCACTTGCGGCCGTTGATGACGTAGTCCTCGCCGTCCCGGGCGATCCGCGTCTCGATGTTGGTCGCGTCCGACGACGCCACCTCCGGCTCCGTCATCGCGAACGCGGACCGGATCTCACCGGCGAGCAGCGGCTCCAGCCACCGCTTCTTCTGCTCGTCGGTGCCGAACTGGGCGAGCACCTCCATGTTCCCGGTGTCCGGCGCCGCGCAGTTCAGCGCGGTCGGCGCCAACTGCGGGGAGCGGCCCAGGATCTCGGCCAGCGGGGCGTACTGGAGATTGGTCAGCCCGGCGCCGTGTTCGGCGTCCGGCAGGAAGAGGTTCCACAGCCCCTGCCTGCGTGCCTCGGCCTTCAGGTCCTCCACGATCCGCGGGGTGTCCCACGGCGACGCGAGCAGCTCCCGCTGCTCCTCGGCGGTCCGTTCGGCCGGGTGGACGTGCTCGTCCATGAAGGTGAGCAGCCTGGCGCGCAGCTCTTCTGTACGGGCGTCGAATGCGAAGTCCATGGGGTTGATCAGCCTTCCTGGAGGGTGGTGAGGCCGTGCGCGATGAAGACGGGGACGAGATCACCGATGCGGTCGAAGCCGCCGCCGACGGTCTGGCCCAGCGTGTAGCGGTAGTGGATGCCCTCCAGGATCACGGCGAGCTTGAACCAGGCGAACGCCGTGTACCAGGAGATGGCGGAGGTGTCCCGGCCGGAGCGTGCGGCATAGCGCTCGATCAGTTCGGCGGGGGAGGGGTGGCCGGCCGCGCCGCTGGTGGTGGAGACCGGTGACGCGGGCAGGCCGAGGTCGGAGCTGTACATCACCAGCAGGCCGAGGTCGGTCAGCGGGTCGCCGAGCGTCGACATCTCCCAGTCGAGTACGGCCCTGATCCGGTCGTCGGGGCCGATCAGGACGTTGTCCAGGCGGTAGTCGCCGTGCACCACCGTCGGGGCGGGGGAGGCGGGCAGTTCGCGGCCGAGCGCCGCGTGCAGCTCATCGATGCCGGGCAGTTCGCGGTTGCGGGAGGCGTCCAGCTGCTTGCCCCAGCGGCGCAGCTGCCGGTCGAGGAAGCCCTCGGGGCGCCCGAAGTCGCCCAGCCCGACGGCCGCCGGGTCCACGGCGTGCAGCTCGACGAGGGTGTCCACCAGGCCGAGCACGGCCTCGCGGGTGCGCTCCGCGCCCAGCGGGGCGAGCTGCTCGGCCGTGCGGTACGGGGTGCCCTCGACGTACTCCATGACGTAGAACGGCGAGCCGATGACGGAGTCGTCCTCGCAGAGCAGCAGCGGTTCGGGGACCGGGACGGCCGTCGGGTGCAGTGCGCTGATCACCCGGTGCTCGCGCTTCATGTCATGGGCGGTGGCCAGCACATGACCCAGCGGCGGCCGGCGGACCACCCAGCGGCCGGTGCCGTCCGTGACGACGTAGGTCAGGTTCGACCGGCCGCCCTCGATGAGCCGGGCGTCGAGCGGTCCGTTCACCAGACCCGGCCGTTCGCGGTCGAGATGTCCGCGCAGCCGGTCGAGGTCGAGACCTGGCGGGTGGACTGGGCTCATCGTGCGCACCTCCGGGGTGAATGAACGGTCGGTGTTCATGATGCCGACCAGTCGGTATGTCGTCCAGTGAACTCCCGGAACCGGATGTGGCAGTCCGGCCCGAACGGCTGCCGGACCCCTGGTGTTCAGTCGTATCTCTGAATAGAGTTCACGTATGAATACAGCATGGTTGATCGACGCAGTCCGGCTGACCCCGATCCTCATTGCCGACCCGCCGCTCCTCAACACCCAGGGCGTCCACCAGCCGTACACCCCGCGCCTCGTCGTGGAGGTCGTCACACGCGGCGGAGTGACCGGGATCGGGGAGACGTACGGCGACGGCAAGTACCTCGAACTGGCGGAGCCGCTCGCCACTGCCCTGGTCGGGCGCCCGGTCAGCGATCTGAACGGCCTCTTCGCCCTCGCCGACGAGGTGTGCGCGGACTCACGCGCCGCCGACGAGCGGGTCGACGCGGGCGGGCTGCGCGGCGTCCAGACCGCGGACAAGCTGCGGCTCTCGGTGGTGTCCGGCTTCGAGGTGGCCTGCCTGGACGCGCTGGGCAAGTCCCTCGGCCTGCCCGTGCACGCACTGCTCGGCGGCAAGGTCCGCGACACCGTCGAGTACAGCGCCTATCTTTTTTACCGCTGGGCGGAGCACCCCGAGGGCGGCGAGCGGGACGACTGGGGAGCGGCGGTCGACCCGGCCGGCGTCGTCGCCCAGGCGCGGCGCTTCGCCCGCGACTACGGCTTCTCCTCCTTCAAGCTGAAGGGCGGCGTCTTCCCGCCCGACGAGGAGATCGCCGCGGTCCGCGCGCTGGCCGAGGCGTTCCCGGGCCGGCCGCTGCGCCTCGACCCCAACGGCGCCTGGTCCGTCGAGACCTCGCTGTACGTCGCCGAGCAGCTCAAGGGCGTACTCGAATACCTGGAGGACCCGGCGAGCGGCACGGAGCTGATGGCCGCCGTCGCGGCCGGCACCGACGTACCGCTGGCCACCAACATGTGCGTCACCACGCTCGCCGAGGTCCCCGAGGCCTTCGCCAGGGACGCCGTCCAGGTCATCCTCTCCGACCACCACTACTGGGGCGGGCTGCACCGCACCCGTGAACTGGCCGGGATCTGCCGCACCTTCGGCGTCGGGCTCTCCATGCACTCCAACACCCACCTCGGGATCAGCCTCGCCGCGATGACGCAGGTCGCGGCCACCGTCCCCAACCTCGACTACGCCTGCGACAGCCACTACCCCTGGCAGACCGAGGACGTGATCACCACCCGCCATGTCTTCGAGGACGGCCGGCTCACCGTCTCCGACGCGCCGGGTCTCGGGGTCGAGCTCGACCGGGAGCGCCTGGCCGTCCTGCACCGCCGCTGGCTCGACGACGACGGCACGATGCGCGAACGCGACGACGCCGCCGCGATGCGCAAGGCCGAGCCGCGGTGGCGGACGCCGTCGATCCCGCGCTGGTGAGAGCCGCGCGCCGGGCGGGCGGGGCCGCCGCGGCATGAGTTGCGCCGCTCCCGGCCCGCGCGGATGGTCGAAGGATGAAGGCGATCAGCTACAGCGCGTACGGCGGGGCCGACGTCATGGAGTACGGCGAGCGGCCCGATCCCAAGGTGGGCCCCGACACCGTCCTGGTGAAGGTGCGGGCCGCGGCGGTCAACCCGGTCGACCGGAAGGCCCGCGAGGGACTGCTCGACAGCTCCCTGGAAGCCGTGTTCCCGGTGATCCCCGGCTGGGACGTGTCCGGGGTGGTGGTGCAGCCCGGTGTCGCGGTCGAGGAGTTCGCGGTGGGCGACGAGGTCATCGGGTACGTGCGGGAGGACTTCCTCAGCCGCGGCACGTTCGCCGAGTACGTCGCCGCCCCGGTGCGCACCCTGGCCCGCAAGCCGCTGAGCCTGAGCTTCGAGGAGGCCGCGGGACTGCCGCTGGCCGGCCTCACCGCGTACCAGGTGCTCCACCGGTCCCTGCGGATCCGCGACGGTGACACGGTCCTCGTCCACGCGGCGGCGGGCGGTGTCGGCTCGCTGGCCGTCCAGCTCGCCCGCCACGCGGGCTGCCGGGTCATCGGGACCGCGAGCGCCCACAACCACGACCATCTGCGGCAGCTCGGCGCGGAACCGGTGGAGTACGGGGACGGGCTCGCCGACCGGCTGCGGGCCCTGGCCCCGGACGGGATCGACGCCGCCTTCGACACCGTGGGCGGGGAGGCCCTGCGGGTGTCCGCGCAGACGCTCGCACCGGACGGGCGGCTGACCTCGATCACGGACGCCGAGGTCTTCTCGTACGGCGGCAAGTACGCCTTCGTGCGGCCCGACGCCAAGGACCTCGCGCACCTGGCGGAACTGGCCGAGCGGGGCATCGTCACGGTCCACGTCGACCGGGTCCTCCCGCTGGCGGAGGCCGCGGAGGCGCACCGGCTCAACGAGCGGGGGCGCACCCGCGGCAAGATCGTCGTCACCGTGGACTGGGACGGCTGACGGGACCGGCCGCCGGGGCCTCACCGGGGGCTCTCCGAGGCCCCGCACGAGCAGCCCCTCAGAAGAGCATGGCCGCCGCGAACACGGCCAGCGCGATGGTGCACGCCGTCGCCGTCATGGCCTCGCGCGCCCCGAGCCGGCGCGGACGGGCGGTGCCCATGCCCTGCACCCGGCGGTTCGCCACCCGCAGGAAGCCCAGCCAGGCGAGCACGCTCAGCGACAGGGCGACGATCCCGGCCGGACCCGCCCCGCCGTGCAACGCCTGCCTGCCCGCCAGCAGCGCCACCACCGTGCAGGAGAGCGTGGTGCGGCGCCAGGCCAGCCTGGTCCGCTCCGGCTGCAGGCCGGGATCGCGCTCGGCGGCGCTCACCGCCCCTCCCAGCCGAAGAGGACCACCACCACCATCGCGACGGCGACGACGGCGACCGCGAGACCCAGCAGCGTCGGGAACCGGGACACCGGCAGGTCCTCGCCCCGCCGCATGGCCCGCTCGCAGCGCACCCAGTGGTTGACCGCCCGCAGGGCACACAGCACACCGGCCGCGAGCAGCGCCAGCGCGAGACCGGCCCGGATTCCCCAGGAGAGCCCCGGCAGGAACTGATCGACCGCGAATCCGCCGCCGATCAGCGCGAGAGCCGTCCGGATCCAGGCGAGAAAGGTCCGCTCGTTGGCGAGCGAGAAGCGGTAGTCGGGGGTGTCGCCCTCTTCGCGGATCCGCTGCGGCGCGAACCACAGCCGCAGGCTCTGTACGAATTCGTTCACGTCCGGACCTTATCTGCCGCTTCGGTACGTGGTGCGGGCCGGTTCAGGACGCCGCACGGAAGGCCTTCAGCCGCCGGTAGCCCTCCAGCCCGTCCGGCACCCACGGCCAGTCGTCCAGCCGCTCCGCCAGCTCCGCGTCGTCGAGGAAGGTGTGCCAGGCGACCTCTTCCGCCTGCGGCCTCACCGGCAGCTCGCACCGCACCCGGTAGACGTACGACCACCAGCTGTGCCGGTCGCTCTCGTAGAGGAACTTGAAGAGCGGCTCGGGGCGGGGGAGCCCCGTGACGCCCAGCTCCTCCTCGGCCTCCCGCAGGGCCGCCTCGTCGTAGGTCTCGCCCGCGCCGACCACCCCGCCGACGAACATGTCGTAGTGGGAGGGGAAGACCAGCTTGGTGGCGGTCCTGCGGTGCACGAAGATCCGGCCGTCGGCGTCCCTGGCCTCGATGAACACGCAGCGGTGGCGCAGGCCGCGCGCGGTGGCCTCGCCGCGCGCGGCCTGCCCGACCACCTCGTCGTTCTCGTCGACGATGTCCAGGATCTCGTCAGAAGGTGTCATGCACCTCATCCAACAGCAGGCCCGCGGGAGGGATCACTGCCCCATGACGTACTTGACGGTCGGTCCCGCGGTCCAGCCGCCGTCCACGGCGAGTTCGGCGCCGGTGAGGTAGGAGGCGGCGTCCGAGAGCAGGAAGACGACGGCCTCGGCGATCTCGCCGGCCTCGCCGACCCGGCCCATCGGGGTGTTGGGGTAGTTGCCGTCGCCCTGCTGGATGCCGACGGAGGCGGTCATCGGCGTGTAGACCATGCCGGGGTGCACCGAGTTCACCCGCACCTTCGCCGTGCCGAGCTCCACCGCGCCGACCTTCGTCAGCCCCCGCACGCCCCACTTCGACGCGCCGTAGCTGGAGGTCAGGGCCAGGCCCATCAGTCCGGCGGCCGAGGAGATGTTGACGATCGAGCCGCCGCCGTTCTCCTTCATCAGCGGGATCACCGTCTTCATGCCGATGAAGACGGCCGTCAGGTTGATGTCGATGACCTTGCGGAAGTGCTCGACGGTTTCGGTCTCCAGCGGCTGTCCGGTGGAGACGCCGGCGTTGTTGACCAGGCCGTCGATCCGTCCGAACTCGGCGAGGGCGAACTCCGCCACGCGGCTCCAGTCGTCCTCCGAGGTCACGTCGTGGTGGTGGAAGCGGGCCTTCGGGCCGAGCGCTGCCGCGGTGGCCGCGCCCTCCTCGTCCAGGACGTCGGTGATCACGACGTTCGCCCCGCCGGCCACGGCGAGGCGCGCGGCCTCGGCACCGAGGCCGCGGGCGGCGCCGGTGATGACGACGGTCCGGTCACTGAGGTTGTTCTTGTCGGTCATGACATGTCCTTCATGTGGTGCGGGTGGTTCACGCGCTGTGCGGCGCGGGGGCGTGCAGGAACGCGGTGGTGGTGCCGACGAGATCGGCGAGGAAGAGACCCTGGCCGGTCAGCGGCTCCGTGCCGTCGAGCCCCTGGCGGGCGCGGTCCGCCATCGCCGCGCCGATCAGGGTGAGCGCCAGATCGAGACGCTCCAGGCGTACCGGCTCCGGCAGGGCGTCCAGGCGGTCCCCGATCCGGCCGATCAGCCGGCCGTAGGCGGTGCCGTCCAGGGCCGGGTGCAGCGGACCGGTCCGCAGACCGGTCTCGTGGCTCAGCTGGGCCGAGATCCGCAGACAGCGCCGGCCCCGGTCGTCGGCGAGCAGGCTCGCCTCCGCCGTCACCAGCGCGGTGAGGAGCTCCCGTACGCCGCAGTCGGCGGGGAGCGCGTCGAGCAGCGGTGCCACCACCTGTTCGGTACGGGCCTGGCGCCCGGCCATTACGGCGTCGAGCAGCCCGGCACGGGAGCCGAAGTGGTACTGGACCGCCGACGGATTGCTCTGGCCCGCCAGCCGGACGATGTCCCGCAGCTGGGCGCCGTCCGTGCCCTGCGAGGCGAAGATCTCCTCGGCCGCGCGGATCAGCTTGTCCCTGGTCTCTTGTCCTGACGTTCTCGCCATACCGACACTGTAATACTGGCCATTATTAATTGCCAGGGCGGACCGGCCGGCCACCTGTGAGAAACCGGCCGGCCACCTGTGAGAAAGAGGACACTCGCCTGTGCGGGCGCCTCAGCGCGGTTCGAGGGTCTTGGCGCGCCGCCCGCCCACCGGCCCCTCCGGCATCGCCGGATGCAGCCCCAGCAGCACGATCCCGACCACGATCGCCGCGAGCCCGGCCGCCTGCCAGGCCAGTGCGCCGGTGTCGGTGCGCACCTGGTCGCCGAGGAACCCGATGCCGCAGGCGATCCCGGCCAGCGGCTGGGCCGCGGTCAGCGCGGGCAGCGACATCCGCAGCGGACCGGTCTCGAACGCGCTCTGCACCAGGAGCAGCCCGGTCACCCCCAGCACCAGCACTGCGTACGGCTGCCAGTTCATCACCAGTGCCGCCCAGCCGTTGTCCCCGATGAGCTGGCCGCTGACCCTGGTCAGGGCGTCCTGGAGCCCGTAGAGCAGTCCGGCCGCCACCGCGAGGAGCGCCGGGGCCGCCGTCGCCCGCGAGCGCGCGGCGAACATGGTGAGCGCCAGGGCGATGCCCGCCACCACGCCGATGACCAGCCAGTGCCGCAACGGGCTCGACACCGCCGTGCCGCCCTTGGGCTCGCCCGCCACCAGGAACGCCGCGACCCCGCACGCCAGCAGCCAGAGCCCGGCCCAGCCCTGCCGGCCCAGCCGCTGGCCGGTGCGGTGGCGGGACAGGGTCATCGCGAAGAGCAGATTGGTGGCCAGGAGCGGCTCGACGACGGAGACCTCGCCCTTGCCCAGGGCCAGCGCGCCCAGCACCATGCCGCAGACCATCAGACCGATACCGGCCAGCCAGCTCCGCACCCGCATCAGGTCCAGCAGCAGCCGGAACGACAGGTAGTCGCTCTTGGGGGCGTGGCGGGCGGCGGCCTGCTGCAGCACGAAGCCGAACCCCAGACAGCAGGCCGCGCCCACGGCGAGTACGAGAACCAGCACCGACACGCTTCTCTACCCCAAGTCAGGCCGGAAGAGAGTGAATTGTTTTCGACGATAGCGCCTGGATGCCAGGGGTGCGGCCGGAGTGCCGCCGACCGGGCGGTTGACGCCGGGGCGGCCGGTACCGAAGATCTGACGCACCAGTAACTTCGGGAGGCGCCGCACGGGTGATGTGCGGTCCTTCCGCCGGACCCGGTCCGGACCGCCCCGACAAGGATGGAACCCATGGCGTACGACGCTGATGTGATCGTGATCGGGGCAGGACTGGCCGGGCTGGTCGCCACGGCCGAGCTGGTCGACGCGGGCCGCTCGGTGATCCTGCTCGACCAGGAGCCCGAGCAGTCGCTCGGCGGCCAGGCGCACTGGTCCTTCGGCGGCCTCTTCCTGGTCGACTCGCCCGAACAGCGCCGGATGCGGATCAAGGACAGCCACGAGCTGGCCCTCCAGGACTGGCTGGGCACGGCGGGCTTCGACCGCGAGGAGGACCACTGGCCGGCGAAGTGGGCCGAGGCCTACGTCGACTTCGCCGCCGGTGAGAAGCGCTCCTGGCTGCACGAGCGGGGAGTGCGGTTCTTCCCCGTCGTCGGCTGGGCCGAGCGCGGCGGCTACGACGCGAACGGCCACGGCAACTCCGTCCCCCGCTTCCACATCACCTGGGGCACCGGCCCCGGTATCGTCGCCCCGTTCGAGCGCCGGGTGCGCGAGGGCGTCGCCAAGGGCCTCGTCACCTTCCGCTTCCGCCACCGGGTCACCGCTCTCGGCCGCACCGGGGGCACCGTCGACACCGTGAGCGGCGAGATCCTGGAGCCGAGCGGCGCGGCCCGCGGGACCGCGAGCAGCCGGGAGACGGCCGGCGACTTCGAGCTGAGGGCCCAGGCGGTGATCGTCACCTCCGGCGGCATCGGCGGCAACCACGACCTCGTGCGCGCGCAGTGGCCGGAGCGGCTCGGCACCCCGCCCGCCAAGATGCTCTCCGGCGTCCCCGCCCATGTGGACGGGCTGATGCTCGGCATCACGGAGGAGGCGGGCGCCCACCACATCAACCGCGACCGGATGTGGCACTACACCGAGGGCATCGAGAACTGGAACCCGATCTGGGCCAGGCACGGCATCCGCATCCTGCCAGGACCGTCCTCGCTCTGGCTGGACGCCCGCGGCAAGCGGCTGCCCGTCCCGCTCTTCCCCGGCTTCGACACGCTCGGCACCCTCGACCACATCATGCGCAGCGGCCACGGTTACACCTGGTTCGTGCTCGACCAGAGGATCATCGGCAAGGAGTTCGCGCTCTCCGGCTCCGAGCAGAACCCCGACCTGACCGGCAAGTCCGTCCGCGGCGTGATCGGCCGGGCACGCGCGGACGTACCCGCTCCGGTGAAGGCGTTCATGGACAACGGGGCGGACTTCGTCGTCGAGAACGACCTCGGCGCGCTGGTCCGCGGCATGAACGCGCTCACCGGTGACTCACTCATCGACGAGGCCGGACTGCGCCGCGAGATCACCGCCCGCGACCGCGAGATCGCCAACCCCTTCACCAAGGACCTCCAGATCACCGCGATCCGGGGCGCCCGCACCTACCTGGGCGACAAGCTGATCCGGACGGCCGCACCGCACCGCATCCTCGACCCCAAGGCCGGGCCGCTGATTGCCGTCCGGCTGAACATCCTGACCCGCAAGTCGCTCGGCGGCCTGGAGACGGATCTGTCCTCCCGGGTGCTCACCGCCGACGGCACCCCGCTGGCCGGGGTGTACGCGGCCGGCGAGGCGGCCGGTTTCGGCGGCGGCGGGGTGCACGGCTACCGCTCGCTGGAGGGCACGTTCCTCGGCGGCTGCATCTTCTCCGGCCGGGCGGCGGGCCGGGCCGCGGCGGAAGCGGTCGGATAGCCGCATCGATCACGGGCGGGGATCACGCGTCCGTCCGGTGGGGTTCGGCGCCGGAAACCGTACGGGGGCACCGGATGCGGGCAGAGGAAGGAGATGCCAGGAGTAGCCGAACCCGTGATCAACCTCGTCCGGCGCACCACCGAGTCCGTGCGCGTCCAGACCCTGCGTTCCACGGGTGCCGCGGTGATCGCCTATGTCGTGGCGACGTCGACGCTGTCCCAGCCCGCCCCCCTGACCGCTCCGCTCACCGCGCTGCTCGTCGTCCAGGTCACCCTGTACGCCACGCTCACCACCGGGATCCGGCGGGTGAACGCCGTGGTCGTCGGGGTGCTCATCGCGAGCGGATTCAGCTCCCTGGTCGGGCTGACCTGGTGGAGCCTCGGGCTGACGATCTTCACCTCACTGATCATCGGCCGGCTGGTCCGGGTGAACGAGTTCGTCCCCGAGGTGGCGATCAGCGCCATGCTGGTGCTCGGTGTCGCGCAGGTCGCCGACACCGCCTGGGAGCGCGTGTTCGAAACGCTGATCGGCGCGGGTGTGGGGCTGCTGTTCAACCTGCTCTTCGCCCCGCCCGTGTGGGTCCAGTCGGCGGGGGCGTCGATCGACGGCCTCGCCCGGGAGATGGGCGAGATGCTCCGTGACCTGGGCGGCGACCTGGGCGGCCGGGTCACCGTCGGACAGGCGGCCGAGCGGCTGCACCGGGCCCGCCGCATCGACCACGACATCGTGGCCGTGGACGCCTCGCTGCGACAGGCCGAGGAGAGCCTCATGCTCAACCCCCGGGTCCGGCAGGGGCTGCTCTACCGCGTCGTGCTCCGCACCGGTCTGGACACCCTGGAGATCTGCGCGGTGGTGCTCCGGGTGCTGGCCAGGACGCTGACCGACCTGGCCAAGGACCGGGTCGACGAACCCCTCTTCCCCGGCGATGTGGCCTCCGGGCTCACGGAACTGTTCGGGCAACTGGCGGACGCCGTCGAGAGTTTCTCGATGCTGATCACCACCCCGGTCGCCGCGAGCGCCGAAGGCGCGGAGGCACGGCTGGCCGACGCGCTCACGGTCAGCCGCACGACCCGGGACCGGGTGGCGGACCTGCTGCTGGCGGCGGTCCAGGACCACCCCAGGAAATGGCAGCTGCACGGAGCGCTGCTCGCCGAGGTCGATCGCATTCTGGACGAGCTCGACATCGAGAAGCGCACGGAGCGCCTCGGCAAGGAGCTCGACCGCCGCTCGGGGGAGATGCACGAGCGCCATCCCCGCCTGCTCGCGCTCAGGCGGCGGCTGGACCTCGTCCGGCGCGCGAACCAGGCGCAGGCCGCCGCGGGCGGAAGGTGAGGGCCGCGCGGCCCCGCCGCGCTGCCCGCCGCCCCGTCCTCCCGCTCAGGCCGGGCCGATCAGCTCCACGACCCGGAAGCGTTCGGCGACGACCAGGGTGTCGTCGTCGACCGTGAACTCAGGGTCGCCGAGCCCCTCCCGCATCTCGTCGCTGTGCCAGAACCGCTCGTGGCCGGCCCGCCACCGCGCCACCGACGTGTCGCCCTCGCCCTCGTCCAGCACATGCTGGAGGTCGACGTCCCCGAGGCGCAGGATCCGTACCTCCGTGACCTCCAGGACCGCGATCTCCCGGCCGTCCGAATCGATCAGGGCGGACCGCTCACCCACCGGGGGCGGCTCCTCCTTCTCCGTCTCGTACTCCGCCAGCAGTCCGGTGGTCGACACCTTCCGCCCGTCGAGCACCGCGGCGACCAGCTGATCGCGCAGCGGTCCCGGGAAGACCAGGAGGAAGGGCTTGAGGGCTTCACGGTTCGGCATGGCGCAAGTCTGGCACTCGCGGTCCGTCCGTGGCCGGGAGAATCTGACGGGCCGGTGACGGACCGCCGCCGCCCCTGGCATCCGGCGCCCCGGAGTGCTCGAATCGAGGAGTGAACAGTCCCCCTCCCGGCGCCGGACCCGAACCGGCGGAGCCGGGCCCCGATCCCGACGCGGTCGGCGCCCCCGTCGGCCGCCGCCTGGTCCTGACGATGCTCGGCCTCGGCGCCGCCGGGCTCGTCGCCGCCCCGGTCCTGCAACGGACCATGGAATCGGGGCTGGGCGCGCTCGCCGACAAGGACCCCACCGGGCTGACCGGGCTGCTGCCCAACGGCGGCGGCTTCCGGTACTACTCCGTGGCCTCGTCCGTACCGTCGAAGGGCGCGGCCGACTACCGGCTGACCGTCGACGGGCTGGTCGACCGCCCGGCCACGTACACCCTGGACGCCCTGAAGGCGCTGCCGCAGACCCGGATGGTCCGCGACGTGCAGTGCGTGACCGGCTGGCGGGTGCCCGAGACCCCGTTCGAGGGCGTACGGCTCTCGGCGCTGCTGGACGCGGCGGGTGTCCGGCCGGGGGCGAAGGCGATCCGCTTCACCTGTTTCGACGGCACCTACAGCGAGAGCCTCACCCTCGCCCAGGCCCGCCGCGCCGACGTACTGGTCGCACTGCGCATGCAGGACCGGCCGGTGTCCCACTCCCACGGCGGCCCGGTCCGGCTCTACGTGGCCCCGATGTACTTCTACAAGTCGGCGAAGTGGCTCTCCGGGATCACCGTCACGGACTCCGTGCGCCCCGGTTACTGGGAGGAGCTCGGATATGACGTCGACGCCTGGGTCGGCCGGTCCAACGGCCGTGACGACGCCCCCACGACCTGAGGCGCGCGGCCGGGTACCGCGGTTCGGCCGGCCGGTGCGCCTGGTGCACCGCGGCACGGCGGCACTGACGCTGCTCTGCGTGGCCACGGCCGCCTGCCTGTACGTGCCGCAGCTCGCCGAACTCGTCGGGCGCCGCCATCTGGTGGTCACCGTGCACGAGTGGTCCGGTCTGCTGATCCCCGTACCGCTGCTGGCGGGGCTGTTCTCGCGGGCCGTGCGGGGCGACGTCTCGCGGCTCAACCGTTTCGGACCGCACGACCGGACGTGGCTGCGGGCCGTGCGCCACCGCGACCACCGGCCCGGCTCCCGGCCGGCCGGGAAGTTCAACGCCGGGCAGAAGCTCTACGCGGCCTGGATCGCGGGCGCGGTGCCGGTGATGGCCGGCACCGGGCTGCTGATGTGGTTCACCGGGCCGGCCCCGCTGATGTGGCGGACCGGCGCCACGTTCGTCCACGACTGGCTGGCGCTGGCGATCGGCATCGTGCTGGGCGGCCACATCGCGATGGCGTACGCCGACCCGGAGGCCCGCCGCGGTATGCGCACCGGGTCGGTCGAGCGGCGGTGGGCCCGTCGCGAGCACGCGCTGTGGCGGATCCCCGCGGACCCGGCCGAACCGCCGGAGGACCGGTGACCGACGATCCGGCCACCGGTCCTCCGGCCTGCTGAAGGCCCTGGAGGATCAGCCCTGCCGAAGGCCCTAGAGGATCAGCGACAGCAGCAGGATGAAGGCCAGCGAGACCACCGAGATGATGGTCTCCATCACCGACCAGGTCTTCACCGTCTGGCCGACGTCCATTCCGAAGTACTCCTTCACCAGCCAGAACCCGGCGTCGTTGACATGGCTGAAGAAGAGCGAGCCCGCGCCGACGGCGAGGACCAGCAGCGCGGCGTGCGAAGTCGACATGTCGGCCGCCAGCGGGGCGACCAGACCGGCGGCCGAGATGGTCGCCACGGTCGCGGAGCCGGTCGCGAGCCGGATCCCCACGGCGATCAGCCAGCCGAGCAGCAGGGCGGGTATCGACCAGTTCTCGGAGAACTCCAGGATCATCCGGCCGACACCTGCGTCGATGAGGGTCTGCTTGAACCCGCCGCCCGCGCCCACGATCAGCAGCACGCCCGCGATCGGGGCGAGGGACTTCTCGACGGTGGTGGCGAGCCGGCCCCTGGTGAATCCGGCCGCCCGGCCCAGCGTGAACATGCCGACGACGACGGCGGCGAGGAGCGCGATCAGCGGGGAGCCGATCACATCGGTGACCCGCTGGACACCCTGCTCGGGGTCGTCCACCACGATGTCGACCAGTGCCTTGATCAGCATGAGGACGACGGGCAGCAGAATCGTGGCCAGTGTGGCACCGAAGCCGGGCCGGCGGTCCAGGTCCTCGGACGGGCGCTGCGGGATCATCTTCTCCGGCGCCTTGATGTCCACCCAGCGGGCGGCGTAGCGGGAGAAGACCGGACCGGCGAGGATCACCGTCGGGATCGCGACCAGCACTCCGAGGGCCAGTGTGACGCCCAGGTTGGCGTCGAGCGCGTCGATCGCGACCAGCGGGCCGGGGTGCGGGGGAATGAGTCCGTGCATCACGGAGAGGCCGGCCAGCGCCGGGATCCCGATCCGCATCAGGGAGTAGTTGCCGCGCTTGGCGACCAGCAGCACCACCGGGATCATCAGCACGATCCCGACCTCGAAGAACAGCGGCAGGCCGATGATCGAGGCGATCAGGACCATCGCCCAGGGCATGGCCCGCCCGCTCGCCCGCGCGAGGATGGTGTCGACGATCTGGTCCGCGCCGCCGGAGTCCGCGAGGAGCTTGCCCAGGATCGCGCCGAGCGCGATCAGGACACCGACGCCCGCGACGGTCGAGCCGAGGCCCGCGGTGAAGCTCGCGATCGTCTTGGCCGGCGCCGCGCCGGCGAACGAACCGAGCGCCAGCGAGCCGATGGTCAGCGCGAGGAACGCGTGCATCTTGAACTTGGTGATGAGCAGGACGATGACGGCGATGCCCGCCAGTACGGCGATGCCCAACTGCGCGTTGCCGGCCGAGGTGATCGGTTCGACGGCGTCCGCTGCCAGCGTCTCGACGCTGAGACTGGTCACGGTGATGATCCTTAGCTGTCCAGCCGGCGCAGTGCCGCGACGGCTCGCTGGGTTATCTCTTCGGGGGTGCCGGACACATCCACGGCGACGCCGGCCTCGTCGTCCTCAAGGGGCTGAAGGGTGGCGAACTGCGAGTCGAGGAGCGCGGCCGGCATGAAGTGGCCCTTGCGGTCCGCCATCCGTTCCTCGATCAGGGACCGTTCGCCGGTCAGATGCAGGAACAGGGCACCGGGGGCCTCGCCGCGCAGCCGGTCACGGTAGACCCGCTTCAGCGCGGAGCTGCTCACCACGCCGCCGAGCCCGGCCCGGCCGTGTGCCCACTGCCCGATCGCGTCGAGCCAGGGCCACCGGTCGGCGTCCTCCAGCGGGGTGCCGGCCGACATCTTGGCGATGTTCGCGGGCGGATGGAAGTCGTCGCCCTCGGCGTACGGAACGCCCAGTGCGGCGGCGAGCAGGGGACCGATCGTGGTCTTGCCGGTCCCTGCCACGCCCATCACCACGACGACGTGGGGGGTGCTCATTACGGTGCCTCGCTGTTCTCTTCGATGTCTTCCTCGACATCGGTCCGTCGCGCTACTGAAACCTATACGTACGACTTATTCAAGATGCTGTGACATAAACGTCGTACTTAATGTGCTCCTGAGGCTCCCCGTACTCTTGTGCTCATGACCACACAGGGCCAGGGGCTGCATACACATGTGCTGGACACCCTTGGTCTGGAGATCGCAGCGGGTGAACACCTGCCCCGTCAGGTGCTGCGTACTGATGAACTGGCCCAGCGATTCGATGTCTCGCGCACGGTCGTACGGGAAGTGATCCGCGTCCTGGAGTCCATGCACCTGGTCGAGTCCCGGCGCCGGGTCGGCGTGACCGTGCGGCCCGCCGAGGAGTGGAACGTCTACGACCCGCAGGTCATCCGGTGGCGGCTGGCCGGCGCCGACCGCCCGCGCCAGCTGCGCTCACTGACGGTCCTTCGCTCGGCGATCGAGCCCGTCGCCGCCTCGCTCGCCGCCCGCCACGCCACCCCGGAACAGTGCGCACAGCTCACCGAACGGGCCCTGGGCATGGTCGCCACCTCGCGCGGCCAGCAGCTGGAGGGGTACCTCGAACACGACATCGCCTTCCACCGGATCGTGCTCAACGCCTCCGGCAACGAGATGTTCGCGCGCCTGGGCGACGTCGTCGCCGAGGTCCTGGCGGGGCGCACCCACCACCAGGTGATGTTCGAGGACCCCGACCCGGCGGCCGTCACCCTCCATGTCCGGCTCGCCGAAGCGGTGCGCGAGGGCGACGCCGCGGAGGCGGAGCGGCTGACGAAGGAGATCGCGGTGGGCGCCCTGCACGAACTCGACGTGCTCGCCCCCTGATCCGGCCGCCCTCGGCCTGCCGTCCCTACGGCCCCACGTGCTGCAGCCGCGCGGCGGCCGCCGCGAGCACCATCCGCAGCGCCGCCGGATACCCACTGCGGCCCATCTCCGCGACCAGCACCGGCGCGGTCGCCGCGATGTTCGGGTGGGTCCGCGCCGGCTGCCGGGCGTAGATCTCCGGCCAGGCCCGGGACTCCAGGGCCCGCGACCGCTCCGAGAGCACCAGCGTCGAGGCGTCCAGCGCCGCGAACGACAGCGTCAGGTCGACGAAGACGTGGTAGACCCGCACCGCCTCGGCATCCGGGAAGCCCGCACCCCGCAGCACCCCGAGAATCGCCTCGACCGACCCGACCTCCTGCGTCCGGCCCGTCACCCGGGCACAGGTCAGCATCGCCGCCTGCGGATGAGCCAGGTAGTCCGCGTGCATCCGCAGCCCCAGCGTTTGCAGATCGGCCCGCCAGTCGCCGGTCGGCCGCCAGGTGCGCAGGGTCCGGCCGATCAGCTCGTCGGCGACCGCCAGCAGCAGTTCGTCGGTGTCCCGGAAGTACCGGTAGAGCGCGCTCGGATCGCATCCCAGGGCCGCGCCGAGCCGGCGCACGGTCAGCGCCGCGGCCCCGTGCTCGCCGATCAGCCGCAGCGCCGTCTCCACGATCAGCTGCTCCGAGAGCACCGTGCCCTGCTTGGTGGGCCGCCTGCGGCGCCGTGCGCCCTCCGGTACCACCCGCTCGCTCGCCTTCATGCCGGGCACCTTATGACAACAGTGTTGACCTGTGGAACCCCCGGGGAGTTCGATGTGCCGCCATCGGGGCCGAAACGCGCCCCCCGGTGAAGGAGCGATCGTGACGCCCTCTCGTACTCCCCACGGTGACGGACCACCCGCACCCGCGGCCCTGCGCAAGAGCCTCGGCCTGGTGGACGGGGTCGTCATCGCGGCCTCGTCGACCGCCGCCACCACGAGCATCGGCATCGGACTCGGTGTCACCGCGGGCGCGGTCGGCCTGCATCTGCCGATCATCATGCTGCTGGCGTTCCTGCCGATCCTGGGCATCGCGAGTGCCTACTCCCGGCTCAACAGGGTCGAGCCGAACATGGGCAGCGGATACGTCTGGGTCGGCCGCTCGCTGAGCCCCTGGCTCGGCTTCCTCGTCGGCTGGATCGGCATCGTCTCCACGGTCGTCTTCCTGGCCTACACCACGACGGTCACCGGCTCCGCGCTCCTCCAGCTCGCGGGGGAGGGCGGGCTGCACCGGCTGGCCGGTCTCCGGCTCGACCCCGACTCCACCGCCCAGTCGACCGCCCTCGGCATCGTCGTCCTGGTCGCCGTCACCTTCACCGCGATCACCGGTATCCGGTCGGCCGCCAACCTCCAGAAGTACCTGCTCGTCTTCGAGTACGTCGTCCTGCTCGGCTTCTGCGGATACGGACTGTTCGCCGGCCCGCACCCGTTCAGCCTCGACTGGATCAACCCGTTCACCATCCCCTCCGCGCAGCAGCTCGCCCAGGGACTCCTGCTCTCCGTCTTCTGCTTCTGGGGCTTCGAGTCCACGTTCAGCGTCACCGAGGAGATCCGTGACCCCCGGGACGCCTCCAGGGCCGGGATCATCACGCTCTTCACCATGCTGGGCCTGTTCCTGCTCGGCTCCTTCGCCTTCCAGCGCGTCCTGTCGCTCGACGAGCTGACCGGCCACGGCGCCCAGGGGCTCACCTACTTCGGCGACCGGCTGGCCGATCAGCCGCTCGCCGCCCTGCCGTTGACCGCCCTCACCTTCTCCGCCGTCGCCTCCCTCCAGTCCGGGGTGATACCGACCGTGCGCGGCATGTTCGCGATGAGCCGCGACCGCACGCTCGGACCGCTGTGGACGAAGGTCAGCCCGCGGTACGGCACCCCCGCCGCCGGGACCGTCGTCATCGGGTGCGTCGCCGCCGCCATCGCCGTGCTCTCGCTCCTCATCCCGAAGGTCGGTGACCTGATCCTGGCGTCCGTGAACGCGATCGGCGTCGTCGTCGCGCTCTACTACGCCCTCACCGCGCTGGCGGCCGCGGCGCGCTTCCGCGGCGCCCTGCGGGAGGGCTGGGTACCGGCGTTGCGGGCCGTGGTGCTCCCCGTGGCCAGCGCCGTCGTGCTGCTCGGCCTCGGCGGCTACCTCTGCTGGACGTTCTACCGCTCGGCCGACCACTTCGAGGTCAGCCCCGACAACGGGTGGTTCATGCTCTTCTGCCCGGCCGTCATGCTGCTGACCGGTGTCGTCGCGGCCGCCTGGGCCAAGTGGGCAAGGAAGTCCCCCTACTTCGTCACCGGCCGGTCCGTGCCGCCGGACGCCCTCGCGGAGCCCGTCGCCGGCCCGGCCTGACCCCGCCCGTCCGCATACCGACCGCACCACCACACCGAACGGAACCCCCATGGCCCACGCCGACCTCGTGTTCACCGGCGGTCCCGTCCACACGACGGACGCCGCCCGCACCCGCGCCACCACCGTCGCCGTCAGCGGCGACCGGATCACCGCCGTCGGCCACGACGAGGTACGCGAACTCATCGGCCCGCGCACCGAGGTGGTCGACCTCGCCGGACGCCTCCTGCTGCCCGGCTTCCAGGACGCACACGTCCACCCGGTCACCGCCGGCCTCGAACTCGCGCAGTGCGACCTCACGGACGCCGGGGACGCCACCGCCACCGTCGCCGCGGTACGGGCCTACGCCGACGCGCACCCGGCACGGGAGTGGATCACCGGCGGCGGCTGGTCCATGGACGCCTTCGAGGGCGGCGCCCCCACCAGGGAGCAGCTCGACACCGCCGTGCCCGACCGCCCCGCCTACCTGTTCAACCGCGACCACCACGGGGCCTGGGTCAACACCCGGGCGCTCGCCCTCGCCGGGATCGACCGGCACACCCAGGACCCGGCCGACGGCCGCATCGAACGCGACGCCCGCGGCGAACCCACCGGACTCCTCCAGGAGGGCGCCATGGACCTGGTCGCCCGCCACACCCCCTGCTCCAGCGCCGCCGACCGGATCGACGCCCTGCTGCGCGCCCAACGGCTGCTGCACGCGTACGGCATCACCGCCTGGCAGGACGCCATCGTCGGCGAGTACGGCGCGATGGACGACGCCTCCGACGCCTATCTGACGGCCGACCGCGACGGCTCGCTCACCGCCCGCGTCGTCGGCGCCCTGTGGTGGGACCGGGAGCGCGGCACCGAGCAGCTGCCCGGCCTCGTCGCCCGGCGCGAGGCGCTGAGCGGCCGGCGGTTCCGCGCCGGATCGGTGAAGATCATGCAGGACGGCGTCGCGGAGACCGGCACCGCGGCGCTCCTCGCCCCCTACCTCGACGCCTGCGGCTGCGCCACCGCCAACAGCGGCACCAGCTTCGTCGACCCCGTCGAACTGCGCCGCTACGTCACCGAACTGGACGCCGCAGGATTCCAGACCCACTTCCACGCGCTGGGCGACCGCGCGGTGCGCGAGGCGCTGGACGCCGTCGAGGCCGCCCGCACCGCCAACGGGCACACCGGCACCCGCCCGCACCTCGCCCACCTCCAGATCGTCCACCCCGACGACATCCCCCGCTTCCGCGCCCTCGGGGCCACGGCCAACATCCAGCCGCTCTGGGCCGCCCACGAACCGCAGATGGACGAGCTGACCATCCCCTTCCTCGGCGAGGAACGCGCCGCGCTCCAGTACCCGTTCGGCGCGCTCCTGCGCTCCGGCGCCACCGTGGCCGCCGGCTCGGACTGGCCGGTCAGCAGCGCCGATCCGCTCCAGGGCATCCACACCGCGGTCAACCGCGTCGCACCCCGGGGGGACGGACCGGCCTTCCTTCCGGGGGAACGGATCTCCCTCACGGACGCCCTCGCCGCGTACACGGCTGGCTCGGCGTACGTGAACCACCTCGACGACACCGGAAGCATCCGCGCCGGCGCCCTGGCCGACCTGGTGGTCCTGGACCGTGACCCGTACGCCGCCCCCGTCGAGCAGATCGCCGAGGCACGGGTCATCGGCACGTACGTGGGCGGCCGCCGGGTGTACGGGGACTGACACCCGGCATCCCTCCGCGCGGCCACGCGGAGGGATGCCGTGGCTCCGGCAGGATCAGCCGGTGTGCCCCTCGTGGCCGCCGTGGCCACCGCCGTGCCCGGCGCCGTGGTCGAACTTCATGGCCTCGGGCGGCATCACGACGAACGGCCGCATCATGCCCATGTCCTCGTGCTCCAGCAGATGGCAGTGGTACATGAACCGTCCGTACGCCCCGTCGAACAGGCCGAGCACCTTCACCAGCTGCCCCTGGGGGACCAGGAAGACGTCCTTCCACCCCCGCTCGTTCGGCGGCGTCGGGACCGCGGTGCCGTGGTCGAACTCCACCGGGGAACGGGTCCCGCCGACCGCCGGGTCGAAACCGTCCAGGCTGTACGCCTCCCGGCCCATCACCTGGAAGTCCGTCAGATGGATGTGCATCGGATGCGTCGGCACACCCAGGTTGAGGAACGACCACTGCTCGTACGTGCTCTCGCCGACCGTGAACCCGAGACCGTCGTTGAAGGTCCGCGCGGTCCTGCGGTACGTGCGCACGGTGCCGTCCTCGCCCCGCACCTGGATCACGCCGTCCGACGGCACCACCACCCCGGCGGCGTCCTCGACCTCCGTCATCTCCCAGATCTCCGGGTGGCCGCCGCCCCCGAGCGTGCCGGGCGCGGTCAGCACGACGAGCCGATGCCCGTGCTCCACCTGGCCGTGCTCGTACCGCCGGAAGGAACCGGACAGCACCTCGGGCAGCTCGAAGCCGTCCCGGCGCCCCGTCTCCCGTACCCGGAACTCCATCACCTGCGGGAACGGCACGTCCGCCGCCGGGTCCGGCACTCCGGGGGCGAGCTTCCCCTTGTTGACCAGGCGGACCCGGCGGCCCGCCAGCGACGAGAAGTCGATCAGCAGGTCCATCCGCTCGGCCGGGCCGATCCGCAGCGTCGGCAGCACCTCGTCGAAATCGACCGGCACCGGGCGCGGCAGCAGCCCGCCGTCGCTGCCGATCTGCCGGATGACGCCGGGGACCGGGTTGTTCTCGTCGTCGACCAGCACCAGATCGTAGATCCGCGCGTTGGAGGCGTTGACGAGCCGGAAGCGGTACCAGGCGTCGTCCACGTCCAGGTACGGCCAGATGCGGCCGTTGACCGTGGTGTACGGCCCCAGGAACGGCAGCGAGACCGGCTTCCCGGTCTCCGGGTCGGCCTCCACGACCGTGGTCGTCTTGTGCAGCAGCCGCCCGTTGAGCCGGCCGTCCTCGTCGGTGTCCAGATTGCGGTCCGTGAGGATCAGCGGCAGCTCCCGGCCGCCCGACGGCAGACCGAGCGCGTCCTCCTCGTCGTCCCGGATCAGATAGGTGCCGACGAGACCGGCGTACACGTTCCACCGGGTGATGTTCATCGCGTGGTCGTGGTACCACCACTGCGCGGCCTGGTGATCGTTCGGGTACTCGGAGAGCTGCGCGTCGCCGTGGCCGACCGCGTTGTCCGCCCAGCCGTCGTTGCCGCCGCCCGTCTGCGCGCCGTGCAGATGCGTCACCGTCCAGGCGGGCAGCGCCGCGACGTCCGCGTCCGGCTCGACGCCGTCCCGGCCCGGCCGGTTGTGCGGCGCCGGCTCACCCGGCTTCACCGGGCCCACCTCCACGGCGGTGACCGGGTACTCGCTCCCCTTCGGGATGCGGTTGGTCCAGGCGATCCTGATCCGCTGCCCGCGCCGCACCTCGATCGTCGGACCGGGCACCGTGCCGTTGTAGCCCCACATCAGGGTCGGCGGCAGCTGCGCGTGCAGCCGCACCCAGGCCGGGGTGAGCGCGATCTCCGTCTCCGTGAGCACGTTCCCGCTGTGCGGACGCAGCACCGGCGGTACGGTCAACGCGTCCGTGTAGGGGACGAGTCCGCCGACCCGCGCCCCGATGTCCTCGTGTTCCCCGCTGATCTTCTCCGTGTGTACGCCCATGCGTACGGCAGTCTCGGTCAAGGTACTTCCCCCGTGATCCGTCAGCTTCACAACCCGGGCCCCTGCCCCCGCAGGTACCGGCTCCGGGCTCCCTCTGCACCGGGAAGGACGTCGGGGAACCGGGCACAGTTCAGTGCTGCGTACCCTCTGTCCGAAACGGGTGCGTTCGTGCCGGGGAACGGCACCCGGTTCGCGCCAACGCGGCGCGCCGCCGTGACACGCTCGCACCGCGTACGGTTGTTCGTGATCGATCTCAGTAAAAGTCGGGAAAGGGAGACCACGGGAATGGCGCAGCAGGTACAAGGGGTCATCGCACCGGGAAAGAACGAGCCGGTACGGGTCGAGACGATTGTCATCCCGGACCCCGGCCCCGGTGAGGCCGTGGTGAAGATCCAGGCGTGCGGCGTGTGCCACACCGACCTGCACTACAAGCAGGGCGGCATCAACGACGAGTTCCCCTTCCTCCTCGGCCACGAGGCCGCGGGGGTCGTGGAGTCCGTCGGCGAGGGCGTCACGGACGTGGCACCGGGCGACTTCGTCGTCCTCAACTGGCGCGCGGTGTGCGGACAGTGCCGGGCCTGTCTGCGCGGCCGCCCCTGGTACTGCTTCGACACCCACAACGCCAAGCAGAAGATGACCCTGCTGGACGGCACGGAGCTGTCGCCCGCACTCGGCATCGGCGCGTTCGCCGAGAAGACCCTGGTCGCCTCCGGCCAGTGCACCAAGGTCGACCCCGAGGTCGCCCCGGCCGTCGCCGGACTCCTCGGCTGCGGCGTCATGGCGGGCATCGGCGCCGCCATCAACACCGGCGAGGTCGGCCGCGGCGACTCCGTCGCCGTCATCGGCTGCGGTGGTGTCGGTGACGCGGCGATCGCCGGCGCCCGGCTGGCCGGAGCGGCGAAGATCATCGCCGTGGACATCGACGACCGCAAGCTGGAGACGGCGAAGAAGATGGGTGCCACGCACACCGTCAACTCCCGCACCCAGGACCCGGTCGAGGCCATCCGCGCGCTCACCGGCGGTAACGGCGCCGACGTCGTCATCGAGGCGGTCGGCCGCCCGGAGACGTACAAGCAGGCGTTCTACGCCCGCGACCTGGCCGGCACCGTCGTCCTGGTCGGCGTCCCCACCCCGGAGATGCAGATCGAGCTCCCGCTCCTGGACGTCTTCGGCCGCGGCGGCTCGCTCAAGTCCTCCTGGTACGGCGACTGCCTGCCCTCGCGCGACTTCCCGATGCTCATCGACCTGCACCAGCAGGGCCGGATCGACCTCGGCGCGTTCGTCACCGAGACCATCGGACTCGGCGACATCGAGCAGGCCTTCGCCCGGATGCACGACGGCGACGTCCTGCGCTCGGTGGTGGTGTTCTGATGACCGCCCGCATCGACCACCTCGTCACCTCCGGCACCTTCGCCCTCGACGGCGGCGAATGGGACGTCGACAACAACGTGTGGATCGTCGGGGACGACACCGAGGCGGTCGTCATCGACGCCGCCCACGACGCCGCCGCCATCGAGGCCGCACTCGGCGGCCGCACGCTGCGCGCCATCATCTGCACCCACGCGCACAACGACCACATCGACGCGGCACCCGCGCTCGCCGACGCCACCGGCGCGCCGATCCTGCTGCACCCCGACGACCTGCCGCTGTGGAAGCAGACCCACCCGGACCGGGCCCCCGACGGCGAACTGGCCGACGGCCAGGAGCTGAGCATCGCCGGGACGAGCCTCACCGTCCTGCACACCCCCGGCCACGCGCCCGGCGCCGTCTGCCTGTACGCCCCCGAGCTGTCCACCGTCTTCACCGGTGACACGCTCTTCCAGGGCGGACCCGGCGCCACCGGCCGGTCGTTCTCCCACTTCCCGACGATCGTCGCCTCGATCAGGGACCGGCTGCTCGCCCTGGACCCGGCCACCGCCGTCCGCACCGGACACGGCGACTCCACGACCATCGGCGCGGAGGCCCCGCACCTGGACGAATGGATCGCCCGCGGCCACTGACGACGGCACGGGTGCCGGCGCTCACCCCTCCGGCCACGCGGAGAGCCGCAGCCCGCTCTCGAAGCGGCGCGGCCCTCCCGTGACCGGATCGGTGAACTCCAGCACCCGTGCCAGCAGTTGGAGCGGGCGCGACCAGTCGTCGGGCGCACCCTCCGCCTCGACCACCGGATAGACCGGGTCATGGACGAGCGGCAGCCCCAGGCTGTTCATATGGACCCGCAGCTGATGCGTCCGCCCGGTGGCGGGCAGCAGCCGGTACCGCCCGAGCCCCTCCCGGTGCGCCAGCAGCTCGATCCGGCTCTCGCTGTTCGGCTCGCCCGGCTCCTCGCGCGCGGCGATCACCCCGCGCTCCTTCACGATGCGGCTGCGCACCGTGCGCGGGAGGACCAGCCGCGGGTCGTACGGAGCCACCGCCTCGTACTCCTTGCGCACCAGGCGGTCCCGGAACAGCGTCTGGTACGCGCCCCGCTCCTCGGGCCGGACGACGAACAGCACCAGTCCCGCCGTCAGCCGGTCCAGCCGGTGCGCCGGCTGGAGCAGGGGAGCGCCCAGCTCGCGGCGGAGCCGGGCCACCGCCGTCTCCGTGATGTGCCGGCCGCGCGGTGTCGTCGCCAGGAAGTGCGGCTTGTCCGCGACGACCAGGTGCTCGTCCCGGTACACGACACCGACCGGGAACGGCACCGGCTCCTCCGGCGCGAAGTCCCGGTGGAACCAGAGGTACCGCCCCGCCCCGTACGGCTCCCGGCCCGTCACCGCGCCCCGGACCGAGACGAACAGGCCGCCCGCGAGCATGGCGTCGACCCGGTCCGCCCCGATCGCCTCGCCGAACCGCGCCAGCAGATGATCACGGACCGTGGGCCACTGCCCGTCCGGATCCTCCGGGAGCCGCACCCGGACCGGATCGATCCCGTCACGCTGCGGCAGCGGCGACGGGGGAGGCTTCGCGCGGCCCCTCACCGGAGCCCGCCCGCTGTTCTGCCCGGCCCCGGGGTGCTGGTTCTCATGGTGCGGAGAATCCTTCCACAGGAACGGCGCCCCGCGCGCCGGACCCGTCAGGCGCGCGGCGGCGTCACCTTCTCGGTGCCGCAGCCGATGCGCTCGGCCTCCGCCGCGACATAGCCGGGCAGCAGATCATCGGTGAGCCCGAACTCGCCCTTGTCCGTCTGCGACAGCTGCTCCACCACGAACACCACGGGACCGGTCTGACAGGACGCCCGGTACACCGCCCGGTCCCCGGCCAGCCTCCCGTAGCCCTTGGTGCCCTTGACGGGAACGCCGGAGCGCAGCACGTCCCAGGAGAAGATCTCGGCCAGCGCCGGGTCCACCACCGTCGTCATCCGCAGCACCGGCTCGCGGGAGCCGCCCCCGACCTCGCAGACCCGGGCCGGGCCGTCGTCGCCACCGCTGACCCGGGTGCGCGACAACTCCTTGCGGTACGCCGCCGGCAGGGCGAGCCCCTTGGTGCCGCAGAGGGCGGCCACGTCGGTGTCCTGCCAGGCCACGACAGCCGGCAGGGTCCGCGGTGACCGGTAGCTGCCCGAGCAGCCGAAGGACCGGATGACCCCGTTGGCCGCCTCCACCAGGGTGTCGGTGAGGGCCACACGGTCCTCCCGTGCGAGCTCCGACGTGACGTCCAGACCCGCCATGCCCATGCTGACGTCCACCACGGTGGGTCCGGAGAACTCGCCGCGCCCCGTGCAGCCCTGCGGCAGCGCCAGCCAGCCGCGCGACGCGGACGCCATGCCGGGGAGCCCCTCGCCCAGCGACACCATGCCGGCCGCCAGGAACTCCCGGGGCCACTGCCTTCCGTCGGTCCCTCGCAGACCGTCCAGCTGGTGCACGTCGACGGTCACCTGACGGACGGCCCGGTCGTTCTTGAAACTGGTGATGCGGCACTGCCCGTACGACAGCCCGTCACCCTGCCGGCCGCTCTGCAGCGACTGCTCGGCGACCTCGGTCCTGCGGTCACCGAAGAGCTCCGTCACGGTGGCGTCGCCGAGCGAGTCCCAGCAGGGAGCGGGCCCGAGGAACGGAAGGGTGTCGGTGCGCCAGGCGACGGCACCGGCGCCGAGCAGCGCGCCGGCCAGACCGGCGGCGGTGACGGCACGGGCCGTACGGCTCCGCAGCAGGCGGCGCACGAAGGAGGGGCGGTCGCCCGCCGGGACGGCGGACTCCTCCCGGTCGGGGCCGGGGCCCTCGGGAGGGGTGGGCGCGGTTCCGTCGGGGCCGGCGTTCTCGGGGTACTTGTCCTCGCTCACGCGTTCTCACCGTCCCCGCACCCGATGCGCCGGCCCACGGACTCCGCGAAGCGGTCGAACACCCGCCGGTCGTCGGGTCTGCCCCGGCCCTTCAGACCGGTCTCGACGTTTCCGTAGAACACCGTCGGACGGCCACCGCAGGTCGTGCGCAGCAGGCCGTGCGCGGCGCCCGCGGGAAGGCCGTCGAACAGTGCGACCATGCGCGGCCGGCCCGCCATCACATACTGTGCCGACAGTTCGTCGGGTGCGCGCGCGGTCTGCCACACCACCGAACACGTCTGGAGCCGGTCGGTGACCGCGCCCACCTGCTGCTGGTAGCGCGAACCCTCGCCGAAGTCGAAGGTCATGCCGGGTATCCGGCACAGCGGACTGCCCGCCCGCTCGTCGTCCTCGGCCACCGTCACGAGGGGCGAGGCCGTGCGCAGCGGCTTGCCGGGTGCGCAACCGGCTTTCCTCATCGTGGTGTTGGCGGCGTCGAGCAGCATCCGGCCGACATCGGCGGTGCTGCCGATCGCGAACGGCATGGCCACCTTGCCGAGATGGCCGTCGCCCGAGCTGTCGCTCCGGATCGTCACGGCCGACGGCCTGCCGTCCGCGTCGCACTCCTGAGGCAGCACCAGCATGGCCCGGTCACCGGCGACCAGCCCGTCGAGCCCGTCCGGGAGCGGCGAGGCCGAGCCGTGGAAGTACTGGGCTATCCAGGCCCGGCGCTCCTTCGCGCCGGCGGGGACCGGCCCGTACTCCAGGGTGATCTGCTCCTTGAAGGTGAGCGGCCGGTCCGAGTCGTCGTCCTCGACCTCTGAGGTCACCGCCAGGGTGCAGGTGCCGTGCGGCCGAGCGGCTGAGGGCGGCGCGGACTCGGTGGCCCGCCGCTCCGATCCGGACTTGCCGAGCGCCTCGTCGCCGAGGAACGACGCGCCGCTGTCCTGCTCCCACGCTCCCCAGCAGTAGGAGTCGCGGAACGGCCAGCTATCGGTGGCCCAGAGGCCGATGCCGGACGCGAGCACCGCCCCGGTGACCACCCCGGCAAGGACCGTGGCCCGCCGTCTTCCCCCGCTGACCATGACATTTCCCCCTTGCGAACCGCGACGGACAAGCAGGCCGCCGATGCTACGGCGTCACCGGCCGTGGCAGGCAGGAGGGTTGGAGCCGGCTGCCGGCACCGCTCCGGGCCGGTGGGCCATGCTGCGCGGCGATGACTACCGGGACGGCCTTGCGCCACACACGGATTGGCGACCCGGCGCTCCACTGAGCGCTGTACGGGCCGGAATCGGCCCGCTGTCCGACCGAGGGTCCGGCGCTGCCGCGCGGGCTCCGCCTCCTGTCGTGCTGACCACAGATCCATACGTCAACCACGACAGGAGAGACTCATGCCCGGCAAGACGCTGCGGATTCCCACCGCGGACGGCCAGGCCGACGCCTTCGCCGCCTTCCCCGACCGCGGCGAGCGGCACCCAGGGGTGCTGATGTACGCGGACGGCTTCGGTATCCGGCCCGCGCTGCGGGAGATGGCTCTCGGACTGGCCGGACACGGGTACTACGTGCTCGTCCCCCATCTCTTCCACCGGCACGGTCCGGTGCCGGTGATCGAACTCCCCGAGCACATCGGGGAAGAGGACCGGCCCCGGGTCATGGCCCAGGTGATGCCCCTGATCCAGGCGCACACCGCTGAACGCGTCCTGAGTGACGCCGGCGCCTACCTTCGTTTCCTCACCACCCGGCCCGAGGTGGGCGCCGGTCCGGTCGCGGTGACCGGATACTGCATCGGCGGCCTCCTGGCGATGCGCACCGCTGCCGCCCACTCCGGACAGGTGGCCGCCGTCGCCGGATTCCACGCCCCCGTGGGCGCCGACGGGCCCGGCCTCTTCGCCGGGCTCACCGCCGAGGTGTACCTCGGCCACGCCGAGGGCGACATGACACCCGAGGCGCTCCGTGAGCTCAACCGGTCCCTGGACGCGGCGGGTGTCGGCCACGCCTCCGAGATCTACCCCGGTACCGTCCACGGCTTCACCATGTCCGACACGGACGCGTTCAGCGCCTCCGGGCTGCGGTGCCACTGGGACAGCCTGCTGCCCCTCCTGGGCCGCACCCTGGCCGATGGCCGACTGAGGTGGCGGCGCGGACCCGGCCGCCACCGTGAGACGGGCGTCAGGCCGGCGGCAGGGTGAGCCTGGCGGCCACGGCGTCGAGGACCCAGTCCAGACCGGTGGCGAAGGATGCCTCGGCGTCCACGTCGGTGCCGTCGTGCACGGCTTTGGACAGCGCCGGGAAGCGGCCCGTGGCCAGCATCCTCGTCAGATGCGGGCCGCGGGCGCGCTGCCAGTCGTGCTTGGACAGGCCCGTGGCGCGCTCGGCCCGCAGGTTCGTGACCTCCCGTCTGATCGCGCCGTTGAAGTAGGCGCTGACGGTCTCCACGGCGCGCATGACGGTGTCGATGTCGGCGAGGCCGTCGAGGGCGGACAGCGTGGCCTCGCCCACGGCGAGGCCGTTCGGTCCCAGGGCCGGGCGGCCGCCGAGCAGATCGGCCAGCCATTCATGACGGAGAGCGGCCCGCCGGGTGCGGTGGGCGAGGACGTGCAGCGCCTCCCGCCAGTCCCGGGGCTGCTCCTCGGGAAGGATCTCCGCCTGGACCTCGTCCAGCATGAGGTCGAACAGCTCCTCCTTGGTGGAGATGTATCCGTACAGCCGCATCGGGCCCGCGTTCAGCCGGGCGGCGACCTTGCGCACCGACACAGCCTCCAGCCCGCCCTCGTCGGCCAGCGCGACGGCGGCGGCGACGATCCGCTCCCGGTCGAGCGGAACGGGGCGCATCGGCGGCTCCGGCCGGTCCCACACAGTCATGGCCACATCGTACGCTTGCGAGACATTGCATCGCGGCAATACAGTGTATCGACATGAGACATCGCATCGCCGTGGTCGGCAGCGGTCCGGCCGGCCTCACCTTCGCCCGTGTCCTGCACCGCCATGGCTACCCCGTAGCCGTCCTCGAACGCGATCCCGCCCCCGACGCCCGCCCCCCGGGCGGCACCCTGGACCTGCAGGAAGAGCTGGGCCAGCTCGCGCTGGACAAGGCGGGGCTGCTGGCGGAGTTCCATAAGCTGTCCCGCCCCGAGGGGCAGGCCATGCGCATCCTGGACACGGACGGAGCCGTCCTGCGCGACTGGCGGCCCGGTCCGGATGACCGGGCCAATCCCGAGATCGACCGCGGGCAACTCCGTGACCTGCTGCTCGGCCCCCTCGACGTCCAGTGGGGCCGGGACGTGACGCGGGTGGTGCCGGGGACCAGGGGCGGCGCACTGGTCCACTTCGCGGACGGGCGGCGGGAGACGTTCGACCTGGTGGTCGGCGCGGACGGTGCCTGGTCCCGGATCCGTCCGGCGCTCTCGTCGGCGACACCGCACTACACCGGCGTCACCTATGTCGAGACCTCCCTGGACGACGTCGACACCCGCCACCCCGATCTCGCCCAGCTGGTCGGCGACGGTTCCCTGGCTGTGTTCGGTGTGAACCGGGCCCTCGTCGCCCAGCGCAACAGCGGCGGCCACGTCAAGGTGTACGCCCAGTTCCGCGCACCGCTGGACCGGTACGAGAACCTGGACCTGGCCGACGTCGAGGCCGTGCGATCGAGTCTGCTGGCGCTGTTCGACGGCTGGGCCGCTCCCGTCCTCGATCTCCTCCGCCGCGGCACCGCCTTCGCCCACCGCCCTCTCCACGTCCTGCCCGTGTCCCACACCTGGGCCCATGTCCCCGGGGTGACACTCCTGGGCGACGCCGCCCATCTGATGCCCCCTCTGGGGGCGGGCGCGAACCTCGCGATGCTGGAAGGCGCCGAACTCGCCGAGTCCGTCGCCACCGGCGCCGGAGACCTGGACGAGACCGTCCGCGCCTTCGAGGAGCAGATGTGGGCACGGGCCGCCAGGTGGGCGAGGATGACGGCGGCCGGTCTGGAACGCCTCGTGGGCCCGGACCCCGCCGAGGCCCTCGCAGTCTTCGACGAGGTCCAGCCGTCCTGACCGCCGGGCGCGCGGGCACGGCGCAGCCCGAGAAACAGAAAAACCCCACACGAAGTGGGGTTCCTGCTGGTGTCCGAGGGGGGACTTGAACCCCCACGCCCGATAAAGGGCACTAGCACCTCAAGCTAGCGCGTCTGCCATTCCGCCACCCGGACCAGGTGTCTGTCTCGCGGGCCGTGCCCGTTCCGACGTGGAAAACCATAGCAAACATTGAGAGGTGCTCGATCACGCCCGGGTCTGTGTGAAGGGCGCATGACGAGAGGTGGGGGGCCTTGGGTGTGCGGGGCGGGCGCGGGAAGATGAGGGGGAGCACCGCAGCGACAGTGGAAGGAACCAGCGTGAGCGAGACCAGAGCGGCCCGGACCGGCTCGGGCGAGAGCGCCGAGAACGAGGTCGTGGACCTCTGTCGTGATCTGATCCGGATCGACACCAGCAACTACGGGGACCATTCGGGGCCGGGCGAGCGGCTGGCCGCCGAGTACGTGGCCGAGAAGCTCGCCGAGGTCGGGCTGGAGCCGCAGATCTTCGAGTCCCACAAGGGCCGTGCCTCCACGGTGGCGCGGATCGAGGGCGAGGACTCCTCCAAGCCGGCCCTGCTGATCCACGGCCACACCGACGTCGTCCCGGCGAACGCCGACGACTGGACGCACCACCCCTTCTCGGGCGAGATCGCGGACGGCTGCGTGTGGGGCCGCGGCGCGGTCGACATGAAGGACATGGACGCGATGACCCTCGCGGTCGTGCGCGAGCGGATGCGCAGCGGCCGCAAGCCCCCGCGGGACATCGTGCTGGCCTTCCTCGCGGACGAGGAGGCGGGCGGCACCTACGGGGCCCGCTATCTCGTCGACAAGCACCCCGATCTGTTCGAGGGCGTCACCGAGGCGATCGGCGAGGTCGGCGGCTTCTCGTTCACGGTCAACGAGAACCTGCGGCTCTACCTCGTGGAGACCGCGCAGAAGGGCATGCACTGGATGCGGCTGACCGTGGACGGCACGGCCGGCCACGGTTCCATGACCAACGACGACAACGCGATCACCGAGTTGTGCGAGGCGGTCGGGCGGCTCGGCCGGCACACGTGGCCGGTGCGGGTGACCAAGACGGTGCGGTCCTTCCTGGACGAGCTGTCCGACGCGCTGGGCACCCCGCTGGACCCCGAGGACATGGACGCCACGCTGGCCAAGCTGGGCGGCATCGCGAAAATGGTCGGCGCCACCCTGCGCAACTCCGCCGCCCCCACCATGCTGGGCGCGGGCTACAAGGTGAACGTGATCCCCGGGCAGGCCACCGCCCATGTCGACGGCCGCTTCCTGCCGGGGTACGAGCAGGAGTTCCTGGCCGACCTCGACCGGATCCTCGGCCCGCGCGTCAAGCGCGAGGACGTGCACGGCGACAAGGCACTGGAGACCGATTTCGACGGTTCGCTGGTGGACGCGATGCAGATCGCGCTCAAGGCGGAGGACCCGATCGCCCGCGCGGTCCCGTACATGCTCTCGGGCGGTACGGACGCCAAGTCCTTCGACGACCTGGGTATCCGCTGCTTCGGATTCGCCCCGCTGAAGCTCCCCCCGGAGCTCGATTTCGCGGGCATGTTCCACGGTGTGGACGAGCGGGTGCCGGTCGACGGCCTGAAGTTCGGTGTCCGGGTTCTTGACCGTTTCATCGACAACAGCTGAACCCTCGCGCCGACTTAATCGACAGCGTGTGCGTACAGACCGGAATGAGTGAAAGGGGCTTCCTGCTCGTAGCCCGATTGCCTTCTCCTCGTTACAGGTGATGCGGTCCGCGGCTGGGACCGCATTGGCCAACTAGGAGGAATAATGATCAAGAAGATCGTCGCCGCTGCGGCTGTCACCGGTGGTCTGGTGCTCGCGGGCGCCGGCATGGCCGTCGCCGACTCCGGCGCCCAGGGTGCCGCTATCGGCAGCCCCGGCGTGCTCTCGGGCAACGTCATCCAGGTTCCGGTTCACGTTCCCGTGAACCTGTGCGGCAACAGCGTCTCCGTGATCGGGCTGCTGAACCCCACCTTCGGCAACACCTGCGTCAACGCCTGACGTTGTGCGTCAACCCGCAAGGGTTTGAGCCCGGTCGGCCCCGGAGTGCGCGCCACGTGCTCCGGGGCCGCCGGGTCCTTTGCCTCCGCACGGTCAAGTCCGGGGGTATTCCGGAAGGCAGAAGGCAGGAAACAACCTATGCGACAGGTCACGCGTAAAGGCCTGATCACCATGGCGGCCGCGGGCGGCGTTCTCGCGCTCAGTGGCGGCTACGCGCACGCCGACGCGGGAGCGTCCGGCGGCGCATCGAATTCCCCGGGGGTGCTTTCAGGGAATTCGGTACAGATCCCGGTCGAGGTTCCGGTGAACGTCTGCGGTAACTCCGTGAGCGTCGTCGGACTACTCAACCCGGCCATGGGAAACACTTGCAAAAACGGTTCGGGAGGTGCGGCCGCGGGCCGGACCGGATCGACCGCGGGTACGTCGGGCGCCCACGCGTCGGACAGCCGGACCTCCGGCAATCGCGCGTCGGACGACCGCGGCCAGGGGGCGCGGACGGGCACCGGCAAGCACCGGGCCGTCCGCGGCGGCAACGGGGGCGGGGCGACGGCGGAGGGGTACGCACAGGGCTCACCCGGTCTGCTCTCGGGCAACCAGGTCCAGGTCCCCATCGACATCCCCGTGAACGCCTGCGGGAACAGCATCGACGTCATCGGGCTGCTGAACCCCAGCTTCGGCAACACGTGCGAGAACGAGAGCACGCCGCAGGTCGACGTTCCGGCCCCGCCTCCGGTGACCCCGGTCACCCATGAGGCACCGCCGGCGCCCGGACCGCGCACCGTCCCGAACGTGCCGGAGCCGCGGAGCATGCCCCAGGGCACCCCGCAGCTCGCACACACCGGATCGGGCGGCCTCGACGTGCTGATCCCGGCGAGCGTGGGTCTGCTGCTGGCGGGCGCGGGCACGGTGCTCTACCGCCGCGGCAGGGCCGCCTAGCAGAACCGGCACCAGGCAACGGCGAAGGGAGCGGGCCCCGCGGCAGCGGGGCCCGCTCCGTTTCACCAGGTGGCCCGTAGCTGGCGGATGATCCGCCGGCGCAGCCGGACCCGGCGGCTGCCGTCGCGACGCAGCGACAGCCGGTCCAACTCCCAGTGCCCGTACTCCGCATGGTCGGTCAGCAGGCGGGTCGTCTCCTTCCGGGACACCCCGCGCGGCACGTACACGTCGACAAATTCGTATTCCGGCATCGCATCTATTGTGCGGGCAGAGCCCCTGTACGGATAGCGTCTGCCCTATGTCTGATGCTGCGCAGCCATCTGCTGCCGAGGTACGCGCCGCCGCCGATGCGGTCAAGGTCGCGCTCGACCGTCACCTCGACGCGGTCGAACGCCGGTCCGGGGACGACGACCCCGCTGTTTACGACGCGTTCAACGCACTGGCCGCTGCGGCGGAGGTCTATGACGAACTCCTCTACGACCGCCACGACGAGGTCACCCCCTTCGAGATTCCGGGCGCGGAGGACTCCCTGCCGCCCTACAGCGGTCCCGAGGAGCCGAACGCACTCAGTGTGCTGATCCGCCGCGACTACGCGGTGGTGGAGCCGCAGCGGCTGCTCGCCCAGGCGCAGCGGCTCGCGGACCTGGACCCGGACAGCCGGGGCAGCGGGAGCGCGGCCGTGGTCGGCGGCAGCGTCCACGCGGCGCTGGGGGTGGTGTTCGGGGAGTACGAGGCGGACGAGATCGCCTCCCGGCACACGGAATTCGGCCTTGAGGAGGGTGACTCCACCCTCTGGGTCGCGGCGGCGGACGAACTGCCGGAGCCGGGGGAGTGGCTGGGCGCGCCCTTCGACGACGCGGACCCGCAGCTGGTGATCTGCCGGTTCGACGCCAGTGCCGTCTTCGACGAGGACGAGCTGGACGGGGAACTGGACGGTCTGGCGAGGGACGGCTCCTGACCGGTGCCGTGCCGGAGGGGCGGGGGGGGGGGGGGGCCCCCCCCCCCCCCCCCCCCCCCCACCCCCCCCCCCCCCCCCCCCCCCCCCGCCCCCCCCCCCCCAACCCCCCCCCCCCCCCCCCCCCACACAACACAAACGCCAACGAAAAACACCACCCCCCCCCACCCCCCCC
>NZ_JBIUXR010000020.1:0-164126 GCF_044744085.1 Streptomyces sp. NPDC087428
CGATCCACGGCGAAGTCCCCATGCCCGAACAACGCTGAATCTCTGACGCGGACACGGTCAACAGGACCGATCCACCTCATTGTGTTAGCCGTTGTTAGGGCCGCTGAGTTCACGACATCACTTGTCTCCGGCCCATTGCTTGCCGGAATGTCGTCACCGGGGCCGTTTGGGTCAGGACGAACGACGACGCGTGGACGGGGCCGCCCTGAGGGCGTGTTCACGAGCACGGTCTACCCGGCGCTCCTCGCAGGCGGGGCGGATCTCGCGGTGCGCTGCGCCGAGGACGCTCTGATCGGTGACGCGGATGGCTTCGCGGGGAGCGGGCAGGACGCGGAGGTCGACCGGTTCCGGGACGAAGCCGGCGGCGGGGAAGTGCCGGAGCACTTCGAACCGGAAGCCGTGTTCGACGCGGGCCTCTACGGGGGTGGGGCGGGGTGACGTGCGCATGGTCGACCGTCCGATCACAGCGTGTGGGCGCGCGGCCCGCAACTTGCCTGAGTGTGGGCAGAGTTACGGCGTCTCCTGGTGCGGTTGAGCGGTGGGCTCGACCGGGTGGCGACGTACGGTGACGGTTGCGTCACCCGGCCTTGCGGCGCAACCATGCCCCGGGGCAGGTATGTGTTCGAGACGTGCTGAAGCCCCCCGCCGCTGGGCAGGGGGCTCTCGTGGTCGATGCGGCTGAAGGTTCCTACTGGGCGAAGTGGTCGAACTCGCCGGCCTTGACTCCCTTGATGAACGCGGCGAACTTGGCCCGGCTCGTGGTGGTCACGGCGCCGGGATCGTCGCTCTCACGCATCAGGATCTGTTCTGCGTCCTGTGCCACCTCGACGCACTGCTCTCCGCCGCCGGAGAACGACGACTTCTGCCACCTGATTTCAGTGTTCATGCCGCGGATTATCACAGGTCGCGAGTGAGGTGGTGAATGAAGCTCCGCGACTCCTCGGGGTCGAGGCCGACCTGCTCCGCGTAGTCGAGCTGAAGGCGGTACCGGTGCAGATCGGCCATGGCGTCCAGTTGGACGCCTTTGAACGGGGCGTCGATGTGGACGGTGTCCAGATGTGGCGTGACCCCGCCCGCGTACAGCACGGTCTGTGTCACTTCGACGAACCTCTCGCTCGCGAAAGGGATCACGCGCACAGTTATCGACGGGCGGTCCGACGCCTCCAGGAAGCGTTCCAGTTGTGCCCGTGCGACCTTTCGGCCGCCGACCCGCATCCGGAGGGCTGCCTCATGGACGATGACGTCGAATTTTGGAGGCTTCTCGCGGTCGAGTACCGCGCCCCTGCGCATGCGGTGCTCGACCCTCGCCTCCACTTCGTCCTCGGGTAGCTTGGGCAGCACGCCTTCGAACAGTGCGCGTGCGTACTCAGGGGTCTGGAGCAGCCCCGGCAGCGTCATGGCCTGGAGGCAGCGGAGGTAGCTCGCGTGGTGTTCCAGCTCCGCGATGTTCAGGAAGCCCGGCGCCAGCACGCCACGGTACTCGTCCCACCAGAACTGGCCCCGATGCTCTCGCGATATGGCGCACAGCGCCTCGATCAACGGGGCGTCGTCGCAGGCGTAGAAACTGGCCAGGCGGCGGATTCGCTCCTCGCTGATACCGATGCGGCCCGATTCGGTGTGGCTGATCTTCGCCTGGTCGGTCGAGATGAGCGCGGCTGCCTCGCGGGCGGTCCGGCCGGCCTGCTCACGCAGCTTCCTCAGCTCGCAGCCCAAACGTGCTTGGCGCGCAGTCGGGTTGTCCCTTGGTGGCATGTCACCATCCTTCGCTCGTGTGCAGTCTCGCGTGCCGGAGCTACGACGGCCCACCCGATCGCGTGAAAAGGAAGGGGCAATCTTGCTACGTGGCTTTCTTGCTCTCTATGGTCCCACTGGTAGGTGCTCGAAGACGTTGCAGCTCGAAGTGCAGTCATCCATAGGCAAGTTGATTGCCCGCCGGATCGACCGATGCCACGAGCAAGGCCCACCGCGCACCACCCCGGAGACCCGCACCCGTAGGGAGACCGCGCCATGACCCCCGTAACCGTTCCGCCCCCGCCCGCCCCGTACCTCCCGCAGCGCGGTGAGCGTTACCGGCTCGTCGCGCCCAACACCCCCACCGCACCCCGCGTCGCGCGGGACTTCGTGGGCGCGCTGCTGCGGACCACCGAGCACCCGGGGCTGGTCGACGATGCCCGGTTGTGCGTGAGCGAGGTGGTGTCCAACGCGCACTGCCACACGCGGTCGGCGCGCATCCGGGTCGATGTCACGGTGAACCGCCGTCAGGTCATGGTCTACGTGACCGACGACGAACCGGGCCGGCCGCCGAGGCCGGGCGTCGCGCCGCACGCTGAGAGCGGGCGCGGGCTCTTCATCGTGGAGAGCCTGACCGATCGGTGGGGGACCACGACGCGCGGCGGGCGGGTACGGACCGCGAAGACCGTCTGGTTCGTCCTCGCCGAGAACGCCCGAGAACATTTGTGAACAGAGGAACGCGGACCGATCCGTCAACGGCCCTGCGGAGACGCCCCTGGCCCTGGTACTTCAGCTGCCAGGCGAAACACGCAGGTCAGACCGTAAAATCCTGCTGGAGTGCTAGTGGGCGTGGCTATCGGAGGTAGGTGCGCTGCCACTCGGCGAGGGACATCTTCTGCGCAGCATCGGCGAGCGCGAGAGCCGAGGGGGTCTTGAGCTTGGCCCTGGTCGAGTCAACCCATTCCTGCGCTGCCGGGTAACCCTGCTGAAGGTATTCCAGCCCCTGAATCATGCACTCCAGCTTGTCGGCGTCATGGGCTACGAGGACTTCAAGCGAATCGCTGTTCTCGTACTCGTCGACGATCGCCTTGATCCCGCTTGCCACCGAGGGGTGCGCATCGGAAACCTGATCGGCTGTGACGTCCTCGTTCCTGGCCACTTTGATGTACCGGCGGCCGATCCACGGGATGTCGCCGATGCGGGTCTCCTGCGTGTCGTGGAAGGTACAGAGGAGGGCGACCTTGGCAGGGTCGGCGCCTTCCATCATGGCCAGGACGGACCCGACGACCGCAGTGCGCCAGGAGTGCTCGGCGATTGTCTCCGGGTCCTTGACGCCGGCAATCCACCAGCCGCTGCGCTTGCCGCGCTTCAGAGCGCCCATCTCCAGCAGGTAACCAGTTGTTCCGGTGTCGTGGTTGGTGCTGCTGGCGTCTGTCATGGCGTCCCCTCCAGTGGAGTTGATCAGGTGTGCAGAGTCAGACCGTAATGCACGGATTCCATCTCGCGCCTGGTCTGAGGGGAGATTCCGGCGCCGTCCAGAAGGACCGTGACCTGGTTGGTGAGGAGGCGGTTCAGGTGCGGGTCGGCCAAGAGGAGGCCGCGGCGTGAGGAGAGCAGGGCCCACACGGTGTGGGCGTTGAGATCGATGCAGCCCAGGTCGGGGGCGAGGCGATCAGCCAGCTTCCGAAGGAGCGCGAGCCCGTCCCATGTGGTGTCGGACCGGTCAATCATGAAGGTGTCGTCAGACCGGGGGAGTTGGTCGATGCCGAGCCAGTAAGCCCAGTAGTTGAGGTTGGCGAACTCGCCGGTTTCGTCGCCCATGCCGTTACGGATGAAGGCGTACAACGGCTCACGATCGCCGTGGCGGGTCAGCGATGCAGCGACCGAGCGGCTGTCTGCCCAATGAGGCGTCCAACCGGAGCGAATGCCTGGGGCGTGGCGGCGCATGTTGGCGAGCCAAGACCGCGTGTCCGGAGCTTTGTCGTACGAGCAGAGGTAGAGGGCCTGGCGACGCAGCAGGGCGCCGCTCTCCCCTGCGTGGTCTGCCAGCTCGGCTGCACGCCGCATGTGGTCGTAGAAGGCCTGTTGATCGCTGGGATCGAGGAGTGGTGAGGAACGAGCCGGTCCACGCCGACCCTTCGGGGCGGAGGCGGGGAGCGCAGCCGGCGAGGTGCCGTTCAGTGCCCAAGCCAGCATGTGTGCGGTATCACGGGTGAACACCCAGTTCGTTAAAGGGTGTTGGGAGAGCGTGACTGATGGCGGCCCGGACAAGGCGTGAGCAATCACGGCGTCCGCATCCACCGCCTCATCCAGGAGCGTCAGCATCATGGAGGGCGCCCCGAGGCGCAGCAGGGTGCGGGAGATGGCGCGGAGGTTCCCTGCTTGGGTCGAGGTGAGAGGGCGGCGCCCCGACTCCCAGCCCTGGACCGTCGTCTTGTCCACACCAAGGGCTTCAGCCAGTTCGTCCTGAGTGCGGGGCACGTGCTCGCGTATCACCTTGAAGAGGTGGCCCGTGACCGCACCTTCACGTGGCCGTCGTGCAGGGCTGCTCCCAGTCAGTGTTGCGTGGGCTGCCCTTCTGCTGCCTGCGGCCATGGCGCCTCCCCTTGGCGGTTGGGCCTGCTCTTACTCGTACCCGCAGTCAGTCCTCTCCCAACGCCCGTCTGCGTAGCGTGAGGGCATGGCTTATGGGCCTTCTGAGAGGGCCCGAGCGTACTGCGGCAGCGGCTATCGCGACCAGCATCCGTAGACGCGGCAAATGCCGTCACGTTGAACGACTCTTGGGCAAAGGTGGCTTGGGCCTGGTGGCCGGACCGCCGGTGAGGGGTACCAGTGAACCTGCTCTCGATAAAGGCCGGGCGAACCGACGTGCGTCCTGTCGCCCGCCCGAGGCCGAGGAGAAGCGCCGCGAGATTGACGCCGGGTCGGTGTGAGTCCCTGATCTTGCCTTTGATGCGGCCGCGGGCATGAGCAGTCTCGCGGAGCGCGGGCGATTGGCGGGCATCGGTACACCGGATGTGCCGCACGGGCCAGTGGTCGCGGATGTTCGACTCCAGCGGTATGCGTCCGACATGGTGCGGGCCTCCGGAACCTCGGCGACCAGCGACCGAGGATGTGGAGCCGGAGCTGTCCGGCTGCCTGTGGCAGACACCTGATATGGCCGGCAGCACCATGCAGTCGTACCAGCTCCGCCGATTCCTCGGTTTGTGGAGGGCATGGCATGGCGGCAGAACGTCCGTCATGCCCAGCGGGCGGCCCGCTCTGTCCCCACTGCTCCGGACGCATCGTGACTCCGCCCGATCTGCCGGACCAGACCCTCGCAGTTGCCCGAATCCGGGCTCCCGCGGCGTCGTGAAGCAAACCGATAACGGAAACCCATCCGAATGCATCAGCATCCTGAAAGGCCACAATCATGAGCGATTCGCGCTTACGGGAGCTCGAAGGCGCCCGCGTACTTGTGACAGGGGGCGGCGGTCTTGTCGGCAGCCGCATCGTTGCGCTGCTGAACGCGAACGGAGCCCACGCGAGTGTTCTGGACCGGTTCGATGCCTACCCGCACTCGGTCCGCGGGCTGTTTGACGTGGATGTGAACGCAGCCAGAGTGGTCTTTGGCGACGTCCGCGAAGCGGCAACCGTCCGGTCACTGGTTCAGCGAGCCGATTACGTGATCCACGCAGCCGCCTACGCGGATGTCGCGGCATGCACCCGTCAGCCGGAGGTCGCATTCGCAGCGAACCTTCAGGGGACACAGACCGTATTGGAGGAGACTCTCGGGTCGCCAGTGAAGCGGCTGGTGTTCGTGTCCTCGGCTTCTGTCTACGGCAACGGTGGCGGCGACGGTGTGCAGGAGTTCACCGAGAGTCAGCCGCTGGTGCCGATCTCCGTCTACGCCAACACCAAGCTGTGGGGCGAACACCAGGTGCGGCTGATGCTTGGGGGCTCTCAATCGCAGCAGTACTCGGTGGTGCGGTACTTCTCCGTCTATGGCGACCCTCAGGTGCCGAAGCCCGGATCGCATTCGTGGATGGTCCCCTGGCTCTCGATGGCGGCCCAGCTCGGAATGCCCATGCGTCTCAACGGTGGCGGCCGGCAGGTACGCGACATGGTGCACGTCGATGACATCGCCCGCGCGACGGTGCTGGCGCTCATCGCGGACGGTGCTTCGGGTCAGACGATCAACGTCGGTAGCGGACGGGCGACGTCGGTCCGCGAGATCGCTGAGGTGATCGGCCGCCACTACCCGGACGTCGAACTCGTCAACGCACCCCTGCCGGAAGGCGACCCGCTCGGCGGCTATGCGGACACACGCAGGTCCCGGGAGCTCCTTGGCTGGAAGCCGACCGTCACGCTTGAGGTGGGCATCGACCGCTACGTCCAGTGGCTCAAGTCCAACCCGGACGTTGTGCCCGACTGGATGGTTCCCGCACCCGCCCCCACCGTCTGACCCAGTCGAAGGAGAGAACCATGCGCGTTGTCCTGCTGGGCGGAGCCGGATACATCGGCTCTGTCGCTGCCGACTACCTCGTACGCCAGGGCCACGACGTCACCGTGGTCGACGGCTTGATCTACAACCGCGACGACGACCCCACCAAACTCCTCCCCCTGGCAGTGAGGTTCGTTCAGGGCGACCTGCGTGACCCCGTCGTTCTCGGGGACGTCTCGGCCGGGGCGGACGTGGTCGTGCACCTCGGCGGACTCGTGGGTGAGCCTGCCTGCGCCGTCGACGAGCGGCTCGCGGTCGAACTCAACTATGCGGCCCCGATGCTGGCCGGGGACGCCGCTGTGAAGGCCGGCGTTGGGCGGTTCGTCTTCATCTCTTCGTGCAGCGTCTACGGCCGTCACGAGGGAACCGTGGACGAGGACACTACGACGAACCCGCTGGGGATCTACGCCCGGACCAAGGTCCTGGCGGAGAGGCGGTTGCCCGCGGTCCTGGGAGATATCCCCACCACCATCCTGCGGCTGGCTACGGTCCATGGGCGGTCGCCGCGTCAGCGCCTGGATTCGGTTGTCAACCGGATGACCTCGCGTGCCGTGGCCGACGGGCGCATTCCTCTCAACGGTGGCGGCCAGCGCCGTCCTCTCGTGCATGTCAACGACGTCGTACACGTCCTGACGGAGTCCCTGACCATGCCCGGCGACCACGTCTGGAACGTCGGCAGCGATCAGGAGAACCACACCATCGGCGACATCGCCGCAACCGTCGAGGCCGTTGTTCCGCTGGCCGTGATTGATTACGGCCCGGAGCTCGACGAGACCGACGCCCGCGACTACCGGGTGTCCTTCGCGCGGCTGCGGGAAGCGATGCCCGACTCCTGCTCCACCACGCTGAAGCAGGGTGTGGAGGAGATCGCCACGGCCGTCGCCACTGGCATGGTCAAGGATCCGCAGGATCCGCAGTACGACAACCACGCCGGGCTGCGCTTCGCCATGGCCGGCAGCCGGGTAGCCGTACTCGGCTCGCCGGACTGTGAACGTCTTCACAACGAGTACGTGACTGCCTTCGGAGACGGACGATGAACGCCGGCTCCGACGCCTTTCTCCCATGGAACAGGCCGTCCATCGGAGATGAGGAGATCGCCGAGGTCACCGACACTCTCCGTTCGGGATGGCTGACCCACGGGCCCAAGGCCATTCAGTTCGAGTGCGAAGTACGTGAGGCACTGGGCCAGGAAGACAGCTTCGCCGTGTCCTCCTGCACCGCCGCTCTGCACCTCGGATTGCTTGCTGCGGGCATTGGCCCAGAGGACCAGGTGATTACCCCCAGCCTGACGTTCTGTGCCGCCCCCAACGCGATCGTGCAAACCGGAGCCGATCCGGTGTTCGTCGACGTCGACCCCGACACGTACAACCTCGACCTGGCTGCGACTCAGGCCGCGATTACCAACGACACCAAGGCGATCGTGGTGATGCACTACGGAGGACACCCCTGCGACCTGCTCGCCTTCCGGAAGCTGGCCGACGAACACGGTCTGGTCCTCATCGAGGACGCCGCCCACGCGCTCCAGGCAAGCCGCGGCGGTCATCGGGCCGGCAGCGTCGGCGACCTCACGACCCTGTCGTTCTACGCGAACAAGGTCATCACCAGCGGAGAGGGAGGAATGCTCCTGGGGCGTCGGCGTCTCGTCGAACGAGCCCGGCTGCTAGGGCGCCACGGCATCGACTCATCGGTGTGGCAGCGTCACAGGCGCCGGAGCACTGCCGACTACGAAGTCACGGTCCCGGGCTTGAAGTACGTCATGTCCGATATCACGGCAGCCGTCGGGCTCCAGCAGTTCCGGAAACTTCCCGTCTTCACGGCCCGCCGCCGAGAGATCGCCGAGATGTACACCAGTGAGCTCGCGGGCCTGCCCGGCCTGGTCCTGCCCACTGTCCTCGACGGGGTTGAGCACGGGTGGTTCCTCTACTCCGTACTGATCGCCCCGGACGCCTGCGGCATGACCCGCGACATTGTGGCCGAACAGCTGCTCACGAACCACATGATCGGAACGAGCTGCCACTTCAAGCCGGTGCACGCCCTCGCGGCCTACGACCGTCACCAGCCGAGCAGCCATCTGCGTGGCGGTCAGAAGACGCACCGTCTCCAGGTCACCGACCGTGTTGCAGGTCAGCAGCTCTCGCTGCCCTGCTACCCGGCGATGACTGACGACGACGGCATGAGGGTCGTGGGTGCGTTGCACACTGTCCTGAGCTGATCTGTTCCGGGTCGTCCATCTGGTCAGATGACCGGTGGACGGCCCAGCCGTGTCATCCGCCAGACCGTCCTCCAGCGCATAGGCCGCCTGGGTGGGCATGGCGTCCGTACGCCTTCGAAGAACCCGCCCCACCATGCTCGAAGTCCGGACAGTGGCGGGCGGCGCACCATCGTGAGCAGTGCCCAGACCCCCAGATAGACAGGGACCAGGACAGCGGGAAGATGCCGACGGGCCAGCCACACCCGGTTGCGTGCCACGTTTCGGTAGTAGGCCGCATGCCGGGCCGGGGATGTACGGGGGTGCCGGAGGACCATGTCGGCCCGGTATTCGATGTCCCAGCCGGCATCCAGCGCGCGCCATGCGAAATCGGTCTCCTCGTGCGCGTAGAAGAACGGGGCCGGGAAATCACCCACCTCGTTGATCACGCTCATCCGGATCGCGTGGCCGCCGCCGAGGAAGGTGGTTACCCTCCCCGAACGCATGGGGTCCGACGCGCGCAGACGCGGGACGTGGCGCCGCTGCGTCAGCCCCTCCTCGTCCTCGATACGGAAACCCGCTACGCCGAGGTCGGGTGACGCGGCGAAGGCCTCACGGATGAGCTGCATCGTGTCCTGGCGCGGCAGGAAACCGTCATCGTCCAGGACCACCACCACATCGATGTCGCCACGATCCCGCAGGCGCTGCACACCGACATTGCGACCCCCCGGGATACCCAGATTCTCCGCCAGCTCGACGGCGTCCACCCAGGCCGGCATCGGCGGCAAGGGGGCACCCTGCCCGATCACAACGGTGGGTACCGGCCCCCCGTCCTGTTTCTCTACCGACTCCAGGAGCGCTGCCACCTCGGCCGGGCGATCACCCATGGTGAGAATCACATTGCCAAGCATGGGCGCAGAAGAAACGGGAGGCGTCTTGGGCATGATGCCGAGCTTAACGGTGCGGCAAGTGGTGAATGTGAACCGCTTCCCGATCCTTCCTCCACGGGACAACCCCATACAGGTCCTGCGCAAACGTCGAAGAGCCGCGGCTCCCGAGCGGGGGAGCGACGGCTCTTCGATGTGTGCCGCGTCCTCGTGGGCCTGCGTCTCCAGGTCCAGGGCGACCTGCTGGGTGGCCTCGGCGGACGCCGCGACGGTGGTGGAGAGGCCTGCCGTGATGGTGGGCATCTCGATGGTCTGGGTCACCGGCTCTGACTGGGCCGGAGCGGCAGTGCCTGCGACCGCGATGGTGCTGAAGCCGCACCGGCAAACCGGAGCACCTCGAACCGGAAGCCGCGTTCGACGCGGGCCTCTACGGAGGTGGTGCGGGGTGACGTACGCATGGTCCCGTCCGATCACAGCGTGGGATACGCGGCCCGCAACTGGCGCTCATGCGCGCAGAGTTACGGCGTTTCCTGGCGCGGTTGAGCGGTGCGCCCAGCCGGGGCGGCGACGTACGGTGACCGTAGCGTCACCGATGTGAGCGGCGCGGCAGTGGGACGTTCCAAAGTTGTGCCGAGTCGCGCGAAACGCCCTCCACCTGGCATTCAGGCGGAGGGCGCTCGGCCGAGTCGGTCAGATCAGGTGGTCGAACTCGCCGGCCTTGACGCCCAGGACGAAGGCGCGGAGCTTGGCGACGCTCGTCGTGACGACCAGGTCGGGGTCATCGCTCTCGCGCATCTTGATCGCGCCGTCCACGGGCGCCAGTTCGATGCAGCTCTGATTGTCGTCCGGTCCCGAGAAAGAGGATTTCTGCCAGTTGATTGCCTCTGTCATGCCCGTTGGCTCACATTTCCTTTGCGACGCGTTGGATGAATTGGTCCGATTCCTTCGGCCCGAGGGCGATCGACTCGACGGAATCAAGCAGTGCGCGGTACTTGGCGACTTGGGCCTCGGCGTCCAGGAAGCCCGAGTTGAACGAGCTGTCGATCTGGACTGTGTCGAGTGCCGGAATAGTTGCTCCGGCGTACAGCATCGAGTGCACCGAACTGGTGATCTGCGCGGAGAACGGAATGATGCGGACGGTCACGGACGGCCAAGTGGAAACCGTGCGCAGAAACTCCAGTTGCTCGCGCATCGTGTCGGCGTCGCAGTACCGCATGCGAAGTGCGGCCTCGTGGATGAAGGCCTCGAACGGGGTGGGCTGAGGGCGGTCGAAGATATCCCGGCGCCTGGTGCGGTGCTCGACGCGAGTATTCAGTTCCGAGGCCGGGAGGTCGGTGAGGCCGCCTCGAATGAGCGCTCTCGCATATGCCTCCGTCTGAAACGCGCCGGGTACATAGAGCATCTGAATGGTGCGGATGTATATGGCGTGATGCTCCAGCTCGGCCAGGTCCAGGAATCCGGGTGAGAGTATTCCCCGGTAGTCCTCCCACCAGCCCTTGGTGCGCTCCTCGGCCATACTCGCGAGTGCGTCCACCAGGTGTTTCGTACCGGCCGAGTAATGGGCGGCCAAGCGACGGACGCGCTGGTCGCTCACGCCGTAGCGACCGGATTCGATGTGGCTGATCTGCGCGCGCTCGCCGCCCAGGAACGCGGCGGCCTCGCTCCCGGACATTCCGGCGCGCTCGCGCAGCTTGCGAAGCTCCGCGCCCAATCGCTTCTGCCTGGCGGTCGGGTAGCTCCTTGGTGGCATCGGCCCTCCCCTTCGTGCGGGTACGAGTGTGCCGCGCCACTGTGCTGCTGGTCCACTCGTATGAGTGTTACAGCCGTCCCACTGTTGCGCCGTCCCAATGTTGCACCCTAGTGTCCGGGTGTATCGACCGGAATCGGCTCGGTGCTCCGAAGTGCAGCCACCCGTAAGCGAGTTGCCCTCGCGCGGGACCGGCCGACGCCACGGCGCAGCGGAACGGTCCGGCGACGTACCGGAGACCCGCACCCGTAGGGAGACCGCGCCATGACCCCCGTAACCGTTCCGCCCCCGCCCGCCCCGTACCTCCCGCAGCGCGGTGAGCGCTACCGGCTCGTCGCGCCCAACACCCCCACCGCACCCCGCGTCGCGCGGGACTTCGTGGGCGCGCTGCTGCGGACCACCGAGCACCCGGGGCTGGTCGACGATGCCCGGTTGTGCGTGAGCGAGGTGGTGTCCAACGCGCACTGCCACACGCGGTCGGCGCGCATCCAGGTCGATGTCACGGTGAACCGCCGTCAGGTCATGGTCTACGTGACCGACGACGAACCGGGCCGCCTGCCGAGGCCGGGCGTCGCGCCGCACGCTGAGAGCGGGCGCGGGCTCTTCATCGTGGAGAGCCTGACCGATCGGTGGGGAACCACGACGCGCGGCGGGCGGGTACGGACCGCGAAGACCGTCTGGTTCGTCCTCGCCGAACGCGCCCCTGACCGCTTGTGAACCGGGGAACCGCCCGCGCGTCCTCAACGGCCCGGCGGACGAAGCTCCGCAGTCCGGGCGCCCGCCACGAGCACCACCAGACCCGCCGTCACCGCCCCGCACCACATGACCGCGTCGAGCGAGGTGTGGTCGACGACCGCGCCGCCGGTCAGCGCGCCGGCGGCCAGTGTTGCCTGGAAGGACGCGGTGAACAGGACCGTGGCGGCCTCGGGTGTTCGCGGGGCGGCGCGGGCGAACCAGGTCTGGGAGCAGACCGGGACCGCGCCGTAGCCGAGTCCCCAGACGATGAGCAGCGCGAGCGCGCCCGCGTCGCCCCGGCCGAGGACGGGCAGCAGCGCGGTCGCGGCGGCGATCGTCCCGGCGGCGGCTCCGAACGCGAGGCGCGGGGCGCGTGTGACCAGGGCGCCGCCGATGAAGTTGCCCGCCACCCCGGCGGCGCCGTAGATCAGCAGGTATCCGGTGATTTGCCCCGGATCGGCCCGCGTGACCTGCCGCAGGAAGGGGGTGACGTAGGTGTACGCGGCGAAGTGGGCCAGTACGACGAGGAACGTCATCAGCAGGGCGTACCGGGTGCCCGTGCCGCGCAGCAGGGCGCGGAGGACCGAGGGGCGGGTGACCTCGGCCGGGGGCAGGGCGGGCAGGGTCAGGAGGAGCAGGGCCAGTACGGCGGTGCTCAGCAGCCCCATCGCCGCGAACGTGGTGCGCCAGCCCGCCAGATCACCGACGAGCGTGCCGGCGGGGACGCCGAGGACGGAGCCGAGGGGTACGGCCGAGAAGATCACCGCCGTCGCCCGTCCCGTCGATGCCGGGCGGACCAGCCGGCCGGCCAGTCCGGCGCCGATCGACCAGAAGCCGCCGATGGTGATGCCGACCAGCACCCGGGCGACCAGCACCACCCAGAAGGCCGCCGCGGTGGCGGTGAGGAAGTTGGCCACCGCGAGCAGCAGGACGAGGGCGCAGAGCATCAGCCTGCGGTCGACGCGGGCCGTCGCGACGGTCACGGTCGGGGCGGCGACGGCGGCGAGGAGCCCCGGCATGGTCATCATCAGGCCCGCTGTGCCGTCGGAGACGCCGAACTCGGCCCCGATCGGCGTCAGCAGACCGATGGGCAGGATTTCGGTGGTGACGATGGCGAAGAGAGCGAGCGTCAGGGAGAACACGGCCCACCAGCCGCGTAAGCGTGTGTGGGGTGAGGCGCTGGTGGTGCCGGTGGTGACGGTCGTGGGCATGGCGGGGCCGTCCTGTGTTCGCCGGGGCGGGGCTGTTCGCTCCAGTTCACAAGCGCACGCGGCCGGTGTCCGGCAGGTTCGCGACGTCAACGTCTTCTGCCGTGGATGACGTCGGGTTTCCGCCGGAAACGTCCGCCGCGAACGCCGATGGCGAACGCGACCGGCGACCTCGGCTGGAAACGCCGAAGAGCCGCGGCTCCCGAGCGGGGGAGCGACGGCTCTTCGAGGTGCGCCGAGGCGCTTGTGAATCCGTGAACTCAGAGGATGCCACTCAGAGAGCGCGACCCGGAGGACGCGACTCAGAGGATGCCACTCAGAGAGCGCGACCCGGAGGACGCGACTCAGAGGATGCGGACCGCACCCGTCGGCATGTCGTAGTCCAGCGGGCGCTGCACCACACCGGTGGAGGAGTTCTGCGCGCCGACGAACTGGCCGCCGCCCACGTAGACCCCGACGTGGTACGCGCTGCCCGCGCTGCCCCAGTACAGGATGTCGCCCGGCTGGAGGTTGCCGAGCCCGACCTGGGTGCCCGCGGTCGACTGGCTCTGCGAGACGCGCGGCAGGTCGACGCCCACCGTGCGGAACGCGGCCTGGACGAGACCGGAGCAGTCCCACGAGTTGGGTCCGGTGCCGCCGGGCACGTACGCGTCCCCGACCTGCATCTGCACGAACGACACGACGGAGGCCGCGGAGCCCGTGGCGGAGGAGGATACCGGCGCCGAGGCGGTCGAAGCCGAGGAAGTGGAACCGGACGAGGAGGAGCCCGAGGGGGCGCTGAGCGTCGTGCGCTCGGCGGTGCGGGAAGCGCGCTCGGCGGCCTCCGCCTTGGCCTTGGCGGCTGCCTCGGCCTTCTTCTTGGCCTCGGCCTTGCGGACGGCCTCCGCCTTGGCCTTCTTGGCGGCCTTGGCGGCGGTCGTGGCCGCCGCGTCCTCCTGGGCCTGCGTCTCCAGGTCCAGGGCGACCTGCTGGGTGGCCTCGGCGGACGCCGCGACGGTGGTGGAGAGGCCGGCCGTGATGGTGGGCATCTCGATGGTCTGGGTCACCGGCTCGGCCTGGGCCGGAGCGGCAGCGCCTGCGACCGCGATGGTGCTGAGGACGCCACCGGCAACTCCGGCCCGCAGCGCCGATTTCGAGGCGCTTTGGCGGGGCTTCCGGTGGCTGGGTATGAGAGCGGTGTGGGACATGGGTACTAGCGCTATCAGGGCCTCAGGGGTCCCATCAAGAAACGTGTGTTGCGACACAGTTACGTCCGGAATCTGTGAATCCGCTTTCTGGTGGCCTTTATTGACGCCGTAACGGGCAAATCGGACGGACGTGATCACGGCTGTGATCACGGGTTTTCGGCAATACGCCCGAATTGCCCGTCACTTACCATCCGTTCACACCGTTGGCCAAGCCCGCTTGTGTGGCGAGGGTGGTCGAGTGACGCAGGTCACAGCATGGTCTCGGCGTGACGGGCATACGAGCACCTCGCGCGAGAGGTGTGGAGTGAGTGCGGAACTGGCGGTGCGCGATGGGTTATTCGTCCGTAAGGACGGAGATGCCGCGATGCATCCATTTCGTCCCTCGCGGATTCGGTCCCGACGGCCGCGGGCGGCCGTGGGGCGGCCGCCGGGACCCCAGAGTGGGGCAGATCCCTATATCACCGCATCGCGTCCATCGCCAATTTGGCTGTAGCCACCATCGCTTGATAGGGCGACACCTCTTTGACCAGGGGTAACGGCACCGGATGTCACGTCTCGTGATCACTCGGCCGCTTCGTGTACGAAGATCACCGCTCATCCGACTTCATGATCGTTCGTCAGGTGGTGGAGATCACAAAGACGTTGTCGTACCCCGTGTCGCAGATCACAGGACGTCGGGCATAGGATGCGGGGCAGTCGGGCTTGTGAACTGCCTCACATGTGCACGATCTTGGTGAGGTGGCGAGCCAGATTGCCCGATGCGGTCCAACGGTCAAGGACGACTGGAAGGAGCGAGGAGCGTGAATGCCTACGCGCCCATCCTCGTGCTCGGCGCCCTCGGGGCAGGGTTTGCGATCTTCTCCGTGGTCAGTGCCACGCTTATCGGCCCCAAGCGGTACAACCGGGCAAAGCTCGAAGCGTACGAGTGCGGTATCGAACCCACCCCCACCCCAGCCGGAGGCGGCCGCTTCCCGATCAAGTACTACCTGACGGCGATGCTCTTCATCGTCTTCGACATCGAGATCGTCTTCCTCTATCCCTGGGCGGTCACCTTCGACGCCCTGGGGATTTTCGGGCTCGTCGAGATGCTGCTCTTCGTGCTCACCGTCTTCGTCGCCTATGCGTATGTATGGCGTCGCGGCGGCCTGGAATGGGACTGAGGGGCTGAGGGGCACACCATGGGACTCGAAGAGAAGCTGCCCAGCGGCTTCGTGCTGACCACTGTCGAGCAGGCCGCCGGCTGGGTACGGAAGTCATCCGTATTCCCCGCCACCTTCGGCCTCGCCTGCTGCGCCATCGAGATGATGACGACCGGGGCCGGTCGCTACGACCTGGCCCGGTTCGGGATGGAGGTCTTCCGCGGATCGCCGCGGCAGGCGGACCTGATGATCGTGGCGGGGCGGGTCAGCCAGAAGATGGCGCCCGTTCTGCGGCAGGTCTACGACCAGATGCCGAACCCCAAGTGGGTCATCTCCATGGGGGTTTGCGCGTCATCGGGCGGGATGTTCAATAATTACGCCATTGTTCAGGGTGTTGATCATATTGTCCCGGTTGACATCTATTTGCCGGGTTGCCCGCCGCGTCCCGAGATGCTGATCGACGCGATCCTCAAGCTCCACCAGAAGATCCAGGGCTCCAAGCTCGGGGTCAACGCGGAGGAGGCCGCCCGCGAGGCGGAGGAAGCGGCGCTCAACGCACTGCCCCTGATCGAGATGAAGGGGCTCCTGCGATGAGCGACCAGGAGCAGAACACCAACGGCGTCCCCTCACCGCGCGACGAGCACGGCGAGGTCATCGGCGTGCGCAAGGGCATGTTCGGCGCCAACAACGGCGGCGACACCTCCGGCTACGGCGGGCTCGTCCGCACGGTCGCCCTGCCGGGCGCCACCTCGCGCCCGTACGGCGGCTGGTTCGACGAGGTCGCCGACGAGCTCGAAGGGGCCCTGGAGGAACAGGATCTCCTCCCGGCCAACGCCATCGAGAAGACCGTCGTGGACCGCGGCGAGCTGACCTTCCACATCGCCCGGGAGCACCTGCCCACCGTCGCCAGGACCCTGCGCGACGACCCGGCACTGCGCTTCGAGCTCTGTACGGGGGTGAGCGGCGTCCACTTCCTCGGTGACAAGGGACGCGAGCTGCACGCCGTCTACCACCTGCGCTCCCTCACCCACGGCCGGCTCATCCGGCTGGAGGTGTCCGCGCCGGACAGCGATCCGCACATCCCGTCCCTCGTCGCGGTCTACCCGACCAACGACTGGCACGAGCGCGAGACCTACGACTTCTTCGGGCTCGTCTTCGACGGGCACCCGGCCCTCACCCGGATCATGATGCCGGACGACTGGCAGGGCTTCCCGCAGCGCAAGGACTACCCGCTCGGCGGCATCGCCGTCGAGTACAAGGGCGCCCAGATCCCGGCTCCGGACCAGCGGAGGTCGTACTCCTGATGACCACTCCCCACGCGACACCCCGCGCGACGACCGAGGGGACTGTATATACAGTCACCGGCGGCGACTGGGACGAGGTCGTCCAGTCGGCGGCCGCCTCCGACGACGAGCGCATCATCGTCAACATGGGCCCCCAGCACCCGTCCACCCACGGTGTGCTCCGGCTGATCCTGGAGATCGACGGCGAGACCGTCACCGAGGCCCGCTGCGGCATCGGCTACCTCCACACCGGCATCGAGAAGAACCTCGAATTCCGGAACTGGACGCAGGGCACCACCTTCGTCACGCGCATGGACTACCTGACGCCGTTCTTCAACGAGACGGCGTACTGCCTGGGGGTGGAGAAGCTCCTCGGCATCGAGGACCAGATCCCCGACCGGGCCACCGTCCTGCGCGTGCTGCTGATGGAGCTCAACCGGATCTCCTCGCACCTGGTGTGCATCGCCACCGGCGGCATGGAGCTCGGCGCCACGACGATCATGATCTACGGCTTCCGCGATCGTGAACTCGTTCTCGACCTCTTCGAGCTGATCACCGGCCTGCGGATGAACCACGCGTTCGTCCGGCCCGGCGGACTCGCCCAGGACCTGCCCCCGGGCGCGGTCGACCACCTGCGCGAGTTCGTGAAGACCATGAAGAAGAACCTGCCGGAGTACGACAAGCTCGCCACCGGCAACCCCATCTTCAAGGCCCGTATGCAGGACGTCGGCTACCTCGACCTGACCGGCTGCATGGCGCTCGGCGCCACCGGCCCCGTCCTGCGCTCCGCCGGACTCCCGCACGACCTGCGCAAGACCGACCCCTACTGCGGGTACGAGGACTACGAGTTCGACGTCCCCACGGCGGACAGCTGCGATTCCTACGGCCGCTTCCTCATCCGTCTGGAAGAGATGCGCCAGTCGCTGCGGATCGTCGAGCAGTGCATCGACCGGCTCGCCCCCGGCCCGGTCATGGTCGCCGACAAGAAGATCGCCTGGCCCGCGCAGCTCGCGCTCGGACCGGACGGACTCGGCAATTCGCTCGACCACATCAGGAAGATCATGGGCACCTCCATGGAGGCCCTGATCCACCACTTCAAGCTGGTGACCGAGGGCTTCCGGGTCCCGGCCGGGCAGGCGTACACCGCGGTCGAGTCGCCCAAGGGTGAACTCGGCGTGCACGTCGTCTCCGACGGCGGCACCCGCCCCTACCGGGTCCACTTCCGCGACCCGTCCTTCACCAACCTCCAGGCCATGGCGGCGATGTGCGAGGGCGGCCAAGTGGCCGACGTCATCGTCGCCGTCGCGTCCATCGACCCCGTGATGGGAGGCGTCGACCGGTGACCGAAGCACGCAGCGAAGTCAGTCTGGGGATGCCGCAGCTCCCCGCCCCCGCCTACCCGGCCGAGGTGCGCGCCAGGCTCGAAGCGGACGCGAAGGAGGTGATCGCCCGCTACCCCGGCAGCCGCTCCGCGCTGCTGCCGCTGCTGCACCTCGTGCAGTCGGAGGAGGGGTACGTCTCCCGTACGGGCATGGCGTTCTGCGCCGAGCTGCTCGGTCTCACCACCGCCGAGGTCACCGCGGTCGCCACCTTCTACACGATGTACCGGCGCAGGCCGAGCGGCGACTACCAGGTCGGCGTCTGCACCAACACGCTCTGCGCGGTCATGGGCGGCGACGCGATCTTCGACCGGCTCAAGGACCACCTCGGCGTCGGCAACGACGAGACGACCGAGGACGGCAAGGTCACCCTCGAACACATCGAGTGCAACGCGGCCTGCGACTTCGCACCCGTCGTGATGGTGAACTGGGAGTTCTTCGACAACCAGACGCCCGAGAGCGCGACGCGACTCGTCGACGACCTGATCGCCGGCCGCACCGTCGAGCCGACCCGCGGCGCCCCGCTGTGCTCGTACAAGGAGACCGCCCGGATACTGGCCGGATTCCCCGACGAGCGCCCCGGTGCGGTCGAGGCGACCGGCGGAGCCGGCCCCGCGTCGCTGATCGGCCTCAAGCTCGCCAAGGGCGAGGCCACACCGCGGCCCCGCGTGGTGAGCCCGCGCGGCGAAGCCCCGCGCGACGAACCGCAGAAGGGCGCCGAGCACCTCAGCTCCCATGACGCACCACAGCAGACCTCGGCATCCGACCCGGAACACCCGGCCGGTCCCGCCGCCGAGGAGGGGGAGTGATGACGTTGGCCGCCGAAATCGACGAGAACGGGACCAGTCCCGAGAAGCTTCTGGCACCGGTCCTGTCCGCTTTCTGGGACGAGCCCGAATCCTGGACCCTGGAGACCTACCGCCGCCACGAGGGGTACGAGGGACTGCGCAAGGCGCTGGCCATGTCGCCGGACGACCTCATCGCGTACGTCAAGGACTCCGGTCTGCGCGGCCGCGGCGGCGCGGGCTTCCCCACCGGGATGAAGTGGCAGTTCATCCCGCAGGGCGACGGCAAACCGCACTACCTGGTGGTCAACGCCGACGAGTCGGAGCCCGGGACCTGCAAGGACATCCCGCTCCTCTTCGCCAACCCGCACAGCCTCATCGAAGGCATCGTGATCGCCTGCTACGCGATCCGCTCCTCGCACGCCTTCATCTACCTGCGCGGCGAAGTCGTCCCCGTACTGCGGCGGTTGCACGAGGCCGTGCGCGAGGCGTACGAGGCGGGCTATCTCGGCAAGGACATCCTGGGCTCCGGACTCGATCTGGAACTCACCGTGCACGCGGGCGCCGGCGCGTACATCTGCGGTGAGGAGACCGCGCTGCTCGACTCGCTCGAAGGACGGCGCGGCCAGCCCCGGCTGCGGCCGCCCTTCCCCGCGGTCGCCGGTCTGTACGCCTGCCCCACCGTGGTGAACAACGTCGAGTCCATCGCCTCGGTTCCCGCGATCCTGAACAAGGGCAAGGACTGGTTCAAGTCCATGGGCAGCGAGAAGTCCCCGGGCTTCACGCTCTACTCGCTCAGCGGACACGTCTCGGGCCCCGGCCAGTACGAGGCCCCGCTCGGCGTCACGCTGCGCCAGCTCCTCGACATCAGCGGCGGGATGCGCCGCGGCCACCGGCTCAAGTTCTGGACCCCGGGCGGCTCCTCCACCCCGATGTTCACCGAGGAGCACCTCGACGTGCCCCTCGACTACGAGGGCGTCGGCGCCGCCGGTTCCATGCTCGGCACCAAGGCGCTCCAGTGCTTCGACGAGACGACCTGCGTCGTGCGGGCCGTCACCCGGTGGACCGAGTTCTACGCCCACGAGTCCTGCGGCAAGTGCACGCCGTGCCGTGAGGGCACCTACTGGCTCGTCCAGCTGCTCCGCGACATCGAGGCCGGCAAGGGACAGATGTCGGACCTCGACAAGCTGAACGACATCGCCGACAACATCAACGGCAAGTCGTTCTGCGCCCTCGGCGACGGCGCCGCCTCACCGATCTTCTCCTCGCTCAAGTACTTCCGCGAGGAGTACGAGCAGCACATCACGGGCAAGGGCTGCCCCTTCGATCCCGCCAAGTCGACCGTCTGGGCCGACGACGAGAACGCTCACCGGGGGGTGAACGCATGACAGTCACCACGAGTGCGCCCTCCGGGGGCGGCGAGGCGGCGCTCCCGCCCGAGGACCTCGTCACGCTGACCATCGACGGCATCGAGATCAGCGTGCCCAAGGGCACCCTGGTCATCCGGGCCGCCGAACTCCTCGGCATCGAGATCCCGCGCTTCTGCGACCACCCGCTCCTCGACCCGGCCGGCGCCTGCCGCCAGTGCATCGTCGAGGTCGAGGGCCAGCGCAAGCCGATGGCGTCCTGCACCATCACCTGCACCGACGGCATGGTCGTCAAGTCGCAGATCACCTCGCCCGTCGCCGACAAGGCGCAGCGCGGAGTGATGGAGCTGCTGCTCATCAACCACCCGCTGGACTGCCCGGTCTGCGACAAGGGCGGCGAGTGCCCGCTGCAGAACCAGGCGATGTCGCACGGCGACGCGACCTCCCGCTTCGACGGGAAGAAGCGGACGTACGAGAAGCCCGTCCCGATCTCCACCCAGGTGCTGCTGGACCGTGAGCGGTGCGTGCTCTGCGCCCGCTGCACCCGGTTCTCCAACCAGGTGGCGGGCGACCCGATGATCGAGCTGATCGAGCGCGGGGCGCTCCAGCAGGTCGGCACCGGCGAGGGCGACCCGTTCGAGTCGTACTTCTCCGGCAACACCATCCAGATCTGCCCGGTCGGGGCGCTGACCTCGGCGGCGTACCGGTTCCGTTCCCGCCCCTTCGACCTGGTGTCGTCGCCCTCGGTGTGCGAGCACTGCGCGGGCGGCTGCGCCACCCGCACCGACCACCGGCGCGGCAAGGTCATGCGGCGGCTCGCCTCCAACGACCCCGAGGTCAACGAGGAGTGGCTCTGCGACAAGGGCCGCTTCGGCTTCCGCTACGCGCAGCAGCGCGACCGGCTCACCACTCCGCTGGTACGGGGCGAGTCCGGCGAGCTGGAACCGGCGAGCTGGCCCGAGGCACTGGCGGCGGCCGCCGCCGGACTCTCCGCCGCGCGCGGCCGGGCCGGAGTCCTCACGGGCGGCCGGCTGACCGTCGAGGACGCCTACGCGTACAGCAAGTTCGCCCGGATCGCCCTGGACACCAACGACATCGACTTCCGGGCCCGGGTGCACAGCAGCGAGGAGGGCGACTTCCTGGCCGCCCGCGTCGCCGGGCGCGGACGCGACCTGGACGGCGTGGGGGTCACGTACACCTCGCTGGAGAAGGCGCCGGCCGTGCTGCTGGTCGGCTTCGAGTCAGAGGAGGAGGCGCCCGGCGTCTTCCTGCGGCTGCGCAAGGCCCACCGCAACCACGGACAGCGGACCTTCGCGGTCGCCTCGCACGCCACCCGCGGGCTCACGAAGGCGGGCGGCACGCTGCTGCCCGCCGCCCCCGGGACCGAGACGGAGTGGCTGGACGCGATCGCCGGCGGTGTCGGCCTGGACGGCGACGGCGCGGCCGCCGCCGAGGCGCTGCGCGGTGCGGGCGCCCTGATCGTGGTGGGGGAGCGGCTGGCCGGAGTGCCGGGCGGTCCGACCGCCGCGGTACGGGCCGCCACCGCCACCGGCGCCACCCTGGTGTGGATTCCCCGGCGGGCCGGCGAGCGCGGTGCGGTGGAGGCGGGCGCACTCCCGTCGCTGCTGCCCGGCGGCCGCCCGTCCACCGACCCGCGGGCCCGGGACGAGGTGGCGGCCGTCTGGGGCGTCGCCGAACTCCCGTCCCGGTTCGGCCGCGACACCGGCCAGATCATCGAGGCCGCGGCCACCGGCGAACTGGGCGCACTGCTCGTCGCCGGCGTCGAGACCGCGGACCTGCCCGATCCGGACCGGGCCCTGGAGGCACTGGACCGGGTCGGCTTCCTGGTCTCGCTGGAGCTCCGCCCCAGTGAGGTCACCGACCGCGCCGACGTGGTGTTCCCGGTGGCCGCGGTCGCCGAGAAGTCCGGCACCTTCCTCAACTGGGAGGGCAGGGCGCGGATGTTCGAGGCCGCGCTGAAGCCGGAGCAGATGACCCGGACCCTCGCGCCGGGCGACGCCCGGGTGCTGCACATGCTCGCCGACGCGCTCGACGTCCACTTCGCGCTGCCGGACCTGAAGTCGGTGCGCCGCGAGCTGGACCGCCTCGGCGGCTGGCAGGGCACGCACGCGGACGACCCGCGCGAGCCCTCCCGGCCGCTGCCCCGGCCCGGCGACGGCGAGGCGGTCCTCGCGGGCCACCGGCTGCTGCTCGACCTGGGCCGGCTCCAGGAGGGCGATACGGCGCTGGCCGGGACCCGGCACGCCGCGGTCGCCCGGCTCTCCGCCGTCACCGCCGCCGAGACCGGCGTCAAGGACGGCGATCTGCTGGCCGTCAGCGGCCCGGCGGGCAGTGTCGAACTCCCGCTCCAGGTCACCGACATGCCGGACCGGGTGGTCTGGGTGCCGCTGAACTCCGTCGGACGGGGTGTGCCGGCCGGTACCGGCGCCCGGCCCGGCGGTCTGGTGCGGATCGGTCCCGCCGCACCGGGTACTCCCGACGTCACACCGGAGGTGCGAGCGTGACTGCCTTCGCTCAACTGGCCGCGGCCCCGCACGGCGCGGTGCTCGCCGCCGAGGACCTGTCGATGTTCGGCACCGACCCCTGGTGGCTGGTCGTCGTCAAGGCGGTCTTCTGCTTCGCGTTCCTGATGGTGACCGTGCTCTTCTCCATCGTGTGGGAGCGCAAGGTCGTCGCCTGGATGCAGCTGCGCATCGGTCCCAACCGGCACGGCCCCTGGGGCATGCTCCAGTCGCTCGCCGACGGCATCAAGCTGATGCTGAAGGAGGACCTGGTCGTCAAGCGGGCGGACAAGGTCGTCTACATCCTCGCCCCGATCGTCGCCGCCGTACCGGCGTTCATGGCGATCGCGGTGATCCCGTTCGGCCCGTCCGGCAACGAGGTCTCGATCTTCGGGCACCGTACGGCGATGCAGCTCACCGACCTCCCGATCGCGATGCTCTACATCCTCGCGGTCGCCTCGGTCGGTATCTACGGCATCGTGCTGGCGGGCTGGTCCTCCGGATCGACGTACCCGCTGCTCGGCGGTCTCCGCTCGTGCGCGCAGATGATCAGCTACGAGATCGCGATGGGCGCCGCGTTCGCCTCGGTGTTCCTCTACTCCGGGTCGATGTCGACCTCGAAGATCGTGGAGGCGCAGCAGGACCGCTGGTTCATCCTGCTGCTGCCGGTCTCGTTCATCATCTACATCATCACGATGGTCGGTGAGACCAACCGCGCCCCGTTCGACATGCCGGAGTCCGAGGGCGACCTGGTCGGCGGCTTCAACACCGAGTACTCGTCGATCAAGTTCGCGATGTTCATGCTCGCCGAGTACGTCAACATGGTCACCGTCTCCGCGGTCTCCATCACCCTGTTCCTGGGCGGCTGGCGGGCCCCGTGGCCGATCAGCACCTTCTGGGAGGGCGCGAACCACGGCTGGTGGCCGATGCTCTGGTTCGTCCTCAAGGTCCAGCTGCTGCTGTTCTTCTTCATCTGGCTGCGCGGCACGCTGCCCCGGGTCCGCTACGACCAGCTGATGAAGCTGGGGTGGAAGGTCCTGATCCCGGTCTCCGTGGTCTGGCTGATGCTGGTCGCCACGGTGCGGGCGCTGCGCAACGAGGGCTACGACTACTCGAAGATCCTGCTCTACGTGGCCGGGGCCGTGATCGCGGTCCTGCTGATCTCCTTCGTCGTGGACATGTTCCGCGACAAGAAGGGCCGAGCCGCGGAGGCCGAGGCGGAGCCGGAGCCGGCGTTCGACCCGATGGCGGGCGGATTCCCGGTGCCACCGCTGCCCGGACAGACCCTGCCGCCGGTGCCGCGGCGCGCGCCGCGACGTGAGCGGGAGCTCGTTGTCAGTGGTGGCGCGGATACTCAGAGTGACGGAAATCCGAGTGACGGAAAGGAGGCCGACCATGTCTGAACTGCCTGAGTCGCGGGGGTCCGAGAGGCCCCCGAAGGCCACCGGGCCGACGGGGTCGAGCGTGGCTTCCGGGGGTTCGGGGGCCGGCGGGTCCGCCCAGTCCCCGCAGTCCTCGGACGACAAGTTCCAGAATCCGGTGGCCGGCTTCGGCGTGACCTTCAAGGCCATGTTCAAGAAGCGGCTGACCGAGCAGTATCCGGAGACGCCGAAGGTGACGGCGCCGCGCTTCCACGGCCGGCACCAGCTCAACCGCCATCCGGACGGCCTGGAGAAGTGCATCGGCTGCGAGCTGTGCGCCTGGGCCTGTCCGGCGGACGCGATCTACGTCGAGGGCGCGGACAACACCGAAGAGGAGCGCTACTCCCCGGGGGAGCGCTACGGCCGCGTCTACCAGATCAACTACGCGCGCTGCATCCTCTGCGGACTGTGCATCGAGGCCTGCCCGACCAGGGCGCTGACGATGACCAATGAGTTCGAGCTCGCCAACACCACCCGCGAGAGCCTCATCTACACCAAGGACGAGCTGCTCGCGGGCCTGGAGGAAGGCATGGTCGACAGCCCGCACGCGATCTTCCCCGGCACGGACGAACAGGACTACTACCGGGGCCTGGTGACCGAGGTCGCCCCCGGTACGCAGCGCCAGGTCGCCGTCTCCAAGGGCGAGAAGCCGTCCGACGGCGACAGCGCGAGCAACGGCTCGACGCAGGAGGTGGACGCATGACCGGCCTGGCCGCCGCGGCCTCCCAGACCTCGACCGGCGAGGCCGTCCAGTTCTGGCTGCTCGGCACCGTCGCCGTGATCGGCGCGCTGTCCACCGTCCTGATGAGGAGGGCCGTGCACAGTGCGCTGAGCCTCGCCGGGACCATGATCATCCTGGCGGTCTTCTACCTCGCCAACGGTGCCTACTTCCTGGGCATCGTCCAGGTCGTCGTCTACACCGGCGCCATCATGATGCTGTTCCTCTTCGTGGTCATGCTCGTCGGTGTCACGGCGGCGGACTCGCTGAAGGAGACCCTCAAGGGCCAGCGCTGGCTGGCCGTCGCCTGCGGTCTCGGCTTCGGTGTCCTCCTGATCGCCGGCATCGGCAACGCCTCACTGAACAGCTTCAACGGGCTCGGCGCCGCCAACGCCGAGCACGGCGGGAACGTGGAGGGGCTCGCCAGCCTCATCTTCACCAAGTACGTCTTCGCCTTCGAGATCACCGGCGCCCTGCTGATCACGGCGACCGTCGGCGCGATGGTGCTCACCCACCGCGAGCGCACCGAACGGGCCAAGACCCAGCGGGAGATGTCCGAGGAGCGCGTCCGCAGCAGCCATCTGCCGCCGCTGCCCGCCCCCGGCGTCTACGCCCGGCACAACGCCGTGGACATCGCCGGACTGCTCCCCGACGGCACACCGTCCGAACTCACCGTGATGCAGACGCTGCGCAAGCGCGGACAGATGCGCGATGTCTCCCACGAGTCGCTGGCCGAGCTCAAGGCCCTTGAGCAGCGCTCCGGCGAACGGCTCGGCCGGGACAACACCGAAGAAGAGGAGGTCGCCAAGTGAATCCGGTCAACTACCTCTATCTCGCCGCACTGTTGTTCACCATCGGCGCGTCCGGGGTGCTGATCAGGCGGAACGCGATCGTGGTGTTCATGTGCGTGGAGCTGATGCTCAACGCCTGCAACCTCGCGTTCGTCACCTTCTCCCGGATGCACGGCAACCTCGACGGCCAGATCATCGCGTTCTTCACGATGGTCGTCGCCGCCGCGGAGGTCGTCGTCGGGCTCGCGATCATCGTGTCGCTGTTCCGTTCCCGCCACTCGGCCTCGGTCGACGACGCCAGCCTGATGAAGCTGTAAGGGGAGCCTGGAACCGTGGAGAACCTGATTGCGCTGCTTGTCGCGGCGCCCCTGCTCGGAGCGGCGGTGCTGCTCTGCGGCGGCCGACGCCTTGACCGTGTGGGCCACTGGCTCGGCACCCTGCTCGCCGCCGCCTCCTTCGTCATCGGCGTGGTGCTCTTCCTCGACATGCTGGGGAAGGGCGCCGACGACCGGGCGTTGCACCAGAAGCTGTTCAGCTGGATTCCGGTCGAGGGCTTCCAGGCCGATGTGGCCTTCCAGCTCGACCAGCTGTCGATGACGTTCGTGCTGCTGATCACCGGTGTGGGCACGCTGATCCACATCTACTCGATCGGCTACATGGCGCACGACGAGCGCCGGCGCCGCTTCTTCGGCTATCTGAACCTGTTCCTCGCGGCGATGCTGATCCTGGTCATCGCCGACAACTACCTGCTGCTGTACGTCGGGTGGGAGGGCGTCGGTCTGGCGTCGTACCTGCTCATCGGCTTCTGGCAGCACAAGCCCAGCGCGGCCACCGCCGCGAAGAAGGCCTTCCTGGTCAACCGGGTCGGTGACATGGGCCTGTCGATCGCGATCATGCTGATGTTCACCACGTTCGGCACCTTCGCCTTCGGTCCCGTTCTGGCGGCCACCGACGGGGCGACCGAGGGCAAGCTGACGGCGATCGGCCTGATGTTGCTGCTCGCCGCCTGCGGCAAGTCCGCCCAGGTGCCGCTCCAGTCCTGGCTGGGCGACGCGATGGAGGGCCCGACCCCGGTCTCGGCCCTGATCCACGCCGCCACCATGGTGACCGCGGGCGTCTACCTCATCGTCCGGTCCGGCGCGATCTTCAACGCCGCCCCGGACGCACAGCTGGTCGTCGTGATCGTCGGTGCGGTCACGCTGATCTTCGGGGCGATCGTCGGTTGCGCGAAGGACGACATCAAGAAGGCCCTCGCCGGCTCGACGATGTCGCAGATCGGCTACATGATCCTGGCCGCCGGGCTCGGCCCGATCGGCTACGTCTTCGCGATCATGCACCTGGTGACGCACGGCTTCTTCAAGGCCGGGCTCTTCCTCGGCGCCGGTTCGGTCATGCACGGCATGAACGAAGAGGTCGACATGAGGAAGTACGGCGGCCTGCGTAAGTACATGCCGGTCACCTTCATCACCTTCGGCCTCGGCTACCTCGCGATCATCGGCTTCCCCGGACTGTCCGGCTTCTTCTCCAAGGACAAGATCATCGAGGCTGCCTTCGCCAAGGGCGGCACCGAGGGCTGGATCCTCGGCGCGGTCACCCTCCTCGGCGCCGCGATCACCGCGTTCTACATGACGCGCGTGATGCTGCTGACGTTCTTCGGCGAGAAGCGCTGGCAGCCCGACGCGGAGGGCCACGAGCCGCATCCGCACGAGTCCCCGAAGTCCATGACCATCCCGATGATCGTCCTGGCGTTCGGCTCGGTCTTCGCCGGAGGCTTCTTCTCCATCGGTGACCGCTTCCTGCACTGGCTGGAGCCCGTCACCGGGCACGACCACGGCGACGCCCCGGTCAGCGCGACCACCGTCACCGCCGCCACCATGGTGGTGCTCGTCATCGGTGTCGGCATCGCCTGGATGATGTACGGGCGCAAGCCCGTGCCCGCGGTCGCCCCGCGCGGCTCGCTGCTCACCCGGGCCGCCCGCCGCGATCTCCTCCAGGACGACTTCAACCACGTCGTCCTCGTCCGCGGCGGCGAGCACCTCACCCGCTCCCTGGTCTACGTCGACCACACCCTGGTCGACGGTGTCGTCAACGGCACGGCCGCCTCGATGGGCGGGCTCTCCGGCCGGCTGCGAAAACTGCAGAACGGCTACGCCCGCTCCTACGCGGTCTCGATGTTCGGCGGTACGGCGGTCGTCATTGCCGCGACCCTGCTGATGAGGGCGGTCTGATCACATGTCCTTTCCCCTCCTGACAGCGACGGCGGTGCTCCCGGCGATCGGCGCGATCGCCACCGCCGCCGTCCCGGCCGCGCGGCGCACCGCCGCCAAATGGCTGGCGCTGCTCTTCTCGCTGGGCACCCTGGTGCTCGCGGGAGTCGTGCTCGCCCGCTTCGAACCGGGTGGCAGCCGCTTCCAGCTCACCGAATCGCACGCCTGGATCAAGGACTTCGGCGTCCGGTACGAGCTGGGCGTCGACGGCATCGGCGTGGCGCTCATGGCGCTCACCGCGCTGCTCATGCCCTTCATCATCCTGGCGGGCTGGCACGACGCCGACCCCCTGGAAAACCAGAGCCGGCGCTGGCGGCCGACCCAGGGCTTCTTCGCCCTGATGCTGATGACGGAAGCGATGGTGATCCTCTCCTTCGAGGCCACCGACGTCTTCGTCTTCTACATCCTGTTCGAAGCCATGCTCATCCCGATGTACTTCCTCATCGGCGGCTTCGGCGACCGGGCCACCTCCTCCGCGGCAGCCGCCGCGGAGGGCGGCGGCGACGAGAACGCCGCGGCCCAACGCTCTTACGCGGCGGTGAAGTTCCTCCTCTACAACCTGGTCGGCGGCCTCATCATGCTGGCCGCGGTGATCGGGCTCTACACGGTCGCGGGGACGTTCTCGCTCTCCGAGATCGCCGAGGCCCGCGCCAACGGCACGTTCTCCATGGCGACCAGCACCGAGCGCTGGCTCTTCCTCGGGTTCTTCTTCGCCTTTGCGGTGAAGGCCCCGCTGTGGCCGCTGCACACCTGGCTGCCCAACGCCATGGGCGAGGCGACCTCCCCGGTCGCCGTGCTGCTCACCGCGGTCGTCGACAAGGTCGGCACCTTCGCGATGATGCGCTTCTGCCTCCAGCTCTTCCCGGAGGCCAGCAAGTGGGCCACGCCGGTGATCCTGGTCCTGGCGCTGATCAGCATCGTGTACGGGGCGCTGCTCGCCGTCGGTCAGCGCGACATCAAGCGGCTGATCGCCTACGCGTCGATCTCGCACTTCGGCTTCATCGTCCTCGGCATCTTCGCGATGACGAGCCAGGGCCAGTCCGGCGCGACGCTCTACATGATCAACCACGGGATCTCGACGGCCGCGCTGATGCTGGTGGCGGGCTTCCTGATCACCCGGCGCGGCTCGCGGCTCATCGCCGACTACGGCGGAGTGCAGAAGGTGGCACCGATCCTGGCCGGCACCTTCCTGATCGGCGGTCTGGCCACCCTGTCGCTGCCGGGGCTCGCCCCGTTCGTCAGTGAGTTCCTGGTCCTGGTCGGCGTGTTCTCCGCGTATCCGGCGGTCGGCATCATCGCCACCACCGGCATCGTGCTCGCCGCGATCTACGTCCTCGTCCTGTACCAGCGGACGATGACGGGACCGGTCAAGGCCGAGGTCCAGGGCATGGCGGACCTCAAGGTCCGTGAGCTGGTGGTGGTCGTCCCGCTGATCGCACTGCTGATCTTCCTGGGCGTCTACCCGAAGCCGCTGACGGACATCGTCAACCCGGCGGTGCAGCACACCATGTCGGACGTACAGAAGAAGGACCCCCAGCCCGAGGTGGAGGCCGCCAAGTGAGCGCAACAGCTGTCCACAGCCTGTGGACAATGGCGGGCGGGGTGACATCGGCCGCCCCTGACGAGAAGTTCAAGGCGCCGGTCATCGAGTACGCCCAGCTGACCCCGGTCCTGATCGTGATCGGAGTCGCCGTCCTCGGCGTGCTCGTCGAGGCCTTCGTGCCGCGCCGGGCCCGCTACCACACGCAGGTCTTCCTCACGGTCGTCGCCCTGGTCGCCGCGTTCGCCGCGGTGGTCGGCCTGGCGGCCGGCGGATACGGTACGACAAAGGCGCACATCGCCGCGATGGGGGCCGTCGCCATCGACGGGCCCGCCCTGTTCCTCCAGGGCACCATCCTGCTGACGTCGCTGGTCGCCGTCTTCACCTTCGCCGAGCGGCGGCTCGATCCCGCGTCGCACGGCAGCCACGTCGACTCGTTCGCCGCCCAGGCCGCCTCGGTCCCCGGCAGCGACAGCGAGAAGGCCGCGGTCAAGGCCGGGTTCACCACCACCGAGGTCTTCCCGCTGATCCTCTTCTCGGTGGCGGGCATGCTGGTCTTCCCCGCGGCCAACGATCTGCTGACGCTCTTCGTGGCCCTGGAAGTCTTCTCGCTCCCGCTCTACCTCCTGTGCGCCGTCGCCCGCCGCAAGCGGCTGATGTCGCAGGAGGCCGCGGTGAAGTACTTCCTGCTCGGCGCCTTCTCCTCGGCGTTCCTGCTCTTCGGGATCGCCCTGCTCTACGGGTACGCGGGCTCCGTCTCGTACGCCAGGATCGCCTCCGTCGTGGACGGCTCCATCCAGCAGATCGACCCGGCGCTCGCGGACACCATGGGCAACGACGCGCTGCTGCTCATCGGCGGCGCGATGATCCTGACCGGCCTGCTCTTCAAGGTCGGCGCCGTCCCCTTCCACATGTGGACCCCGGACGTCTACCAGGGCGCCCCGACCCCGGTCACCGGCTTCATGGCCGCGGCCACGAAGGTCGCCGCGTTCGGCGCGCTGCTGCGCCTGCTGTACGTGGTGCTGCCGGGCCTCACCTGGGACCTGCGGCCGGTCATGTGGGGCATCGCGATCGTCACGATGCTGGGCGGCGCGATCGTCGCCATCACCCAGACCGACATCAAGCGGCTGCTGGCCTACTCCTCGATCGCGCACGCCGGCTTCATCCTGGCCGGTGTCATCGCGGCCACGCCGGAGGGCATCTCCTCGGTCCTCTTCTACCTCGCCACGTACTCCTTCGTGACGGTCGGCGCCTTCGCCGTCGTCACCCTGGTGCGCGACGCGGGCGGCGAGGCGACGCACCTGTCGAAGTGGGCCGGGCTCGGCCGTCGCTCGCCGCTGGTCGCCGCGGTCTTCGCGGTGTTCCTGCTGGCCTTCGCCGGTATCCCGCTCACCTCGGGGTTCTCCGGAAAGTTCGCGGTGTTCAAGGCCGCGGCGGACGGCGGCGCCGGCGGACTGGTCGTCGTCGGTGTGATCTCCTCGGCGATCGCCGCGTTCTTCTACATCCGGGTCATCGTGCTGATGTTCTTCAGCGAGCCGAAGGCGGACGGCCCCACGGTCGCCGTCCCGTCCCCGCTGACGATGACCACGATCGCGGTCGGTGTCGCGGTCACGCTGGTGCTGGGCCTGGCCCCGCAGTACTTCCTGGACCTGGCGAGCCAGGCGGGAGTCTTCGTGCGGTAGGGCGATGGGGCACCACCGCTGGAACAGCGCCGGACGGGCTTGTGAGTCAAGCCCGTCCGGCGCTGTCGTAGCCGGCGCCTATCGTGGCAGGGGAGAACAGGGACGGAACGGGCCGGATGCCGGGGGACAGAGCGATGAGCGGGACGGGCGTAACAGGCGTGACAGATGTGACCGTGGATGTGACCGAGAGCGATGCGCGGCAGACGCTCCACCGGGTTTTCGGGTACGAGACGTTCCGGGGCGAGCAGGAAGCGGTCGTCGACCATGTGGTGGCGGGCGGGGACGCCGTCGTGCTCATGCCGACCGGTGGCGGCAAGTCGCTCTGCTACCAGATCCCGTCCCTGGTCAGGTCCGGTACGGGCATCGTCATCTCGCCGCTGATCGCCCTGATGCAGGACCAGGTGGACGCCCTGCGGGCGCTGGGCGTGCGGGCCGGATTCATCAACTCCACGCAGGACCTCGACGAGCGCCGCTCGATGGAGGCCCAGTTCGTCGCGGGCGAGCTGGACCTGCTGTACCTGGCCCCGGAGCGGCTCCGGCTGGACTCCACCCTCGGTCTGCTCTCGCGCGGTGAGATCTCCGTCTTCGCGATCGACGAGGCGCACTGCGTCGCCCAGTGGGGCCACGACTTCCGGCCCGACTACCTGGCCCTGTCCGTGCTGGGCGAGCGCTGGCCCGACGTACCGCGCATCGCGCTGACGGCGACGGCGACCGCGGCCACGCACCAGGAGATCACCCAGCGCCTGGGGATGCCCGACGCCAAGCACTTCGTGGCGGGCTTCGACCGGCCCAACATCCAGTACCGCATCGTGCCCAAGGCCGACCCGAAGAAGCAGCTGCTGTCCTTCCTCAAGGAGGAGCACGCCGGGGACGCGGGCATCGTCTACTGCCTCTCGCGCAACTCCACCGAGAAGACCGCCGAGTACCTCTGCCGCAACGGCATCGAGGCCGTCCCGTACCACGCGGGTCTGGACGCCGGAATCCGCGCGCGCCACCAGTCCCGCTTCCTGCGCGAGGAGGGCCTGGTCGTCGTCGCGACGATCGCCTTCGGCATGGGCATCGACAAGCCGGACGTGCGCTTCGTCGCCCACCTCGACCTGCCGAAGTCCGTCGAGGGGTACTACCAGGAGACCGGCCGGGCCGGCCGGGACGGCGCCCCCTCCACGGCCTGGATGGCCTACGGACTCCAGGACGTCGTCCAGCAGCGCAAGCTCATCCAGGGCGGCGAGGGCGACGAGGCCTTCCGCCGCCGGGCCGCCTCGCACCTGGACTCCATGCTGGCCCTGTGCGAGACCGTGCAGTGCCGGCGGGCCCAGCTGCTGAAGTACTTCGGCCAGGAGCCCACCACGGCCTCCTGCGGCAACTGCGACACCTGCCTGGCCCCGCCCGAGACGTGGGACGGCACGGTGGTCGCCCAGAAGCTGCTGTCCACGGTGGTACGGCTGAAGCGGGAGCGCGGGCAGAAGTTCGGCGCGGGCCAGATCATCGACATCCTGCTGGGCCGCAAGACGGCGAAGATCATTCAGTTCGACCACGACCAGCTCTCGGTGTTCGGCATCGGCGAGGAGCTGGCCGAGGCGGAGTGGCGCGGCGTGGTCCGGCAGCTGCTGGCCCAGGGCCTGCTCGCCGTCGAGGGCGAGTACGGCACGCTGGTGCTCACGGAGGAGAGCGGCTCTGTGCTCGGCCGGGAGCGCGAGGTGCTGCTGCGCAAGGAGGCCCCGAAGCCCGCGTCGCGCTCCTCGAAGGGCGACCGGAAGGCGAAGTCCTCGGCGGCGGTCGCCGAGCTGCCGGAGCAGGCCGTGCCGGTCTTCGAGGCACTGCGAGCCTGGCGCGGCGCCCAGGCCAAGGAGCTGGGCCTCCCGGCCTACGTGATCTTCCACGACGCGACGCTGCGCGAGATCGCGACGCTGCGTCCGGGCTCGACCGCCGAGCTCGGCGGCATCAGCGGCCTCGGCGAGAAGAAGCTCGCGACGTACGGGGACGGGGTGCTGGAGGTGCTGGCCTCGTTCGGCGACGCACCCACGGAGCCCCCGGCCCCGGCACAGCCCCCGGCTCCCGCCCCGGCCCCGGACCCGCAAGCGGCCCCCGCACCGGCGGCCGCGCCCGCACCTGCCGCGGTGCCCCGCCCCACCGTCCCGGACGCCGATCCGGAGTTCGGCTGGGACGAGGAGCCGCCGGAGTTCGACTGAGACGGGGCGCCGGGTACGGCGGACCTACCGCGGGTCCGCCGCCGCTCCCCGGCGGCGCGGGGTGATGGCGGTGAGGTCGAGGTCGACCGGGAAGGGCACGGACACCTTCATCCGGTCGTGGAAGATGCCGGTGGAGGTGTAGGCCCCGGTGGCCGGCTCCAGTTCGAAGACGTGGACCACGGCGCGGCCGTCGTGGTTCTCCACCCGCCAGAAGTGCGGGATCTTCACCCGGGCGTACTTCACGGGCTTGGTCTCCCGGTCCCGCGTGACGGACTCCTCGGACACGACCTCGACCGCGAGCAGCACGCTGCTCGCGGGCAACCGTGTCTGCCACAGACTCTCGACCGCGTCCGCGCGGACGACGACCACGTCGGGTTCGGGCCGGTTCCAACGGTCGATGTCGATCGTGAACCGGGACAGGACCTCCAGGCGGGGCGGCGCCGAGGACCGCAGCCACCGGCTGAACTCGCTGACGGCCCGCGCATGGAAGAGGGTCTGAGGAACCGCGAAAACCAGGCTGCTGTCGATCAGCTCCGTGTGCGGAGGCAGATCCGGAAGCATGTCCAGGTCATCGGAGGTCCATCCGCCCTCGGGCGGAACCGGCCACCGTGGCTCGGCGGGCGGGGGCTCGGCGCTCATCGGTACTCGCATACGAAGGAGTCTCGTGTTCCGGCCGGCCCGTACGCCGGCCAGAGGAGCCAGGACACCCCCCCACGCGTGAGCGGGTCACGCGCTGTTGACCGTCGTCCCCCGGGCCGCCCGACCCAGGGCCTACCCCCCGCCCCCCGACTGGTTCGACCGGTCGCGGCGGACGTTGCGGTGCACCGCGTGGGCCGGCCACTGTTCGCGGATCAGGTGGCGCATCGCGGCGCGCCCGGCCCGGTCCGCGGCGAGGAAGCGGGACAGGCCCGCCGCCGAGACGAGCGCGGCGAGTGCCCGGCTCCGGGGGTCGGGGAAGCCCGCCCGCTCGGCGCTGGCGAAGCGGTGGCGGGCCTGCGCGGCCAGGTCCTTCGCCACCACCGGGTGGCGGTGGTACGGCAGCAGGCCGAGGAACCGGTGGGTCTCCCGGCGCAGGACGCCGCGCTGCACGAGGGCGTCCAGGTACTGCCCCGTGACCTGCCGGCCCGACTGCCGCACCAGGCGCGTCGCCGATACGCCCGAGCCGCGCCGGCCCTTGCCGGGGGCCGGCAGGCTCCGGACCGGCGTGGCGAGCAGCGGGTCCGGCGGCTCCAGCGGTTTGGCCAGCCGGGCCTGCCCGCGCTCTTCGGCGATCCACCCCTGGAGCTCCAGCTCGGCCAGGGCCGCCCCGGCCATCGCGTACTCCAGGAAGCGGTTGCGGCAGTACGGTTTGCCGCGCTGCGGGTCCAGCGCGAGCAGCAGCAGTTCCTCGGGCAGCGTCGGCTCGGGCGGCGGCGGGATCATGGCGCGGAGACGATCCGGCCGGTCACTTCCCCGAGACCGACCCGGGTGCCGTCCGGTCCCGGTGCCCACGCCGTCAGCGTCACCGTGTCGCCGTCCTCCAGGAACGTCCGCTTGCCGTCGGGGAGTTCGAGGGGGTCGCGGCCGTTCCAGGTGAGTTCGAGGAGCGAGCCGCGCTGGGCCGGTTCCGCGCCGCTGATGGTGCCGGAACCGTAGAGGTCACCGGTCCGCAGTGAGGCGCCGTTGACCGTCATCTGCGCGAGCTGCTGGGCGGCCGTCCAGTACATGGTGGAGAACGGCGGCTCCGCGACGACCTGGCCGTTGATCGCGACGGAGAGCCGCAGGTCGAATCCGCCGGGCTCCTCGTCGTCCGCGTCGTCGAGGTAGGGCAGCAGCGGGAAGTCGCGGGCCGGCGGAGCGGTGCGCGCGGCGTCCAGGGCCTCCAGCGGCGTCACCCACGCCGACACGGACGTGGCGAACGACTTGCCGAGGAAGGGGCCCAGCGGGACGTACTCCCATGCCTGGATGTCCCGTGCCGACCAGTCGTTGAGCAGCGAGAGCCCGAAGACGTGCTCGCGGAAGTCGGCGAGGGCGACGGACCGGCCCTGCTCCGAGCCGACGCCGACGACGAAGCCGACCTCGGCCTCGATGTCCAGCTTCACGGACGGGCCGAAGACGGGCGCCGGGTCCGTGGGGGCCTTGCGCTGGCCGGAGGGGCGCGCCACGTCCGTACCGGAGACCACGACGGTGCCCGCGCGGCCGTGGTAACCGATCGGCAGGTGCTTCCAGTTGGGGGTGAGCGCGTCGCCGTCCGGGCGGAAGATCCGGCCGACGTTGGTGGCGTGGTGCTCGCTGGCGTAGAAGTCGACGTAGTCCGCCACCCGGTAGGGCAGATGGAGCGTCACGGAGTCCACCGGGTGCAGCAGCGGCTCTATGTCGGCGCGGTGGGCCGGGACCGTCACCCACGCGGTCAGCGCCCGGCGTACATCGCTCCAGGCGGTGCGGCCGGCCGCGAGCAGCGGCATCAGGTCGGGCTGGGCCAGCAGCTGCGCGTAGGGCGAGCCGAGGGCCAGCGCCGCCGCCCCGGCGTCCAGCACATGGCTGCCGATGCGGACGCCGACGCGTCGTTCTCCGGGCCGGTCGGGCGCGGAGAAGACGCCGTACGGAAGGTTGTGCGGACCGAAGGGGTCGCCCTCGGCCAGATCGAGCGGGCTGCTCTGCTCGGGCATCTGTTGCTGCCTCGCTTTCCAGGTCGCTTGGGGGACACGTTACGTCGGGGGTGTCACCCGGCGGCAGAGCCCCAACTACCCCCCTATGCCCGGAAAGTGCCGCTGTATCCCCGCGTATCCGGCGGAACGCGGGGACACGGCGGGGATACGGCGGAACGGTTCACCCGGCCGTGCGCGGGATCCGCTTCTCCCAGGTCCGGTGGAAGACGACTTCGCCGCCGTCCTTGCAGACCACCTCGTTGGAGGTGAGGAAGTGGGTCGCGTCGGCGGTGATCTCGGAGTGCGTCTCGATCAGGGCGTCCCAGGCCATCTCCGGCCGGTGCAGCCGGACCGTCCAGTCGGAACGGGTGCGCGCGGAGAGCGGGTCGTTCTCCTGGATCGCGTACGTCTCGACGGCGTCCTCGGTGAATTCGAGGCCGTCCGGGTAGACCCGGGTGCCGCCGTAGCGCGGGTCCACCTCCATCCGCCACTCGCCCTTGGCGACATCGCGGATCACCAGGCGCTCGGGGCGCTGCTCGTCGAGCGTGGCCGGGTGGACGACGCCGAGCGGCTCCGACTGCTCCGGCTCCTCGAAGTGGATCGCGGGGTCCTCGGTGTGCCGGCGCACCGGCAGTTCGACGAGGCTGCCCCCGGCGTCCAGGGTGAAGCCCGCGGAGCCGGCCTGCGGCCAGATCCAGGGCCAGTACGAGGAGGAGACCGCGAGCCTGATCCGGTGGCCGGGCGGGAAGGTGTGCCCGATGCCGTTCAGCTCGAACGTCACGTCCTCGGCCGCCCCCACCGGCCAGTCCTCCGCGCGGTCCCGGCCGTGCCGGGTGGCGAGGTTGAGGGCGCCGCGGGTGACGAGCGTGGAGGAGCCGTCGGGGGCGACATCGCAGAGCCGGGCGACGGCCTGGCCGCGCGGTACGTCCATCCAGATGCGCAGCCGCACCCGGGGGCGGCCCAGGATCTCGATCGGGGCGTCCTCGACGGGGAACTCGAAGCACACCGACTTGGCGTCCTCGTCGCGCTGGTCGGGCGGCAGGTCGGCGTCGTTGCCGAACGGGAAGAACCGGCCCGCGTCCACCCCGGTCTGCTGCGGCGAGTCGACGATCTGGGGTCCGCCCTTGAGGGCGTACGCGACCGGCGCGACGTTCTCCGAGGGCCAGCTGGTGTCCCCGACCCAGCGGCCGGGCAGCGTCTCGTACACCGTGGCGGGCCGGTGCGACTCGCTGATCCAGGACCGCAGCAGCGGCTCCGACATGACGCCGGTGTCCTTCTCCTTCAGGTGCTGGTCCCACCAGCGCAGCGTCTCCTGGAGGAAGCCGATGCCGGGCCCCGGCGGCAGACCGCGGTCGGGGTACTGGTGCGACCAGGGCCCGATCAGCCCCCGGACCTTCGCCGGGTCCAGGTGCTCGACGAGCCGCAGCACGGTGTCGCGGTACGGGTCGTGCCAGCCGCCGACCGCGAGGACGTTCGCCTTGATGGCGGAGTAGTCCTCGCAGACGCTGCCGTGCTTCCAGTAGTCGTCGCGGGTCTGGTGGGCCAGCCAGGTGTGGATGAAGGGGTCGACCGCTTCGAGCCGCTCCAGCCACATGTCCTTCCACCCGGCGCCGACCTGGGCCGGGTCGGGCGGCCGGCAGACGAAGGCCAGCATCGTGGCGGCCCAGGCGTGCATGTCCACGGCGAGGACGGAGCCGCCCATGTAGTGGACGTCGTTGTCGTAGCGGTCGTCCGCCGAGCACACGGTGACGATCGCCTTCAGGGGCTCGGGTGCGAGCGCGGCGATCTGGAGGGAGTTGAAGCCTCCCCAGGAGATGCCGAACATGCCGACCCGGCCCGAGCACCACTCCTGCTGGGCCAGCCAGTGGATGACGGCGACACCGTCCGCGAGCTCGGTCGCGTCGTACTCGTCGCCCGGCAGCCCCTCGCTGTTGCCATGGCCGCGCACGTCGACGCGTACCGAGGCGTAGCCGTGGCCCGCGTACCAGGGGTGGCGCTGCGCGTCGCGCGGCGCCGTCCAGTCGCTGAGCCGGTAGGGCAGGTACTCCAGCAGGGCGGGCACCGGTTCGTCGGTGACCGGCCGCCAGATCCGGGCGTACAGCCGGGTGCCTCCCCCGGAGCCTTCGGCCTGGGAGGTGCCCCCGGGCAGCGGGATCCAGATGTCCTCGCGGGTCGTCTCGTACGGGAATTCGGTGCGGATGTGCATGGGGGTACCTCAGTGGACGGGGTGCATGGTGCGCTTGAGCCAGGGGGCGGCGGCGACGACGGCCACACCGGCCACCACCGCGATAGCGCCATTGACACCGAAGTAGGCGGGGTTGGATACCTCGCCGTACAGCTTCACGATCTGGGCCTGGATTCCGTTGGCGAGGGCCAGTGAGAGGAACCAGAGCGCCATCGTCTGGCTGGCGAACGCCCTGGGGGCGAGCTTCGTGGTCGCGGACATGCCGGAGGTCTCCAGCAGGATGTCGCCGAGCCCGAGCAGCAGGTACGAGCCGACGATCCACCAGGCGGCCATCTTGTAGGTGTCGTCGGAGTGCCCGGAGGTCGGCAGGACCATCAGGAGGAACGAGAGCCCGCCGAGGATCACGCCGATCGCGATCTTGTTGGACGCGTGCGGCTGGCGCGGGCCCATCCTCGCCCAGACGGCGGCGACCACCGGAGCGAGTGCCACCTCGAACGCGCCGAGCGCGGAGGCGTACCAGCTGGCCGGGAAGTGGAACCCGAAGATCTCCGTGCGGGCGTTGGTCGACGCCAGCAGCATCATCGTCGAGTACGCCTGGAAGAGGATGAAGTTGAAGACGACGGAGGCCAGGAACAGCACCACGTACGGGCGCAGCCTGCCGCGCTCCTCGGCGCTGACCCGGGGGCTCCTGAACATCACCACGAAGTACACGACCGGTGCGATCACCGAGATGAGGGTGAGCAGGTCGACGAAGCGGTCCATGGTCAGCCAGCCCGCCAGCGCCAGTGCGGTGGCGAGCGCGGCGAACACGAGGACGCCGATGACGATGAGCCGGACGGCCCGGCGCATCGGTGCGGGGGCGAGGGCGAATTCGGCGGTGTTCTTACGCCCGGCCAGGTGACGCCGGCCCAGTACGTACTGGATCAGGCCGAGCGTCATACCGAAGGCGGCGGCCGAGAAGCCCCAGTGCCAGCTCGCGTGGTCACCGAGCCAGCCGGTGACCAGCGGGCCGAGGAACGCGCCGATGTTGATGCCCATGTAGTAGAGGGCGAAGCCGGCGTCGCGGCGCTCGTCGTCGGTGCGGTAGAGCTTGCCGACCATGGTGGCCACATTGGGCTTGAGCAGGCCCGTTCCGGCACTGATCAGGCCGAGGCCGACCCAGGTCATGGCGTCGGTGGGCACCGCCATGGCGTAATGGCCGATGGCGATGAGGATGCCGCCGTACAGGACGGCGCGGTACGAGCCGAGGATCCGGTCGGCCAGCCAGCCGCCGGCCACGGAGACCAGGTAGACGAGGGTGCCGTAGGCGGCGGAGACGGACGCGGCGGTACCCGCCTCCATCCCCATGCCGCCGTTGGCGACGGTGTCGGCGAAGTAGAGGACCAGGATCGCCTGCATGCCGAGGAACGAGAACCGCTCCCAGACCTCCAGGCCGGACAGGGTCATCAGACCCCGTGGCTGGCCGAAGAAGGCGTGGTCGTCGCCGGGCGGGGGCTGGGCGGGTTCGGTGTCGGTGGCGGTGTGGGACAAAGGGACAACTCCTGATCGTATGAGCTGATCCCGAACATACCGGCGGTGGCGGGAAGGCGCCCACGGTGATCCAAAGGGGACCGGATACGCTGACTTGAGTGATGACAGCGACACATCGACATTCCGTGTGATCGTCAGCAGACAGGAGATCCCCTCGTGACCGTCGTCGGGCCGTTCGGACTGAGCGTGCGGGACCAGGCTCTTGAAGCCGGTGTCCAGGCCGGTTTGGCTGCTGTCGAGTCGGGGCTGCTCGATGCGACCAAGAGCGAGGTGCCCTTCATCACAGAGGCCGCGCAGCACCTGGTGCACGCGGGGGGCAAGCGGTTCCGGCCGCTGCTCGCGATGCTCGCGGCCCAGTTCGGTGACGCCGACGCCCCGGGCGTGGTGCCCGCCGCCGTGGTCGTCGAGCTGACGCACCTCGCGACGCTCTACCACGACGACGTGATGGACGAGGCCGACGTTCGGCGCGGGGTCGACAGCGCCAATTCCCGCTGGGGCAACTCGGTGGCGGTGCTGACCGGCGATTTTCTCTTCGCGCGCGCGTCGCACATCCTGGCCGACCTCGGCCCCGAGGCGGTGCGCATCCAGGCGGAGGCGTTCGAGCGCCTGGTCACCGGCCAGATCCTGGAGACGGCGGGGCCGCGCGACGGCCGCGACCCGGTCGACCACTACCTCGAGGTGATGCGCGGCAAGACCGGTTCGCTGGTCGCCGTGGCCTGCCGGTTCGGCGCGATGATGGCCGGTGCCGGTGATTCGGCGACCGACACCCTCACCCAGTACGGCGAACGGCTCGGCGTCGCCTTCCAGCTCGCCGACGACGTCCTCGACATCGCCTCCGACTCCCACGAGTCCGGCAAGACCCCCGGCACCGACCTCCTCGAAGGCATCCCGACGCTGCCCGTGCTCCATCTGAGGGCGCAGGCCGAGGCCGACGGCAAGCCGGACGACCTGGAGCTCGTCGAGCTGCTGGACGGCGACCTGACCGACGGCGGCCGGCTCGCGGAGGCGCTGCGCCGGCTGCGCGCCCACCCGGCGCTCGACCAGGCCCGGCACGACACCATCCGGTACGCGCAGGAGGCGCGGGCCACGCTGGCGCCGCTGCCCGGCTGTTACGCCAAGTCCGCGCTGGAAGAGATGTGCGACGCCGTGGTGCACCGCGCGGGCTGAGAGCCTGTCGGGTGACCTTCGGTCGGATGGCGGACGCGGTCTGCTCGCCGTCCCCTACGGGTCGGTGGGGCGACAGCCCCTCGGTGTCATACCGAAGAGGTACGCGGAGTTGCTCCCCCGGGCTGACGCTTCAGGCCGCCCGATTTGGTCAGATGGAGAACAACCACTCCTGACCAAAACGGGTGACAATGGCGGCACGGAGTGGACGAGTGCATCCCGACGGAAGCCGCCGACCACGGAGGTAGGGCACACATGGCACCGAACGACAGCGCGGGCACCGGCAACACGGCCCCGCACGGCACCACGGGCACCGTCGCGGGCCGCCGGAAGGCGGTGCGCTACATCGTCCCGGTAGCGGTGGCGGGCGTGGCGGCCGCGACGATCGGGCTGGTCCCGGCGCTCGCGAGCTCGGGCGACCCCGATCTGCCGGAGATCAGCGCACAGGAACTCATCGAGAAGATCGCCGCCTCGGACACGCAGCAGCTGTCCGGCACGGTGAAGATCAGCACCGACCTCGGCATCCCGTCCCTCGACGGCCTGGCCGGCTCCTTCATCCCGGACGACGCGGGGGACAAGGGCGCGTCGAGCGCCGACCCGCAGGCGAAGCTGACGGAGCTGGCGTCCGGCACGCACACCCTCCGGGTGGCCGCCGACGGCCCCGACCGGCAGCGGGTGTCCGTCCTGGACAACGCGTCCGAGTACAGCCTCATCCACAACGGTGACCAGGTCTGGGCGTACGACAGCAAGTCGAACGCGGTCTACCACGCGAAGGAGAAGGCGGGGGGCGCGACGAAGCGCGGCGAGCACCCGGCCCCGGACGGCGTACCGACCACCCCGAAGGCCTTCGCCGAGCAGGCCCTCAAGGCCGCCGACGGCACCACGTCCGTGACGGTCGGGGGCACCGCGCAGGTCGCGGGCCGCGACGCGTACCGGCTGGTCATCAAGCCCGAGCAGAGCGGCTCCACGATCGGTTCGATCACCGTCGCGGTGGACGCGAAGACCGGCGTGCCGCTCAAGTTCACGCTCCGGCCCAGCAGCGGCGGCAAGGCGGCGGTCGACGCGGGGTTCACCTCCGTCGACTTCGGCAAGCCCGACGCGTCCTCGTTCTCCTTCACCCCGCCCAAGGGCGCCGAGGTCACCGAGGCGGACGGTGCCGGAAGCCGTGCGGAGGCCCGGAAGGCGGAGAAGGCCGAGGGCGGCCTGGGCGCGCTCAAGGACATGAACGTGATCGGCAAGGGCTGGACCGCGATCGCCGAGATCAAGACCCCCGGCGGCACCGGCATCCCCTCGAAGGCGTCGGGCGACGTACCGGCGGAGGTACAGGGGCTCCTGGACTCGTTCGGTGACAAGGTCACCGGGAAGTTCGGCTCGGGCACGGTCTTCAAGACCCGCCTGGTCAACGCGCTGATGACCGATGACGGCCGGATGTACGTCGGCGCGGTCACGAAGGACGCGCTGGTGAAGGCGGCGGACAACGCCGGCTGAGCAGCCCGTCGGGTGACCCGGCAGTCCCTGTCACGCGACACCGTCGCCCACGCGTGCACCACGCGTCCGCCCCGCCGTAGCCTCCGTACGGCGGGGCGGACGCGGTCCGGCGCCCGCCGCCGCGCATCCGCTCCGGCGAACCCCTGGGGAGTACGCATGACCGAGACCGAGCCGGTGACCGGCCCCGGGACCGTGAACGGCCCACGGCCGGCGGCGGACGCGGCGCCCGTGATCGAGACCCGGGGCCTGACCAAGCGGTACCGGGGCGGCCAGCTCGCCGTCGACGGGCTCGACCTCACCGTCCCCGGCGGCAGCGTCTTCGGCTTCCTCGGCCCCAACGGCTCCGGGAAGACCACCACCATCCGGATGCTGATGGGGCTGATCGACCCGACGTCCGGCACGGTGAGGGTCCTGGGCCGCCCCATGCCGGACGCGGCCCGCACCGTGCTCCCGCACGTCGGCGCGCTGATCGAGGGGCCCGCGCTGTACGGGTTCCTGAGCGGCCGGGACAACCTGCTGCGCTACGACCGCGCCGACCCGACCGCCGATCCGCGCACCCGCCGCGCCCGCGTCGACGGCGCCCTGGAGCGGGTCGGCCTGGCCGTCGCGGGCGGCAAGAAGGCACGGGCGTACTCGCTGGGCATGAAGCAGCGGCTCGGCCTGGCCGCGGCCCTGCTCCGGCCCCGCCGGCTGCTCGTCCTGGACGAGCCGACCAACGGCCTGGACCCGCAGGGCATGAGGGAGATCCGCACCCTGGTCCGGGAGCTGGCGGCCGAGGGCACCACGGTCTTCCTCTCCTCCCACCTCCTGGACGAGATCGAGCAGGTCTGCACGCACGCGGCGGTCATGGCACGGGGCAGGCTGCTCATCCAGGGCCCGGTCGCCGACCTCGCGGCGGGCACCCGCGGCCGGCTCGCCGTCACCACCCCGGACCCGGCCGCGGCCGCCCGCGTCCTGAAGGAACACGGAGTCACCGGGCTCACCCTCGACGGGGACCGGGTACGGGCCGACGCCCCGCCGGGCTCCGCCGAACTCGCCGACCTGAACGCCGCCCTGGTGCACGGCGGAGTACGGGTCAGGTCCTTCGGCGTCGAACGGGCCTCCCTGGAGGACGCCTTCGTCGCGCTCACCGGAGAGGGATTCGATGTCGCAGGCTGAACAGGTACGCGAGGAGGCCCTCCCGCTCCGGCGCAACCCGCTGTGGACGCTCGGCATCCTCCGCTCCGAACTGACCACCACCCTGCGCCGCTGGCGCACCCTCGCCCTGCTCGGGGTGCTGGCCGCCGTCCCCGTACTGATCGGGATCGCGGTCCGGATCGAGACGGCGGACGGCTCACCGGCCGGTCCCGGCGAGGGCGGGGCCGGGCCCGCGTTCCTCTCCCAGGTGACGAACAACGGCCTCTTCCTGGTCTTCGCCTCCCTCGCCGCGACGCTCCCGGTCTTCCTCCCGATGGCGGTGGGCGTCATCGCGGGGGACTCCGTCGCGGGCGAGGCCAACGCGGGAACGCTGCGCTATCTGCTGGTCGCACCGGCCGGCCGGACCAGGCTGCTGCTCGCCAAGTACGCCACCACGCTGGCCTTCTGCCTGATCGCGACCCTGGTCGTGGCGGCGTCCGCGCTGGCCGTGGGCGCGCTGCTGTTCCCCGTCGGCGACGTCACGACGATCTCCGGCACCCGGATCGGCTTCGGTGAGGGCCTGTTCAGGGCGGTGCTGGTCGCGGTGGCGGTCGCGGTGTCGCTGATCGGCTTCGCGGCGCTCGGACTGTTCGTCTCGACCCTCACCAACAGCGGCATCGCGGCCATGGCGGCGACGGTCGGGGTCCTGATCACGGTGCAGATCGTGGACACCATTCCGCAGCTGCACGGGATTCACCCGTACCTCTTCCCGCACTACTGGCTGTCCTTCGCGGACCTGCTGCGCGCCCCGGTCTACTGGGACGACCTGGTGAGGAACCTGGAGCTCCAGGGGCTGTACGCGGCGGTGTTCGGCTCGGCGGCCTGGGCGCGTTTCACGGCGAAGGACATCACGGCCTGAGGGCGGCCGGGGCTCTCACCCGTACCGTCGGCCGGGCGAGCCGTCCCCCGATCGGCTCGTCGCGGCACGAACGGCACGAACGGTGCGAAGGGTGGGAACGAGCCGACACGCTACGTTCCGTTTCCGCCTGAGCATTGTTCGACTTCTGGCGACGGACTGTCAACAACGATTGGCTCGAACGGCCCTATGCTCACCGAATGATCACATCGCCGAGTTCACTGCGCCGCAGCGAGAGCTCACGCAGGGCGACCCTGGACGCGGCCCTCGCCCTCTGTACGGAGAAGGGGTACGGCCGCGTCACCGTCGAGGCCATCGCGGCACGGGCGGGTGTCAGCAAGAAGACGATCTACCGCTGGTGGCCGTCGAAGAGCGCGGTCCTGCTGGAGGCGTTCACGGAGGCGCTGGTCCAGGGCAACCCGCCCACCGACACCGATGACATCGCCGCGGACCTGCGGACCCATGTGAACGGCGCGGTCGCCGTGCTCTCCGTGCCGCCCTTCGGCCCCGCGTACGCCGGCATACTCTCCGAGATCCACCACGACGACGAACTGGCGGAAACGGTCCGCACCCAGCTGATCGAACCCCGCTTCGAAGAGGTGGTCACCCGGCTGCGCGTCGCTCAGGAACGGGGCCGGATCCCGCCGGGCGCCGATCTGCGGCTGGCGGTGGAGATGCTGTACGGCCCGGTCTACTACCGGCACCTGCTGCGCAAGCCGATGCAGGACCCGGAGGCGGTGGCGGCGCTGGTCGACCGTGTGCTGCGGTCGATGGGGGCGGTTGCCTGAGCGCTCGCGCGATCCCCGGCCGGACCGGAGCCGGTCCGGCCGGCCGTGTCAGCTCTTCCGGCGCTCCGCGGCCGTGTCCCCGGAGCCGGGCTGTGACGACTGCCAGCCGTGCGTGAGCAGATCGAACACCGTGTCCACGGAGGCACGCGGATCGTGTCCGGCCATGGCCAGGGCCGGGACCTCCAGGACGAACCGCGCGAGGGCCGAGCACGCGAGATCGTCGGCCTCCCGGCCGAGTTCCGCCGCGATGGCCGCGCCGAGCGCGCCCGCGTGCCGCATCCACATGCGTTCCCAGTACTCGCGCAGCGCGGGCGTCCCGTCCACCAGTGCGGTGAACCGGTCCCGGCGCGGATCCGACGCCACCCGCACCCAGGACCTCAGGGCGTGAGCGCGGAGCGCTTCGACCACGTCCTGGCCCGCGGGCCGATCGCGGACGGCGGCGATCAGCTCGGCCTCGACCTCCGCCTCGCGGTCGAAGACCAGCGCCTCCTTGCCCGGGAAGTGCGCGAAGAGGGTCGTCGTCGACACGTCGGCCTTCTCCGCGACATCTCGGACGCTCACCTGTTCGAATCCGTGCTCCAGGAAGAGTTCCAGGGCGGCGTCGGCGATGGCCTGCCTGGTCGCGGCCTTCTTGCGCTCGCGGCGGCCAACGGTCGGAGTCTCGGGCATGGCGCCCACTGTACCCCATGGGTGGAATGAAGCAGAAACTGTAATGGTTGCAGTTATTCACTCGTTCCTGCTTTGCTGGGTACCGACAGGGGTCGCCGCCGATCGGGCCGCGACACCGGACATCGCCGCGCCGCGGCGTCACCGGAACCCCGCCGACGAGAGGAACCCACCATGAACAGTCCGACGCCCGCCGACGCCCGCATCGGCATCATCGGCGCAGGTCCGGGAGGCCTGACCTGCGCACGCGTCCTCCAGCGGCACGGCATGGCGGTGACCGTGTACGACCGCGATCCGGACCGGACCTCCCGGAACCAGGGAGGCTCGCTCGACCTGCACGAGGACGACGGCCAACTCGCCCTCCGCGAGGCCGGCCTGCTGGAGGAGTTCCTCGCACTCGCCCGGTTCGAGGGGCAGGAGATGCGCCAACTGGACCCGGCCGGGGGCATGATCGCCCACCACGTCCCGGACGAGGGCGAAACCGCCCGCCCCGAGATCGACCGCGGACAGCTGCGCGATCTCCTGCTGCGCTCGCTCGCACCGGGGACGGTCCGGTGGGGTCGCGCTCTCGAGTCGGTGAGCGGAGCGGCCGGCGGACCGCGCACGCTGACGTTCACCGACGGGACGGCCGCGGAGGCCGATCTCGTGATCGGTGCGGACGGCGCCTTCTCCCGCGTCCGCGCCGCGCTGTCGCCCGCGACACCGCACTACACGGGGGTCGGCTTCCTGGAGGCGCGGTTCGACGCCGTGGACACCGCCCACCCCGAACTCGCCGCACTGGTCGGGAACGGCAGCGCCCACGCCGCCGACGGGGAGCGCGGCCTGTTCGCGCAGCGCAACAGCGGCGGCCACCTGCGCGTCTACATCATGCGGCGCGCCCCATTGGACTGGACCGCCGCGGCGGGGCTGCGCCCCGAGGACACCGAGGGCATCCGCGCGCGGCTGCTCGGCGAGTTCGCGGGCTGGTCACCGGAGGTGCTCCGGATGATCACCGACAACGACGGCCCCTACGTCGATCGCCCGATCCTCGCCCTGCCGGTGCCGCACACCTGGGAGCACTCGCCCGGCGTGACACTCCTCGGGGACGCCGCACACCTCATGCCGCCGCTGGGCGTCGGCGTCAACCTCGCCATGCTCGACGCCAGCGAGCTCGCGCTCTCACTCGTACGCTCCGCCACCGTCGACGACGCGGTGCGCGGCTACGAGAAGACGATGCTCCCGCGCTCGGCCGAGGTGGCGCGGATGCTCGAGGGCGGCGCCGAATTCCTGCTGGCCGTGCCCGGCCCCGACGAGGACCGGCCCGGTCACGGCCGCTCCTGACCCTGCCGGGGAAGGCGCGAAAAGCACGGCGCCGCGTACCCGTGGCCGTCAACAATGTCCGTATGACCATCACCTCGCAGGCCCGCTCGTTCGACACGGCCGCCGCCGCGTACGCCGCGAACCGCCCTTCGTACCCGCCCGAACTGCTCGACGCGGTCGCGGAACTGACCGGCCGCCCGTGGGAAGGCGCGCGCGTCGCGGACGTCGGGGCGGGCACCGGTCTGGCGACGCGGCTTCTCCGGGACCGCGGCGCGCACGTCATCGCTGTCGAACCGGGCCCCGGGATGGCCGCGCAGTTCCGTCTCGGCCTGCCCGAGGTCCCCCTCGTGATCGGGGACGGCGACCACCTGCCGCTGGCCTCCGCCTCCGTCGACGTCATCACCTACGCACAGGCCTGGCACTGGACCGATCAGCGCACATCCGTCCCGGAAGCCCTCCGGGTCCTGCGCCCCGGTGGTGCGCTCGCCCTCTGGTGGAACGACTCGGACAGCACCCTCGGCTGGATCGCCGGCCAGGACGCGCGCCTGCGCCGCCTCTTCGGCGCCGAGGACAGCCCGCACGACCCCCTGGCCCGGTTCCGCCGGCTGCCGGCCGGACTCGGCTTCGTCCACCGGCACGTGCCGTGGACCCGGACCGTTCCGCTCGACACGCATCTCGCCAACCTCGCCAGCTACTCCGACTTCCTGGTCCTCGGCAAGGAGGCGACGGAAGCCTTTCTCGCCGAGGAGCGCGAGGTGCTGGCCGAGGTCTTCCCGGACGGGACCGTCGAGGAGCACTACGTGGTCAGCCTGGCTGTCGCCACCCGCTGACCCGGTCGGCCGAAGACCCGCTCCAGGACGACCGCGACCCCGTCGTCCTCGTGGGACAGGGTCACCTCGTCCGCCGCGGTCCGCAGGAGCGGATGGGCGTTGGCCATCGCCACCCCGTACCCGCACCGGCGGAACATCGGCAGGTCGTTCGGCATGTCACCGAAGGCGATCGCGGTCGCCGGGTCCAGCCCCAGGTGCTCGGCGACGACCGCGATCCCGGCGCCCTTGTCGATGCCGTACGGCTGGAGCTCGACCGTGCCCGGCCCGGACAGCGTGACGGTCGCCAGATCCCCGACGGCCGCGTGGGCGGCGGCCGCCAGTGCGTCGTCGTCGAGCTCCGGGTGGCGGATCAGCACCTTGATGACCGGAGCCGCCCACAGTTCGTCGCGGTGGCGCGTGCGGCGGGCCGACAGCGGGGGGCGCGGCATGGGGAAGCCCGGCTCGATCAGCGTCTCGCCGTCGATCCCGTCCTGGTCCACCGCGGCGAAGACCTGCCCCACCTGGGCCTCTATCTTGCCGAGCGCGGTGGCGGCCGCCTCCCGGTCCAGGCCGACCGCACGGATCATGCGGCCGGTTCCGGCGTCGTACACCTGCGTTCCCTGCCCGCAGACGGCGAGCCCCCGGTACCCCAGCGCGGCGAACAACTCCCGTACGGCAGGCACCGGTCGGCCGGTGGCCACCAGGTGGCGGGCCCCGGCGGCGGTGGCGAGGCCGAGCGCGGCGCGGGTGCGCGGGCTCACGGTGGCGTCGCCGCGCAGCAGGGTGCCGTCCAGGTCCGTGGCGACGAGAGCGTACGCGGGTGGGAGAGGCATGGGCCGAGCGTAAACGGTCGGCTCCCGGCGCCCGCCGGGGGACGCCGCGAAATTGGATTGTCCGCCCGCCGCCCTTCGGATAGGACTGCCGGGTGATCAGCAGCGGAAACATCGGGCTCAGAGCCCGCCACGCAAGTGATGTCCAGGTCCTCCAGTCCGAGTTGTACGACGACGTGGTGACACGCTCACGCGCCGACTCCCGGCCCTGGCAGCCCATCGCGCCGGGTTCGGAGCACTCCCCCTACGCGATCGGTGAACCCTCCGACGACGCGGCGTGCTTCTCGGTGGTTGAGCTCTCCGCGGGGGAGCTGGCCGGTGAGGCGCTGCTGTGGGGCATCGACGGCCACAACAGGGCGGCGCACCTGGGGATTTCGCTGCGGCCCGACTTCCGGGGCCGCGATCTCGGAACCGACGTCGTGCGCGCCCTGTGCCACTACGGATTCGTGGTGCGGGGTCTGCGGCGGCTCCAGATCGAGACCCTCTCGGACAACCTCCCGATGATCAAGGCCGCGGCCAGGGCCGGATTCACCCTGGAGGGCACCCTGCGCCGTTCGGCGTGGGTGTACGGCGCCTTCGCGGACGAGGTCGTGCTGGGGCTGCTGTCGGAGGAGTGGCAGGCGCAGCCGTAGAACGCGCGCGTTCCGGGCCGTGCGAGGGGGCGCGCCTACTGGACGCAGAACTCGTTGTCCTCCGGGTCGCTCATCAGGGTCCATGTCCCGCCCTGTTCCGCGACCTCGCGGAGCACCTTCGCGCCCAGCCCCTCCAGCCGGGCCACCTCCGCGTCGCGGCGGTCCGGTCCGGCGTGCACGTCCAGGTGGAGGCGGTTCTTCACCGTCTTGGACTCGGGGACGCGCTGGAACAGCAGGCGGCGCCCGAGGCCCGTTCCGCTCTCCTGCTCGAACGGGTCGTCCGGGTGCCGGGCCGCCGCCAGGTCGCGCCAGGCCTTCCGGCCGTGCGCGGTCGTCGTGATCGCCTCCGGTACGGCTCCGAGTCCCAGGAGGCGTTCGACCAAGGGGCTGTTGTCCTCGATCTCGTAGCCGAGGGCCTCGGCCCAGAAGCCGGCCTGGGCGTGCGGGTCGGCGGCGTCGATGACGATCTTCCAGTCGAGAGGCATGGCGCCATTCTTACCCGGACGACCCCACGGTGGGGTCGAATTGGTGTTCGGGCGTGGCGGAATCCTCAGCCCGGCCGGACTGACACCAGCCGGGCGAAGGCCACCACGTTGGACTGGTAGCCGCCCGCGCCGCGGTCGTAGGCGCCGCCACAGGTGAGCAGGCGGAGCTGGGCGTCCTTCGTCGGGCCGTAGACGCGGGTGCTGGGGAAGTCGCTCTTCTCGTACTCCTCGGTGGCGTAGATGCGGAAGGTCGCGATCCTCCGGTCCGCGCGGCGGACGTCCACGGTGGCGCCGGGCGGCAGCGCGTCGAGCCCGGCGAAGGCGGCCGGGCCCGTGGGGGTGTCGACGTGGGCCACCACGATCGCGTTGCCGGGGGACCCCGGCGTCACGCCGTCCCGGTACCAGCCGGCCAGGTTGCGGTCCGCCGGGTCGGGCACGCCGAGCCTGCCCCGGTCGTCCAGGGTCAGGCCCACCAGGGGTGCGCTGACCCGGAGTCCGGGGATGTCGATGCGGACGGGACGGGCGGCGGGGAGGGGCGCCGCCGTGGACGCGGGGCCGGACCGGGGGGCGGTCCCGGTGCCGGGCTCCGCGAGCGGGGAGCCCGGCAGCAGGACCAGCGCCGCCGCGGCGGCCGGGACCAGCCCGGCCGCCGCGGTCCGGCGCGGGAACGACCGCCGGGGCGGCCGCTCACGCGGGAGGCGGGTACTCAACCGCGCCGGCGCCGCGCGGTGCGGAGCCCGCCGACAGCGGCGGCGACGGCCGCCAGCAGCCCGGCCGCGCCGATCGCCAGACCGGGACCGGAGAGGCCGTCGGAGCCGGAGCCGGCCAGGGCGGTGGAACCGTCACCCGCGTCGACCGGGCCGTTCGGCAGGGGCGCGCCGCCGTTGCCGTGACCGCCCCAGTGCCCGTCACCGTGTCCGTCACCGTGTCCGCCGCCGGGCGGGGTCGGCCTGGGGTGGTGGGGGTGCGTGGGGGAGGGCGAGGGGCCCGGCCCCTTGTCGGCGGTGATCCGGCTGTGGCCCGTGGCGCTCACACCCGTCCCCACCGGACCGTCCGTGCCGCCGACGGTGACGGTCAGTTCGGTCGTCACGTCGAGCCGCCCGGTCGGCGCGCCCTCCGCCGCGGCCAGGGTGAACGCGGCCCCGGCCTTGCCGCCGGGCTCCAGCGTGGCGCCGGCCCGGAGGCTGGTCCGCAGTTCGCCGGTGAGCGATCCGTCCGTCTGCCGGGTCAGGGGGACCGAGGAGCCCTCGGACATGACGGTCAGCTGGTCCGGCGCCAGCCCGGCCGGTCCCTTGAGGGTCAGACGCGTGCCGATGCCCTGGTACTCGGGGCCGTCCGCCGGGTCGGTGTAGGAGACGTCCGCCGGGCGGGGGCCGTCTCCCGCCCTGATCTCCTCGGGGAGCGTGAGCGCCGCCGAGGCCCGGCCGGTGACGGCGAAGTCCCAGGTGGTGCCCTTGGCGGTGATGTTGTCGACGTACGTGTTCAGCGTGCCGTTCGGGTCGCCGAGCCGGCCGATGTTGGCGATCACCCCGTACGCCCCCTCGCACGCCGTGACGAAGTGCGACAGCGGGGCGTCCCCGCCGGCCGGGATGCCCGCCACCGCCCGAGAGGTCCGCATCACGGAGTCGCCGGTGAGCCGGTACTTCTGCCAGGTGTCCGGCTTCAGCGCGGCGCCCTGTACGTCCGTGTTGGTGCCGGGTTCGAACGACAGGGTGGTGAAGCCGCCGCAGGAGGCCGGGAGCTGCAGGTTGGCGCCGATGTTGGTGACGCTGGAGCCCTCGGACGCCGTGTACGCCCAGTACGAGAGGCCCGCGTCCAGCAGCGGCCGCATCGGCTCCGGCGTCCACGTCGCGTTGAAGTAGTGCGCGGCCTGGGCCTGTTGCCCGGCCGCGATGGCCAGGCGCAGGCTGCCGTTCAGATGGACCGGGTCGGGCTTCGGGGAGACCTCCTGGACCCCCGGGTCCCGCTCCGGGGTCGTTTCCTGGAGGCGGAGCCAGGGGCCGTCGGGGCCGAGTCCGTCCTGATGGACGGTCACCACCGTGTCGTCCGCGACCGCGTGGGGAGCGATCCCGCAGGCGAGGACGGACACGGCGGACAGGGCGGCGGTGGCGGTCGCGGTACGCAGGAGCGTCCGGGGCGTCCCGGACGTGCGCAGGGGTCGGGTCATAAGGTGTGAGGAAAATATAAGCAGCGGGTCATCCGGGGGACGCCCGCCGCGACGCGCTCAAGCCCGCTCCAATGCCGCACCCTTCAGGTACTCCGCGACGGCCCGGTGGTCCCCGGCCGGGGCGATCAGTGCCACGTGGTTGTCCGGGCGGATCAGGACGAGTACGTCGTCCTCGTCCGGCCCGATGCCGTACGCCGAGCGGGCCAGGCCACCGTCGTCGGACAGCCCGCCCCGCGCGGCGGCCCCGGCCGACCCGGTTGCCCGGTCCGCCTCGTCCGCCGAGGTCACCGTGTGCGCCCGCAGCTCGTCGCCGTGTGCCGCGGTTGCCTCCCGCAGGGCCTGTGCGGTGCCCGCGCCGAAGCCGAGCAGGGTGAAGTGCGGTCCGGCGAAGGCCTCGAACAGCCGGCGGGGCGCTCCGGTGGCCGCGTCGCGGCAGGGCGCGTCCGGCGCGCGGTCGCCCGCGCGCAGCCGGGCGGTGCCGCCGGCGGGGGCCAGGGAGCTCCAGCGGTAGCCGTCGCCCAGGCCGTAGGTCTGCGGGGTGACCGCCGAGTCCAGGCCGCCCCCCGGCTGCTTGATCGCCTCCAGCGTGACCCGCAGCCGCTCCGCGGTGATGTCCAGGGTGCGGGCGGCGATCGGCAGCCGCTCCTCCTCGTACGTGTCGAGCAGCTCCGGCGCCGCCCGGCCGGCGGCGACCCGGGCCAGCTTCCAGCCGAGGTTGAACGCGTCCTGGATGCCGGTGTTCATGCCCAGCCCGCCCGCGACGGAGTGCACGTGCGCGGCGTCACCGGCCAGGAACGCCCGGCCCACCCGGTAGCGCTCCGCCATGCGCTCGTTGACCCGGTAGGTGGAGAGCAGGGTGGCCCGCGAGAGGAGGCCGCCGGGCCGTCCGGAGTGCCGGGCGAAGAGCCGCTGGAAGCTCTCCAGCGACGGGGGCACGGGACGGCCGGCGGCGTCCTTCTCGGGGGCGGCCTGGAACCACCAGCCCGACCGGGTGCCGGGGATCGGGCAGAGCATCACGCCGCCGTCCTCGTCGAACCACTGGTGCCAGACGCCGCGGTCCGGCCCCTCCGCCTCGACGTCGCCGCAGACCATCACCTGCTCCTCGTTCGTCTTCCCCTCGAACGGGACGCCCAGCAGCTTGCGCACCGTGCTGTGGCCGCCGTCGCAGCCCACCAGGTACCGGGCCTCGATCTCCCGGCCGCCGGCCAGGGACGCCGTCACCGAGTCGTCGTCCTGGGTCAGCCCCACGAGTTCGGCGCCGAGCTCGACCCGTACGCCGTACTCCGCGAGCCGGGCGCGCAGGATCTCCTCCAGGTGCCACTGGGCGATCAGCCACGGGCGGTCGTAGGGGGTGTCCGGGGCCGGGCGGGCCGTCGCGTACGGGTCGGTGTCGGCGATCACCTCCGCGCCGCGGTACTTGCGCATCGACAGCGGCGGAGATCCGGCGGCCAGCACCTGTTCGACGACACCGAGGTCCGCCAGGACCTCCAGGGAGCGGGGGTTGGGGCCTTTGGCCCGGGAACTGCGCGGGAACTGCGGGGACTTGTCGATGATCCGCACGTCGATGTCCCGCCGGGCCAGATCGACGGCCAGGGTCAGGCCGGTCGGCCCGGCTCCGGTGATCAGCACGGTGGTCGGGGGCTTGGGCACGCGTACTCCTCGGTTGCCGTTTCCGTTGCGATCCATAGAAACGTAACCGAGTTAAAAAAGCAACTGAGTCAATTATTGTGCGGTGTGCGTCGCGGTGTGCGTCGCGGTGCGGTCATGGTGCGGGTCGTGGCGTCGGGGTCGTCACCGCGGAAGAGGGAGGGGGAGGGGAAGCGGAATCGTCCGCGGCGGGCTCTGCCGACTCCGCCGCGGCCTGCCGCGCGGCCAGCACCTGCGTCCGTGTGCGCCGCGACGTCCGCAGCGCGTCCCAGGTCAGCAGCGTGAGTGCCAGCCAGACCAGACCGAAGCCGGCCCACCGCTCGGGCGGCATCGCCTCGTGGAAGTACACGATTCCCAGGATGAACTGGAAGACCGGGGCCAGGTACTGGAGCAGACCGAGCGTCGAGAGCGGTACGCGGATCGCCGCGGCCCCGAACAGGATCAGCGGCAAGGCCGTCACCACCCCCGTCGAGGCGAGCAGCGCCCCGTGACCGGCGCCCCCGGAGAGGAAGGTCGACTCGCCCCGCGCGCCCAGCCACAGCAGATAGCCGAGCGCGGGCACGAACACCACCGCGGTCTCGGCGGCGAGCGACTCCAGGCCGCCCATGTTGACCTTCTTCTTCATCAGGCCGTACGTCGCGAAGGAGCACGCCAGGACCAGCGAGATCCACGGCGGCTGCCCGTAGCCGATCGCCAGCACGAGCACCGACGCGACGCCGGTGCCGACCGCCACCCACTGCACGGGGCGCAGCCGTTCGCCCAGGAGCAGGACACCCATGGCGATGGTGACCAGCGGGTTGATGAAGTAGCCGAGGGAGGCCTCGACGACGTGGCCGTGGTTCACGGACCAGATGTACAGGCCCCAGTTGATGCTTATGACGATCGCGGCGACGGTGATCAGCGCCAGCTTCCGCGGCTGCCGCAGCAGTGCGCCGATCCAGGACCAGCGGCGCAGCGCGAGGAGCGCGATGCCGACGACGCCGAGCGACCAGACCATGCGGTGGGCGAGGATCTCGACCGCGCCGGACGGCTTCAGCAGCGGCCAGAAGAGCGGGACCAGACCCCACAGCCCGTAGGCGGCGAATCCGGACAGGAGCCCGGTCCGCTGTTCGTTCGTCCCCTTCACGAGCCCTCCCGGCAGGTGCGCGCCGGCGCTTCGCCGGCCAGACGAAGGTAACCCCGGCCGGGCCCGGTGTCATTGCCGTATCGCCAGACGGTCATGACGCGGGTCCGGGGCCCTGGTGCGCACCCCTGCCGCCCCGGCTTCCGCCGGGTGTTCCGCTACTGCTGGGCGACCGCCTCGGCGACGGTCTCGGCGAGCGGGGTCGTCGGGCGGCCGATCAGCCGGGCCAGGTCACCGCTGGTGCCGGCGAGCCGTCCGCGCCGCGTCGCCTCGTCCACGTCCACCAGGATCGCGGCGAAGTCCGCGGGCAGACCGGCGCCGACCAGGATCTCCTGGTGCGCGGCGGCCGGGACGTCGTTGTGGACGATCTCCTTGCCGGACGCCTTGGCGACCTCGGCGGCGTACTCCTCGAACGACCAGGCGACGTCGCCGCTCAGCTCGTAGGCCTTGCCCAGGTGGCCCTCGCCGGTCAGTACCGCGGCGGCCGCGGCGGCGTAGTCCGCGCGGGGCGCGGAGGCGACCCTGCCCTCGCCCGCGTTGGTCACGACGGCGCCGTGGGCCAGCACGGGCGCCAGGTTGGCCGTGTGGTTCTCGGTGTACCAGCCGTTGCGCAGGAAGGTGTACGGCAGCCCGGAGCCGAGGATCAGCTCCTCGGTCGCCTTGTGCTCGTCGGCCAGCAGGAAGTCCGCGTCGGGGCCGCCCAGGACGCCCGTGTACGCGAGCTGCGCCACGCCCGCCGCCTTGGCCGCGTCGATGACGGCGGCGTGCTGCGGGACCCGGCTGCCGACCTCGCTGCCGGAGATCAGCAGGACCCGGTCACCGGCGCGGAAGGCGCCGGTCAGGGTCTCCGGCCGGTTGTAGTCGGCGATCCGGAGCTCGACGCCGCGGGCGGCCAGGCCTGCCGCCTTCTCCTTGTCGCGGACGACGGCGGCGATCCCGTCGGCGGGCGTGGTGGTCAGCAGCTGGTCGATGACCAGCCGGCCGAGCTCTCCGGTGGCTCCGGTGACGACGATGCTCATGAGTGTTGCTCCTCTTTAGGTGCTTATGTTCCGTTCGTGCGTTCTGTTACTCACCCTAAAGGCAGCACTAACCAAAAGAAAGTACCCACTTTGAAGTAAGGTACTGGTATGAGCGTAAGTAGCGTGGAGAGGCAGCCGGATGAGCGCCGGCCGACCGTGCGCGAGCTGACCGCGTGGGAACCGAGTGCGCGGGAGCCGCTGTGTCCCTCCCGGGTGGTGCTCGAACACGTCACCAGCCGCTGGGGGGTCCTGGTGCTCGCCGCCCTGCTGGAGCGCTCGTTCCGCTTCAGCGAGCTGCGCCGCGAGGTCGGCGGGGTCAGCGAGAAGATGCTGTCGCAGACGCTCCGGACGCTGGAGCGCGACGGCTTCGTGGACCGGGACGCCAAGCCGGTCATCCCGCCACGGGTGGACTACACGCTCACCGCGATGGGCCGGGAGGCCGCCGAGCAGGTGTGGGGCCTGGCGCGCTGGTCGGAACGGCAGCTGGACGCGGTGGCCGCGGCGCGCGCCGCGTACGACGCGAGCGACCGGGGTTCCGGCTGAGGGGCCACCCGGACGGCCCCGGGCCGGGTGCCGGGCGGGTCAGCCCGCCCGGTTCCGGTGCCGCTCCTCCATGGCCCGCAGCGCCCGCGAGACGTCGAAGGGCAGGATCGTCACCACGACGTGCGGCAGCTGCGTCAGCGTCTTCCCCATCTTCTCGCCCGTGCCCCGGTGCAGCAGCTTCCCGAGCGCGTTGCTGTACGTCCGCCGGGGCACCAGGACCGTCAGCCAGGTCTCGCCGTCCTCGGTGCTGCGGTACGCGAGCTCCTTCATCGCGTGGCGCAGCCGCCGGTCCGGACACGCCACCAGCTCCAGCGGGACGGCCGTGGCGGCCGTCTCCTCCCAGCGGGCGGCCAGCCGCCTGGCGTACTCCTCGTCGATCGCGAAGTGCACCGCCCGGATCTCGTCGGGCCGCAGCTCATGGGCGTACCGCAGCGACATCAGCGTCGCCAGGTCGAGCGCCTCGACCAGGACGAGGACCAGGTGGCGGCTGTACACCGCCCGGTCCGCGCCCGGGGCCTGGATGCCCTGGAGCGCGGCGGCCTCGCGCCGGTACTCGCGGTTGATCCGCATGAGCGTCCACACCCCCAGCGGGAAGACCACCACGACCAGCCAGGCGCCCTCGGTGAACTTGGTGACCGCGAAGATCAGCACGACGGCGGCCGAGGTCACCGCCGCGAGCCCGTTGAGCGTGACCTTCGCCCTGCGGTACCGGTCCCGGCGCCTCAGGTGGTAGACGGTGAGGCCGGCCCCCGCCATGGTGAACGCGGTGAACACGCCGATCGCGTACAGCGCCACGAGCTTGTCCACGCTGGCGCCGGTCGCCAGGAGCAGTGCCAGGGAGACGACGGTCAGCGCGATGATGCCGTTGGAGAACGCGAGGCGGTGCCCGCGCCGGGTCAGCACCCGCGGCAGGAACCGGTCCTCGGCGACGAAGCTGGCCAGGTAGGGGAAGCCGGTGAACGGGGTGTTGGCGCCCGTGTAGAGGACCAGCGCGGTCGCCAGCTGCACGAAGACCAGCCCGACCGTGCCGACGGCCCCGCTGCCGAAGGCGAGGTGGGCCTCCTGCGCGATGACGGTCGGCGTGCCGTCCGTGTACGGGACGGCATGGGTGTAGTGCGCCAGCGTGGAGACACCGAGTACGAGGATGCCGAGGATCACGCTCATGGCGACGAGGGTGCGGCGCGCGTTGCGGCCCTGGGGCTCACGGAACGCGGAGATGCCGTTGGAGATCGCTTCGAGCCCCGTGAGGGACGAGCCGCCGTTGGCGAACGAGCGCAGCACGATGAAGAGCGAGGCGCCGTAGAGCCAGCCGTCGCCCGGCGTGCCGAGCGGCACGACCCCGGCGGCGTGCAGATCGGCGTGCGGCAGCCCGCCGGTGAGCCCGCGCACCGCGGAGGCGGCCAGTATCAGGCCGACGGCGGCCATGAACAGGTAGGCGGGCAGCGCGAAGAGCCGCCCCGCCTCGCGGACCCCGCGCAGGTTCCCGTACGCGAGGATCACGATCACGCCGACGGAGACCGGCAGCTGGAGGTGGTCGAGGCCGGTGAACTGGTTGCCGGCCAGATGGGCGAGCGAGATGAGGGCGTTGGTGCCGGCCGAGACCTGTACGGCGACGGTGACGATGTAGTCGACGAGCAGCGCCACGGCGGCGATCTGCGCGACGTTCGGCCCGAAGTTCTCCCGGGCGACGACGTACGACCCGCCCGCCCGGGTGTAGATCATCACCACATCGCTGTAACAGAGCGTCAGCAGCAGCAGGACCAGCAGGATCGCGAAGGTCACCGGCATGATCATCGTGAACGCGGCGGCGCCGACGACGGGCACGAGGACCCGGAGCATCTCCTCGGAGCCGTACGCGGACGAGCTGATGCAGTCGGAGGCGAGCACCCCGAGAGCCGTCCGGTTGTTCAGCTTCTCGTCGCTGATGTGCTCGGTGGTCAGCGGTTTGCCGAGCAGGTGCCGTTTGATGCGGTAGGCCGGGCGGTCCAGGGTCATGGCCACATGGTGCGCGGATGCCGGCCGGAGCCCGGCCCGCAATCGCCGGACGCCCGGAAAGTCAGCCGTTCGGCAACGCGGAAGCGGCCCCCGGGGTGTACTCCCGGAGGCCGCTCCGCATCGCCGGACGGGGCGGACGGCGGTGTTACCCGACCACGGTCCAGTTGTCGTTGCCCGCGAGCAGCGCGCCCAGGTCGCCCTTGCCGTCCCGCTCGACGGCGGCGTCCAGCTGCTCCGCCATCAGGGTGTCGTAGACCGGCCGTTCGACGCTGCGCAGCACCCCGATCGGGGTGTGGTGCAGGGTGTCCGGGTCGGCGAGCCGGGACAGCGCGAACGCGGTGTTCGGGCTGGCGGCGTGCGCGTCGTGGACGAGGATCTGCGAGCGGTTCTCCTCGGTGACCTCGACCACCGACAGATCGCCCGTCCGCGGATCCCTGACGACGCCCTTGGCGCTGTCGGTGCCGAAGAGGATCGGCTGCCCGTGCTCCAGCCGGATCACGGCCTCCTGGGCCTGCTCCCGGTCCTTGAGGACCTCGAACGCGCCGTCGTTGAAGATGTTGCAGTTCTGGTAGATCTCCACCAGCGCCGTGCCGGGGTGGTCGGCCGCCGCGCGCAGCACGCTCGTGAGGTGCTTGCGGTCGGAGTCGACCGTGCGGGCGACGAAGGACGCCTCCGCGCCGATCGCCAGCGACACCGGGTTGAAGGGGGCGTCCAGCGATCCCATCGGCGTCGACTTGGTGATCTTCCCGACCTCGGAGGTCGGGGAGTACTGGCCCTTGGTGAGCCCGTAGATCCGGTTGTTGAAGAGGAGGATCTTCAGGTTGACGTTCCGGCGCAGGGCGTGGATGAGGTGGTTGCCGCCGATGGAGAGCGCGTCGCCGTCACCGGTGACCACCCAGACGGACAGGTCCCGCCGGGAGGAGGCGAGTCCGGTGGCGATGGCCGGGGCGCGGCCGTGGATCGAGTGCATCCCGTAGGTGTTCATGTAGTACGGGAAGCGGGACGAGCAGCCGATGCCGGAGACGAAGACGATGTTCTCCTTCGCCAGACCCAGTTCGGGCATGAAGCCCTGCACGGCGGCGAGGACCGCGTAGTCGCCGCAGCCGGGGCACCAGCGCACTTCCTGGTCGGACTTGAAGTCCTTCATCGACTGCTTGGCCTCGGACTTCGGCACCAGCTGAAGGAGTTCGTTGGTCTCGGTCTCGGTCTCGGCTGCGGCCCCGGTTCCTGCCGAGGGCTGGAGGAGTTCGTTGGTCTCAGGCATCGATGGCCTCCTTGAGGGCCGTCGCGAGCTGCTCGGCCTTGAACGGCATGCCGTTGACCTGGGTGTAACTCTGCGCGTCCACCAGGTACTTGGCCCGGATGAGCATGGCCAGCTGCCCGAGGTTCATCTCCGGGACGACCACCTTGTCGTAACGCTTCAGCACCTCGCCGAGATTCCGCGGGAACGGATTGATATGGCGCACATGTGCCTGGGCGATGGGGTGCCCGGCGGCGCGCAGCCGGCGCACGGCGGCGGTGATGGGCCCGTAGGTGGAGCCCCAGCCCAGGACCAGCGTCCGGGCCTGTGCGGGGTCGTCGACCTCCACGTCCGGGACCTCGATGCCGTCGATCTTGGCCTGCCGGGTGCGGACCATGAAGTCGTGGTTGGCGGGGTCGTAGGAGATGTTGCCGGTGCCGTCCTGCTTCTCGATGCCGCCGATGCGGTGTTCGAGGCCGGGGGTGCCGGGGACCGCCCAGGGGCGGGCCAGGGTCTGCGGATCGCGCTTGTACGGCCAGAAGACCTCGGTGCCGTCGGCCAGCTCGTGGTTCGGGCCGCCGGCGAACTGGACGCGCAGGTCCGGAAGCCCGCCGACCTCCGGGATGCGCCAGGGCTCGGAGCCGTTGGCCAGGTAGCCGTCGGAGAGGAGGAAGACCGGGGTGCGGTACGTCAGGGCGATCCGGGCGGCGTCGAGCGCCGCGTCGAAGCAGTCCGCCGGGGTCCTCGGAGCCACGATCGGCACCGGGGCCTCGCCGTTGCGCCCGAACATCGCCTGGAGCAGGTCGGCCTGTTCGGTCTTGGTGGGCAGGCCGGTGGAGGGGCCGCCGCGCTGGATGTCGATGATCAGCAGCGGCAGTTCGAGGGAGACGGCGAGCCCGATGGTCTCCGACTTCAGCGCCACCCCCGGTCCCGACGTGGTCGTCACCCCGAGCGCACCGCCGAACGCGGCGCCCAGCGCGGCACCGATGCCCGCGATCTCGTCCTCGGCCTGGAAGGTCCGCACACCGAAGTTCTTGTGCTTCGACAGCTCGTGCAGGATGTCGGAGGCCGGGGTGATGGGGTACGAGCCCAGGTAGACCGGCAGGTCCGCCTGCCGGCCCGCGGCGATCAGCCCGTAGGACAGTGCGAGGTTCCCCGAGATGTTGCGGTACGTGCCGGTGGGGAAGGCCTGGGAGGCCGGGGCCACCTCGTAGCTGACCGCGAAGTCCTCGGTGGTCTCCCCGAAGTTCCAGCCGGCCCGGAACGCGGTCACGTTCGCCTCGGCGATCTGCGGCTTCTTGGCGAACTTGGCCCGCAGGAAGGTCTCGGTTCCCTCGGTCGGCCGGTGGTACATCCAGGAGAGCAGCCCGAGCGCGAACATGTTCTTGGAGCGCTCGGCCTCCTTGCGGGGGAGCCCGAACTCCTTCAGCGCCTCGATGGTGAGGGTGGTCAGCGGCACCGGATGGACGTTGTACGCCTCCAGCGAGCCGTCCTCCAGCGGGCTGGTCAGATACCCGACCTTGGCCATCGGCCGCTTGGTGAACTCATCGGTGTTCACGATGATTTCGGCGCCGCGCGGCACATCGGCGATATTCGCCCTGAGTGCGGCCGGGTTCATCGCGACGAGCACGTTGGGCGCGTCGCCGGGGGTCAGGATGTCGTGGTCGGCGAAATGCAACTGGAACGACGACACACCCGGCAGGGTGCCTGCGGGGGCCCGGATCTCGGCGGGGAAGTTCGGCAGGGTGGAGAGGTCGTTCCCGAAGGAAGCGGTCTCCGAGGTGAACCGGTCACCCGTGAGCTGCATACCGTCACCGGAGTCACCCGCGAAACGGATGATCACCCGGTCCAGACGGCGGATCTCTTTGTCCCCGTTGCCTGCTGCGGACTGGGGGGCACGCTGTCCCCCCACGAGCGCCTCACTGGCCTCATCGGCCTGTTCGGCTGGGCTACTGACCTGGCTGGTCACTTACTGGACCTCCCTCGGCGCGGCGGCTCGGAACCATCCGGCCCGCCGGCGGTCCCAGGCCCCACCCTACGTCTGTAAGGGTCGCCTTCCTCTGGCCGATCACATGATGGACGGCATGTTGAGACGCTTTTCGGCGCTGTTCCGTCATGATTCATCAGCCGCCCGGTTCCGCGTCGGACCCTCGCTGGAGAGGGCGTGGAGCGAGTCGCCGGCTTCCCTGTCCGGCTCTCGGGTCCGGACGCCGCCGGGACCGCCCCGGCAACTATCTGACAGAGTGTCAGATAGTTGGCCCCGGCAGCAGGGATTCAGACCGGAATCAGAGACTCGGTCCTTCCTCGGGAACGCGGGCCGGCATCAGGAATTCAGATAGGTCAGCACGGCCAGCACCCGCCGGTGGTCGCCCACGCTGGGGGACAGCCCGAGCTTCTGGAAGATGTTGCTCACGTGCTTCTCCACCGCGCCGTCGCTCACCACCAGCTGCTTGGCCACCGCCGAGTTCGTCCGCCCCTCCGCCATCAGGCCGAGGACCTCGCGCTCACGGGGCGTCAGCCCGGCCAGCACGTCCTGCTTACGGCTCCGGCCCAGCAACTGCGCCACCACCTCGGGGTCCAGCGCCGTACCGCCCTGCGCCACCCGCACCACCGCGTCCACGAACTCCCGGACCTCGGCGACCCGGTCCTTCAGCAGATACCCCACGCCCCGGCTGGACCCGGCCAGCAGCTCGGTCGCGTACTGCTCCTCGACGTACTGCGAAAGGACCAGCACCCCGATCCCCGGGTACTCCTTGCGCAGCCGCACCGCGGCCCGCACGCCCTCGTCCGTGTGGGTCGGCGGCATCCGTACGTCGGCCACCACCACATCGGGCAGCGCGTCCTGCGCGGCGAGGTCGCTCACCGTCTTGATCAGGGCCTCCGCGTCCCCGACCCCTGCCACGACGTCATGACCCAGATCGGTCAGCAGCCGGGTGAGTCCTTCCCGGAGCAGCACCGAATCCTCGGCGATGACCACACGCACCCTGTCCTCCACCACGACGTCTCTTCCCCCACTGTTCGCTGTTCCCCACCCGTATGCCGTTCAGCATCCAGCATCCCAGTATCGGCGGTGACGCCGAGGACGTTCGAAGGGTTGCGTCGCCCCGGGGAAGTGGACCGGTGAGAGGGGGGGAGGGGGTGGTCAGCCGCGCCAGGGCAGCTCGGCGGTGATCCTGGTCGGGCCGCCCACCGGGGACTCGACGAGCAGGATCCCGTCCACCGCGTCCAGCCGCTCGGTCAGACCGGCGAGACCGCTGCCCGACGTCAGGCCGGCGCCACCGCGCCCGTCGTCGGTGACCTGGAGCATCAGCCGGTCCGCCGTCCGCCACACGTCGACGGACGCGCGGGTGGCGTGGGCGTGCTTGCTGACGTTCTGGAGCAGCTCCGACACGGTGAAGTACGCGATGCCCTCGATGGCCTGCGCGGGCCGGGAGTCGAGGTCGACCTCGACGTTGACCGGGACGGTGCAGCGGGAGGCGATGGCGGAGAGGGCGGCGTCGAGGCCGCGGTCGGTGAGGACGGCGGGGTGGATGCCGCGGGCGAGGTCGCGGAGTTCCTGGAGGGCGACCTTGACCTCGCCGTGGGCCTCGTCGACCATCCGGGCGGCGGCCTCGGGGTCGTCGGTCAGCTTCTCCTTCGCGAGCCCCAGATCCATGGCGAGGGCGACGAGGCGGGCCTGCGCGCCGTCGTGGAGGTCGCGTTCGATGCGGCGCAGGTCGGCGGCGGCCGTGTCCACGACCACGCCCCGGTCCGACTCCAGCTCCGTGACCCGGGTCGCCAGCTTCGACGGACTCAGCAGCCCGGCCACCATCAGCCGGTCCACCGAGGCGAGGCCCCGGATGATCCACGGGCTGATCAGGACGATCACCAGCCCGATGGCACTGGTCGCCGCCAGGTCGAGGGAGGAGTCCAGGTAGACCCGGTGGCCGGCGTCCCCGTACAGCTGGATGCCGCTGGTTCCCACGTGCGTCGGGAAGGCCCAGTGCCACAACGGGTACGTGAGGGCCGCCCAGCCCCACGACCAGAACGTCAGCGACACACAGAAGGCGAAGACCGCCCACGGGAGGTGCAGCACCGCGTAGAGCAGGTGCCGCCAGGACACCCCGCTCTTCAGGACCGCCCCGACCCAGGACATCAGACCGCCGGTCCGGCCCCGTACCGGTGCGGGAGCGGGCACGTACAGCTTCAGCAGGCCACGGGCCCTGGCCCGCTCCATCGTGCCGAAGCCGCGGCACACGGTCAGGCCGAGGGCCAGGACGGGAATCCCCAGGAAGGTGATGAGCAGGCCCGCGCTCAACGACGTCATGGTGACCGCGAAGGCGAACAGCACGACGCTGATCGGCAGGCTCAGCAGCAGATAGGCGAACTCGCGCCAGGTCCGGGCCTCGACGGGGGCGCGCAGCCAGGCCGGGAAGAAGTGCCTGCGCGCGGTGCGGTCCCCGGAGCCGGTTCCCGGTCGATCATCGTCCCGTCTGCCGGGTCCGTATGTCGTGGCCATGGGTTCCGTCCGTTTCTTCTGCGTCCGTGAGGCCGGCTCTGTCTGCTGTGCGTACTCGCTGTGGGCACTCACTGTGGGTACTCGCTGGGCGTGCGTGCTCGGGCGTTCGCTCGCTGTGCGCGCTTCGTGTGCGCACTTCAAGTGTGCTGTCGCGGTGAGCCGCCCACCATGAGGGCGGTATCCCTCTCCGACCGGGGGTTTTCCCTACCCCCGGCCCGGCCCCGGCTCTCAGCGCCGCTCGGCCGCGCGGTCCGGCCCGTGCCGGCCGCCGCCGCGCCCTTCTCGTCGTCCCGGTCGCGCCAGGGCAGTTCCGCGGTGACCGTCGTCGGGCCGCCGGGCGGGGAGTCGAGGACGAACAGGCCGTCGACGGCGCCCAGCCGCTCGGCCAGCCCCGACATCCCCGTACCGCCGTCCAGCGAGGCCCCGCCCCGTCCGTCGTCGGTGACCTGGATCAGCAGCCGGTCCGCCGTCCGCCACACATCGACGGACGCCGTGCGCGCCCCGCTGTGCTTGCTGACGTTCTGGAGCAGTTCGGACACGGTGAAGTACGCGATCCCCTCGATGGCCTGCGCCGGCCGCCCCGGCAGATCCACCCCCACCGTCACGGGGACGGTGCAGCGGGAGGCGATGGCGGAGAGGGCGGCGTCGAGGCCGCGGTCGGTGAGGACGGCGGGGTGGATGCCGCGGGCGAGGTCGCGGAGTTCCTGGAGGGCGACCTTGACCTCGCCGTGGGCCTCGTCGACCATCCGGGCGGCGGCCTCGGGGTCGTCGGTCAGCTTCTCCTTCGCGAGCCCGAGCCCCATGGCGAGGGCGACGAGGCGGGCCTGCGCGCCGTCGTGGAGGTCGCGTTCGATGCGGCGCAGGTCGGCGGCGGCGGTGTCCACGACCACGCCCCGGTCCGACTCCAGCTCGGCGATCCGGCGTTCCAGCTCGTCGGAGGGCGACAGCAGCCCGCGCACCATGCCCCGGTCGGCGTTGGACAGGAACCGCGCCGTAAAGGGGAGCACCGGCCACAGGACGAAGAGGCTCACGAGCGTCACCACGAAGGTGAGCACGCCCCACGGCAGCCGGACGAAGGAGTACAGCACCGCGCGCCAGCCCACCGGGTCCTTCAGGCTCGACCACAGCCAGGAGAAGAACCCCTCCTCCCGGCGGACCAGGACCATCGGACTCGGCTCGTCGATCCGCACCCCGAGCAGCCCGCGCGCCCGGCCCCGCTCGGCCCGCCCGAGCAGCCGCGAACCCTGTAGCCCGGCGGCCAGCAGGGGCAGACCGACCACCGTGACCGCGAGCCCCACACCGACGGCGACCATGATCACCGTGTAGACGAACCCGACGACCGCCATCGGGAAGTTGGCGAGGAGATGCGCGATCTCCTTCCAGGTGCACGCGTCGAGGGCGAAGCGGACGGGCGGCGGCCGGTCGTTGTCGGGTACCTGGGGGCTCATGGTCATATGCCCAGCCTGCCGGGTGAGGCACCCGGACGCCATGGGGCTCATGGGTGGCGATGAAGTAGGGATAACCCCACCAGTTGTCCGACGCGGCTGCTTACCGTTCCTTTACAGGGCCTAGACTCCCGTGCGTACAGATCGTCGGACGGGTTTGAGGGAGCGAGGGGCGGACGTGGCGGACGTTGCGGACCTGCCGGGACCGACCGTTCTCGCGTCGGAGTACTTCCACAGCTACTCGGTCGTCGGACTGCTCGCCGTGGTAGGGGTGCTGTTCGTCGCCGTCGCCTTCGGAACCGGCCGCCTGATGCGTCCCGTGGTCCCGACGCCGGAGAAATTCCTCACGTACGAGTGCGGCGTGGACCCCGTGGGGGAGGGCTGGGCCCACACCCAGGTCCGTTACTACGTGTACGCGTTCCTGTACGTGGTCTTCGCCGTCGACTCGATCTTCCTGTTCCCGTGGGCGACCGTCTTCGCCGCGCCCGGATACGGCGCGACGACGCTGGTGGAAATGTTCATCTTCCTCGGTTTCCTGGCCGTGGGACTGCTCTACGCATGGAAGAAGGGCGTCCTCGAATGGACGTGACGAGCCCGTCGTCAGCCGGTCAGCCGCAGTCGGGACCGGAGCCGGAGCCGGGTTCCGTACCCGTGCCCGCAGCCGATCCCGTACCCACGTTCCTTCCTGAGCCGAAGCGGCTGGGCGTGCTGTCCCGGCTCGCACCCGAGCCGATGAAGGTCGTCCTCAACTGGGGCCGCCGCTACAGCCTGTGGGTCTTCAACTTCGGACTCGCCTGCTGCGCCATCGAGTTCATCGCCGCCTCCATGGCGCGCCACGACTTCATCCGGCTCGGCGTGATCCCGTTCGCCCCGGGCCCCCGCCAGGCCGACCTGATGATCGTCTCCGGCACGGTGACGGACAAGATGGCCCCCGCGGTGAAGCGGCTGTACGAGCAGATGCCCGAGCCCAAGTACGTCATCTCCTTCGGCGCCTGCTCCAACTGCGGCGGCCCGTACTGGGATTCGTACTCGGTGACGAAGGGCGTCGACCAGATCATCCCGGTGGACGTCTACGTTCCCGGCTGCCCGCCCCGGCCGGAGGCCCTGCTCCAGGGCATCCTGAAGCTCCAGGAGAAGATCGCGCGCGAGTCGCTGGGCGAGCGCTACGCGAACGACGGCGCGACCCGCCCCTCCACCGCCGCGCTGCGCAGCGGACTGGTCGCCGCCCCGCAGGCCCCTCAGGCGCCTCAGGCACCGCAGGCCCCTCAGGCACCTGAGACGTCTCAGGCACCGTCCGCGCCGGACGCCTCCGGGGAGGAGCCGAAGTGACCGCCGCCGAGAGCTACGACCGGCTGCCGGACGCCGTGACCGAGATCTTCGGCGAGGACGCCACGGCGGAGCAGGCGTACGACCTGCTGACCGTCGACGTGCCGCCCGCCTCCTGGACCGCCGCGCTGGAAACGGCGCGTGACGGGCTCGGCTGCACCTATTTCGACTGGCTGAGCGCCGTGGACGAACCGGGCACGGGCTTCCGGGTCTGCGCCCACCTCGCCGCACTGCCCGACCGTTCCGCGCCCGGTCCGGCGGTCCGACGGCTCCTGGTCCGCACGACCGTTCCGCACGAGGCGGCCGTGCTGCCCAGCGCGATCGGCGTCTACGCGGGTGCCGGCTGGCACGAGCGCGAGACCCACGAGATGTTCGGCATCGCCTTCGACGGCCACCCGCACCTGGTCCCCCTGCTGCTGCCCGAGGGCTTCGAGGGCCACCCCCTGCGCAAGGACTTCGTCCTGGCGGCCCGCGTGGCCAAGGCCTGGCCGGGTGCCAAGGAGCCGGGCGAGTCGGAGCACGGCGGCCCGAAGCGCCGCACGATGCTGCCGCCCGGCGTCCCCGACCCGAACGAATGGGGCCCGCTGAAGGGCCAGCTCCCGCCCGCCCCCGCCCGTCCCGCCCGCACGGCGAGGCCCGCGGGCGACCGCCCGGCCCGTCGCACCCGCAGCGCGAGCGACGGTTCGGCGGGCCAGCAGCCGCTCGCGCCGCCGACGCCCCCGGGCCCGGCTCCCACCGCGGACGCGCCGTGGCACAACGTCCCCCCAACTCCCGGCACCACCGCGACTCCCGACACCCCTGACACCCCCGCCGGAGGCGATACCGAGTGAACGACGTACTGGACGTCGCCCTCCGCCTCGTCATCGTGTTCGCGGTGTTCATGGTCGTCCCCCTCGTCGTGGGCCAGACCGAACACAAGGTGATGGCCCACATGCAGGGCCGCCTGGGCCCGATGTACGCCGGTGGCTTCCACGGCTGGGCCCAGCTCGTCGCGGACGGCGTGAAGTTCGTGCAGAAGGAAGACATCGTCCCGGCCGACGCCGACCGCCGCGTCTTCCAGCTCGCCCCCGCCGTCGCGCTGCTCCCGTACCTCCTCGTGCTCGTCGCCGTCCCGATCGGCCCCGGCGAGGGCGCGGTCGGCCAGGTCGTCGACGCGGGCATCTTCTTCGTGCTCGCCGTGATGGGCATCGGCGTGCTCGGCTCGCTCATGGCGGGCTGGGCATCGGCCAACAAGTTCTCGCTGCTCGGCGGTCTCCGTACCGCCGCTCAGCTGCTCGCGTACGAGCTGCCGATGCTGCTCGCCGCCGCCTCCGTGGCGATGGCGGCCGGCACGGTCTCGCTCCCCGGCATCCTCGACGCCTTCGAGTGGTGGTGGCTGCCCTGGCAGATCACCGGGGCCCTGGTCTTCTTCGTGGCCGGACTCGCCGAACTCCAGCGCCCGCCCTTCGACATGCCGGTCGCCGACTCGGAGATCATCTTCGGTGCCTACACCGAGTACACCGGCCTCCGCTTCGCCCTGTTCCTGCTCGCCGAGTACGCGGGCATCGTCGTGCTGTGCGCACTGACCACCGTGCTCTTCCTCGGCGGCTGGCACGGCCCGCTGGGCGCCGACGGACTGGGCTGGGTCTGGACGCTCCTGAAGACCGCCGTCCTCGCCTTCGTCGTCATCTGGCTGCGCGTGAGCTATCCCCGCCTCCGCGAGGACCAGCTGCAGAAGCTCGCCTGGACCGTCCTCATCCCGCTCGCTCTCGCGCAGATCGCGCTCACCGGCATCGTGAAGGTGGCGATCAACTAGTGCCCCCGATCCCCGGCGCAGGCCTGGCCAAGGGTCTCGCCGTCACCCTGCGGACGATGACGAAGAAGACCGTCACCGCCCAGTACCCGGACGTGCAGCCCGAACTGCCGCCCCGCTCCCGCGGCGTCATCGCGCTGTTCGAGGAGAACTGCACGGTCTGCATGCTCTGCGCCCGTGAGTGCCCCGACTGGTGCATCTACATCGACTCCCACAAGGAGACGGTGCCCGCCGCGGCCCCGGGCGGGCGCGAGCGGAGCCGCAATGTGCTGGACCGCTTCGCCATCGACTTCTCGCTCTGCATGTACTGCGGGATCTGCATCGAGGTGTGCCCGTTCGACGCGCTCTTCTGGTCACCGGAGTTCGAGTACGCGGAGACGGACATCCTCGAACTCACCCATGAGCGCGACAAGCTCCGCGACTGGATGTGGACGGTGCCGGAGCCGCCGGCCCTCGACCCGGCGGCCGAGGAACCGAAGGAGATCGCCGCCGCCCGCAAGACGGCGGAGAAGCTCCGGACCCAGCGCGAGCAGGAGGCCGCCGCGGCCGGCCCGCCCGCCCCGGCCGATCCCACCGCGACGGACCAGGAGGGCCGGGCGTGATCACCGCCACCGCGACCACCCTCGCCACCACCCCGGGCGCCTCCGGACCCGTCTTCAGCCTCACCGAGAGCCACCCCGGCTTCCTCTCCCCGACCGGTATCGAGATCGCGTTCGTGCTGGCCGGGATCGTCACCCTCGGCGCGGCCCTCGTCACCGTCACGACCAGACAGCTGGTGCACGCGGCCCTCTGGCTGATCGTGACGCTCGGCGGCCTCGCCGTCGAGTACCTCCTGCTCACGGCGGAGTTCATCGCCTGGGTGCAGGTACTGATCTACGTCGGTTCCGTCGTCGTCCTCCTGCTGTTCGGCCTGATGCTCACCAGGGCCCCCATCGGCCGTTCCCCGGACGCCGATTCGGAGAACCGCCTGCCCGCCCTCGCGGTGGCCGTCGCCGCCGCCGGCACCCTCGTCTGGGTCGTCGTGGACGCGTTCCGCACCACCTGGATCGAGCTGGACGGGCCGGTCCAGGGGTCCACCGAGGCCACCGGAGCCTTCCTCTTCCGGCACTGGGTGCTCCCCTTCGAGGCGCTCTCGGTTCTCCTGCTCGCCGCCCTCGTCGGCGCGGTCGTCCTGTCCCGCAAGGGCCGAGAGGACAAGAACTGATGCACCTCGCCTATCCCGCCGTCCTCGCCGTCCTCCTCTTCTGCACCGGGCTCTACGGAGTGCTCGCGCGCCGCAACGCGATCCTGGTCCTGATGTCCGTCGAGCTGATGCTCAACGCCGTCAACCTCAACCTGGTCGCCTTCGACGTGTGGCTCCGCGACGCCCTGCACTCCGGCCAGGCCCTCACCCTGTTCACCATCGCCATCGCGGCGGCGGAGATCGGCATCGGCCTGGCCATCGTCCTCGCCGTGTACCGCAACCGCGGCAGCTCCGACATCGACCGACTCCGCGACACCGCCGAGACCGACGAGGCCGAGACCCTCCCGGACGGTGACGACGACGGTGACGACGACGGCACCGCCTCCGGCACCGAAGACCAGGCCACTGCTCCGGCAGGGAAGGCAAAGAAGGCAGAGGCCACCCCGTGACCACCACGACCCTCGCCGTCCTCGTCCCCCTCCTCCCGTTCCTGGGAGCGGCGGCCGGACTCCTGCTCGGACGCGGCGCCCCCGGATTCGTCCGCCCGCTCGCGGTACTGCCCTCCCTCGCCTCCCTCGTCATCGCGGCCGTCGTCGCGGCCCGCCAGGGCGGCGGCCGGGCCATCGACGCCGCGACCCAGCTCACCCCCACCGGCTCTGTCCCGGTCGACCTCGCCCTGCACCTCGACGGCTTCGCGGTCCTCGTCGCCGTCCTGGTCGCCCTCGTGGCGAGCTGCGTGCAGATCTACTCGACCGCGTACCTGCGCGACGACCCCCGCTACCCCTCGTACGCGGCCCTCGTCTCCCTCTTCACCTCCGCGATGCTGCTCGTCGTCTACTCCGGCGACCTGATGGTGCTCCTGGTCGGCTGGGAGATCATGGGTATCTGCTCGTACTTCCTGGTCGGCCACTACTGGGAGACGCCAGAGGCCCGCGCGGCCTCCCTCAAGGCCTTCCTGGTCACCAAGCTCGGCGACGTCCCCTTCCTCATCGGCCTGTTCGCCCTCGCCGCCGACACGGGCACCTTCCGCATCACCGGCATCCTGGGCTCCGTCGCCCACGGCGGCCTCGACCACCCCACCGTGATCGCCCTGCTCCTCCTCGCCGGTGTCGCGGGCAAGTCCGCGCAGTTTCCCCTGCACACCTGGCTGCCCGACGCGATGGCCGGCCCCACCCCCGTGTCCGCGCTGATCCACGCCGCGACGATGGTCGCCGCCGGCATCTACTTCGTGGCCCGGCTGCTCCCCGTGTTCGCCGCCTCGGGCGCGGCGCTCGTCGTCCTCGCCGTCATGGCCGCCGTCACGATGATCGGCTCCGGACTCGCCGCCCTCGCCCAGGACGACATCAAGCGCGTCCTCGCCTACTCCACGATCGGGCAGCTCGGCTACATGTCCGGCGCCCTGGCCGTCGGCGACCGGGGCGCCGCCGTCTTCCACCTCCTCTCGCACGGTGCGTTCAAAGCCGTCCTCTTCCTCGCCGCGGGCGTCGTCATCCACGCCGCCGGCACCAACTCACTGGCCGCCATGTCCCGCATGGGCGGCCTGGCCAGGCGCATCCCCGACGCCTACTGGACGATGACCATCGCGCTCCTCGCGCTGGCCGCCATCCCGCCGTTCGCCGGCTTCTTCTCCAAGGAAGCCGTCCTCGTCGCCGCCGAGCACACCGCCCTCGGCGACCGCCACGTCGCCCCGGCCGCCGCCGGCTGGACCGTCCTCGTCGCCGGACTCCTGGCCGCCGTCCTCACCGCCGCGTACGCCACCCGGCTCTGGCTCCTCGTCTTCCGGGGCCGCGGCGCCGAGGCCCCCGACCACGGCAGGCAGCCCGCCGCCATGACCTCGGTCCTCTGGGTGCTGGCCGTCCCCACCATCGCCCTCGGACTCACCGTCGGTGTCATCGGCGACTGGTTCGACGGCCACCGCCTCACCCCGTCGCTGACCACCGCGGTGCTCTCCACCGGCGTCGGCCTCGTCGGCGGCCTGGTCACCTACGGGGCCTGGCGCCACACCACGGCACTGGCCGCCCGGACCCCCATGGGCTCCGTCGTCGCCCACCCAGGAGCGGAACCCGCCCTCATCGAGGTCGAGGCCATGGAGAGCCACACCGCCGCCTACGGAGACGCCGGTGACGCCCCCGACCCGGCCGACCCCGGCCGGCTCCTGCTCGGCCCGCTCCACCGCCACGCGGCAGCCGGCTTCCACCTGGACGCCGTCTACGCGACGCTGTTCGTCCGCCCCGTCCAGGCCGCCGCGAGCCTCGTCCGCTTCCTGGACCGCGAGGTCGTCGACACCTACGTACGCGGCTCCGCCACCGGCGCACGCTGGCTCGGCACCGCCGTCCGCCGTGCCCAGACCGGCAACGTGCAGACCTACCTCAGCGCACTGCTCGCCGGTTCCCTGGTCCTGGCGGTCGCCGCCGTCGTCTTCGCCAACGTCAACGCCGGGTCGTGAACCGTGATCGATATCAGCGCATCCGTGATGCAGTTCCTTCTGGCGTTCGTCGTCGCCGCCCCGCTCCTCGGAGCCGTCGCGGCCCTGCTCCCGGCCCCGCCCGGGCTCAAGGGCAGGAACCCCGACCAGGCCGTGCTCCGCCACGGCGTGACCGTCACCGGCGTGATCCTCCTCGCCACGCTCGTGCTGGCCGCCGGCTTCGACCACGACCACCCGTCGAAGATGCAGGCCACCACCGACATCAGCTGGATCCCGGCGCTCGACGTCCGCATCCATCTCGGCATCGACGGCATCTCGCTCCCCCTTCTCGTACTGACCGCGCTGCTGACCTTCCTCTGCGCGCTCCACAGCTACTTCAAGCTCCAACACGAGCGGCTGACGCCGCGGGCCACGGGCCCCTCCCCGAAGGCCTTCGTCACGCTCATCCTCGTCCTGGAGTCCGGCACCCTCGCGACCTTCGCCGTCCTCGATCTGCTGCTGTTCTTCCTGGCGTTCGAGATGGTGCTCATCCCGATGTACTTCCTCATCGCCCGCTGGGGCGGTGCGCGGAAGCAGGCCGCCGCCTGGAAGTTCATCCTCTACACCCTGCTCGGCTCGGTCGTCATGCTGCTGGGCCTGCTCCTCATCGGACTGAAGAGCGGCACCTTCGACATGGTGGCACTCGCCACTGACAACGGCCGCGGCCTCACCTCGTCCGTGCAGGTCACCGCCGTCCTCGCGATCGGGATCGGACTCGCGGTCAAGACCCCGATGTGGCCGCTGCACAGCTGGCTCCCGGACGCCCACACCGCCGCCCCCACCGTCGGCTCCGTCCTGCTCGCGGGCGTCCTGCTGAAGATGGGCACGTACGGGTTCGTCCGGATCCTGCTCCCGATCGCCCCCGACGGCATGCACACCTTCGCGCCCTGGCTCGCGGCCTTCGCCGTCGCCGGCATCATCTACGGATCGCTCGCCTGCCTGGCCCTCGTCCGGCCCGGCGCCAAGGGCGACCTGAAACGCCTGATCGCGTACTCCTCCGTCGGCCACATGGGCTTCGTACTCCTCGGCATCGCGAGCATGACCCCCACCGGCGTCAACGGCGCGCTCTTCGCCAACATCGCCCACGGGCTCATCACCGGCCTGCTGTTCTTCCTGGTCGGCGCGGTCAAGGACCGGTACGGCACCGCCGACCTCGACACCCTCTCCGGCGCCACCGGCGCCGCGCTCTACGGCAGCGCGCCCCGCCTCGGCGGCCTCCTCGCGTTCACCGCCGTCGCGTCCCTGGGCCTGCCCGGCCTCGCCGGGTTCTGGGGCGAGATGCTCACCCTGTTCGGCGCCTTCGACCCGGCCGACGGCCTGAACCGCCCCGCCTTCCTGACGTTCATGTCCGTCGCCGCGTTCGGCACCCTGCTCACCGCCGCGTACATGCTCCTCCTGGTCCGCCGCGTCTGCATGGGCGCCAAGCGCGAGGAACCGCACCGGATCCCCGACATCCAGCACCACGAGTTCGCCGCCTGGACCCCCCTCGCCGCCCTCACCGTCCTGGCCGGCCTGTGGCCCGCCGTCCTCCTCGGCCTCACCGACCCGGCCGTGCAGAAGCTCCTCGCAGGAGGCAAGTCGTGACCACAGCGGCCGAGAGCACCACCAGCCTCGTCCAGTCCGTCGACTGGCTCGCCATCGCGCCCCCGGTCACCGTCGCGGCCGTCGCCCTCGCCGTCCTGGTCGCCGACCTCTTCGTACCCCGGGAACGCAAACCGCTCCTCGGCTACGGAGCCGTCGCCGGACTCGTCGTCGCCCTCGCCCTCCTGATCCCGCTGCGCGACGGCGACCGCTCCACCTTCTGCCTCACCACCGGCACCCGCGCCTGCAGCTACACCGCCGACCACTTCACCCTGATCATCCAGGTCCTCGTACTCGGCGGAGCGCTGCTCACCGCACTGCTCTCGCTCGGCGACACCCGCAAGCTCCCGGCCGGCGAGTTCTGGTTCCTGCTGCTGTCCTCCGCCGCGGGCGCCGCACTGCTGCCCGCCGCCCGCGACCTCGCCACCCTCGTCGTCGCCCTCGAAGTCGCCTCGCTGCCCGCGTTCGCCCTCGTCGGCATCAAGCGCGGCGACCGGCGCTCCTCCGAGGCCGCGCTGAAGTTCTTCCTGTCCTCCGTCGTCGCGACCGCCGTGATGCTCCTCGGCGTCAGCTTCGTCTACGCGGCGACCGGCACCCTCCACCTCACCGAGATCGCCGGCCGCCTCGACGACGTCCCCGGGCAGCTCACCACCCTCGCCCGCGCGGGCGTCGCCCTCACCCTCGTCGGCTTCGCCTTCAAGACGGCCGCCGCGCCCTTCCACTTCTGGGTCCCCGACACCTACGTCGGTGCCCCCCTGCCGATCGCCGCCTACCTCTCGGTCGTCGGCAAGGCGGTCGGCTTCTCCGGCCTCGTCCTCGTCACCGTGGTCGCGTTCCCCTCCTACGCCGACGTCTGGGGCCCCGCCCTCGCCGTCCTCGCCGCGCTCACCATGACCGTCGGCAACGTCGCCGCGCTGCGCCAGAGCGCCACCCGCGCCCGCAGCGCCGTACGCCTGCTCGCCTGGTCGTCCGTCGCCCAGGCCGGCTACCTCCTGGTGCCGATCGCCGCGGCCGCGTACGCCGGCGACCGGCAGATCGGCTCCACCGTCGCGTACGCCCTGATGTACGCCGTCGTGAACCTCGGCGCGTTCGCGGTGGCCGCCCTGGTCGCCCGTACCCACCCCGGCAACCGCATCGCCGACTACCGGGGCCTCTACGCCACCCGGCCCCTGGCCGCCCTCGCGATGGGCTTCTTCCTGCTCTGCCTGGCCGGACTGCCGCCGGGCATCATCGGCCTCTTCGCCAAGGTCACCGTCTTCTCCTCGGCCGTCGACGCCGGACTCGGCTGGCTCGCCGTCGTCATGGCCGTCAACGTCGTGATCGCGCTCTACTACTACCTCCAGTGGACCGCCGCCCTGTTCCGCGGCCCCGCGCAGGACGGTACGGAGCAGCCGCAGCCCGCCGCCCGGCACCGGACCCCGGTCCCGCTGACCGCCGCGATCGTCCTCACCGCCGTCGCCGGGATCGCCCTCTCCGGCGCCCCGCAGACCGTCCTCAGGTTCGCCGCCGTCAACCTGTTCTGACAGCCGACACCTGTCCGGTACCCGTTCCGGCGGATCCGGGATCGGCTTGCTCCCGGCAGCCCGCTCAGGGCAAGGTCATGCCCGCACACGACGCACCCCGCGTTGACATCACAGAGGAGCCAGAGCAGTGCTGAACGGGTTCAAGGAATTCATCCTGCGCGGAAACGTGATCTCCATGGCGATCGGCCTCGCCGTCGGAGCCGCGTTCACCGCAGTCGTCACCGGGTTCAGCAACGCGTTCATCGTGCCGCTGATCGGCCTCATCACCCGTGGCACCGGCGACTTCAGCAAGGCCGAGTTCAAGTTCGACGACGTGACGTTCCCCTACGGACTCTTCGTCAGCGCCGCCATCGCCTTCCTCATCACCGCCGCGGTCCTCTACTTCTGTGTCGTCGTGCCCATGGCCAAGGTCCAGAACCGCTTCACGGCCAAGAAGGACGAGGAGCAGGCCGACATCAAGGCCGCCCTGCGCGACTGCCCCCGCTGCTACACGGAGATCCCGGCCGTCGCCTCCCGCTGCGCCCACTGCACCAGCGAGGTCGAGCCCGACCCCCAGGCCCTCGCACTCGCGAAACTCCCCGTCCAGCGCTGACCCCGGGGCACGCCGCCACCCGTACGGCCCAAGGCCCGCTCCGGCACGAACCGCCGGAGCGGCCCGGTCCCACGGGCGCACCGGACCGCAAGCACAAGGGAACTAGCTCTCCTCGCCTGGCGTTGACCAGTACGGGAAGCTCCACTGGGGAGTGGAGCACCCACCAATCAAAGGGTCCCCCTGCTTGCACCACCTGGAGGGCGTACCGTGCACCGCCGGCACAACGGGCTGAGAACCGCCGTACTCCTCGGGGGCCTGTCCGCACTCATCATCCTCATCGGCAGCTTCTTCGGACGTACCGGCCTGATCGTCGCGCTCCTGGTAGCCGTCGGCACCAACGCCTACGCGTACTGGAACAGCGACAAGCTGGCGCTGCGCGCCATGCGGGCCCGCCCGGTGAGCGAGTTCGAGGCGCCCCAGCTCTACCGCATGGTCCGTGAGCTCTCCACCGCCGCCCGCCAGCCCATGCCGCGGCTCTACATCTCCCCGACGCAGGCCCCCAACGCCTTCGCGACCGGACGCAACCCGCGCAACGCCGCGGTCTGCTGCACCGAGGGCATCCTGCGCATCCTGGACGAACGGGAGCTGCGCGGCGTCCTCGGCCACGAGCTCAGCCACGTCTACAACCGCGACATCCTGATCTCGTCCGTCGCCGGAGCGCTCGCCTCCGTCGTCATGTTCCTGGTCAACTTCGCCTGGCTGATCCCGGTCGGCCGCTCCAACGACGACGAGGGCCCCGGCATCCTCGGCATGCTGCTGATCATGATCCTGGGCCCGCTCGCCGCCTCCGTCATCCAACTGGCCGTCAGCCGTTCCCGCGAGTACGAGGCCGACGCCTCGGGCGCCCGGCTGACCGGTGACCCACTGGCCCTGGCGAGCGCCCTGCGGAAGCTGGACGCCGGCACGAAGCAGCTTCCCCTGCCGCCCGAGCCGCGGATCGAGACCGCGAGCCACATGATGATCGCGAATCCCTTCCGCCCCGGGCAGGGCGTGTCCAAGATGTTCTCGACACATCCGCCGATGGCGGAGCGCATTGCCCGACTCGAGCAGATGGCAGGTCATCGTCCGTGAAAACCATTCTGAACGTCATTTGGCTGGTCCTGTGCGGCTTCTGGATGTTCCTCGGCTACCTTGTCGCGGGCCTCCTGCTGTGCATCACGATCATCGGCATCCCGTTCGGCCTCGCGGCCTTCCGCATCGGCGTCTACGCCCTGTGGCCCTTCGGCCACCGTGTCGTCGACCGCCGGGACGCGGGCGCACCCTCCTGCGTGGGCAACGTCCTGTGGCTGGTCCTCGCCGGCTGGTGGCTGGCGCTGGGGCACATCACCACGGGAATCGCCCTGTGCATCACGATCATCGGCATCCCCCTGGGCATCGCGAACTTCAAGCTGATCCCCGTCTCGCTGATGCCCTTCGGCAAGGAGATCGTCAGCACCGACGAGCAGTTCGCCGGCTGGTAGGAGCCCCCTCCGGGCGGCAAACCGGACAACCCGAGACACCGGTCCGCGACCCGCGGACCGCAACCGGCCGACCGTCACGAACGTCTTGGATTCCAAGACCGAGTGACGGGTAGGTTCGCACGCATGAGCATTTTTGCCTGGATCATTCTCGGACTTATTGCCGGCGTCATCGCCAAGATCCTGCTGCCGGGCCGCGACCCCGGCGGCCTTGTGGGGACCACCCTGACCGGCATCGTCGGCGCCTTCCTCGGTGGCTGGATATCGTCGAAGTTCCTGGACCGCCCCATATCCAAGGACTTCGTCGACGTGGAGACCTGGGTCGCGGCCATCGGCGGATCGCTGATCCTGCTGATCATCTACCGCCTGTTCTTCGGGAACTCCCGCGAACGCCGCTGACACGCGGCCATTGTTCAGACGCCCAGCCCGGTCTCGCGCAGGGTCAGATTGAGCCGACCACCGCTCATCCCTGTCGCGGGACCGGCCGTACCCGGCCGGATCCTCGGCACCCCGTGGAACGCGAAATGCGACGGCCCGCCGAAGACGAACAGATCCCCCGAGGCCAGCTCCACGTCCGTGAACGGCCTTCCCCGGTTCTCCGTGTTCCCGAAGCGGAAGACACAGGTGTCACCGATGCTCAGCGACACCACGGGCGCACCCGACCGCTCCTCCTTGTCCTGGTGCATGCCCATCCGCGCCGCGTCGTCATAGAAATTGATCAGCGCGGTGTCCGGCGCGTACGCCCGCACAGGGCCCTCCGGCCCGTACGCCGCCACCACGGCCGCCCGCCCCAACTCCCCGAGCCACTCCGGAAACGGGGCGACCGGCGCACCGTTCACGTCGTCCGCCGTACGCGAGTACCGGTACGGCTGCCAGTGCCACCCCAGGCACACACTCCGTACGGACATCACCCCACCGCCCGGCAACGCCGTGTGCCGCAGCGGCACGGGCCCGCGCGCCCACTCCCGGCACGCCGCCACCAACTCCCGCTGCTGCTCCACGGACAGCCACTCGGGGACGTGCACGGCCCCCGGCGCGACCTGCGCCCGCGGCCTGGGGAAGAGCCCGGTCATCAGCTCACCGCCAGGGCGCCCTCAAGCCCCAGGAGCCGCTCCTTGCGCTCCAGGCCGCCCGCGTAGCCGCGCAGCGCCCCGTCCGCGCCGATCACCCGGTGGCACGGCCGTACGACCAGCAGGGGGTTGCGCCCGATCGCCGTGCCCACGGCCCGTACCCCCGCCCCGGAGGCGCCGACCCGCTCGGCGATCTGCCCGTACGACACCGTCTCCCCGTAGGGGACGCCGTCCAGCGCGGCCCACACCCGGCGCTGGAACTCGGTGCCCCGGCCGTCCGCGAGCACGATGTCGAAGCGGGTCCGCCGGCCCTCGAAGTACTCCCGCAGCTGCGCGGCGACTCCCGCGAAGGCTCCGGGATCGCGGCTCCAGCCGTCCTGGACGACCGCCGCGCCCTTCTGGCCCGGCAGGGAGAGCGAGACGAGGGCGACCCCGTCGCCGGCCGGTCCCGCGGCCTTCTCGCCGACCAGCAGCAGTTCGCCCAGCGGGCTGTCGACCGTCGCGTACATGGTCATGGCTCGTCCCTCTCCTCGTCCGCCCGGCAGCCGGATCATCGGCCGCCACGGACCAGTCTGCGTCGCCCGCACCGCCGCGACCGGCGGTATTCGGACATGACGTCCGGGCGCGGAAGAACGCATTCCGCTCCGCGCCCGGACCGCCGCGTCCTACCGGTAGTTCGCGAACTGCACGGCGAAGTCGAAGTCCTGGCCCTTCAGCAGGGCCTGAACGGCCTGAAGGTCGTCCCGGCTCTTCGAGCTGACCCGCAGCTCGTCACCCTGGACCAGCGCCTTGACGCCCTTGGGGCCCTCGTCACGAATGACCTTCGCGACCTTCTTGGCGTTCTCCTGGGAGATGCCCTCCTCGATGGTGGCGAAGAGCTTGTACTCCTTGCCGGACAGCTGGGGCTCGCCCACGTCCAGCGACTTCAGTGAGATGCCGCGCTTGATCAGCTTGGACTGGAAGATGTCGAGGATCGCCTTGACCCGCTCCTCGCCGCTGGCCTCCATGAGGATCTTCTCGCCGGACCAGGAGATCGCGGCGCCGGTGCCCTTGAAGTCGTAACGCTGCGAGATCTCCTTGGCGGCCTGGTTGAGGGCGTTGTCGACCTCCTGCCGCTCGACCTTCGAGACGATGTCGAAACTGGAGTCGGCCATGACGTGTGGCTCCTTGTATCGGGGTGCTGGAAACGGGATGTCCTTACGGGGCGGCCGCGGGGCCCGCTGGCACCACGCCGCCCACCAAAGCCTAGCCACCCGCGCCCGTCCGGGCCGCTGGTCAATCCAGTGGCGTAGCACCCCGAGGCATCAGGTATCGTTTACGTCGTTGCCACAGAGCGCCGTCGAGAGACGGTCTCACGGCAGCATCCCTTGGCGGTGTGCCCGAGTGGCCAAAGGGAGCAGACTGTAAATCTGCCGGCTCAGCCTACCCAGGTTCGAACCCTGGCGCCGCCACAAAGCAAGGCCCTCGTCCTCGGACGGGGGCCTTCTCTGTTGTGCCGTCGCGAGGGGCGTGAACATGGAATCCGTGCTGGTCAGTGCCTGTCTCCAAGGGGTGCCCTGCCGCTTCGACGGCCGGGGCAGGGCTTCCGCGGAGATGGCCGCGGCCATCGGCGACCGCCGGGCCGTGTCCTTCTGCCCCGAGGTCGCCGCCGGGCTGCCCACGCCCCGCCGTCCCGCCGAGATCGTCGGCGGCGACGGCCACGACGTGCTGGACGGCCGTGCACGCGTCGTGGACGACACCGGGCACGACGTGACCGAGGCGTTCCTCGACGGCGCCGGGCGGGCGCTGGAGGCCGCGCGCCGGACCGGCTGCACCGAGGCGCTCCTGATGGCCCGCAGCCCTTCGTGCGGGCGCGGCAAGGTTTATGACGGTACGTTCGCCGGCGAGCTGCGGGAGGGCGACGGGGTCACCGCCGCCCTGCTGGAGCGGCACGGCATCACCGTACGTCCGGCACCGGGCGGCTGACCGGAGCGGCTGACGGGGACGGCGGATCCGCCGTCCCCGGTGCCCGCGTCAGTTCCCGGCGATGTCCTTCACCGCGACCATCACCGGCACGTTGCCCGAGATCAGCTCCAGCGTCAGGCCCGCCGACGCCGGGGTGTCCAGCAGCTCCATGATCGTCGCCGCCACGTCGTCGCGCGGCACCGGGCCGCGGCCGGTCGACGCGGCGAGCAGCACCTGGCCGTTGCCCGCGTCGTTGGTCAGCATTCCGGGGCGCAGGATCGTCCAGTCGAGCGCCGTCCTGGAGCGCACGTACGCGTCCGCCGCACCCTTGGCCCGCAGATACGCGTCGAACACCTCGTCGCCGGGGTGGTCGGGGTCGGCGCCCATGGACGAGACCACGACGTAGCGCCGCACCCCGGCCCGCTCCGCCGCGTCCGCGAAGAGCACCGCGGCCCCGCGGTCCACCGTGTCCTTGCGGGCGGTGCCGCTGTTGGGGCCCGCACCGGCCGCGAAGACCACCGCGTCGGCGCCGCGCAGCACCTCCGCGGTTTCCTCCACGGTGGCCGATTCGAGGTCCAGGACCACCGGTTCGGCGCCGACCGCCCGGAGGTCGTCACTCTGCCCGGGATCGCGGATGATGCCCGCCGCCTCGTCCCCGCGTGCGGCGAGCAACCGCTCCAGCCGCAGTGCGATCTGACCATGTCCACCTGCGATGACAATGCGCATGGTCACGACCGTACGCCGGAGCGTGCCGCGGTGCGGTCAGGGCCCGCCGCCGGGACCGGAATCCGCCCTCCCCTGGCGGGGGAGCCCGGGTCCGCCGCCCGTCTCCGAGTCGCAGTACTCGCGTACCGCGCTGGTCCGGGCCACCACCCGGCCGCGGTGCACCACGATCCGGCTGTACGCCAGTGAGAGCACCCCGGTGAGCTGTTCGCCGCGCACGGCGAGCAGTTCGGCCGGGAAGCCCGCCTCGATCCGCACCTCGGGCAGCCCCATCGCGCGCCTGGCCTCCGTGGAGACCGCCGCGTAGGCGTGTTCGGCCCGCAGCCCGCTCTGCGAGGCCAGCAGGAAGGCGGCCTCCAGCGGGTCGCCGCGGCCGACCGGGTTGGCGAGGTCCCGCAGCGCCCCGCTGCCCGCCGCGATCCGCACCCCGGCCGCGCGCAGCAGCCGGACGGGGGCGGTGCCCCGGCGCTCCACTCCGCAGCAGCCGCCCTGGGGCAGGCAGATCACCGTCACCGCGGAGGCGGCGAGCTGGTCGGCGGCGCGGCCCGCGGCCTCCCGGGTGAGCCGCGAGAGACCCCCGCAGGGGCCGATGGCGACCCCTTGCCGCAGTCCGCCCGCCATCGCCGCGAGCCGGGCCAGCCGGGCCGGGTCGTCACTGTCCGTGTGCAGGTCGACGGGGCAGCCGAACTCTGCGGCGATCTCCAGGACGGCTTCGGCGTACCCCGTCGGGTCGGGGTCGAGGTCGGGGCAGCCGCCGACCGCGCCGGCCCCCATCTTGACCGCGTCGCGGAGCATGGCCAGGCCGTCGGCGCCCGCGACGCCGGTGAGCAGCCGGGGGACCGCGACCGGGGTCAGATCGGCGAGTCCGCGCAGCGAGCGGCGTGCCTGGAGGACGGCTTCGAGGGCGGCGAGGCCCTGTACGTCACCGATCCGCACGTGGGAGCGGAGTGCGGTCGCGCCGTGGCCGAGTTGGAGCAACGCGGCCTCGGTGGCGCGTCGCTGGATCTCCTCGGGGAGTTGCGAGGCCGGTCCCGGGGCGCCCGGTCCGGCGCCGTCGGCGGTGAGCGCGGTGTCGCTGTGGGCGTGCGGTTCGGCGGGCGCGGGCAGCAGCAGGTGGCCGCGCAGATCGACGCGCGCGCCGGGGGCGGTGAGGCTGCCGGCGGTGCCGACGGCCTCGATGCGGCCGCCTGCGAGCCGTACGTCCACGGTGCGTCCGTCGGTGAGACGGGCCCCGCAGAGCGTCAGTGCGGAGCTCTCCCGGCCGTTGGCCGCGTCGGCGGCGTGGTCGTCTGGCGGCCGCGGCCGGCTGTCGGGCATCGCGCTCCAGGGAAGGGGGCAGGATCACGCAGAGTGAGTCGAGCCTAGGGGTGTGATGTGTCGGGTTCGAGGAGGAGCTGAATAGTCGTACCGGTGTCGCCCGGCGGGGTCTGTGGGACCAGGGCGCACGCGTGGTGCGGGAGGTGGGCCGGTGGCTGCCGAACCGCTGATCAAGTGCCGGAAGAGCGGCTGATCAAGGGTTCCGAGCGGCCTCGATCGGGGGCTCGGGATGGGGCTTCGAAACGGATTTGGGCGATCGGCGACCGAGCGTGTAATGTCTTCATCGCTCGCCCCAATAGCTCAGTCGGTAGAGCGTCTCCATGGTAAGGAGAAGGTCTGCGGTTCGATTCCGCATTGGGGCTCTGGTGATCGGGAAACCCCGCTTCGGCGGGGGGACTCAGTCATCAAAGCGGTGTAGCTCAGTCGGTAGAGCAAGCGGCTCATAATCGCTGTGTCACCGGTTCAAGTCCGGTCACCGCTACTAACAGTAGCCGATTGTGGGGTCGGTCCTCCGATCGGCTACTCTTTTTTTGCGTTCATCCGTCCACCGTCCGTCCAAGGAGCACTCACGTGGCTGCCACCGACGTCCGCCCGAAGATCACGCTGGCCTGCGTGGAGTGCAAGGAGCGGAACTACATCACCAAGAAGAACCGGCGTAACAACCCGGACCGTCTTGAGATGAAGAAGCATTGCCCGCGCTGCAACTCGCACACCGCGCACCGCGAAACGCGCTGAATCAGGCTCGTACACGAGGCCGTCCCCGTTGGGGGCGGCCTCGTGTCGTTGTATAGGGCTGTACTTCGGCCCATTCGTCTTTCATCAGGAGGTTGCGAGCTCATGGCGCTCGACCAGTCCTTCGTGGGGCGGACCTATCCGCCCACCGAGCCTTACGAGGTCGGCCGGGAGAAGATCCGGGAGTTCGCCGAGGCGGTCGGCGACGCCAATCCCGCGTACGTCGATCCCGAGGCGGCCAGGGCGCTCGGTCACAGCGATGTGATCGCGCCGCCGACCTTCGTGTTCTCGATCACCTTCAAGGCCGCGGGGCAGGTCGTGCAGGACCCGCAGCTGGGCCTGGACTACAGCCGGGTGGTGCACGGCGACCAGAAGTTCGTCTACGTCCGCCCGGTGCGGGCGGGGGACCTGCTGACGGTCACGTCGACCATCGAGGCGGTCAAGTCCATGGCGGGCAACGACATCCTGGACGTCCGCGGCGAGGTCCACGACGCGTCCGGCGAGCATGTCGTGACGGCGTGGACGAAGCTGGTGGCGCGTGCCGCCGAGGAGGCGTGATGACGGCGAAGGTCACCTACGGGTCGGTCGAGGTCGGTACGGAGCTGCCGGCGCAGTCGTTCCCGGTCACCCGGGCGACGCTGGTGCAGTACGCGGGCGCCTCCGGCGACTTCAACCCGATCCACTGGAACGAGAAGTTCGCCCGCGAGGTCGGACTGCCGGACGTGATCGCGCACGGCATGTTCACGATGGCCGAGGCGATCCGGGTGGTCACGGACTGGACCGGTGATCCCGGCGCGGTCGTCGAGTACGGGGTGCGGTTCACCAAGCCGGTCGTCGTGCCCAATGACGACAAGGGCGCCCTGATCGAGGTCAGCGCCAAGGTGGCCGCCCTGCTGGACGACAAGCGGGTGCGGGTCGACCTGACGGCGATGAGCGACGACAAGAAGGTGCTGGGCATGTCCCGCGCCGTGGTCCAGCTCGGCTGACGCCGTCCGGAGCCGGGTGTCGTAAGGGGCACGGTCCATGGGGCCGTGCCCCTTACGCATGAGCGGCCGCGTTGCACATGAGTGGCCGCGCCCTCCCGGTTGACCAAGTTAGTGATTGAGTACTAACTTAGCTCGCATGGTAAGGATGAGTGCAGACGAGCGGCGCGAAAGCGTCATCCGGGCGGCGATCACCGAGTTCGCCCGCGGCGGGTACAGCGCGACGTCCACCGAAGTGATCGCCAGGCGCGTGGGCGTCTCGCAGCCCTATCTCTTCCGGCTCTTCCCCAACAAGCAGGCCATGTTCCTCGCCGCCGCCGAGAGGTGCCTGGTGGACACCCGCCAGGTCTTCGCGGAGGCCGCCGAGGGGCTAGACGGCGAAGAGGCGTTGCGGGCCATGGCCGCCGCGTATCAGCACCTCATCGTCGACGACCCCGACCGGCTGCTGATGCAGATGCAGATGTACGCGGCCGTCGCGGCGGCGGAGGCCGCCGGTGACCACGAGTTCGGTGAGTCGTTGCGGGCCGGCTGGCTGGAGATGTTCGACGACATCTCCCTCGCGCTCGGCGCCGATGTCGACGAGGCGACCTCGTTCCTCGCCTACGGCATGCTCATCAACACCCTGACCTCACTCGGATATCCGGCCGGTCACCGGATCTGGTCCGGGTTCTACCAGTCCGCCAGGCCGACGGTCTGAACCGTGCGAACCCCGTGTTCGGCCCGCTTTTCTGTCCAGAAAAGTTAGTAATCAATAACTAACCCTCAGGGGGAGCAGTGACCCAGCAAACGAAAGGCCGCTCGGGAGCGGTCTGGGCCCTCGTCATCACCAGCGTCGCCAGCTTCATGGCGGCCCTCGACAACCTCGTCGTCACCACCGCCCTGCCGTCCATCCGCGAAAGCCTCGGCGGCGAGCTGGAAGAGCTCGAATGGACGGTGAACGCGTACACCCTCACCTTCGCCGTCCTGCTGATGCTCGGGGCCTCACTCGGTGACCGGTTCGGCAGACGCAGACTCTTCACCATCGGGCTCAGCGTCTTCACCGCGGCCTCCGCCGCGGCCGCCCTCTCGCCCGGCATCAACGAACTGATCGCCTTCCGGGCGGTCCAGGGCGTGGGCGCGGCGATCATGATGCCGCTGACGCTCACCCTGCTCACGGCCGCCGTGCCGCCCGCCCGCCGCGGAGCCGCGCTGGGCCTCTTCGGCGCCGTCACCGGGCTCGCCGTGGCCTGTGGGCCACTGGTCGGCGGCAGCCTCACCGAACACCTCTCCTGGCAGTGGATCTTCTGGCTGAACGTTCCGATCGGCCTGATCCTGCTCCCGCTCGCCCGGCTGCGCCTGGCCGAGTCGTACGCCCCGGACTCCCGGCTCGACATCCCCGGCACCCTCCTGGTCAGCGGCGGGCTCTTCGGGATCGTCTACGGCCTGGTCAACGCCAACTCCGACGGCTGGACCGACCCCACCGTCCTGACCGCCCTCATCGCCGGCGGTGTTCTCCTCGGCGGGTTCATCTACCACGGCTTCCACGCCGAGCACCCGATGCTGCCGATGCGGCTCTTCCGGAACCGGGCGTTCTTCGGGATCAACATGGCCAGCCTGCTGATGTTCCTCGGCATGTTCGGTTCGATCTTCCTGCTCAGCCAGTTCCTCCAGGGCGTGCTGGGCTACTCGCCCACCGAGGCGGGTCTGCGGATGCTCCCCTGGACCGGGATGCCGATGCTGGTGGCGCCCATCGCCGGGGTGCTCGCCGACCGGTTCGGCGGCCGTCCCGTGGTCGTGACCGGGCTCGCCCTCCAGGCCGTCGGCCTCGGCCTGTTCGCCATGGCCCTCGCCCCCGACGCCTCCTACGCCTCGCAGCTGCCCGGCCTGATCGTCGGCGGCGTCGGAATGGCCCTGTACTTCGCCCCCGCCGCCAGTCTGGTGATGTCCAGCGTCCGCCCCGGTGAACAGGGCATCGCCTCCGGCGCCAACAACGCGCTGCGCGAGGTCGGCGGAGCCCTCGGGGTCGCCCTGCTCGCCACGGTCTTCTCCTCGCAGGGCGGTTACGGCCCCCCGCAGAAGTTCACGGACGGCACCGTCCCCGCGGTCTGGCTGGGCGCCGGTGTGGTGGCTCTCGCCGGGCTCGTCGCCCTGATGATCCCGGGCCGTCGCAGCACCCAGGCGCAGGAGGCGGAGCAGACCGAGGCGCGGGTCCCCGTGTCCGCCTGAGGGGTTGTCACGCCGATACGGTCCGCGGCCCCGCCCGGGTGGTGGGGGAGCGGACCGTACTCTTGTCCCCGTGCAGGAACTCCACGACGCGCCCCTCGCCCCCCTGACCACCTTCCGGCTGGGCGGCCCCGCCACCCGCCTCCTCACCGCGACGACCGACGCCGAAGTGGTCGAGGCCGTACGCGCGGCCGACGACAGCGGCACCCCGCTCCTGGTCATCGGCGGCGGCAGCAATCTGGTCATCGGTGACAAGGGCTTCGACGGCACCGCCCTGCGCATCGCCACCAAGGGCTTCGTGCTGGACGGCGCGACGCTCGAACTCGCCGCCGGAGAGATCTGGACGGACGCCGTCGCCCGCACCGTGGACGCCGGTCTCGCCGGGCTCGAATGCCTGGCCGGAATCCCCGGTTCCGCCGGTGCGACACCGATCCAGAACGTCGGGGCGTACGGGCAGGAGGTGTCGTCCACCATCACGGAGGTCGTCGCCTACGACCGGCACAGCCGTGAAACCGTCACCATCCCGAACGCCGAGTGCGACTTCTCTTACCGGCACAGCCGTTTCAAGGCCGAACCCGACCGCTTCGTGGTGCTGCGGGTCCGCTTCGGGCTGGAAGAGGCGGGCGGCCTGTCCGCGCCCCTCAAGTACCCGGAGACGGCCCGTGCCATGGGTGTTGCGGAGGGTGAGCGCGTTCCCGCCGCCGCCGCCCGCGAAACCGTGCTCCGGCTCCGGGCCGGAAAGGGCATGGTGCTCGATCCCGAGGACCACGACACCTGGTCGGCCGGCTCGTTCTTCACCAACCCGATCCTGGACCCGGAGCAGTACGAGGCCTTCCTCGCCCGGGTGGCGGACCGGCTCGGGCCGGAGGTGGCGCCCCCCGCCTTCCCCGCGGGCGGGGGACGCACCAAGACCTCGGCGGCCTGGCTCATCGACCGGGCCGGATTCACCAAGGGATACGGCACCGGCCCGGCCCGTATCTCCACCAAGCACACGCTCGCCCTCACCAACCGGGGCGCCGCCGGCACCGACGACCTGCTGGCCCTGGCCCGCGAGGTCGTCGCCGGGGTCCACGAGGCCTTCGGCGTCACGCTGGTCAACGAACCGGTGACCGTGGGCGTGACCCTGTAGCCGGACCCGGCAGCGGGCGGCCCGCTCAGTACGCCACGCCCACCCCCTGCTTCACCGCCGCCGGGTCGTCGATCAGCGCCAGCATCGCGTGCGCCACGTCGGCCCGGGAGATGGACCGGCCGCTGCGCGGGTTGCTGCCGTGGACCGTCCGGTACGTGCCCGTCAGCGGGCCGTTGGTGAGCTTCGGGGGCCGTACGGACGTCCAGTCCGTCGCGGAGGCCGCGAGTGCGGCTTCCATCGCGGTGAGGTCCGTGTAGACCTCCTTGAGGATCGCCCCGATCGCCGAGAGCATGATCCGGTCGAGCAGCGGGTCGTCGGCGGGCTCCGGCGCGACCGGGGCCGCGCTCACCACGAGCAGCCGCCGCGTCCCCTCCGCCTCCATCGCCGCCAGCACCCCGCGGGTCAGCCGCTCCGCGATCCCGCCGGCCTTCCGGCCCCGCGAGCCCAGACCGGAGAGCACCGCGTCGCGGCCCGCGACCGCCTCGCGCAGCGCCTCCGGGTCGTCGATCCGGGCCGCCGTGTGGACCGTCACTTCGGAGAGCGGGACCGGCAGCCGCGCGGGGTCGCGCACCACCGCCGTCACCTCGTGCCCTCCCGCCACCGCCTGGCGGACGATCTCCTGACCGATACCGCCTGTCGCACCGAACACTGTGAGCCTCATTGCGCACCCTCCTCGGGTGGGTAAGTATTCACTCACCTCTAGAGTGAGTGAATACTCACCCGGTCGTCAAGGTTCGTTGGAGTGCACATGGAGCAGAAGCCGGCCCGCGCCCGCATCATCGACGCCGCTCACCGGCTGATGCTCACCATCGGCCTGGCCCGCGCCACCACCAAGGAGATCGCGAAAGCCGCCGGCTGCTCGGAGGCCGCGCTCTACAAACACTTCCCGAGCAAGGAAGAGCTCTTCGTGGTGGTCCTGAAGGAACGGCTGCCCAAGGTCGACGGAATCCTGAAGCGGCTGATCGCCGACCCGGGGGAGGGGGAGCGGACAGTCGAGCGGAACCTCACCGAGATCGCCCGCGAAGCCGCCCTCTTCTACGAGCAGAGCTTCCCGATCGCGGCGTCCCTCTACGCCGAGCCGCGGCTCAGGGACCGTCACAACGCGGCGATGCGGGAGCTGGGCACCGGCCCCCACGTGCCGATCCGCGGGGTGGACGCCTATCTGCGCGCCGAACAGTCCGCGGGCCGGGTGCGGGCCGACGCCGACACCTACGCGGCCGCGTCCCTGCTGCTGGGGGCCTGCGCCCAGCGGGCCTTCGCCTACGCGGCCACGGAGACCGGGGGGCCGCCGCAGTCCCTCGACGCGTTCGCCGAGTCGGTGGCCCGCACGGTGCTGCGGGGGATCGGGGAGCGGACCGGGCCGGCGGCCGGTCAGCCCACCGGCTTCGCCAGCCAGCCGTCCACGCCCGCCAGCAGCTCCGCCCGCACCGCGTCCGGCGCCGCTGAACCCCGTACCGACTGACGCGCCAGCTCCGCCAGCTCCTCGTCGGTGAAGGCGTGATGGCGTCGCACGAGGTCGTACTGCGCGGCCAGCCGGGAGCCGAAGAGCAGCGGGTCGTCCGCGCCGAGCGCCATCGGCACCCCGGCCTCGAACAAGGTGCGCAGCGGGATGTCGGACGGCTTCTCGTAGACGCCGAGCGCCACGTTCGACGCGGGGCACACCTCGCAGGTCACCCCGCGCTCCGCCAGCCTGCGCAGCAGCCGCGGGTCCTCGGCGGCCCGCACCCCGTGCCCGACCCGGGACGCGTCGAGATCGTCCAGGCAGTCGCGGACGCTGGACGGGCCCGCCAGCTCGCCCCCGTGCGGGGCCGCCAGCAGGCCGCCCTCCCTGGCGATGGCGAAGGCCCGGTCGAAGTCGCGCGCCATGCCGCGCCGCTCGTCGTTGGAGAGCCCGAACCCGACGACGCCCCGGTCGGCGTAGCGCACCGCGAGCCGGGCCAGGGTCCTGGCGTCCAATGGGTGCTTCATCCGGTTCGCCGCGATGACCACCCGGATCGGCAGCCCCGTGTCGCGCGACGCGCTGTCCACCGCGTCCAGGATGATCTCGATCGCCGGGATGAGCCCGCCGAGCAGAGGCGCGTACGAGGTGGGGTCGACCTGGATCTCCAGCCAGCCGGAGCCGTCCGCGACGTCCTCCTGGGCGGCCTCGCGCACCAGCCGCTGGATGTCCTCCGGCGAGCGCAGACAGGATCTGGCGATGTCGTAGAGCCGCTGGAAACGGAACCAGCCGCGCTCGTCCGTCGCACGCAGCCGCGGAGGCTCGCCGCCGGTCAGCGCCTCCGGCAGCCGCACGCCGTACTTGTCGGCGAGTTCGAGTAGCGTCGTGGGCCGCATCGACCCGGTGAAATGCAAGTGCAGGTGGGCCTTGGGCAACAGCCGTACATCACGCTCCATTCCAAGATCCTGCCGCACGGACGGGGTGTCGCGGTAGCCGGATTCCCCATCGAGTTGCCCCTCGAACGGGAAAGCGACCCCCGGCCGTGGCCGAGGGTCGCCCGCTGGATACGTCAGGTGTTCAGGCCTTGGCCTCGCCCAGCAGCTTCTGGAGCCGCGAGACGCCCTCGGCGAGGTCCTCGTCGCCCAGCGCGTAGGAGAGGCGCAGGTAGCCCGGCGTGCCGAAGGCCTCGCCCGGCACGACCGCGACCTCGGCCTCGTCCAGGATGAGCGCCGCCAGCTCCACCGAGGTGGCCGGACGCCTGCCGCGGATCTCCTTGCCGAGCAGCGCCTTCACCGAGGGGTACGCGTAGAACGCGCCCTCGGGCTCCGGGCACAGCACGCCGTCGATCTCGTTGAGCATCCGCACGATGGTCTGCCGGCGCCGGTCGAAGGCGGTGCGCATCTCGGCGACCGCGTCCAGGTTCCCGGAGACGGCGGCGAGCGCGGCGATCTGGGCGACGTTGGAGACGTTGGACGTGGCGTGCGACTGGAGGTTGGTCGCGGCCTTCACCACGTCCTTGGGGCCGACGATCCACCCCACGCGCCAGCCGGTCATCGCGTACGTCTTGGCGACACCGTTGACCACGATGCACTTGTCGCGCAGCTCGGGCACGATCGCCGGCAGCGAGGTGAACTTCGCGTCGCCGTAGACGAGGTGCTCGTAGATCTCGTCGGTCAGCACCCACAGGCCGTGCTCGACGGCCCAGCGGCCGATCGCCTCGGCGTCGGCCTCGCTGTAGACCGCGCCGGTCGGGTTCGACGGGGAGACGAACAGGACGACCTTCGTACGCTCGGTACGGGCCGCCTCCAGCTGCTCCACGGAGACCCGGTAGCCGGTGGTCTCGTCCGCGACGACCTCCACCGGGACACCGCCGGCGAGGCGGATCGACTCGGGGTAGGTGGTCCAGTACGGAGCCGGGACGATGACTTCGTCGCCCGGGTCGAGGATCGCGGCGAAGGCCTCGTAGATGGCCTGCTTGCCGCCGTTGGTCACCAGGATCTGGGAGGCGTCGACCTCGTATCCGGAGTCGCGCAGCGTCTTCTCTGCGATGGCGGCCTTGAGCTCGGGGAGCCCGCCTGCCGGGGTGTAGCGGTGGTACTTCGGGTTGCGGCAGGCCTCGACCGCGGCGTCGACGATGTAGCCGGGGGTCGGGAAGTCGGGCTCGCCGGCACCGAAGCCGATCACCGGACGGCCGGCGGCCTTGAGGGCCTTGGCCTTGGCGTCGACGGCGAGGGTGGCGGACTCGGAGATCGCACCGACGCGGGCGGAGACCCGACGCTCGGAGGGAGAAGTAGCAGCGCTCATGCCCTCCATGTTCCCAGACCGTATTCCGCGTCGGCACAGGGGTTTCAGGGACCGGACAGCACTTGGACAGCATGCGGACAAACAACCGGGCAGCAACGGACAGGAGCGGTCGGGAGCTATCTGTTCGACGCCGGGCCGCTGAGCACGTACACTCACCTGTCGTTGGCCTTCACCAGCCGCACCGTTCCTGCACTCGGGGCATCCGGGAGCATGCGGTAGGTTGGTGGAAACCACAAAGGGTCGTAGCTCAATTGGTAGAGCACTGGTCTCCAAAACCAGCGGTTGGGGGTTCAAGTCCCTCCGGCCCTGCTACACACTCCTTCGCCAGGATGTGTGCGCATGTACGTACTTAAATGCATCGCCGTGCGGCTCCACCGGGCGCGGCACGGCCATGACCCGGAATCAGGTGAGAAGCGTGACGGACGCCGTGGGCTCCATCGACATGCCTGATGCCGAGGATGAAGTCCCCGAGTCGAAGAAGAAGACCCGGAAGGGCGGTAAGCGCGGCAAGAAGGGCCCTCTGGGCCGTCTCGCGCTCTTCTACCGCCAGATCGTGGCCGAGCTCCGCAAGGTGGTCTGGCCGACTCGCAACCAGCTGACGACCTACACCTCAGTGGTGATTGTGTTCGTAGTCGTCATGATTGGTCTCGTGACCGTGATTGACTTCGGATTCCAGCGGGTCATCAAGTACGTCTTCGGCTGATCCCGCGGAGGGCGCCTCATGGGCGCCCCTTTCGCATGTTCCACCCATTTGTATCCAGGAAGAAGCAGCCACCGTGTCTGACCCGAACCTGAACGACGCCGTCGAGCCGACGGCGGGCGCCTTCGAGTCCGCCGAGGACGAGCTCGACATCGTCGAGGCGGCGGACGCTGAGGAGCCGGACCAGGCTGAAGCTGCCGACGAGGCCGCGGGCGAGCCCGCCGAGCAGGCCGCAGTGCACACCGAGCCCGCCGACGAGGCCGTAGTGGCCGACGTCGAGGCCGAGAGCGTCGAGGCCGAGGAAGCCGCAGCCGAAGAGGCCGCAGCAGAGGAAGCCGCCGACGAGGCCGAGACCGACGAGGAAGAGGCCGAGCCGGCCGCCCCCGTCGACACCGTCACGGCCCTGCGCGAGGAACTGCGCACGCTGCCGGGCGAGTGGTACGTCATCCACACGTACGCCGGTTACGAGAAGCGTGTGAAGGCCAACCTGGAGCAGCGCGCCGTCTCGCTGAACGTGGAGGAGTTCATCTATCAGGCCGAGGTGCCTGAGGAGGAAATCGTCCAGATCAAGAACGGCGAGCGCAAGAACGTCCGTCAGAACAAGCTCCCGGGTTACGTCCTGGTGCGCATGGACCTGACGAACGAGTCCTGGGGCGTCGTCCGCAACACTCCCGGTGTCACCGGCTTCGTGGGCAACGCCTACGACCCGTACCCGCTGACCCTGGACGAGATCGTCAAGATGCTGGCGCCGGAGGCCGAGGAGAAGGCCGCCCGTGAGGCCGCGGAGGCCGAGGGCAAGCCGGCCCCGTCCCGCAAGGTCGAGGTCCAGGTGCTGGACTTCGAGGTGGGCGACTCCGTCACCGTCACCGACGGCCCGTTCGCGACGCTGCAGGCGACGATCAACGAGATCAACGCCGACTCGAAGAAGGTCAAGGGTCTCGTCGAGATCTTCGGCCGCGAGACGCCGGTCGAGCTCAGCTTCGACCAGATCCAGAAGAACTAGCGACTGCCCCGAGCGGGCCGCCAGCTTCTGGACACATGCCTACCGAGCAGGTCAGACCGGCTGTCAAAGCCTGTCTGACCTGCTCGGTTTTTGGTCGCGCAGCTATACCCGTTATCGTTGTGCGGTATGCCTGCATCCGGATGACCGGATGACGGCGAAAACTCTCACTAGGACCCGGAGAGAGCACATGCCTCCCAAGAAGAAGAAGGTCACGGGGCTTATCAAGCTCCAGATCAACGCCGGTGCGGCCAACCCGGCCCCGCCGGTCGGCCCCGCACTGGGTCAGCACGGCGTCAACATCATGGAGTTCTGCAAGGCCTACAACGCCGCGACCGAGTCGCAGCGTGGCATGGTCGTGCCGGTGGAGATCACGGTCTACGACGACCGCTCCTTCACCTTCATCACCAAGACTCCGCCGGCCGCCAAGCTGATCCTCAAGGCCGCGGGTGTGGACAAGGGCTCCGGCGAGCCGCACAAGACCAAGGTTGCCAAGCTGACGGCCGCCCAGGTCCGCGAGATCGCCACGACGAAGCTCCCCGACCTGAACGCCAATGACCTCGACGCAGCGTCGAAGATCATCGCCGGCACCGCCCGTTCCATGGGCATCACGGTCGAAGGCTGATTCAGCCCCACCTCCCTCAGTGGTAGGACCAAGCGCTGGTCCGCACCACGACTCCACACTCTGAAACCACAGGAGTAGAAGTGAAGCGCAGCAAGAACCTCCGCGCTGCGGACGCCAAGATCGACCGGGCGCGCAACTACGCCCCGCTCGAGGCCGTCCGTATCGCCAAGGACACCGCCTCCACGAAGTTCGACAGCACCGTCGAGGTCGCGTTTGCCCTGGGTGTTGACCCTCGCAAGGCCGACCAGATGGTCCGTGGCACCGTGAACCTCCCGCACGGCACCGGCAAGACCGCCCGGGTCCTGGTCTTCGCGACCGGTGACCGTGCTGCGGCCGCGGAAGCCGCGGGCGCCGACATCGTCGGCGCCGACGAGCTCATCGACGAGGTGGCGAAGGGCCGTCTGGACTTCGACGCCGTCGTCGCGACCCCGGACCTCATGGGCAAGGTCGGCCGCCTGGGCCGCGTGCTCGGTCCGCGTGGTCTGATGCCGAACCCGAAGACCGGCACCGTCACCCCCGATGTCGTGAAGGCTGTCAACGACATCAAGGGCGGCAAGATCGAGTTCCGCGTCGACAAGCACTCGAACCTGCACTTCATCATCGGCAAGACCTCGTTCGACGAGACCAAGCTGGTGGAGAACTACGCAGCGGCGCTGGACGAGATCCTCCGTCTGAAGCCGTCCGCCGCCAAGGGCCGCTACATCAAGAAGGCCACGCTGGCCACCACGATGGGCCCCGGCATCCCGCTGGACTCCAACCGCACCCGTAACCTCCTCGTCGAGGAGGACCCGGCCTCCGTCTGAGCCTCCGTGCTCGTACGACCGCCGCGTCACGTGTGACATTGACGGGCCCCGCAACCTTTCGAGGTGCGGGGCCCGTCCTCGTACATACGTACCGAGGGGCTGTCGGACCCGTGCGTTAGCGTGAGGTCACCGAGAGCCGGACAAAGGGGTGGGAGCGGATATGAGGACCAGTACCGTACGACGCGTGGGTCTGTCCGTGGCAGTGGCAGCGGCGCTGACGTCGGTCGCGGCCTGCGGCGGATCGGACAGCAAGAACGAGGGCGGCGCGGCGGTCACGAGGGCCGAGCCGATCGCCGCCCTGCTCGCGGTGCAGAAGAAGACCGGTGGGGCGAACTCGGCGAAGGTCGAGGGCACCACCACGATGGGCACCACGATGGCCATGAAGCAGACCGGGGCCATCGACTGGTCCGACGGCATCAGCGGCGCCCTGGAGATCACGTACACCGGCGGCACCATGGCCGACACCCTGAAGCAGGCCGGCAGCGACGGCACCATGCAGGCGCGCTACTTCAAGGACGGCTACGCGGCCAACATGGGCGACGCCTTCGCCAAGCAGGCCGGTGGCAAGCACTGGATCAACTACAGCTACGAGGACCTCGCCGCGCTCTCCGGCGCCTCGGGCGACGTGATGAAGGACCAGATGCAGAACACCACCCCCGACCAGGGGGTGAAGGCGCTGCTGGCCTCCGGGGACGTGAAGAAGGTGGGCCAGGAGGACGTCCGGGGCGTCGCCGCCACGCACTACTCCGGCACGGTCGACGTGGCCGAGCTGACCGCCAAGAACTCCGAGCTGGACGCCACGCAGCTCGCCGCGTTCAAGAAGCAGCTCAGCGACGCCGGGATCAGCACGGAGAAGGTCGACATCTGGGTCGACAAGAACGACCTGCTGGTGAAGAAGACCGAGCGCGGCCAGATGAAGACCGGCGAGCTCAACTCCACGGTGTTCTACAGCGACTACGGCACCAAGGTGTCGGTCGAGCGGCCGCCGGCCTCCGACAGCGTCGACTTCTCCGAAGTCATGAAGAAGCAGCAGGCCGCCTCCGGCGGCGCGTCCTGAACGTCCCGCGGTAGCCGGAGTGGGACGGATTTGCTCGGCGCGACCCCGGTCGCGTACTCTTCTGCAGAAGCCAAAGACCGCTGGTCGTTGCTGCACTCCCGCAAGGGGGAACAGCAACCGAAGGATCCGTTGAGCACGGACGACCTGCGCAGGTGACTGTGGAAAGCTCCCGGACTTCGTGCGGTCGAGCTACGCCCTGGCACCTGTGCTGGGGCGTTTCGTCTTTTCCGGCCCCTTCTGAGCGGTCCTCATCACCCGGAAGGAGGCCGACGCTCATGGCAAGGCCCGACAAGGCTGCCGCGGTAGCCGAGCTCGCGGACCAGTTCCGCAGCTCGAACGCCGCTGTGCTGACCGAGTACCGGGGTCTCACCGTGGCCCAGCTCAAGCAGCTGCGCCGTTCACTCGGTGAGAACGCCCAGTACGCCGTGGTGAAGAACACGCTGACCAAGATTGCGGCCAACGAGGCCGGGATCGACACGCTCGACGACCTGTTCGCAGGTCCGACGGCGGTTGCCTTCGTCACCGGTGACCCGGTGGAGTCGGCGAAGGGTCTTCGTGACTTCGCCAAGGACAACCCCAACCTCGTCATCAAGGGCGGTGTCCTTGATGGCAAGGCACTGTCCGCCGACGACTTCAAGAAGCTCGCGGACCTCGAGTCCCGCGAGGTTCTGCTCGCCAAGCTGGCCGGTGCCATGAAGGGCAAGCAGACTCAGGCTGCGCAGCTCTTCCAGGCTCTGCCGTCGAAGTTCGTCCGCACCGCGGAAGCGCTTCGCGCCAAGAAGGAAGAGCAGGACGGTGCCGGTACGCCGGCTCCCGTCGAGGCCGCCGAGTAATTTCGCTCAGCGGTCCAGCGGGCGCCACGTACGCCCGCCGACATATACATCCGGCACCTGCCGAATAGTGGAAGGACGCCTATCATGGCGAAGCTGTCCCAGGACGACCTGCTCGCGCAGTTCGAAGACATGACCCTCATCGAGCTCTCCGGCTTCGTGAAGGCCTTCGAGGAGAAGTTCGACGTCACCGCCGCCGCGGCCGTCGCCGTCGCCGGTCCCGCCGCCGGTGGTCCCGCCGCCGAGGCCGAGGCCGAGCAGGACGAGTTCGACGTCATCCTCACGGGTGCCGGCGAGAAGAAGATCCAGGTCATCAAGGTCGTGCGTGAGCTGACCTCGCTGGGTCTCAAGGAGGCCAAGGACCTCGTCGACGGCGCCCCGAAGCCCGTCCTCGAGAAGGTCGCCAAGGAGGCCGCCGAGAAGGCTGCCGAGTCCCTCAAGGGCGCCGGCGCCTCCGTCGAGGTCAAGTGACCCTGCGAGTCTTCTGACTCGTCTGGACCCCCGTGCCGCGAGGCACGGACGTCACATCGCGAAAGGCGATCACCCGTACGGGTGGTCGCCTTTCGGCGTACCCGTGGGGGTGCCTTGCTCTTCCCGTGCTGACGAGTATGGTGATCTTCGCCGTGCGCCTCTCGGAGGGGAGCGCGGGCGGCGCCGAGGGGCGGCGTGTACGGCTCCGCGGGGCCTGTCCCGGCTGGGGGGCCTTGACGAACCGCACGAGGCGCGCAATTCTCAAGGCGCGTCGTCACATCGATCCGGATCCGAGGCATGGATCGATGGCGGAGAGGGCAGTAAAGAAGAGCGCAGCTCATGCAGGGCTAGACATAGGTGTTGAGAACAAGCTGTTGAGAGCAACGTGGGTCTCTGAGAACCCCGACTGGACATCAGTGTGCCGCTTGGCTACACTGACCCTTTGCGCTGCCTGTTAGCTGCCTCCTGCCCGTCACCAGGGGCATACCCATCTTGTGCACCGTGGACTGAGCATCCCTGAAAAGGGACATCTATCCATGTGTCCAGTTTGGGACCGGTACGCGCGTAGTGAGTCCGAGCCCTCGGAAGGACCCCCTCTTGGCCGCCTCGCGCAACGCCTCGACCGCGAATACGAACAACGGCGCCAGCACCGCCCCGCTGCGCATCTCTTTTGCAAAGATCAAGGAGCCCCTCGAGGTTCCGAACCTCCTCGCGCTGCAGACCGAGAGCTTTGACTGGCTCCTCGGTAACGCCGCCTGGAAGGCTCGCGTCGAGGCTGCTCTGGACAGTGGACAAGACGTCCCCACCAAGTCCGGCCTGGAGGAGATCTTCGAGGAGATTTCACCGATCGAGGACTTCTCCGGGTCGATGTCGCTTACGTTCCGCGACCACCGCTTCGAGCCCCCGAAGAACTCGATCGACGAGTGCAAGGAGCGCGACTTCACGTTCGCCGCCCCGCTCTTCGTCACGGCCGAGTTCACCAACAACGAGACCGGCGAGATCAAGTCCCAGACGGTCTTCATGGGCGATTTCCCGCTCATGACCAACAAGGGCACCTTCGTCATCAACGGCACCGAGCGTGTCGTCGTGTCGCAGCTGGTCCGCTCGCCGGGTGTCTACTTCGACTCCTCGATCGACAAGACGTCCGACAAGGACATCTTCTCCGCCAAGATCATCCCTTCCCGGGGTGCCTGGCTGGAGATGGAGATCGACAAGCGCGACATGGTCGGTGTCCGCATCGACCGCAAGCGCAAGCAGTCCGTCACCGTCCTCCTGAAGGCTCTCGGCTGGACCACCGAGCAGATCCTGGAGGAGTTCGGCGAGTACGAGTCGATGCGCGCCACCCTGGAGAAGGACCACACCCAGGGCCAGGACGACGCACTGCTCGACATCTACCGCAAGCTGCGTCCGGGCGAGCCGCCCACCCGCGAAGCTGCTCAGACGCTGCTCGAGAACCTCTACTTCAACCCGAAGCGCTACGACCTCGCGAAGGTCGGCCGCTACAAGGTGAACAAGAAGCTCGGCGCGGATGAGCCGCTCGACGCCGGTGTCCTCACCAGCGACGACATCATCGCGACCATCAAGTACCTGGTGAAGCTGCACGCCGGGGAGACCGAGACCGTCGGCGAGTCCGGCCGTTCGATCGTCGTCGAGACCGACGACATCGACCACTTCGGCAACCGTCGTCTGCGCAACGTCGGCGAGCTCATCCAGAACCAGGTCCGTACGGGCCTGGCGCGGATGGAGCGCGTCGTGCGTGAGCGCATGACGACTCAGGACGTCGAGGCCATCACGCCGCAGACCCTGATCAACATCCGGCCGGTCGTCGCCTCCATCAAGGAGTTCTTCGGCACCAGCCAGCTGTCGCAGTTCATGGACCAGAACAACCCGCTGTCGGGTCTCACCCACAAGCGCCGCCTGTCGGCTCTTGGCCCGGGTGGTCTCTCCCGTGAGCGGGCCGGCTTCGAGGTCCGTGACGTGCACCCGTCCCACTACGGACGCATGTGCCCGATCGAGACCCCTGAAGGCCCGAACATCGGTCTGATCGGTTCGCTCGCCTCGTACGGACGCGTCAACGCGTTCGGTTTCATCGAGACGCCGTACCGCAAGGTCGTCGACGGCCAGGTCACCGACGAGGTCGACTACGTCACGGCCGACGAGGAAGACCGTTACGTCATCGCCCAGGCGAACGCGACGCTCTCCGAAGAGCTCCGGTTCACCGAGCCCCGCGTCCTCGTCCGCCGTCGTGGCGGAGAGGTCGACTACGTGCCCGGCACCGAAGTCGACTACATGGACGTCTCGCCGCGCCAGATGGTGTCCGTCGCCACCGCGATGATCCCGTTCCTGGAGCACGACGACGCCAACCGTGCCCTCATGGGCGCGAACATGATGCGTCAGGCGGTGCCCCTCATCAAGTCCGAGGCGCCGCTGGTCGGCACCGGCATGGAGTACCGCTGCGCCACCGACGCCGGTGACGTGCTGAAGGCCGAGAAGGACGGTGTGGTCCAGGAGGTCTCCGCGGACTACATCACCGTGACCAACGACGACGGCACGTACACCACGTACCGCATCGCGAAGTTCATGCGCTCCAACCAGGGCACCTCGGTCAACCAGAAGGTCGTCGTCTCCGAGGGCGACCGGGTGGTCGAGGGCCAGGTGCTCGCCGACGGTCCGGCCACCGAGAACGGTGAGATGGCCCTGGGCAAGAACCTGCTCGTGGCCTTCATGCCGTGGGAGGGTCACAACTACGAGGACGCGATCATCCTGTCGCAGCGCCTCGTGCAGGACGACGTCCTCTCCTCGATTCACATCGAGGAGCACGAGGTCGACGCCCGTGACACCAAGCTCGGCCCGGAGGAGATCACCCGGGACATCCCGAACGTCTCCGAAGAGGTCCTCGCGGACCTCGACGAGCGCGGCATCATCCGTATCGGTGCCGAGGTCGTCGCCGGCGACATCCTCGTCGGCAAGGTCACGCCCAAGGGCGAGACCGAGCTGACCCCCGAGGAGCGCCTGCTCCGCGCGATCTTCGGTGAGAAGGCGCGCGAAGTGCGCGACACCTCGCTGAAGGTGCCGCACGGTGAGATCGGCAAGGTCATCGGCGTCCGCGTCTTCGACCGCGAAGAGGGCGACGAGCTGCCGCCGGGCGTGAACCAGCTGGTGCGCGTCTACGTCGCGCAGAAGCGCAAGATCACCGACGGTGACAAGCTCGCCGGCCGTCACGGCAACAAGGGCGTCATCTCGAAGATCCTGCCGATCGAGGACATGCCGTTCCTGGAGGACGGCACCCCGGTCGACATCATCCTCAACCCGCTGGGTGTCCCGTCCCGAATGAACCCGGGACAGGTCCTGGAGATCCACCTCGGCTGGCTCGCCAGCCGCGGCTGGGACGTCTCCGGCCTCGGTGACGAGTGGGCCAAGCGCCTGCAGACCATCGGCGCCGACCAGGTCGCCCCCGGCACCAACGTCGCGACCCCGGTCTTCGACGGTGCCCGTGAGGACGAGATCACCGGCCTCTTCCAGGCCACGATCCCGAACCGCGACGGTGACCGGCTGGTCCAGCCCTCGGGCAAGGCCAACCTGTTCGACGGCCGCTCCGGCGAGCCGTTCCCCGAGCCGGTCTCGGTCGGCTTCATGTACATCCTCAAGCTCCACCACCTGGTCGACGACAAGCTCCACGCTCGTTCGACGGGTCCGTACTCCATGATCACCCAGCAGCCGCTGGGTGGTAAGGCTCAGTTCGGTGGACAGCGCTTCGGTGAAATGGAGGTGTGGGCCCTTGAAGCTTATGGCGCCGCATACGCCCTCCAGGAGCTGCTGACGATCAAGTCCGACGACGTGACCGGCCGCGTGAAGGTCTACGAGGCCATCGTCAAGGGCGAGAACATCCCCGAGCCCGGCATTCCCGAGTCCTTCAAGGTGCTCATCAAGGAAATGCAGTCGCTCTGCCTCAACGTGGAGGTGCTGTCCTCGGACGGCATGTCCATCGAGATGCGCGACACGGACGAGGACGTCTTCCGCGCGGCGGAGGAGCTCGGAATCGACCTGTCCCGGCGCGAGCCGAGCAGCGTCGAAGAGGTCTGACGGGTTGGCCGGCCGGATCCCCGTGATCCGGCCGGCTCTCCCCGGACCCGTTCAGACCATTGCTGAAGTGCCCCGATTTCTCGCGTGAAGCGAGGGGGCTCGAACCCCCGAAAGAGGGATTGACGACAAGTGCTCGACGTCAACTTCTTCGACGAGCTGCGGATCGGCCTTGCCACCGCGGACGACATCCGGACCTGGTCCCACGGCGAAGTGAAGAAGCCGGAGACCATCAACTACCGCACGCTCAAGCCCGAAAAGGACGGACTCTTCTGCGAGAAGATCTTCGGTCCGACCCGGGACTGGGAGTGCTACTGCGGCAAGTACAAGCGTGTCCGATTCAAGGGCATCATCTGTGAGCGCTGTGGTGTCGAGGTAACTCGCGCCAAGGTGCGCCGTGAGCGCATGGGCCACATCGAGCTTGCCGCTCCCGTCACCCACATCTGGTACTTCAAGGGCGTCCCGTCCCGACTGGGCTACCTGCTGGACCTCGCGCCGAAGGACCTCGAAAAGGTCATCTACTTCGCCGCGTACATGATCACGTTCGTCGACGAGGAGCGCCGTACCCGCGACCTCCCGTCGCTGGAGGCGCACGTCTCCGTCGAGCGTCAGCAGGTCGAGAACCGTCGCGACTCCGACCTGGAGAACCGCGCCAAGAAGCTCGAGACCGACCTCGGCGAGCTCGAGGCCGAGGGCGCCAAGGCCGATGTGCGCCGCAAGGTACGCGAAGGCGCCGAGCGCGAGATGAAGCAGCTGCGCGACCGTGCGCAGCGCGAGATCGACCGTCTCGACGAGGTGTGGAGCCGCTTCAAGAACCTCAAGGTCCAGGACCTCGAGGGCGACGAGCTGCTCTACCGCGAGCTGCGTGACCGCTTCGGCACGTACTTCGACGGCTGCATGGGTGCCGCTGCTCTGCAGAAGCGCCTGGAGTCCTTCGACCTCGACGAGGAGGCCGAGCGCCTCCGCGAGATCATCCGCACCGGCAAGGGCCAGAAGAAGACCCGTGCGCTCAAGCGCCTCAAGGTCGTCTCCGCGTTCCTGCAGACCAGCAACAAGCCCAAGGGCATGGTGCTCGACTGCGTGCCGGTCATCCCGCCGGACCTGCGTCCGATGGTGCAGCTGGACGGTGGCCGCTTCGCGACCTCCGACCTGAACGACCTGTACCGCCGTGTGATCAACCGCAACAACCGCCTCAAGCGTCTCCTTGACCTCGGTGCCCCCGAGATCATCGTGAACAACGAGAAGCGGATGCTGCAGGAGGCCGTCGACGCGCTGTTCGACAACGGCCGCCGCGGTCGCCCGGTCACCGGTCCCGGCAACCGCCCGCTCAAGTCCCTCAGCGACATGCTGAAGGGCAAGCAGGGCCGTTTCCGTCAGAACCTCCTCGGCAAGCGCGTGGACTACTCCGCGCGTTCCGTGATCGTCGTCGGCCCGCAGCTCAAGCTGCACCAGTGCGGTCTGCCGAAGGCCATGGCGCTGGAGCTCTTCAAGCCGTTCGTGATGAAGCGCCTGGTGGACCTGAACCACGCGCAGAACATCAAGTCGGCCAAGCGCATGGTCGAGCGCGGCCGCACCGTGGTGTACGACGTCCTCGAAGAGGTCATCGCCGAGCACCCGGTGCTGCTGAACCGTGCACCGACCCTGCACCGCCTCGGTATCCAGGCCTTCGAGCCGCAGCTGGTCGAGGGCAAGGCCATCCAGATCCACCCGCTCGTCTGCACCGCGTTCAACGCGGACTTCGACGGTGACCAGATGGCCGTGCACCTGCCGCTCTCCGCGGAGGCGCAGGCCGAGGCCCGCATCCTGATGCTGTCCTCGAACAACATCCTGAAGCCGGCCGACGGTCGTCCCGTCACCATGCCCACGCAGGACATGGTGCTGGGTCTGTTCTTCCTGACCACCGACGGCGAGCTCCGTGACACCAAGGGCGAGGGCCGCGCGTTCGGCTCCACGGCCGAGGCGATCATGGCGTTCGACACCGGTGAGCTGGCGCTCCAGTCGCTGGTCGACATCCGCTTCCCGGTGGGCACCATCCCGCCGCGTGGCTGGGTGCCGCCGGTCGCCGAGGAGGGCGAGCCCGAGTACCAGCCGGGTGACACCTTCCGGCAGCGGACGACGCTGGGCCGTGCGCTCTTCAACGAGCTGCTGCCCGAGGACTACCCGTTCGTCGACTACTCGGTCGGCAAGAAGCAGCTCTCCGAGATCGTCAACGACCTCGCCGAGCGCTACCCCAAGGTCATCGTGGCGGCGACGCTCGACAACCTGAAGGCGGCGGGCTTCCACTGGGCCACCCGCTCCGGCGTCACCGTGTCCGTCGCGGACATCGTCGTGCCCGAGGCCAAGAAGGCCATCGTCAAGGGCTACGAGGACCAGGACGAGAAGGTCCAGAAGCAGTACGAGCGCGGTCTGATCACCAAGGACGAGCGCACGCAGGAGCTCATCGCGATCTGGACCAAGGCGACCAACGAGGTTGCCGAGGCGATGAACGCGAACTTCCCCAAGACGAACCCCATCTTCATGATGGTTGACTCGGGTGCCCGAGGAAACATGATGCAGATGCGTCAGATCGCCGGTATGCGTGGTCTGGTGTCCAACGCCAAGAACGAGACGATTCCCCGTCCCATCAAGGCGTCCTTCCGCGAGGGCCTCACCGTCCTGGAGTACTTCATCTCCACGCACGGTGCCCGTAAGGGTCTGGCGGACACCGCCCTGCGTACCGCCGACTCGGGTTACCTGACCCGTCGTCTGGTGGACGTCTCGCAGGACGTGATCATTCGCGAGGAGGACTGCGGCACCGACCGCGGCCTCAAGCTGAAGATCGCCGTCAAGGGCGCCGACGGCGTGCTCCGCAAGACGGAGGACGTCGAGACCTCGGTCTACGCCCGCATGCTCGCCGAGGACGTCGTCGTCGACGGCAAGGTCATCGCGCCTGCCAACGTCGACCTCGGTGACGTCCTGATCGACGCCCTGGTGGGCGCCGGCGTCGAGGAGGTCAAGACCCGCTCGGTCCTGACCTGTGAGTCCGCGGTCGGCACCTGTGCCTTCTGCTACGGACGCTCGCTCGCCACCGGCAAGCTGGTCGACATCGGTGAGGCGGTCGGCATCATCGCCGCCCAGTCCATCGGTGAGCCCGGTACCCAGCTGACGATGCGTACCTTCCACACCGGTGGTGTGGCCGGTGACGACATCACCCAGGGTCTGCCCCGAGTCGTCGAGCTCTTCGAAGCCCGTACGCCCAAGGGTGTCGCCCCGATCTCGGAGTCCGCGGGCCGGGTCCGTATCGAGGAGACCGAGAAGACCAAGAAGCTCGTGGTCACGCCGGACGACGGCAGCGAGGAGATCCCCTTCCCGATCTCCAAGCGCGCCCGTCTGCTGGTCGGCGAGGGCGACCGCGTCGAGGTGGGCCAGAAGCTCACCGTGGGTGCCACCAACCCGCACGACGTGCTGCGGATCCTCGGTCAGCGCGCGGTCCAGGTCCACCTGGTCGGCGAGGTCCAGAAGGTCTACAACTCGCAGGGTGTGTCGATCCACGACAAGCACATCGAGATCATCATCCGGCAGATGCTGCGCCGTGTGACGATCATCGAGTCCGGCGACGCGGAACTGCTGCCGGGCGAGCTCGTCGAGCGTTCGAAGTTCGAGACCGAGAACCGTCGTGTGGTCACCGAGGGCGGTCACCCCGCCTCCGGCCGTCCGCAGCTGATGGGTATCACCAAGGCCTCGCTGGCGACGGAGTCGTGGCTGTCCGCGGCTTCCTTCCAGGAGACGACCAGGGTCCTGACGGACGCGGCGATCAACGCCAAGTCCGACTCCCTGATCGGCCTCAAGGAGAACGTCATCATCGGTAAGCTCATCCCGGCCGGTACGGGCCTGTCCCGCTACCGCAACATCCGGGTCGAGCCGACCGAGGAGGCCAAGGCCGCGATGTACTCGGCCGTCGGCTACGACGACATCGACTACTCGCCGTTCGGCACGGGCTCCGGCCAGGCCGTTCCGCTGGAGGACTACGACTACGGTCCGTACAACCAGTAGGCGAGTCGCCTGATACGACCGGAGGGCGGTCACCCCGTACATGGGGTGGCCGCCCTCCGGCGTGTTCGGGTTGCGCCGCGACCCCTGGCTCAGCGCGGGCCCAGGCCCCAGAGGGCCAGGGCCGCAGTGGTGACCGCGGTGAGGGCGCCGACGCTGGCCAGGGGCCAGCGGGAGCGTTCCAGCTCGCCCAGCCGGACCTCGTGGTCAGTGAGCTGCCGGTCGCTCTGGTCGCTCCGCTGGACCAGGAGGGCGAACGCGCCGTCCACCCGGGCGAAGCCGGCCTCGGCCGTGCCGCGCAGGCGCTCCAGTTCGACGGCGACGGCCGAGGTCCCCTGGCGGGCCGGTCCGCTCACCTGGGACCCCTCTCGCCGCACACGGCCGGCGCCGGGCCGCCGCGGTACGTTCCGGTAGGCGTCTCCATGATGTGATCACGCCCTTTCAGGAGGAGTGCGGGACCTTCAGCGCCGTCCAGGAGGCGCTGCCGGGCCAGCCGTCGGCGTCGGCGCCGCTGTAGCCGAGCTTGCGCTGCCACCTTGCGTAGCTCGCCCGGTCGGCCTCGCTCCACTGCGGGCCGGGGCCGGAGCGGTAGGCGGAGCAGCCGACGGCGACCAGTCGTCGGCCCATGGCCGTGACGACCGCCGACCTGGGCGTCTTCTTGAACCACGCGGTGCCGGGGAACGGCTGGAGGGCGGGGGACGTGGCACCCCCGGAGGCCGGAGCCGATGCGAGCCGGGCCGCTGTCCGGGTGCGCAGGGACGCCATGGTGAAGCCGACCGGGTCGATCTTGGTGTCCGTCCACTCCTTGTGCCCGATCACCGAGGCGGCGCTCCAGCCGTGCGCACGGCACAGGGCGGCGGAGACCTTGGTGATGGCGGTGAGCTGGGCCTCGGGCCAGGGGTCCCGGCCGTTGCCGAGGTTCTCGCACTCGAAGCCGTAGAAGTGGGTGTTGCCGTCGGCGGTACGCCCCTTCGGCGCGGGCAGGGTGCTCCGTTCGGCGACGACGGCGGCCAGGACGCCGGGGTCGCCGACGCCCGCGTGGTTGGCGCGGCCGTTGCCGACGAGGTGGACGGTGCCGTCCTTGGCGATGACGCCGTGGCAGAGCGGGCCGGGGAGCTCGGAGTGCCCGTTGTAGCAGAGGGCGACGGTGGCGGCAGTGCCGGAGGTGACCGTGTGATGGATCATCACGCCGTTCACCGGGCCCCAGGGGCCCTTGGTGTTGCGGTTGTGGGTGCGCCAGCCGCTGTGCTCGACGACGGTCAGGCCCTCCGACGTGAGGGCGGCGAGCAGCGCGGTGGCGGTCAGGGGTGTGGCCATGAGGGTCCTCCGGTGGTGGATCGGGCCCGGGAGGCGTGCGCGGGCGGGACCGTCAGCGCGCGAGGATCTCCCACAGGGTGAGGAGGGCGACGGCGAGAGCGGTGAGGGCGCCGATGCTGGCCATCGGCCAGCGGCCGCGTTCCAGTGCGTCGAGCCGGGCTTCGTGGTCGGTGAGCTGCCGGTCGGTGCGGTCGCTGCGCTGGACGAGCAGCGCCAGGGATCCGTCCACCCGGGCGAAGCCGGCTTCCAGGGTGCCGCGGAGCCGTTCCAGCTCGCGCGCGTCGGCGACCGGATCGTGCGCGTGGGCGTCAGCCGGCGTCATGAGCGGCCCGGGTCGCTGCGGTGGTGGTCGTGTCCGGTCCGGTGGCGGGAGCGAGGGTGGCGGTCGGGGCGTCCGCGGGGACGGTGGCCGGGCCGGTGGAGGCGGGTGCCGGGGTGGCCGGGGGATCCGGTGCGCTCAGCCACGCGGGCAGCAGGGCCTGGACGGCCGGGAGCGCCATCGCGCGGGACAGCAGCCCGGAGACGGCGAGGGCCGCGCCCACCCAGGGCAGGGAGCGGGGCAGGGCCCCGCTCTCCACCAGGGCGGGCAGGGCGACGGCGATTCCCACGGCGGTCTGCAGGACCGTGCGCAGGGATCGGATGGCGGCTGGGGACATGCGGTGTGCCTTTCGTGCGGTCGTGCGGCCCCGGGCGCGCGCCGCGCGGTTGTGTGTGTCGCGGGGCGCGCGCCCGGAGCGGGGGTCAGGCGGTGTACGGGACCTTCAGCGCGGCCCACGAGCCGGCGCCCGGCCAGCCGTCGGCGTCGGCCCCGGTGTAGCCGAGCTTCCGCTGCCACAGCGCGTACGAGGCGCGGTCGGCCTCGCTCCACTGCGGGCCGGGGCCGTCGGTGTAGGCGGAGCAGCCCTCGGCGACGAGACGGCCGCCCATCGCGGCCACGATGGTGGAGCGGGGCGCGGCCGTGAAGAAGGCGGCGCCCGGGAACGGCTGGAGCCGCAGGGCGCTCCCGCCCGGAGCCGCGGCCAGCAGGGCGGCCACCCGCGAGCGCATCGAGGCCATGCTGAACCCCTTGGGATCTATCTTCTGGTCGGTCCACTCCAGGTGGCCGATGACCGAGGCGGCGTGCCAGCCGTGCGCCCGGCAGATCGCGGCCGACACCCGGGCCACCGCCTCCAGCTGCGCTTCGGGCCACGGGTCGGAGCCGTTGCCGAGGTTGACGCACTCGAAGCCGTAGAAGTGGGTGTTGCCGTCCGTGTTGTTCGTGTCCGGGGCGGGGAGCGGGGACTCGTTGATGACGGCGGCGAGCACGTCGGCGTCGCCGGAACCGGCGTGGTTGGCGCGGCCGTTGCCGACGAGGTGGACGGTGCCGTCCTTGGCGATGACGCCGTGGCAGATCGGACCGGGCAGATCGGTGTAGCCGTCGTAGCAGAGGGCCACGGAGCTGTCGGTGCCGGAGGTGACGGTGTGGTGGATGACCACGCCGTTGACGGGGCCCCAGGCGCCCTGCGCGTTGCGGTTGTGCGTGCGCCAGTCGCCGTACTCGACGACGTGGACGCCTTCGGCGGTCAGGGCGCCGACGAGGGCGTCGGCGGTCAGGGGGGTCGCCATGGTGATGGCTCCTTCCGGGTCGGGGCTGCCGGAATCAGGGATCGGGCTGCGGGGTGGTGATGCGGTACGCGGCGGGGCCGGCCGGCGCGCGCGGACGCGTGGCGGCCGGCCCGCGGCGGGCGTCCGGTCAGGACACGGCGGCCCAGATGGCGTTGGTGTCCGCGATGATGTTGGACGGGGGGAACGAGACGGGCAGCGAGGTCTGTCCGGTGATGGTGAGCCGCGCGTGCCGGACGAAGAAGGCGCCCGGCATCCGGGCGCTGCCGCCCGGGTAGTTGCCGACGCTGGCGCCCACCATGAACGCGGGGCCGTTGGTCTTCGGGTCGGGGCCGTTGATGAGCAGCGCCACCCAGTAGTTGCCGGCCGCCGCCGCGTAGGCCGTGGTCAGCTTCAGCACGAACGTGGCGCCCTCGGTCTTGTTGATCAGCTTGTCGAGGGTGCCGGTGACCCCGACGCGGGCGCCGGCACTGGTGTAGAGACCGGCGTACGAGGTGGGGGCGAGTCCGGTGCCGACGAAACCGGGCACGTAGAAGACGACGTTGGTGATGGTCGCCGCGGTGGTCAGCGGGACACCGATCAGGTAGACGGTGCCGTTGATGCAGTACTGCGGGTTGATCACGGAGGATGCCGCCGGGTCGAACGCCCAGGCCTTGAAGCCGACGGAGGCCGGTGTCCACGTCCCGGACGAGGCCACCGTGTCCACGTACGAGCGGCGCACCAGCTGGTCGCCGTTGGCCGGGTCGGCGGAGACGGTGGGGACGGTGGAGAACGTCTTGGCCCCGGCGATGGTCTGGGCCCCGCTGAGCAGGACGGCCTGATCGGCGGAGACCGCACCGAGGTCTCCCGACGTGAGGGTGATGGCCCCCGTCTGTCCGTTGACGGAGGTGACGGGGGCGCCGCCGATCGCCAGGTAGCGGGTGTCGGCGGCGGCCGGGGTGAGTGCGCCCAGGTCGGCGGCGGCGATGGTGACCGCCCCGGTCTGTCCGTTGACGGAGGTGACGCCCTCGCCGGTGCCGTCGGGCAGCTGGGTCAGCGGCACCTTGCCGGTGGCGTCGAGCTGGGCGATCCCGCCGGCCCGGCCGGCGTCGGCGGTGGGCACGGCACTGACCTCGGCGGCGGTCAGGACGACGTCGGCCTCCGTGTGGCCGTTGACCGAGCGGACCGGTCCCGCCGGGCCCTGTGGTCCCGGTTCGCCCTGCGGCCCGGCGGGACCGGGAACCGTCACGTACTGGGTGCCGGCCGGATCGGCGGGGGCGATGTCGGCGAGGTCGACCTCCGGCACCCCGGCGGACAGGGCGATGCGGTAGGAACGGTTGCGTCCGACACCGGCGATCCGCTCGGTGACGGAGTAGGTCCAGCCGAAGGGGTTCCAGCCCTCGGCGTCGGTGGCCGGGAGCGTGACGTCGATGCGGCCCTCGGCGTCGAGGGTGGCGACGGTCGGGCCGCCGACGAAGAGGTCGGCCTCCGAGTGGGTGAGCAGCGCCGGCGGCTGGAACTCGACGTTCCCGCTCAGCGGACGGCCGTCGAGGGAGAGGTAGTGGGCGGTGAGCCGGACGGTCGGGATGGATTCGGGCAGCACGAGAACTCCGGTGTGGTCGGGGGAGGTACGGGCACAGGGGCGGGCCGGCCGCTCCGCCCGGGAGGGCAGGGCGGCCGGCCCGGGGAGGAGGCGGACCGGACGGCGTCGCCGGTCGTGGCTCCGGCTAGGACTGCACTCCGTACAGTCCGCGCGGCAGGCACGCGACGGTGCCGCCGGTGGCCGCCGCCTTCGCCTGGATCTCGAACGACACCGCGTCGCCGAAGGACGCGGGCAGATCCTCGACCAGGGTGAAGGTGAGCCGGACGGTCTGTCCCGGCTCGCCGGTGAGGACCTGTTCCGCGCCCACCACCGTGCCGTTGACGAGCAGCCGGACGGCCGCTCCCACGGTCCCGGACGCGGCCAGCGCGCAGTACACCCTGGGGTGCTGGGCGAAACCGGGGCCCGCGTAGAGCGTGGTCCAGTCGGTGGAGCCGGTGGATTCCCAGCCCGCCGTGCCGACCGGTACCGGGGTCGGGAACGGCAGGTAGGGGCGGGCCAGGCCGCCGCGGCCGGAATCGGTCGCCAGCACGGTGTCGCCCCGGTGGTCGAGGACGCGCAGCGCCTGCACCGGGGTGTTCACGGGGTCGGTCGTGATCAGCGACAGCGCCAGAGAGCCGTCGTCCCGCCGCAGCTCCAGGCCCTGCTGGAACGTCTCGGTCTCGCTGTCGCGGTCCGGCTGCACCCGGCCGACCAGCAGCAGGTCCTCGCCCAGCGAGGTCCTGGCGCGGATGCGGCCCCGGTCGCCGACGACGATGTCGCCGTTGCCGACCTGGTTCATCGCCGGGCTGCTGTTGGCACTCGCCATCAGCCCGCGGATGCGGCGTTCGATCTCCCGGATGCGGTCCAGGAGATCGGTGGGGATGGTGGCCATGTCCTACACCCCTTCCAGGTAGAGGGTCGCCGTCTCGGCCTTGGCGCGCTGCGGCGGTTCCACCGCGATGCCGACGATCCGGTACTGCTCGTCCTGCGGCTGCTGGTGCCACAGGTCGCGCAGCCGCAGCCGGATGCGGGCGCCGATCAGCGCCGGGGTGATCCGGCCGTCCAGCCGCACGGTGATCTCCGGGATCACCTCCGGCATGCGCTGGCGGGCCAGTTCGGCCCCGGCCAGGGAACGCAGCGTCGCCGCGTCGGTGACCCCGCTGTGGTCCGAGGTGAACTCCAGCCGGGGCCAGCCGGCCGCCAGGTCGGCGGGCGACTCGACGGAGACGGTGAGCGGCTGGGACTCCTCCGCCTGGTCGGTGTTGGGCGAGTCCCCGCGCGCCACCCACACGTCGGCCTGCACGGTCGAGTCGGCAGGCAGGCTGTAGGTGATGACCTGGCCGGGGTGGTCCAGGACGATGTCGGAGGCGCCGGCCGTGATCAGGGGGTGCCCGAGCTGGAGCCGTTTGGCGCGCCGGCCGGCGGCGTCCCGGTAGCAGTGCACCCGCCACTCGAATCCGGCGGCCAGCTGGGCCAGCTGGTCCAGCAGCTCCCTGATCCGGGTCAGCGAGGAGTAGGCGAAGGCACAGTCCCGCGCGATGCCGGACATCTCGTTGCCGAGCTGGATGCCGATGTCGCCGCCCGGCTGCTCCTGGGCATGCGCGACGAGCAGCCGCGCGATCTCGAACTGGTCGAGCGCCGTGTAGGACACGTCCTGCGCCAGGATGCGGTGGTCCAGGTACGAGTCGAAGGTGCCGGCCTGGAACTCCGCCTGGAGACGGCCGCGTTCGTCGCTGGACGGGGTGCAGGTCCAGAGCACCCCGCCCCACCAGATGTCGCCGTCGCGCTCCAGCCACACCGCGGTGCGGCCGGGCACCAGCGCGGCCCTGGCCCGGCGGGCCAGGGCCGCGTCCGGGAGCGGAACCGTCGCCGACAGCGATCCCGACTTGCCGATGTAGTCGTCGAACCTGGTCTCTGTCAGCGGCAGCACGTCCACCACCTGGTCGGTGCGCAGATCGCAGAAGACCGCCCGGTAGACGGGGGTGAGCGGGGTGTACGCCGTACGGGGCGAACTCGTCACGCGGTCCCCCTCAGAGCATCGGGTCGACGCGGACGAACCGGTTGTCGAACCAGTGGTTGTTGGTCGTGGCGCTGGAGGAGTACGCGGAGACGGCGGTGTACTGGGCGCCGGCCTGGAGCCCGGTGACCGGGAAGACGCTGCTCACGGACTGGTTGCCGCGGTTGGTGTCGACGGCCGAACGGGTCTCGTCCGCGCCGAGGCCGGTGACCAGCACGCCGTCCTTGCGGATGTTGGCGGACATCCGGCCCCAGCCGCCCTCCACGGACGGCTGCCCCTGGAACCCGAGGTGGACGAGGACCTTCCCGGACACCGGCGCGGTGAACGTCGTGGTGATCGTCGCTCCCGTGGTGCCCGTCAGCGCCTCCGACCAGGTGGTCGTCTTGCAGTAGCCGCCGTCGTTGTTGTACGAGAACGCCGGGGTGGGCAGCGCGAGCACCCAGGCGGTGCCGCTCCACCGCTCCAGGCGGCCGTTGTTGTCGCGGTACTGGCCCACGTAGCCACCGGTGGCGAGCTGGCCGGTCGGGGCGATACCGCCGGTCTGGGCCGGGTAGCCGACCCAGTTGCCGCCGTCCCAGCGCTGGAGCTGGGTGCCGATGTCGCGGTACTGGCCCGGGTAGGCGCCCGGCTCGTTGGTGTTTCCGGACAGCGGCAGGATGCCGCCGGCCGCGACGGTGCTGGTCCGCAGGTTGGCGACGGCGGACGCCCAGGCGATGCCGCCGGTGCCGACCGAGGCGCCCGCCGGGACCCGCACGGTCGCCAGCGGCAGGGAGGCGGGCGGGGTCTGCGGGACCTGCGGACTCCCCTCGGCCGCGCCCTGGACGATCTCCAGAACGACCTCGGTACGGCCGGACTTGTCGACCTGGGCGTCGTAGACCCGCAGCACGACCAGGTCGATCCGAGGGTTGTTGGCGTCGCCGTCGGCGAAGACCATGGTGGTGTAGTCGGTGAGGACGACCGGGTAGGCGCCGGCCGCCTCGCTGCCCTGCACGACGGCACGGCCGGGGGCGACCGTCGCGGTCATGCCCGCGGTGGAGCTGAAGACGTAGAACGCGGACAGCAGGGACTTGCCGTCGGGCGAGCCCGGGATGATGCCGCTGCGGCTGGCGAGCCCGCTCGTCGGGGTCATGGTGCCGGTCGGGGCGAGCCGGGTGTCGGCCCGGGACTGGCCGGACTCGGCGTCGGTGCGGTTGACGAGCCATGCGCTGCGCACGGGCATGAGGTCCTCCTGGAGGGATCTGCGGGACTGGTTTCTCTGGGGGCTGGTTTCTCTGCGGGGCTGCGGAACGTGGGAGCTGCGGAACGGTGGAGGGGGCCGGCGGCGGCCAGGTCACCAGTGCCCGTCGCGCCAGCGAACGGTGACGGAGGCATCCGGGGACGCGGTGACGTCGTCCGAGCGGAACGCCAGGTCGGTGGCGCCCGGCTCCAGCTGGAACAGCTGCTCGGGCGAGGAGTCCGGGGTGGCGGTGTAGATGCGGGACGCGGTGTCGTTGAGCAGCACCGTGCCGGTCTCGGTGTCGACGGTGAGAAGGTCCCCGGCGCCCAGCGCCAGGTCGTACTGGAGCTGGCGGCCGTCGGAGAGCCGGGTCAGCGAGGGGCGCTGCACCGGTCCGCGGAACTCGACGACGGGCCGCACGGCCGCGCCCCCGTCGTTGACCGCCGTGATCGAACCGGCGGTGCCGTTCGTCCCCCAGGCCAGCGGCCACACCAGACCGGACCCGCCGTCGTCGTCCCAGGCCATCCCGGACTCGCTGACCGGCAGACCGGTGAGGGCCTGGTGCCGGACGGTGCCGTAGCGGCGGGGGTCGGTGGCCGTCCACTGGATGCTGACCTTGGCGAATCCCTGGACGGCGTAGGAGCGGTCCTGCGGTACGACGCGGCGGCTGACCCGGGCGCGGACCGCGAGGGTCTCGCCCAGCAGCCGGACGGCGAGCCAGCGCTCCTGACCGTCCGGGCCGGTCGCGGCGCGGAAGCGGGTGGCGGTGGCGAGCGGGTCGGTCCCGGCGGGCGGCGCGAGCCAGACGGTCGCCCCGATCAGACGGGGCTGCGCCCAGCGGTCGCCGGGCCAGGAACCGTGCTGGTCGGGCCGGAGCACGTCTCCGAGGTCCAGCTCGGGCAGGTCCTCCCAGCCGGTGATCCCGGAGCGGTCGACCGGGTAGGGCGTTCCGGCGCCCATCAGGAGCCCGCCCCACTGGATCTGGCCGTCGCGGGTGATCAGTGAGCCGGGGGTGGTGTCGTCGGAGAGGGGGGTCGGGAGGGTGGAGACGGTATCGGCCATGTCGGGCCGTCACCTCGCTTCGGGGCTTGGCGTACGGGCGGGGGCGCCGCGTGGGCGGGGCCGGGGCGGTGTCCGGGCGTGCCGGAGCGCGGCGGGGCGGTTCGGAGACGGGGTGTCCGGCCGGATCCGGGCCGGGAGCCACGGGTACGGAACGGGCTCAGGCCGCGGTGCGGTGCAGGAAGAGCAGGTCGCCCGCGACGGTCATCGGGCTGCTGCCCTCCCGTTCCTCGTAGATCCGGACACCGGGGCGGCCTGCGAAGAAGGCGGGCCCGGTGGTGACGGAGGCGCCGGACGGCGCGGGGAGGAGGCGGCCGAGCCGGGAGAGCGGCTGCACGGAAGAGGCTCCCGGAACGGCGGCCGGCAGCACGACACCGCCCTCGGCGAGCTGCGGGATCTTGGACAGGTGCACGCCGAACTTCTTGCCGAGGAAGCTGAAGCTCAGGTGATTGAGCCCGTCGATGATCCAGTTGGCGAAGGCGATCAGCCCCTTGACGGGCCCGGTGATGACCCCGGCGACGGTCTGGATGCCGGTGGACATGAACGTGCCCATGCCGTGCAGGGACTTCGACATGGCGTCGCGTACCCGGGTGAAGGCCGAAGGGAGCGTCTTCGTCAGCCAGTTCAGGGTCGGCTGGACGACGCCCTTGAAGCCGTTCCAGGCACCCTTGACGACCGAGGTGACCGCATGGGTCGCCGTGGAGATGGTGCTTCGCGCGCCTTCGAAGCCGCTCCTGAGTCCGGAGCCGATCGCCTTCAGCACGGAGCCGACGGTGCGCCGCACCCCTTCGAACACCTCGGAGACGGTGGCGGCCCACCCCTGGACGACCGGACCCATGAACGCCCAGACGGCCCGGAACATGTCCAGCGCGGACTGGAAGACCTGCTGGATCACCTTCTGTCCGGTGGCCGAGTTCACCGCGTAGTCGATGAGCAGGGCGACCAGCGGGGTGATGACGCCGAGCACGAAGCCGAGCGGATTCGCCTTCATGGCCGTGTTGATCCCGGTCATGACGACGGAGCCGACCGTCATGGCGGTGCCGAAGAGGGCCATGGCCTTGGTGACCGCCGGGGTGTACGTGCCGAACAGATCGGACAGCGACCCGAAGGCTCCGGCGCCGGCGGCGAGCGTGCCCAGCACCCCGACGGGACCGCGGATCTTCGTGGCACCGGCGCGGATGCGCGTCGCGGCGGTGGCGGCGGACGCGCCGGTCCTGCGGACGGAGCTCCCCGCCCGTGCGGCGGCCGTGCGCAACTGCCGCAGGGCGGGGGCGGTGGTGGCCGTCAGGGTGGCAATTCTGCCGAGCGGGGTACGGGCCCCGACGAGGCCGCGCCGCAGGCTCTGGACGGAGGTGCCCGTTCCCAGGGCCGCGGTGCGGAAGGTGTCCAGGGCGGCGGCGGGCCGGGCGCCGCCGGACGTCGGATCCCGTCGGGCGCTCCTCATCCTCGGGCCTTGGAAAGGAACAGCAGGGCGGAGGCGGTGTCCTGGAGGCTGCTGCTGGATGCCTCGTAGTACTGCTCGATGTAGAAGCCGCCGTCGGTGGCGGCGGCGCCGGTGCCGGTCTGGCCGGCCCGGGTGGTGTGCCCGAGCAGCCGGCTGAGCTTGGAGAGCGGCAGTACGGCCTCGGCCTCGCCGGCTTCGGCGACGATGGTGTGCACGCCGCCGTTGCGGGGCTGGACGATGCCGCCCTGGGCCAGGCGCGGGATGGTCGGCAGGTGGATGCCGAAGGACTTGCCGCCGACGACGGGCACCCAGCCGGGCACCGAGACCCTGATGCCGTTGAGCTTGCCGATCGCGGAGTTGATCAGGCCGATCACGGCGTTGATCGGCCCGCTTACAGCTCCCTTGATCGCGCCGAACGCGTTGCTCGCGATGGACTTCAGACCGTTCCAGGCGCTCGAGAGCTTGCTCCTGACGGCGCTGAACGCGGCGGGGACGACACTCCTGATCCAGTTGACCACCGGGGAGATGACGGACTTGATGCCGTTCCAGACGGTGGTGATGACCTTCCGCACGGCGGTCATGGCCGTGGTGATGATCGTCTTCCAGAGGGTGAAGTAGGTCTTGATGACGGTCGCGACGGCCTTGACGACGGCCGAGACCGCGGTCTTGATCCCGTTCCACACGCTCTTCATGAGCTTGCCGGCCGCCTGCATGATCGGGCCGACGGCCTTCATCACCGAGCTGATCACACTCTTGATGACGGTGAACGCGGTGTTCAGGATCTTCTGCATGGTCTTCGACTGCATCGCCATGTCCACGACCTTGGCGATCAGCGGGGCCAGCAGCGCCAGCAGGACGCCGATGAGGTTGCCCTTCATCGACTTGTTGAGCCCCTTCATGCCCTTGTCGGCCTTGGCGGCGCCGGACTGGAACGTGCCGATCTGCTTCCCGCCGGTCTGACCGGACTTCCCGGCCCTGGTGACGGACTTCTCGGCCTTGTCCGCCGCCTGCTGGAGCGACTTCAGCTCCTTGGCGGACTGCTGGGAGGAGGCCCTGATGCTGGTGATCCCGCTGGTGCTGCTCTGGGTGCTCTGCTTCAGGCCGTTCGCCGCCCGGCCGGCCTGGTCGAGATTGGTCTTGAAGGTGCGGAGACTGTCCGAAGCCCGTTTGAGCGTGGCTGTGAACGCCATTCCATGTCCAATCGTTCATGGGCCCGTCCGGCCGGCCGGATGGAAACCGGCGGCCGGTTGTCGGTAAAGAAATGCCGAACGTCAGGCGAACTCGGCGAGCAGCCCGTCAACTTTCGTGTGCAGGCCGTCGATGGCGGTGCCGAGACGCTGGGTCGCGGTTTCGATCTTGAGCACGGCGGAGCGGGCCTCATCCGTTTTGAGACGGTCGGCCAGTTGCAGGTGGGCGGTGTTGCTCCTGGTCACTCCGTCGGCGGGGACCGTCGGAAGCGCGGCCGGCTCTTCTCTCTTCTTCGCGGGATAGGAGAATCCGCGACCGGTGGTCCGTATCTCCAGGTTGGCCGAGGTGAGCAGAGATTTCACGAAGGTCTTGAAGTTGAATATCTCAATGCCCAGCACACCGGCCGCCGCGATGATCAAACCCGATGTCGCGCTGATGGAGAGGGTGGAGGGCTTCATCTCCTTGATGGCGGTGATGAGGTCTTTGTCCGTGAATTGATTCGCCAGGGACTTCAGTGTCGCTATGAGGTCCTCCGGGATTCCTCCGGAGGACCCTGACTGTTCAGACCCGCCGGAACCGCCGGACGACTCGGCTGCTGTCATGACGGTACTCCCTTTCGATTATTTTGGCCCTTTTGTGTATTTGTGCTCACGGTCCTGTCGCTGAGGGTGTTGCTGTGTGACCAGGTGCCGTGCGATCATTGGCCCAAAAATCGCCCTGGAGGCCCGGTGCCGTTTATCATTGTCGGCGTAATATTTGTCATTTCCGTCATATTGCTTCTGGGCTTCGGGATTCCTTTTGTTCTGCAGGCTCCCCTGCGGAAGCGCGGAGTGGAAACCCATGCGACCGTGGCCCGAAAATCCATCCCGAATGACGGAAAAATTGATGTGGTTTTCGCGTACGTCACCCCCGAGAAGAAGCGATACACCATAACGAGATTCGGTCTCTCTTATGTGCCTGAAGGGGCGAAGGTCATTTATGACCCGCTGAATCCTGGGCGATCCGAATTCGTTGACGCCGCATCCAGGAACCCGGCGAAGAGGCGCGTCTTTCTGATCGTCACGGCAGGGGTGGCTGTCGTCGCGTTGGCGCTGCTCTGCGCGGGGCTGTTGGTCTGATGTCTTCCGCCCGGTGAGTGACGCCCTCGCCCAGGGCCGGCGCAGCCGTCGGCCGCCCGCACCGGGGGGCGGCCGACGGAGACACATCAGCGGAAGAACTGGGCCAGCTCGGAGGAGCTCGGACGGGCCGGCGAAGCGCTGTCGTCGGCGGGCGAGTCTTCGTCCCGCTGCCTCCGTTCGGCCGGGTCGCCCGGCCGCGGCACCGGCACCGGCTGTTCCGGCGCGTCGGACTCCCCGTCGCCGTTGACGACGGAGAACATCCAGTTGGCCGCGGCGAGATGGTCCACGACGGCCGCCAGCAGGTAGTCGGTGACCGTCCAGTCGGCGGCCTCACCGTCGGTGTCTCGGATGGTGGCGCTGTCCCGCGGCAGGTGCTTGATCAGGAGCGCCAGCCGACGGGAGGAGAGCCCGCCCCGGTGCCAGTCGAGCAGGTCCACCCCGTAGTGACGGAGCAGGTCGGCTTCCAGAGCCTCGGCGTGTTCTTCGGCGAACGCGACGAGGCTCAGTCTTCCCCCAGGCCGAGCCCGGTCTCCTTGCCGTACGCCTCCAGGATCGCGGCGATGTCCTGCATGGTCACGTCGAGCTGTGCGAAGCGGGCGAACTGCTTCTTGCCCATGAGGAGTTCGAGCAGGCCGTCGACGTCGTTGTCGTCCAGGCCGCGCAGCGCCCTGGCGGTCACGCGGGTCAGTTCGGTCGGCAGTTCGAAGGTGTCGCCGTCGATGGTGAACGACCAGGAACGGCCGAGGGCCTCCATGCGCTGGGCGCGGGCTGCGGACACGTCGAAGGTGGCCATGGGGTCTCCGTTTCGGGAAGGGGGCCGCACCCCGGTCGGGTGCCGAGGTGCGGCAGTGCGGTGCGGTACGTGCTGGGGGTGGGGGGTGTGGTGCGTGTGGCGCGATGACGCGGGGCGCCGGGCCGGGCGGGTGCACCGGCGCCCCGCGGGACGGGGCCCCCGGGATCGCGGGGGCGCCGGGTCACACCGTGGCGTACGCCGGGTCCTTCATGACGAAGGTCGCCAGCGGCTGGGTCTCGCCGGATGACAGTGCCGTGAAGGTGACGCCCAGCGAGGCGGCGGCCTTGCGGGCCAGCTTGATGTCGTCCGACGCGGTGACCTGGCCGCGCGGGATGACGAAGCGGTAGGTGACGTCCGCCCCGTCGTGGAACTCCAGGCCGAGGGCGCGCTCGTCGAACTGCGGGCCGTCCGGCACGTTGTAGGAGTAGACGCCCGGGTTCTCGGTGGCGTTCACCGCCGAGACCGTGTCGCCGCCCATGAAGAACGGCAGGGTGGCCTCGTTGAACTGGAGCATGGCGAACTTCAGCGTCAGGTCGCGGTCGGCGTAGATGAAGCGGACCGGACTGACCGCCTGCCACGTCTCGACCGGGTCGAGCTTGTCCTTCTTGGAGAAGGTCACGCCGTCGGTGGACGTGTAGCCGAGGTCCCGCCACACGGCCTTGTCCCAGTCGGCCGACGGGTCGTTGGAGAACGCGGTCGGCGCGGGAGTGCCTGCCGGGGCCACGAGGATGCGGCCCGTACCGGCGATGCGGATCTCGGACGAGTTGTTACCAGCCATGAAGGTGGCTTCCTTTCCAGGGATGGTCGCCCCCGTGCGGGGGCCGCCGTATCCGGGACGGGTACGGCGAAGGCCCCGCCGTCTGTTCGGCGGGGCCTGGTTCGTGGGGCGTCGCGCGGCCCGGGGGAGCGGGGCGGACAGCGGATGCGCCGTCAGTCCGTGCGGACGGTGAAGCGGAGGATGCAGATGTACCGGTTGGCGCCCGCGTAGATGTAGTCGGGCAGCCAGCGGGGGCCGTCCTCCTCGATCACCTCGCTGACGAACGAGGTGCCGAAGACGGTGCCCGTCGCGGCCAGCAGGGTGGCGCGGGCCGCGTTGGCGAGGGTGTGGGCCACCGACTTCTCCGGCCCGTAGACCTCCAGCTGGATCAGCGGGCGGTCCACGTGCAGGTCGTCGACCCAGGCACCGCCCATCCGGGAGATCAGTACGGCCTTCTGGGTCCCGTCGAAGCCGGCCGGCGGTGCGTCATCGACGTACGCGTCCGCCAGCTCCGGGCGGGTCCTGAGCAGATCCCGCGCGATCGCCTGGACATCCGGGAACGTCCCTGGCGCGGATGAGGGCATGGTGGTCACTCCTTTTGTACGGGCCGGGGACGGACGTCCGTGCGTACGGCCCGTACGCACGCCGGACACGGCGGCGGCGGAACCGTGCCCCTCGGAGGGAGGTGGGCACAGCTCCGCCGCTGCATCCATAGTGATCCATAGATTGCGTGCGCGCAACCAACTTCGATGCGGAGCGGGTGATGGTGCGGGTTCTCCGGGTCTTCGAACGCCGAGGTGGCGCGGGCGGGGTGGAGGTGTGCCACGACGCCATATGCCAGGCGTTCGCGGCGAGTTCTGCGCTACCCTGGGCATTCAATCGAACGTGCATTCGATTAAGACTGAACAAGGCATGGACCGACGCAGGCTTAAGGACGGTGTGGGGTCGTGACGACGAACAGCGAATGGACGCCGGTCCCCGGCAGTGAGCGGTCGTGGTGACCGGGGAGCCGGGGCAGCGGCTTGCCGACGTCGTGGCCGCCGCCGTCACGGTGGCCGTGGAATCGGCGGAAGCGGGTCACTACACCGGAGAGGTGGGAAGAACCCTGGCCGCGGTCGTGGGCGAGGTCGGGGCCCGGATCGTCGGGGAGGCCGAACTCCGCGGCTTCTCCACCGGCTGGCAGGAGGCGATGGCCGTGAGACCTGCCGGAGTGCGGCCGCTACGCGCCGCCCGCGCCCACGTCTGAAGGCCGGCGCCGTTCCGCCGCCCCTCACCGCGCGAGGCCGCGCGCGTCTCATCCGGACCTCGCGCCCCGACGGCGGCGAGGGCCCGCGGTCGCCCCCACGGACGAGCGGGCCCCGGCTCGACGATCCCCTGCGCCCCGCGCCGCGCCTCCGGGCGCGCCCCGCGCGCCGCAGTGAGAGAAAAGACGTCGGAGCGGCCCGCGGCCCCGCCCGGGGCAGGCGAACGCCCCCGGTTCCCTGTGCGGGAACCGGGGGCGGAGATGTCTGCGGCGCGGAAGCGCGTCGGTCCGGTCAGCCGTGCGGCGCCGGGCCGGGGGCCGCCGCCGGGGCGGCCGCGAAGGCCTTGCGGCGAGGTGCGCGGCGGGTGGCGCGTTCGGCGGCGAACACGTCCTCCAGTCGGTACAGGTGGCTCCTGCCCTGCTGTCCGGAGGGCCGCAGATGGCCGAGCTGCGCCCACTTCCTGATCGTCGCGGGCACCACTCCCGCCTCCTGGGCCGCCAGGGCGCCGGTCACCAGAGTGACGCCGGTGAGCATGTCGTACGGATGCCGGTGGGAGCTCATCGGTTCTCGCCCCCGGCCTCGACGTCGGCCTCTACCGTGTTCCCCGTGCCCGGGACGGACGGGCGGACGGAGGCCGTCGCCGCGGCCGTCGGGCGCTCGGCTGCCGCGGCCGGCCAGGCGTCCCCCTCCCAGAGGTGGCGGAAGGCCGGATCGGTCGTGCAGTCGCACGCGTCGTCCCCGCAACGGCACCCCGGATTGACGCAGAGCACGGCTTCGCGGTCGGGGAAGGCGCGCAGGGAGACCGAGTCGCACCAGGGGCAGCGGCCCGGCAGGCGGACCATCGTCTCCGTCTCACCCAGGGCTCGGGCACACCGCCGGGCCATCCGGCGCAGCTCGTCGCGGGCGTGCCGGGCGAGCGTCGGATCGGAGGCGGTGTGCCCCAGGAGCCCGGCGATCCGGGAGAGCCGTTCGAGCACCGGGGCGCGGCGGGGGCGGTCGGAGCCGAGCCGGCCGAGGAGCGCCTCCTCCAGTTCCACGACACCGTCACTGATATCGCGCAGCGCGTCCGAGATGTGCAGCCGCACGGGAGCGGCGGAGTGGCCTGGAACGGCCAGCCCGCGCTGCTCGTTGCGCAGCGCCTCCTCGCGTTCGGTACGGCTCAGCGCGGCACGAGCAGCCCGCTCGGCGGGCCCCGGGACGTGCCGGACGGCAGCCGGGCGGCTGCCCGTGGAGGGCGCCAACTCGTCGATGAGGTCCGGGAACTGACGCGACAGGGTGGCGGCCCACAGGGCCGCGTCCCGGGCGATGCCGGTGCCGTCCGCCTCATCGGCGGTTCGGTCGCGGCCCGTTCCGGGTTGCCCCCCGTACAGTCCGACGGCTCCGGAAACCTTCGACTCACCCATGGCGGGCCTCCTTCTGCGTGCTGCTCGGTGTGCGACGTACGGCGTGCGGTCTGTGATCTGCGCTCTGTGATCTGCGGTCCGCGGTCCGCGATGCGCTGGTCGGCGGTCGGCGGTCGGCGGTCGGTGTTCGGCGGTCGATGTGCGCGGGCCTCGCGTCGGTGCCCAGCGCGCCGGTCAGGCGGCCGCGCGGCGCCGGCCGCGCTCCAGGGCGACGGGTCGCCCGTTGCGCCAGAGCCGTCCGGCGCACACCCCGTCGAACCAGCTGTCGGCCGGTGCCACCGCTTCCTCGCACTGCCGGACGACCGGGCAGCGGGCGCAGGCGCCGAGGGCGGGCGCGGCGTCGGCCGGATGCCGGGCGAAGACCGTCTCCGGGGACAGCCCCAGGCAGGCGGCCGACGCGGTCCAGGTGTCTGAGGGGAGGGAGAGGAGCGAAGGATCCATGGAGGCTCCTGGTGCGCGAGCGATGGGACGGGAGGAGGTGGCGCAACGGACGGGAGGGTCCGGCCGGAGATGCAGAGTGGCAGATTGCTTGCGAGCGCGCAACGTATTTCGATGGCGAACCCCTCGACGGACGCTCTTCGGTCGATTGCGCAGGGTGACGAGGAGGTTGCCACGCGCACGGAAAGATGCGAGTCTTCAGCGAATCTCCACATTGCGCGCGCGAAAGCTCATAATTATGTGCGCGCAAGCGCGGTAGCCTGGAATTCGCTTCGGAGGGAGGCGAAGGCCTGTGACCGTCAGTGAACTGGAACAGTTCACGGCCTGGATCGAAGACGTGATCCGGCGGCGTGGATACGACATCGACAGCCCGCGCGGCGGCGGCAAGTCCCGCCTCGCCGACGAGGCGGGCGTACACCGGGCAGCCATCACACGGCTGCTGCAGCGGCAGAGCATGCCGGACCTGGAGACGATGCGCAGGCTCGCGCATGTCCTGGGCCTGCCCGTGCGGGAGATGCTCATCCGCTCGGGCCGGCTCACCGAGGACGAGCTCCCGATGCCGCAGGCCCCGGACGACCTCGACCGCCAGAACGCGGGCAGCGAGCGGATCACTCTGGAGGAGGCCGCCACCGCGCTCGGTGTACCGGCCGAACAGCGCGAGATGTTCATGCGGGTCGCCGGACAGTTCCTGCCCGCGGACCCGGTGGAACAGGATCTCCCGGCCCGGCGCACCCGCAGGGGCTGACGGACGGGCGGGCCGTCGCCGCTCGTCCGACCGGCGTCCCCCCCCGTACGTACGCGGTCCCCGTCCTCGCGCACACACGTTGCCGCGCACGTACGCAGGCCGCCCCGCTCGTCCGGGCAGGCTGTCCCGCGCGTACCCCGGTCGTGGGCGGACGGCGTCGCGATCCTGCGCCGCGGCTGTGACCTGCCCCTCCGCCGCCCACGCTGCCGGGCCGCGGTGAAGAGGTGATCGCTAAGCTGTTCCCGGTCCGTTCGGCGAGGGGGCCGTCAGTCGCCGGAACCGATTCACCGTGATGGGGAGACTGCGCGCCGATCGAGGGTGTGAGTGCCGCACTACCGTGTCGGAAACGGTGGTGAAGGAGACGTCAGGAAGAGCCGCGCATGGTCGAGGGCGAAAAGGGCTCCCGGCAGGCGAACGGCTCGTCCGAGGCCGTCTCGCGTCAGCGGCGGCCGGTGCCGGATGCGGGGGAGGGCGAGGAGATGCCTCCCGGCGATCTCGCCCGCCTGCTCGCCGCCGTCGGCGTCCTGCTGGGGAGCCATGCGGCAGCTGATCTGGTGGTCGTGCCGCGGGAGGAGCTGGAGCGGCGCGAGTTCGCCGCGTACGGACACGGCTGGCGCGACGCGGCGGCCCAGTACCACCAGCTCGCCGAATGGGTCGAAGGCCTCCCGGTGACGGACGCCGACAACCGGACGCCCGGCCAGGCCGCGGTCATCCCGTTCCGCCGCAGGGTCGCGCGCGGTGCGCGCGACGAGGCACGGCGCGACGGATCGGAACTCGCCGGTACGGGGCCGGCCAAGGCGCTCATCCGTTCCCCCCGTCCCGCCACCGGCGCCGCGGACCCCGCGGCCCGTGAGGCCGCCGACCCCACGCGGCCCGCCCCCGACCCCGCCGCCGGGCCCGCGAGCGCCACACCCATGGCCCCAGGGCCCGCCGCCCCCGCACCCGGCGCCCCTGGTCCCACCCGGCCGGGGGTGGAGGCCCCGGCGCCCCCGAGTCCTCCGGTACCTCCCGCACGCGCCGGGACCGGGGCGGCGGAGCCCGGCTCCGCATCCGCCGACGCCGCGCGGGCGGACGAGGTGCGGCCGGGCCCCGCGGTCCTCTCCCGCCCTGCGGGTCCGCCGTCCACGTCGTCGCCCCCCTCGTCGCCGTCCACGTCGTCGTCCCCTCCGGCGTTCGCCTCCAAGAGCCGCCGCTCGAAGGTGCCCACCATTCCGCGCCTGCCTCGCCCGCGCCGCCAGGGCAGCCCCGACGGACAGCACTGAACGGACAGCGGCGAAGTGAAGAGACAGCGCTGAGGGGGGGGTGACCCTCCGCCCCTCTGCTTCCGGTGCCCGGCCCCGGCTCCGGTTCCGCTCCGGCCGAGCCGTGCGCGGGTCTCGGGGGCGTCGGCCGAGTACGGTGGTGAGATGTGCCGGCGGCTGACCCGGCGTCCCCATGGCCCCGGTGTCGGCAGGGCTTGACCCCGGCGTTTCCGGGGCTCCGCATTTGTTTTGACCCAAGTCGATGAGGTAGGTACGCTCAGACCTTGTGCCTGGGTTGTGCCTGGGCTCGTGTGCGTGTCCTCAACCGCACGGCGAGCCCGTCTTTGGCCACCGTGATCTGTGGATGAACCGCCTTCAGGGCAGTGACCCGCAGTATCCGACACACCCGACCGCGTGGGTCGGAGTTGTTCCAGGTTAGTTTCACCGACGGCACACAGAAACCGGAGAAGTAGTGCCTACGATTCAGCAGCTGGTCCGGAAGGGCCGGCAGGACAAGGTCGAGAAGAACAAGACGCCCGCGCTCGAGGGTTCTCCCCAGCGCCGCGGCGTCTGCACGCGTGTGTTCACGACCACCCCGAAGAAGCCGAACTCCGCGCTCCGGAAGGTCGCGCGTGTGCGTCTGACCTCCGGTATCGAGGTCACGGCCTACATCCCGGGTGAGGGACACAACCTGCAGGAGCACTCCATCGTGCTCGTGCGTGGTGGCCGTGTGAAGGACCTGCCGGGTGTTCGTTACAAGATCATCCGCGGCTCCCTTGACACCCAGGGTGTCAAGAACCGCAAGCAGGCCCGCAGCCGCTACGGCGCCAAGAAGGAGAAGTAAGAATGCCTCGTAAGGGCCCCGCCCCGAAGCGCCCGGTCATCATTGACCCGGTCTATGGTTCTCCTCTTGTCACCTCGCTGATCAACAAGATCCTGCTCAACGGCAAGCGTTCCACCGCCGAGCGGATCGTGTACGGCGCCATGGAAGGCCTCCGCGAGAAGACCGGCGCTGACCCGGTCATCACGCTGAAGCGCGCGCTTGAGAACGTCAAGCCCTCGCTCGAGGTCAAGTCCCGCCGTGTCGGTGGCGCCACCTACCAGGTGCCGATCGAGGTCAAGCCCGGTCGCGCCGCCACTCTCGCGCTGCGCTGGGTCGTCGGTTACTCCCGCGCCCGTCGCGAGAAGACGATGACGGAGCGGCTCATGAACGAGCTGCTCGACGCCTCCAACGGTCTTGGCGCTGCAGTCAAGAAGCGCGAGGACACGCACAAGATGGCCGAGTCGAACAAGGCCTTCGCGCACTACCGCTGGTAGTCGCTCACCCCATCGAGACCGAGAGAAGATTGAGCCTTATGGCCACCACTTCGCTTGACCTGGCCAAGGTCCGCAACATTGGGATCATGGCCCACATCGACGCGGGGAAGACGACCACCACCGAGCGGATCCTCTTCTACACCGGTGTGAGCTACAAGATCGGTGAAGTCCACGACGGCGCAGCCACGATGGACTGGATGGAGCAGGAGCAGGAGCGCGGCATCACGATCACGTCGGCCGCGACGACCTGTCACTGGCCGCTCAATGATGTTGACCACACCATCAACATCATCGACACCCCCGGTCACGTCGACTTCACCGTCGAGGTGGAGCGTTCGCTCCGCGTCCTCGACGGTGCCGTCACCGTGTTCGACGGTGTGGCCGGCGTCGAGCCGCAGTCCGAGACCGTCTGGCGTCAGGCGGACCGCTACGGCGTGCCGCGTATCTGCTTCGTCAACAAGCTCGACCGCACCGGTGCCGACTTCTTCCGTTGCGTCGACATGATCGTCCAGCGCCTCGGCGCTGTCCCCATCGTCATGCAGCTCCCCATCGGCGCCGAGGCCGACTTCACGGGTGTCGTCGACCTCGTGTCGATGAAGGCCTTCGTGTACCCCGAAGAGGCCGCCAAGGGCGAGATGTACAACGTCATCGAGATCCCGGACAACCTCAAGGAGGCCGCCGAGGAATGGCGCGGCAAGCTCCTTGAGGCCGTCTCGGAGAACGACGACGAGATGATGGAGCTGTACCTGGAGGGCGTCGAGCCCACCCAGGAGCAGCTGCACGAGGCGGTCCGCCGGATCACCCTCGCATCGAAGGGCACGGCCGACTCCGTCACGGTCACCCCGGTGTTCTGTGGCACCGCGTTCAAGAACAAGGGCGTTCAGCCCCTGCTCGACGCGGTCGTCCGCTACCTGCCTTCCCCCCTGGACGTCGAGGCCATCGAAGGCCACGACGTCAAGGACCCGGAGAAGGTCATCCAGCGGCGCCCCTCGGACGACGAGCCGTTCTCCGGCCTCGCGTTCAAGATCGCGAGCGACCCGCACCTGGGCAAGCTCACCTTCGTCCGGATCTACTCCGGTCGCCTCGAGGCCGGCACCGCGGTGCTGAACTCGGTCAAGGGCAAGAAGGAGCGCATCGGCAAGATCTACCGCATGCACGCGAACAAGCGTGAGGAGATCGCGTCGGTGGGCGCGGGCGACATCATCGCTGTCATGGGGCTCAAGCAGACCACGACCGGTGAGACGCTCTGTGACGACAAGAACCCGGTGATCCTGGAGTCCATGGACTTCCCGGCACCGGTCATCGAGGTCGCCATCGAGCCGAAGTCCAAGGGCGACCAGGAGAAGCTGGGTGTCGCCATCCAGCGCCTCTCCGAGGAGGACCCGTCCTTCCAGGTGCACTCCGACGAGGAGACCGGCCAGACCATCATCGGTGGTATGGGCGAGCTTCACCTCGAAGTGCTCGTCGACCGCATGAAGCGCGAGTTCCGCGTCGAGGCGAACGTCGGCAAGCCGCAGGTCGCGTACCGCGAGACGATCCGCAAGGCCGTCGAGCGCATCGACTACACGCACAAGAAGCAGACTGGTGGTACCGGCCAGTTCGCGAAGGTGCAGATCGCCATCGAGCCCATCGAGGGTGGCGACGCGTCCTACGAGTTCGTCAACAAGGTCACCGGTGGCCGCATCCCCCGGGAGTACATCCCCTCGGTGGACGCGGGTGCCCAGGAAGCCATGCAGTTCGGCATCCTGGCCGGTTACGAGATGGTCGGCGTCCGCGTCACCCTGCTCGACGGTGGTTACCACGAGGTCGACTCCTCGGAGCTGGCCTTCAAGATCGCCGGTTCGCAGGCGTTCAAGGAGGGTGCCCGCAGGGCGTCCCCCGTGCTCATGGAGCCGATGATGTCCGTCGAGGTCACCACGCCCGAGGACTACATGGGTGACGTGATCGGCGACCTCAACTCCCGCCGTGGCCAGATCCAGGCCATGGAGGAGCGCCACGGCGCTCGCGTCGTGAAGGGCCTCGTGCCCCTCTCGGAGATGTTCGGCTACGTCGGAGACCTCCGCAGCAAGACCTCGGGTCGCGCAAGCTACTCGATGCAGTTCGACTCCTACGCCGAGGTTCCGCGGAACGTCGCCGAGGAGATCATCGCGAAGGCCAAGGGCGAGTAACTCTCCCGAGCTCACGCTTTAGGCTTGTCACCGGAGCCCGGTGGGGCATTTCGGCGCAGTGCGCAAGCGCCGCGCCGAAATGCCCCCGGGTCCCGGCATCCCAGCAAAGATCACCTGGCGCCGATGAAGCAAGGCGTACAGAACCACTCCGCAGGAGGACCCAGTGGCGAAGGCAAAGTTCGAGCGGACTAAGCCGCACGTCAACATCGGCACCATCGGTCACATCGACCACGGTAAGACGACCCTCACGGCCGCCATTACCAAGGTGCTGCACGACGCGTACCCGGACCTGAACGAGGCCTCGGCCTTCGACCAGATCGACAAGGCTCCCGAGGAGCGCCAGCGCGGTATCACCATCTCGATCGCGCACGTCGAGTACCAGACGGAGTCGCGTCACTACGCGCACGTCGACTGCCCCGGTCACGCTGACTACATCAAGAACATGATCACGGGTGCGGCGCAGATGGACGGCGCCATCCTCGTCGTCGCCGCGACCGACGGCCCGATGCCGCAGACCAAGGAGCACGTGCTCCTGGCCCGCCAGGTCGGCGTTCCGTACATCGTCGTCGCGCTGAACAAGGCCGACATGGTGGACGACGAGGAGATCCTGGAGCTCGTCGAGCTCGAGGTCCGTGAGCTCCTCTCCGAGTACGAGTTCCCGGGCGACGACCTTCCGGTCGTCAAGGTCTCGGCGCTCAAGGCTCTTGAGGGTGACAAGGAGTGGGGCCAGACCGTCCTCGACCTGATGAAGGCCGTCGACGAGTCCATCCCGCAGCCCGAGCGTGACGTCGAGAAGCCGTTCCTCATGCCGATCGAGGACGTCTTCACGATCACCGGTCGTGGCACCGTCGTCACCGGTCGTATCGAGCGCGGTGTCCTCAAGGTCAACGAGACCGTCGACATCGTCGGCATCAAGACCGAGAAGACCACCACCACGGTCACCGGCATCGAGATGTTCCGCAAGCTGCTCGACGAGGGCCAGGCCGGTGAGAACGTCGGTCTGCTCCTCCGAGGCATCAAGCGCGAGGACGTCGAGCGCGGCCAGGTCATCATCAAGCCCGGTTCGGTCACGCCGCACACCGAGTTCGAGGCCCAGTCCTACATCCTGTCGAAGGACGAGGGTGGCCGTCACACCCCCTTCTTCAACAACTACCGCCCGCAGTTCTACTTCCGTACCACGGACGTAACGGGCGTTGTGACCCTCCCCGAGGGCACCGAGATGGTCATGCCGGGTGACAACACCCTCATGAACGTCGCGCTGATCCAGCCGGTCGCCATGGAAGAGGGCCTGAAGTTCGCCATCCGTGAGGGTGGCCGGACCGTGGGCGCCGGCCAGGTCACCAAGATCCTCAAGTAAGTACTTGAGCGTCTGACCTGGTAGCTCCGCACAGAGCACCAAGAAGGGCCCCCTCCCGTCGCGCAAGCGGTGGGAGGGGGCCCTTCTGCGTGGGGCCCCGGTGCCGGGCGGGCCCGCTGTCGCGGGTGCGGTCGGGGTCAGGGGGCGAGCAGGACCGTCTTGCCGGACAGCCGCCCGGCGCCGGCGTCCGCGTGCACGGCGGCGAGTTCGGCCACCGGGCGGTGGTCGGCGACGTGGACCTTGAGCGTGCCGGCATCCACCTTGGCGACCAGCTCGGCCAGCTGGGCTCCGTCGCTGCGGACCCAGAGGCTCGCGCTGCGCACTCCCCGGGCGGGGTCCTCGGGAACCGGACCGGCCGTGCTGGCGGCGACCCCGCCGTCGGCGACGTAGTCCGTCAGCCGCGCGAGCTCCTCCGGGGAGACCCGCACATGGTTCACCACGACCTGGAACGGACCGCCCACAGCGGCCGGGCCCGCGGCGAGGTCGAGGGGGGCCGCGACCCGGTCCGCGCCGTAGCCCCGAAGGCGGTCGGCGTGCTGCGGGGCGTCCACCGCGGTCACGTGCGCTCCCGCGTCGACGGCGAGCTGCACCACGAGGCTGCCCACCGCGCCCCCGGCCCCGTTGATCAGGACGGTCTGACCGGGCTTGAGCCCGGCGAGTTCGAACGCCGTCTGCCAGGCAGCCAGACCGGTCAGCGGCAGCGCCGCGGCGTCGACCAGCTCGATGGTCCGGGGCGCCGGGGCCAGGGACTCGGCCGGGGCGAGCACGTACTCGGCGGCGCCGCCGGCGGAGTCGAGGGGCAGCATCGCCACGACGCGGTCGCCGATCTCCAGGCCGGTGACGTCCGCGCCGAGTTCGGCGACGGTGCCCGCCAGGTCGATCCCCGGCACGTACGGGAGGGCGATCGGGAGCATCTCGGCCATGACGCCGGCGCGGATGTGGTCGTCGACCGGGTTGAACGACGTGGCCGCCACCCGCACCAGCACCTGCCCGGCGCCGGGGACCGGGCGGTCGACGTCCTCGTAGCGCAGGACGTCGCTGTTGCCGAACTCGTGGAAACGTATTGCCTTCATGGCGCTTTCCTTCAGGGTGTGTGAAGCGAGGTGTCTGGTACGGGATGTTCTGCCGGAGCGCGTCGAGGCGCTCAGGTCAGCTGTAGCGACCGGGTGGAGTTGCCCATCACCATGCGGTCGATGGCGCTCACGGCGCTGCCGGGGTCGTCGGCGGCGCCGACGGTGAGCAGCAGCGGGACGAAGTGGTCGGCCGTCGGATGGGCGACCGCGGCGCCGGGCGCCTTGTCTCGGTAGTCGGTGAGGGCGTCGGCGTCGCCCCGGGCGAGGGCGTCGACGGCCCACTCGTCGAAGGCCGCGGTGGCGGCGGCGAGCTCCGGCCGGTGGAAGACGGCGAAGCTGTGCGTCATGAAGCCCGAGCCGAGCACGAGGATGCCTTCCTCGCGCAGGGGCCGCAGGCGGGCGCCGAGTTCGAGCAGGGCGCCGGGGTCGAGGCTGGGCATCGACAGCTGCACGACCGGGACGTCGGCCGCGGGATACATGGCCATGAGCGGGATGAACGCGCCGTGGTCGAGGCCGCGGTCGGCGAACTCGTGCACCGGCGTCCGGCCCAGCAGCCCCCTGAGCCGCCGAGCCAGGTCGGTGGCGTCCGGGGTCGCGTAGGGAAGGGTCTTGTAGCGGGGGTGGAAGCCGCTGAAGTCGTAGAAGAGCGGGGTGCCGGCCGCGGCTCCGGATATCGCGACCGGTGCCCGTTCCCAGTGGGCCGAGACGACGACGACGGCCCGCGGTCTGGGCATCGACCGCGCCCAGTCGAAGAGGTCGCCGAGCCACTGCGGATCGTCGAGGGTGAACGGGGCCCCGTGGCTGACGAAGAGGCTGGGCAGCGGCCCGTCGGAGGGGGTCCACGTCCGGTGCTCGGCTGCCTGTGGCAGGACCCGGGCAAGGAGGTCGTCGTATGCCGCGGCTGGTCTGCGCGACGGGAAGAGGGAAGCCACGCTGCTCGTGGCGGTCATCGAAATTCAACTCCTTCGCTTGCCCCGGAAAGTCGTGTTACTTGCCTGGGCAAGTCATAAGCTAACCCGGCGGGACTTGCCCAGGCAAGTGATGCGAGTTGCCTGGGCAAGTAGGATGGGGCTCATGGACACTCAGTCGCCCTGGCTCGACAACGACCAGCAGGACCTGTGGCAGGCGCTCCTCACGGTCGTCATCGCCCTACCGGCGGCCCTCGACCGCCAGTTGCAGCGGGACGCGGGCATCTCCAACTTCGAGTACGGGGTCCTGGCCCAGCTGTCCATGGCGGAGGAGTCCACGATGCGGCTCAGCGACCTGGCCCGGGTCTGCGACAGCACTCAGCCCCGCCTGTCGAAGGTGATGGACCGCTTCGAGGCCCGCGACTGGGTCGCCCGTCGGCCCGATCCCGGTGACGGCCGGTACACCCTCGGCGCCCTGACCGGCGCCGGCCGGCAGAAGCTCGCCGAGAGCGCACCGGCGCACGTCGCGCAGGTGAAGCGGCTCGTGTTCGATCCGCTCAGCGCCGTTCAGCGCCGTCACGCCGAGGCCGCGCTCACCCGCATCGCCGCTACCGTGCGCCAGGAACTCGAAGGAGGCTGAGCACCCTCCCGGGCGGGGCTGTCTTACGTCACTCGGCGACGCCGGCCGTGCGGCGGAGGGTGCCCGTGACCCTGACGGGCCCTCGCGCGGCACTCGCGTCCGAAGCGGGCGGCATCGAGAGCCGCGCCGCCCTGCCCATGCTGCCGAGCGTGTCTCAGACGGTGCCGCCGGGCTCGCGCACCATATGGACGTCGACCGCGTCCTCGCGCTCCAGGGTGAACCCGTACCGCTCGTACAGCCGCCGGGCGGCGCTGCCCTGGAGCACGTTGAGCCGGACCGGGATCCCTTCGGCGTCGGTACGGGCCAGCAGCTCGCACAGGACCGCGGAGCCGATGCCGCCGCCCTGGAGCTCCTCGGCCAGGAAGAAGCTCTCCAGGCACCGGCCGTCCGCGTCCGGCCGCAGGGTGACGCAGCCGCCGAAGCGGCCGTCGACGACGATCACCGAGGTGTACTCGGGGAGGTAGGAGTCCCGCAGCCGCCGGCGCACCCGGTGCTCGTCGTACCGCCCCAGGCGGACGAGGTCAGGGCGCATCACGATGGCCCTGAGATCGGCTATGGCGTCGACGTCCTCGGGGGTGGCGGGGCGCAGGGCCCACGCCTGAGTGGTACGTACATGCATGGCCGGATTCTGTCAGAGCCGGAATCCGGGTTCGGGTCAGTGGCCCTTTGCGGACACGGCCTCGGCGGGGTCGCCGGCACTCAGCAGAGCGCGGACGTGGCGGATCTCGGCGGTCAGGCGGGGGATGCCCTGGCGGGCGTTGGCGATGAACCGGGCGTTCTCGTCCCAGTGTGCGTCTGCGACATCGACATAGCGCGGCTGTTGGACGAGGGAGGCCGCCACGATCTGGTGGTGGTCGAAGTCCGGCCGGTGTTCATCGCGCCCGGTGTCGGGAACGGTGCTGATGGCGACGAGGCCCATGGCCCATCGTCGTCGCCTCGGTGAGCTCCTCGATTTCGGCGAGTGCCTCGTCGGTCAGTGGTTCGGGTGTGCTCATCAGCCCTGCCAACTCCTCGCGTTCGACCTGGTGTCACGCCGCGGACCGCACACAGGCGGAGCGGGGCCGAGTCGATGAGGTCGAGGGCCTTGGTCGCGCCGATGGCGACCATGTACGGGTGGAACGGGGCGGACCGGATTCGAACCGGCGTCTTCCCACATGAGGTGAAGGCGCGACGACCACTGCGCTACGCGCCCCGTCCCGCGGGTGAGCCTATAGGGCACCTGCGCTCCGGCGCTCTCCAGTTTTTGGCATCAATAGTCGAATGCGAGGGTGCTGGGCGCGACCGTATTCTCACGCGGATGGCCAGCTTCGAGACTCATCGTGGGCGAGTGCACGACACGGGCCGACCCGTACACGCTCGTCACTCCGCGCTGCGGACTTGTCTGGTCGCTTTCGCGCCCTATGGCTTCCGCGCCACGTACCACCACCTGTGTCGCAGCGCAGGGATCCCCGCCGATCTGGAGAAGGATCCGGCCTCGCTGATCCGCGCGGTGGAGGAGCTTCACGAGGCCCGCCGGCACTGGCTGGCGGACGAGGCCGCGTTTGTCGTGCGCCGTCGGCAGGAGAAGGCCGCCGGACTGCGCCGACCCAAGAGCGATGGCAGCTGGAGGGAGCCGGGACACCTCTCGCCAGGAGGTCTGGCCTACTGTCCCAATCCGGAGTCCCATCCCGACGAATTGCTTCCGGTAGTGGTGGAACGCGTACTCCGCTCGGCAGTACCGCGTACGGCAATGCCCTCGTGGTGCCGTGTCTGCGGCATGGACGAGGCGCCGACTCGTTGGAGATCCGAGTACTTCGTGTACCGGCTGTGCCCGCGATGCGGGGTGAGTCTCAGCGCGGAGCGGACCGCCGCCAACCGCAATGTCCATGTGGCCAGAGCCGAGCGGTGGACGGAGATCTGGAAGCGTGCAGTCTGAGCAAGATCACGGCAACTGGCCCGGAGTCCGGTGGAGGGTGGTCGGTCCCGGCCCAGGCAGGGACCGACCAAGGGGCGCGGAGGCATGCGCGCTCAGACCCTGAGCGGTTCAAGGGCCGATTTCAGTGGTCCTCGGCGACGACCTCTTCGGCGGTGCTGGCAGTGGTGGCGCGGTGGAGCCACCGGTGCAGGAGCTGGGGGTCGGTGCAGGTGGTGATCTTTTCGCGGGTCTCGTCGGTGAGGGCGATGCCGCGTGCTTCGAGGACGAGCAGGAGGCCTTCGGCTCGTCCTTCTGCGCGGCCTTCGTCGCGGATTTCTTCTGACATGAAGGACTTGTAGAAAGAGGTATCCACGGCCACCAGGTTCCTCCATTGTTGTGCGGCCGGGCGGTTGCCCAGGCCTTGTGCGGTGAGTTCGACGATGGGGTCGGCGATGGTTTCGGGTGCTTCGCGCAGTGCGGCGGAGAGTGTTTTCAGTATGGCACCGACGTCCGGATTGTCGGCGTGTGTGATGGCGGCGAGGGTGGCGAGTGCGAGGTCTTTGCGGGCTTCGGCGATGTCGGTGATGACGGGCATGTTGTGGGGGCCTGCGACGAGGGGGTTGAGGGTGAGGGTGGGCCATTGGGGGAGGCCGATGGTGAGGGGGCGGGCGGCCCATTGGGCGGTGGTGTGGTCCTGGCAGACGACCAGGAGGAGGACGGGCAGGCCGTCGTATCTGTTGTGGAGGTAGCTGACGTAGTAGGGCCAGCTGGTTGTCTTGCGCCGGTCCTTCTTGCCCTGGGCTTCGATGGCGAGGAGGTAGGGGCCGTCGGTTTCTGTTTCGATGCGCAGGAGGGTGTCGACGCGGCGTTCGACGGGTTTGGCTTCGGTGAGGTCGGTGGGCAGGACGGTGGCTGAGGTGGGGTGGGGGATGTCGATGCCGAGCACTTCGGAGACGCGGGAGAAGAGGCCCGGGTACTCCTGGAAGATGCGGTGCATTGCCTCGTGCGGTGAGCTGACCATGTAGGTCCGTTCGGGGTTGAGGGTGGATGTTGTGTCATGCGGCGCTGTGCGTGACGGCCGGGTGTTCGGTTCGGCAGTCTCGGCAGTGGCCGGGGTGCGGGGCGCGGAAGGCGCGTTCGCAGGTGTCGCAGTTCTGGAGTGGGATGACGACGGTCCGGCGGCGGGGCGGGGTGAGGTCGGCGGTGCCGGGGAGCGGGGGCGGCAGGAGGGTCGTGATCCGGTGGCGCAGGAGCTTCGCCGGGTGCTTGACGGGGGCCGGGAGGTCGCTGGTGAGGGTGTGGCGGATGGTGTCGGGGTGGGTGTCGCTTTCCAGCCAGGTGGTGATGCCGGGGGCGAAGGTGGTGATGTCGCCCCCGGTGAGGGCGAGTTGGGGTACGTGGCGGCGTAGGTCGGCCAGGAGCGCGGAAGTGGCCCGGTGCAGCTCCTCGGTCGGTGCGTGCGGCTGGGGGAGTGGCCGGGGCGGTGTCCTGGGGGCGGTGGGCGGCGGTACGTGGACGGGCGCGGGCGGCGGAGGCGCGGCGGGTGGGGTGGCCTCGCGTGGCGGTGGGGCGGTGGGTGCGGTCGGCGGTGTGCTGCGGCGGGGCTGGGGCCGGGGTTGCCGTGCTGTGGTCGTGGACGCTGGTTGTACGAGACCGTGCGAGTGACCACGCGGCCGCTGGGGAGGCGTACGCGGCCGCGGCGCAGGTAGCCCTCCGCTTCCAGCTCGTGCAGGGCCGCCGTGATGCGGGCCTCGCTCTCCGGGAAGCGGTCGGTGAGCACCTTGATGCCGACCTTCGCTCCGGCGGGCAGTGACTGGATGTGTGCGGCGAGCCCGATCGCGACGAGGGAGAGCTCGTGGTGCTGGGCGAGGTGATTGCCGATGACCGTGAAGCCGGAGACGTGGCGGACGTTGACGTGGAGGACGCCGGATGTCGGCGTGACGTCGGGCCGGGTGCCGGAGGAGTCGGGGGAGCTGGGCGGTGCGCACGGGGGCGCGATAACCTGCTGGGTATCCATCGGGAAGGGTCTACTTCCTCGTGGTCAGGCCCCTGGTTGAGATTCGCGTCTCGCCGGGGGCCGTCTCGTTCTGTGGTGGTCGCGGCGAGCATATGCCAGCCAACCCGGCCCAAATCCAGCCCAGTTGCCATATTTCACCCGTGCGAGTGACGCAGGTCAGGACGGGGTCGGGTGTGGTTTGGATGGGTTGTTTTCCCGAGTTCTTTAAAAGCCTTTAGACGTCGTGGGCGCCCGCGACCCGGTGGGTTCGGTCACGGTACGAGGTCGAGTTCCGCCCAGACCGTTTTGCGCGGGACCGGGCCCGGGCCCGGGATGATGCCCCAGCGGTCGGCGAGGGCCTCGACGATGAGCAGGCCGCGCCCGCTCTCCGCGTGCCGGTCCGGGACCGCCGCGACGGGCAGGCGGTCGCCCCGGGTGTCCGTGACCTCGATCCGCAGCCGTTGGTCCGCGTGCACGGTGAGGCGCAGTTGGAAGTCCCGTCCCGGTACGCGCCCGTGGACCGTGGCGTTGGCGGCGAGCTCCGCGACGATGTACGCCGCCGACTCGGACGGCAGCCCCCAGAGGCCGAGATGGGCCACCGCGAGGAGGCGGGCGAGCCGGGCCCCTCGGCGGGTGGGGGAGAGCCGCACGGTGAACGTGCGCTCGGCGGTGGAGCGTTGGGGGGTGGCGGATTTCTGGTTCACGTCACTCAGCGTGGCCGGTCCTGCGTGCCGTGCCCAGTGACGGAGCCCTTGCGTACGGTGATTGTCCCGGGCTTGTCCAGTGCTGTCCCGGCTGTCCGGTGTGACGTGCGGGGAACAGAGGCGGTTGAGGAAGAACGGCACGCACGTCGGAAGTGGGGCACGGATGAGTGTGGACGGGATCGGTACGGAGCAGGGCGGCGGCGGGGCGGACGAGCCCGGTTGGGACGTCGATCCCGACGACGAGCCGGGTGTTGCGGTGATCGCCGCCGTGGGGCGCCAGATCAAGGCCTGGCGGGAGGCGGCCGGGATGCGGGCCGGCGCGTTCGGGGCGGCGATCGGTTACGGGGAGGACCTGGTCTACAAGGTCGAGGGCGGGCGGCGCATCCCTCGCCCGGAGTTCCTGGACCGGGCGGACGACGTGCTGGGCGCGGACGGGAAGATCGCCGCGATGAAGCGGGATGTGGCGGAGGTCAGGTACCCGAAGAAGATCCGGGAATTGGCGAAGATGGAGGAGCGGGCCGTTGAGATGGAGTTGTACAGCAACCACAACATCCACGGCCTGTTGCAGACGCCGGAGTATGCGCGGGCCTTGTTCGAGATGAGGCGACCTGCGTACTCGGAGGACGAAGTGGAGCGAGTGTTGGCCGCGCGCATGGCCAGGCAGCGCATTTTCGAGAGGTCGCCCGCTCCCACGCTCAGCTTCGTGCAGGAGGAGGTGACCCTACGCCGTCCTATCGGGGCACAATCGTGTTGCGCCACCAGCTCGAACGGCTTCTGGAGGTCGGACAGTTGCGGAATGTCGAGATTCAAGTGATGCCGACCAGCCGCGAGGACCACGCGGGAATGGATGGCGGGGTCGAGGTATTGAAGTTCGAGGATGGCACTGCGGTGGGACGGTCGGATGGTGCCTTCGCTGGCCGGCCGGTATTCGACCCGAAGCAGCTCCGGATCCTGGAGCTGCGCTGTGGGATGATCCGGGCCCAGGCTCTCCCGCCAGGAGAGTCGCTGGCCTTCATCGAGCAACTGCTGGGAGAGACATGAGCAGCGAGACCTCTGCTGGGGCCGCTTCCGAGCTGGCCTGGTTCAAGAGCAGCTACAGCAGCAGCAGTGAGGGGGACTCGTGCGTCGAGGTTGCGGCGGCCCCTGGCGCAGTGCATGTCCGCGACTCGAAGAACCTGCCGGGGCCACGGCTTGCCTTCGGCGAGGGCGCGTGGGCGGGCTTTGTGTCCTACGCCGCCGCTGAGTAATTTCCCGCCTCCGGGACTCGCTGGCCTTCATCGAGCAACTGCTGGGAGAGACATGATCAGCGAGACCTCTGCCGGAGACGCTTCCCTGCTGGAGTGGTTCAAGAGCAGTTACAGCGACAGCAGCAATAGCAACGAATGCGTCGAGGTCGCGACCACCCCCGACGCAGTGCATGTCCGCGACTCGAAGAACCTGCCGGGGCCACGGCTTGCCTTCGGCGAGGGCGCGTGGGCGGGCTTCGTCCCCTACGCCGCCGGGCGCTGATCCCCCTACGTACGTACGCGTTACTTCAGACGGGCCCGTCCGCGAACGCCCGGTCCCCGCTCGATCGCAGCGCCGACAGCCCCACCGGTGCCAGCGAGGCGCCCCTGATTCCGCGCAGCAGCTCCGTTCCGATCTCCGCCAGCCGGGGCCCGTCCGGGGGCGTCGCGCCCAGCCCGATCGCGTATCCCGTGCGGCCGTCGGCCGTGAGTGGGCGGGGCCAGACGCGGCAGTCGGCGGCGCCCGCGTCGGCGAGGGCGGTGGTCAGAGCGAGGAGCCTGCCGCGCAGCCGGCCCTGGTCGGGGCCGGGGTGGACGGAGGCGAGGGCCCAGGCGGTGTGCTGCTCGGGCAGCGGTGGCGGCGTGCACAGCCGGGAGCGCGGGTCGTCGCCGTCCTCGGCGGACTCCAGGATCTCCCAGGCGCGGTAGAGCTCGGCAGCCAGGAGATCGCGGCCGGCGGCGGAGACCTGCGTGGTGCAGGAACGTACGGGGGACGTCGGGGTCAGCACCGTGACGGGCGTCCCGGCGGACGCGGCCGGTCCCACCGCCTCGTCCCAGTCCCACGCCGCCCAGGTCGCGAAGAAGTGCCGGAGCAGCGCGAGCTGTGGCAGCTCGCCCGCCTCGTGCGCGGTACGGGCCGCGAGGACGGTCCAGGCGAGGCCCGGCAGCCCGCCGCAGGGCGCGGAGTTCAGGCCCCTGGCCCTCGCCCACGCCTTCACGTCCCGGGCAAGGTCGCTGAAGGCCGCCCCGTGGGGTTCCGCCGCCGCGAGTACCGCCTCCGCGTCGCTCACCGCGCTCAGCGCGACGGCCGCCGCCTCGCCCAGTTCGGCACGGCGGTCGACCGCCTCGGCGGGGGAGAGCGCCCCGGTCGCCACGGTGACCAGGTCCACCCGGAGGCCGTCGAGGTGCCAGCGCAGGCCGGGCACCCGGGCGCCGGTGACCTCGCGGAGTTCCCGGGCCTCCGGGAGCGCGGCCGCGAGCCGTTGCCGGAGGAGGACGGGGTCGGGCGTGCCGGGCAGTGCCGCCACCAGGTCCAGGTCCGCGCCCGGAAGCGCGCAGCCCGTGCGCCGGGAGCCGACGACATGGACCCGGGCGCCGGGGAGGGCCGCGGCGACGCGTCGCGCGAGGCAGTCGGTATCGGCGACCGGTGGGGTGGGGCCCAGCCCCACCCGTACCCCGTAGTGGTCGGAGACGTACAGCCCGTCCGGACCCGGCGCGTCGCCGGTCAGCTCCGCCGACCGGGCCCGCAGCCGGTCCGTGCGCAGTAGCACCCTGTCCAGCCGGGAGACGCGGCCCGCCAGTGAGGAGACGGCGGCCAGGGGGTTGACGGACGGGTCGAAGGTCGGGGTCCCGTCGGCGGGGCCGTGCACCTCGTGCCAGGCGTCCGTCATCGCCAGCCGGGTCTGCGGGCGGTCGCCGCCGTCGTTGAAGTCCCCGACGAGCAGCACCTCGCCCTCGACGCCGGCCAAACCCGTTGCCAGGTCCGCCAGTTCGGTGTCCCGGCGGGCGGCGCCCGCGGGGGAGTGGTCGCTGCTGAGGTGGGTCACGGCCACCGTGACGGGCCCGTCGCCCGTCTCCACGACCGCTGCGGCCACGGCCTTGTGCGGGCCCAGGACGTGCAGCCCCGCCTCGCGCACCGGGAGCCGGCTGAGCAGCAGCAGACCGCAGTCCGCCGCGTCCCGGCCCGCCGGGTCCGTGGCCAGTGTGTATCCGTCCCGCACCCAGCCGGTCCCCAGCAGCAGGTCCAGCAGCGCGGGCTCCGCCTCCTGGAGCGCGATGACGTCCGTGTCCGCCGCGTACAGGGCGTCCACCAGGAGGGGGCGGCGGCGGGCCGTGTCGATCCGGTCGCTGTCGTACCGGTCCCAGAGGGTGTTCCAGGTGAGGACGGTCAGCGGGGCGACCGGGCTCGGCGGTCCGGCCGGTGCCGGTTCCCAGGTGCCCGTAGTAGGGGAGAAGGCGTGTGGGGTGCGGGACGTGAAGTAAGGGGACGGGAGCCTGCGCGGAGTGCGTATCCGGCCGGCGTCGGTCGCGTCGATCCGGTCGGTGCCCGAGGACCGGTCCCACACCGTCTCGCCGTCCGCCTCGAAGAACAGCACCCGGTGCCAGGGGATGTCCCCGCCGGGGGTGAACCGTTCCAGCGGTACGCGCTTGGGGGCGGCGGAACGCTGGGCGACGCCCAGGACGAAGCGCGCCGGGTCGAACCGGGGGTCCCAGCGGACCCGGTGGTAGATCTCCTCGCTCGTACGCATCAGGCCCGGTCCTCCACCGTTCCGCTGGTGCCGATGTACCAGGTGCGGTGCGCCTGGCCCGGGTACGGCGGTACGAACCGGCGCAGCTGGGAGGCCAGCACCTCCGGGGGGACCGGATGGGCACGCCGGGCGTTGCGCGCGGTCAGTTCCTCCTCGCCGATCCAGACCACGGCATGGGTGACCAGCGCGTCCCGGCGGTGTGCGGCCGCGTGCACCAGGTTGCGCTGGTGCGGGTTGAGCGAGGTGGCGTCCCAGACCACGGTGGCACCGGGGACCAGCGCCGCCTCCAGGCGGCGCAGCCCCTCGCGCAGGACGTCCGCGGCGGCGCTCTGGTCGGCGCGGGAGCCGCGGGCGAGGCGCAGGTCGTCCAGGGAGACATAGGTGTCGGTGCCCGGCAGGCCCCGCCCGAAGGTGCTCTTGCCGCTGCCGGACGGGCCGACCAGGTGGACCAGCCGGGGGAAGTCCCCGTCGCGCCACCGCCAGGTCGCCGCGACCGCCTCCCGCGCCGTACTGATCCGGCCCAGGGCGTACGCCTGACGGGCCTGCGCCAGACAGCGGTCGGCCGCCTCCCGCTCCAGACCGGCGAACGCCTCCCGGAGCCCGTCCGGCTCGCACACCTCCTCGGCGTGCAGCCGGGACCACTCCACCTGCTCGCGGGCCTCCGGGGTGGTGGCCAGTGAGCCGGCCACCGCGTGCAGCACCGGCAGCCCGGCCGCGAGCGACATCCGCGCCAGTCCGCCGCGGCGCTCCTCGTCCGGGTACGGGCGGTGCAGCGAGGGGGCCAGCCCGGCGAGGTCCGCGATGCGGCGGGCGAGCGGCATACCGAGGGGGCCGGCCGTCGCGGGGGCCAGGGCCGCGCGACGGGTGCGGTGCAGCAGGACGGCCAGTACCCCGGCCAGCCGGTCGTCGCCGGTGAGGCTCAGCCCGTCCAGGGCGTCGGCCGTCGCGCGGGCGGCCGGGGCGTCGCCGGGGGCGGTTCCCACGGCGGTGGCGAGGGCGGCGGGGTCCACCGGAGCGCCCGAGCGCACGTCCCACAGGGCGGCGGACGGCCCCAGCCCGTTCTCCACCACCGCGGCGTGCATCCAGTGGGTGTCCGTACGGACGTGGCCGGGCCGTACCCACTTGCCCACCCGCCGCCCGAACGCGGCGGCCGGAAAGCCCTCCGCGGGACGTACGACGTAACCCTCCTGGCGTCCGGTGTCCGGGCGCAGCGCCCGCAGCGTCCGTTCCGCGCGGGCGTCGAACACCCCGCGCCACAGCACCGGCGGGGTCGGGATGCCCAGGTCGCGCAGGAACGCCACGGTCCGGTCCCAGCCGAGGCAGCGGTCGCCGTCCCAGACGGAGAAGCCGTAGAAGTGGCCCGCCAGGTCCTCGTACGGGATCGAATGGCGGGCGAACACGTTCTCGCCGCAGATCCGCCGGCCTGCCGGGATGCGGGGGCCGACGCGTCCCTGGAGCGCCTTGACGCGGCCCCGCGAGGGGTGGTGCGCGGAGTCGAGGGAGCGGGCGTGCAGTCCGTCGGCGTACAGCGTGGTGTTCTCGCCGTCCAGCTTCTCGGTGACCACGACCTCCGTACCGGTGAGTCCGGCGAGGTCCGTGAGGCGCACGTCGTCCGTGGTGGCCCCCGGTGACCAGGGCAGGTGCGGTGTCCGCGGATAGTGCGTGCGCATGATCTCTGCCCCCGGTGACGACGCCTTGCCCGGCCGGTCACTGTAGGGGCGGTGAGCTGCGGTACTCGACCGATTTAGCCGCCGGGGGGAGGAGAACGGGGGTTGTGGAGGCGTGCCCGCGTTTGACCATTCATCCCCGGGGGGTAAGATTCCCGGCCGATTGGCCAGGCTCACACCCCGTATGGCACACTGACCAGGTTGCTCGGTTGAGTGTCAATGCTGCGCGCCTCCCGCCGGGAGGACCGGAAGCGAGTCCCACAGTACTCGTCGGCCCCATGGGCCGGACGTACGGGAATCTTTCGGGAAGCGTATGTGTGGCACCGGCCAGGCGCCCGGTGGGGTTCCTCCCCCGGCATCCGCGGTCTCAGGCCCGCACCCCCTTGGTTGGGATCTCCTTCGGGAGATTTTCGTAGAGGGGATGCGACACGCCCGACCGCGTGGGTCGGCGGCGGAGTAATGAGAACCCCGGGTTCCAGAGCGTTACGAGAGACAGGACTACTAGTAGCCATGGCGGGACAGAAGATCCGCATCCGGCTCAAGGCCTACGACCACGAGGTCATCGACTCCTCGGCGAAGAAGATCGTCGAGACGGTGACCCGCACTGGTGCGTCGGTCGCAGGCCCGGTGCCGCTGCCCACTGAGAAGAACGTGTACTGCGTCATCAAGTCGCCGCACAAGTACAAGGACTCTCGCGAGCACTTCGAGATGCGCACGCACAAGCGCCTCATCGACATTCTCGACCCCACGCCGAAGACGGTTGACTCGCTGATGCGTCTCGACCTGCCGGCGGGCGTCGACATCGAGATCAAGCTCTGAGGGGACGGGCCGAGATGAGCAAGAACATCAAGGGCGTCCTGGGCGAGAAGCTCGGCATGACCCAGGTCTGGGACGAGAACAACCGGGTCGTCCCGGTGACCGTCGTCAAGGCCGGGCCGTGCGTCGTGACGCAGGTTCGTACGAACGACAGCGACGGCTACGAGTCGGTCCAGATCGCCTTCGGCGAGATCGACCCGCGCAAGGTGAACAAGCCCCTCAAGGGCCACTTCGCCAAGGCCGACGTGACCCCGCGCCGCCACCTGGTGGAGCTCCGCACCCCTGACGCCAGCGAGTACACGCTGGGCCAGGAGGTCACTGCCGAGGTGTTCGAGTCCGGCGTCAAGGTTGACGTCACGGGCAAGAGCAAGGGCAAGGGCTTCGCCGGTGTCATGAAGCGTCACAACTTCAAGGGCCTCGGCGCCGGCCACGGCGTCCAGCGCAAGCACCGTTCCCCCGGTTCGATCGGTGGCTGCGCCACCCCTGGGCGTGTCTTCAAGGGCATGCGCATGGCCGGCCGGATGGGCAACGAGCGCGTCACCACCCAGAACCTGACCATCCACGCGGTTGACGCGGAGAAGGGTCTGCTGCTCATCAAGGGCGCAGTCCCCGGTCCGAACGGCGGCCTCGTCCTGGTCCGTACCGCGGCCAAGGGGGCTTGAGGTAATGAGCACCATTGACATCCTTTCGCCGGCAGGCGACAAGGCCGGTACCGTCGAGCTCCCCGCGGAGATCTTCGACGCGAAGACCAGCGTTCCGCTGATCCACCAGGTCGTTGTCGCACAGCTGGCAGCTGCCCGTCAGGGCACGCACTCGACCAAGCGCCGCGGTGAAGTCCGCGGTGGTGGGCGCAAGCCTTACCGCCAGAAGGGCACCGGCCGTGCGCGCCAGGGCTCGACCCGCGCGCCGCAGTTCGTCGGCGGTGGCGTCGTTCACGGCCCCAAGCCGCGCGACTACTCGCAGCGCACCCCGAAGAAGATGAAGGCCGCCGCCCTGCGCGGTGCCCTCTCCGACCGGGCGCGCCACTCCCGCATCCACGTCGTCACCGGCGTGGTCGAGGGTGGAGTCTCCACGAAGGCCGCGAAGACGCTGTTCGGCAAGATCTCGGAGCGCAAGAACGTGCTCCTGGTCGTCGACCGCAGCGACGAGGCCGCGTGGCTCTCCGCACGCAACCTGCCCCAGGTGCACATCCTGGACCCGGGCCAGCTGAACACGTACGACGTGATCGTCTCTGACGACGTGGTCTTCACCCAGGCCGCTTTCGAGTCCTTCGTGTCTGGCCCCCAGACCGCTGAGACCGAAGGGAGCGACGCCTGATGAGCGAGGCGACCGTTACCAGCAAGACCTACGACGACCCGCGTGACGTTCTCGTCAAGCCGGTTGTCTCGGAGAAGAGCTACGCGCTGCTCGACGAGAACAAGTACACGTTCATCGTCGCGCCCGGCTCCAACAAGACCCAGATCAAGCAGGCCGTGGAAGCGGTCTTCTCGGTCAAGGTCACCGGGGTCAACACGATCAACCGGCAGGGTAAGCGCAAGCGCACCAAGACCGGTTTCGGCAAGCGCGCTGACACCAAGCGCGCCATCGTGACCCTCGCTGAGGGCGACCGAATCGACATCTTCGGCGGCCCGACCTCCTAACGGAGGTCGAGTCGTCCGGAATCGGACGAGGACTGAGAAATGGGTATCCGCAAGTACAAGCCGACGACCCCGGGCCGTCGTGGCTCCAGCGTCGCCGACTTTGTCGAGATCACGCGGTCCACGCCGGAGAAGTCGCTGGTCCGCCCCCTGCACAGCAAGGGCGGCCGTAACAACACCGGTCGTGTGACCGTTCGCCACCAGGGTGGTGGCCACAAGCGCGCCTACCGTGTGATCGACTTCCGTCGTCACGACAAGGACGGCGTGCCGGCCAAGGTCGCGCACATCGAGTACGACCCGAACCGCACCGCGCGCATCGCGCTCCTGCACTACGCCGACGGCGAGAAGCGCTACATCATCGCGCCGCGCGGCCTGACGCAGGGCGACCGTGTCGAGAACGGCCCGGCCGCCGACATCAAGCCCGGTAACAACCTGGCGCTGCGCAACATCCCGGTCGGTACGACCATCCACGCCATCGAGCTGCGGCCCGGCGGCGGCGCGAAGTTCGCCCGTTCCGCGGGTGCCTCCGTGCAGCTGCTGGCGAAGGAGGGCACCATGGCCCACCTTCGTATGCCGTCGGGTGAGATCCGCCTGGTCGACGCCCGCTGCCGCGCCACGATCGGTGAGGTCGGCAACGCCGAGCAGTCGAACATCAACTGGGGCAAGGCCGGTCGCATGCGCTGGAAGGGCGTTCGCCCGTCCGTCCGCGGTGTTGCGATGAACCCGGTCGACCACCCGCACGGTGGTGGTGAAGGCAAGACCTCCGGTGGACGTCACCCGGTCTCGCCGTGGGGTCAGAAGGAGGGTCGTACTCGCTCGCCGAAGAAGGCATCGAGCAAGTACATCGTCCGCCGCCGCAAGACGAACAAGAAGCGCTAGGAGCGGGTTTAGATGCCGCGCAGTCTCAAGAAGGGGCCCTTCGTCGACGGCCACCTCGTCAAGAAGGTGGACGTACAGAACGAAGCCGGCACCAAGAACGTCATCAAGACCTGGTCCCGTCGCTCGATGATCATCCCGGCCATGCTGGGTCACACCATCGCGGTGCACAACGGCAAGATCCACGTCCCGGTGTTCGTCACCGAGTCGATGGTCGGCCACAAGCTCGGCGAGTTCTCGCCGACTCGCACCTTCCGCGGCCACGTCAAGGACGACCGGAAGTCGAAGCGCCGCTAGCGCGGGGTGGAAACGACTATGACTCACACCGAAGGGACAACCATGGAAGCCAGGGCCCAGGCGCGGTACATCCGCGTCACGCCCATGAAGGCCCGCCGAGTGGTGGACCTCATCCGTGGCATGGATGCCACGGAGGCTCAGGCGGTCCTGCGTTTCGCCCCGCAGGCCGCGAGCGTGCCGGTTGGCAAGGTGCTTGACAGCGCCATCGCCAACGCTGCACACAACTACGACCACCCCGACGCCTCTTCGCTGGTCATCAGCGAGGCGTTTGTGGACGAGGGTCCGACCCTGAAGCGGTTCCGTCCGCGTGCTCAGGGCCGTGCCTACCGGATCCGTAAGCGGACCAGCCACATCACCGTGGTCGTCAGCAGCAAGGAAGGAACCCGGTAATGGGCCAGAAGGTTAACCCTCATGGGTTCCGACTCGGCATTACCACGGACTTCAAGTCCCGTTGGTACGCCGACAAGCTGTACAAGGACTACGTCAAGGAAGACGTTGCCATTCGTCGCATGATGACGAAGGGCATGGAGCGGGCCGGCATCTCGAAGGTCGAGATCGAGCGCACCCGCGACCGCGTCCGCGTTGACATCCACACCGCCCGTCCGGGCATCGTCATCGGCCGCCGCGGCGCCGAGGCCGATCGCATCCGTGGCGAGCTGGAGAAGCTGACCGGCAAGCAGGTCCAGCTGAACATCCTCGAGGTCAAGAACCCCGAGGTGGACGCTCAGCTGGTGGCCCAGGCCGTCGCCGAGCAGCTCTCCTCCCGCGTCTCCTTCCGTCGTGCGATGCGCAAGAGCATGCAGAGCACGATGAAGGCCGGCGCCAAGGGCATCAAGATCCAGTGCGGCGGTCGCCTCGGCGGCGCCGAGATGTCCCGCTCGGAGTTCTACCGCGAGGGCCGCGTGCCCCTGCACACCCTCCGTGCGAACGTCGACTACGGCTTCTTCGAGGCCAAGACGACCTTCGGCCGTATCGGTGTGAAGGTCTGGATCTACAAGGGCGACGTCAAGAACATCGCCGAGGTCCGCGCCGAGAACGCTGCTGCCCGTGCGGGCAACCGCCCGGCCCGTGGCGGCGCTGACCGTCCGGCCGGCCGCGGTGGCCGCGGTGGCGGCGAGCGTGGCGGTCGCGGCCGCAAGCCGCAGCAGTCGGCTCCGGCCGCCGAGGCCCCCAAGGCCGAGGCGTCCGCCGCTGCTCCGGCGGCTGAGAGCACCGGAACGGAGGCCTGACCGAAATGCTGATCCCCCGTAGGGTCAAGCACCGCAAGCAGCACCACCCGAAGCGCAGCGGTATGTCCAAGGGTGGCACGCAGGTTGCGTTCGGCGAGTACGGCATCCAGGCGCTGACCCCGGCGTACGTGACGAACCGTCAGATCGAGTCCGCTCGTATCGCGATGACCCGTCACATCAAGCGTGGCGGCAAGGTCTGGATCAACATCTACCCGGACCGCCCCCTGACGAAGAAGCCTGCCGAGACCCGCATGGGTTCCGGTAAGGGTTCTCCCGAGTGGTGGATCGCGAACGTCAAGCCCGGTCGGGTGATGTTCGAGCTGTCCTACCCGAACGAGAAGATTGCTCGTGAGGCGCTCACCCGCGCTGCTCACAAGCTTCCGATGAAGTGCCGGATTGTTCGGCGCGAGGCAGGTGAGTCGTGATGTCGGCCGGTACCAAGACGTCCGAGCTGCGCGAGCTGGGCAACGAGGAGCTCCTCAACAAGCTCCGCGAGGCCAAGGAAGAGCTGTTCAATCTCCGCTTCCAGGCGGCGACTGGTCAGCTCGAGAACCACGGCCGGCTCAAGTCCGTCCGTAAGGACATCGCCCGGATCTACACCCTGATGCGTGAGCGCGAGCTCGGCATCGAGACGGTGGAGAGCGTCTGATGAGCGAGAAGACTGTGACTGAGACGAACACTGACCGCGGTTTCCGTAAGACCCGTGAGGGTCTGGTCGTCAGCGACAAGATGGACAAGACCGTCGTCGTCGCTGTCGAGGACCGCGTCAAGCACGCGCTGTACGGCAAGGTCATCCGCCGTACGAACAAGCTCAAGGCTCACGACGAGCAGAACGCCGCCGGCGTCGGCGACCGTGTCATCCTCATGGAGACCCGGCCGCTGTCCGCCACGAAGCGTTGGCGCGTCGTCGAGATCCTCGAGAAGGCCAAGTAATTCCTGAGGGGCATTCCCCTCAGGCAGGTTCCGCCAGGCTCGGTGGGGGCTCGCTCCGGTAACGGAGCGGCCCCCGCCGGGAACCGGCAGACGATCAGGAGATAGACGTGATCCAGCAGGAGTCGCGACTGCGCGTCGCCGACAACACGGGTGCGAAGGAAATTCTCACCATCCGTGTTCTCGGTGGCTCGGGTCGCCGCTACGCGGGCATCGGTGACGTCATCGTCGCCACCGTCAAGGACGCGATCCCCGGTGGCAACGTGAAGAAGGGTGACGTCGTCAAGGCCGTCATCGTTCGCACCGTCAAGGAGCGTCGTCGTCAGGATGGCTCGTACATCCGCTTCGACGAGAACGCCGCCGTCATTCTGAAGAACGACGGCGACCCCCGCGGCACCCGTATCTTCGGCCCGGTGGGCCGTGAGCTGCGCGAGAAGAAGTTCATGAAGATCATCTCGCTCGCGCCGGAGGTGCTGTAAGCATGAAGATCAAGAAGGGCGACCTGGTTCAGGTCATCACCGGTAAGGACAAGGGCAAGCAGGGCAAGGTCATCGTTGCCTACCCTGCTCAGGACCGCGTCCTCGTCGAGGGTGTCAACCGGGTCAAGAAGCACACGAAGGCCGGTCAGACCGCTCGCGGTTCGCAGACCGGTGGCATTGTGACGACCGAGGCCCCCGTCCACGTCAGCAACGTGCAGCTGGTTGTTGAGAAGGACGGCAACAAGGTCGTTACTCGCGTCGGCTACCGCTTTGACGACGAGGGCAACAAGATCCGCGTTGCCAAGCGCACCGGTGAGGACATCTGATGACTACCACCACAGCGCCGCGTCTCAAGACGCGCTACCGCGAGGAAATCGCCGGCAAGCTGCGTGAGGAGTTCTCCTACGAGAACGTCATGCAGATCCCCGGTCTGGTCAAGATCGTGGTCAACATGGGTGTGGGCGACGCCGCCCGCGACTCCAAGCTGATCGATGGCGCCGTGCGCGACCTCACCACGATCACCGGCCAGAAGCCGGCCGTCACCAAGGCCCGCAAGTCGATCGCGCAGTTCAAGCTGCGCGAGGGGCAGCCGATCGGCTGCCACGTCACCCTCCGCGGTGACCGCATGTGGGAGTTCCTGGACCGTACGCTGTCGCTCGCGCTTCCGCGTATCCGTGACTTCCGTGGCCTGTCGCCGAAGCAGTTCGACGGCCGTGGCAACTACACCTTCGGTCTCACGGAGCAGGTCATGTTCCACGAGATCGACCAGGACAAGATCGACCGGGTCCGGGGCATGGACATCACCGTGGTCACCACGGCGACCAATGACGACGAGGGTCGTGCCCTCCTTCGTCACCTCGGCTTCCCGTTCAAGGAGAACTGACCGTGGCGAAGAAGTCCCTGATCGCTAAGGCCGCTCGCAAGCCGAAGTTCGCTGTCCGCGGGTACACCCGCTGCCAGCGCTGCGGCCGGCCCCACTCCGTCTACCGCAAGTTCGGCCTGTGCCGCGTGTGCCTTCGTGAGATGGCTCACCGTGGCGAGCTGCCGGGCGTGACCAAGAGCTCCTGGTAATCCTCCTTCGCCCTTTGGGCGTTGGGATTATCCGGAAGCTCTCGGTAAGTATCTGGTCGGCAGGAGCCCGCCCCCACATGCCGTAGGCTTGTGTGGTTGGGCGCCTGCCGCCCTAGACCGACTTACTACGCCGTAGGTCCCCGCACCGCACCCGTCCCGCCACTGAGTGGGGAGAGGGATGGCGCATACAGGAAACCCCGGCGAGAGAGGCCGAAGGCCAACTCATGACCATGACTGATCCCATCGCAGACATGCTCACGCGTCTGCGTAACGCGAACTCGGCGTATCACGACGACGTCAAGATGCCGCACAGCAAGATCAAGTCGCACATCGCGGAGATCCTCCAGCAGGAGGGCTTCATCACCGGCTGGAAGGTCGAGGACGCCGAGGTCGGCAAGAGCCTCGTTCTCGACCTGAAGTTCGGTCCGAACCGCGAGCGTTCGATCGCCGGCATCAAGCGTATTTCGAAGCCGGGTCTGCGTGTATACGCAAAGTCCACCAATCTGCCGAAGGTTCTCGGCGGCCTGGGCGTGGCGATCATCTCCACGTCCCACGGTCTCCTGACCGGCCAGCAGGCCAGCAAGAAGGGCGTAGGTGGGGAAGTCCTCGCCTACGTCTGGTAGTCGGGAACGGAGGAAAAGCTCATGTCGCGAATCGGCAAGCTCCCCATCCAGGTTCCCGCCGGTGTGGACGTCACCATCGATGGCCGCACGGTCGCGGTGAAGGGGCCCAAGGGCACCCTCTCGCACACCGTCGCCGCGCCGATCGAGGTCACCAAGGGTGAGGACGGCGTTCTGAACGTCGTCCGCCCGAACGACGAGCGTCAGAACAAGGCCCTTCACGGCCTGTCCCGCACGCTGGTGGCGAACATGATCACCGGTGTGACCCAGGGATACATCAAGGCGCTCGAGATCAGCGGTGTCGGTTACCGCGTCCAGGCGAAGGGCTCCAACCTGGAGTTCGCCCTGGGCTACAGCCACCCGATCCTCATCGAGGCCCCCGAAGGCATCACCTTCAAGGTCGAGTCGCCCACGAAGTTCAGTGTCGAGGGCATCGACAAGCAGAAGGTCGGCGAGGTTTCGGCGAAGATCCGCAAGCTGCGGAAGCCTGACCCGTACAAGGCCAAGGGCGTCAAGTACGCCGGCGAGGTTATCCGCCGCAAGGTCGGAAAGGCGGGTAAGTAAGCCATGGCATACGGTGTAAAGATCGCCAAGGGCGACGCCTACAAGCGTGCCGCCCTCAAGCGCCGCCACATCCGCGTCCGGAAGCACATCTCCGGTTCGCCCGAGCGTCCGCGCTTGGTTGTGACGCGTTCGAACCGCCACATGGTCGCTCAGGTCATCGACGACATCGCGGGCCACACGCTCGCGTCGGCGTCGACGCTTGACGCCTCCATCCGCGGCGTCGAGGGTGACAAGAGTGCCCTCGCCAAGCAGGTCGGGGCCCTGGTCGCCGAGCGCGCCAAGGCCGCAGGCGTCGAGGCCGTCGTGTTTGACCGCGGTGGCAACCAGTACGCCGGGCGGATTGCCGCTCTGGCTGACGCCGCCCGTGAAGCCGGGCTGAAGTTCTAAGCCCCGGTTCCTACGCACAGCGGACGTAACAGAGAGAGGTAATTCCAATGGCTGGACCCCAGCGCCGCGGAAGCGGTGCCGGTGGCGGCGAGCGGCGGGACCGGAAGGGCCGTGACGGTGGCGCCAGCGCCGCCGAGAAGACCGCGTACGTCGAGCGTGTCGTCGCGATCAACCGCGTCGCCAAGGTCGTGAAGGGTGGTCGTCGCTTCAGCTTCACCGCGCTGGTCGTGGTGGGCGATGGTGACGGCAGCGTCGGTGTCGGATACGGCAAGGCCAAGGAAGTTCCCGCGGCCATCGCCAAGGGCGTTGAAGAGGCCAAGAAGAGCTTCTTCAAGGTTCCGCGTATCCAGGGCACCATCCCTCACCCGATCCAGGGCGAGAAGGCTGCGGGCGTTGTCCTGCTCAAGCCTGCTTCCCCCGGTACCGGTGTGATCGCGGGTGGCCCGGTGCGCGCCGTTCTGGAGTGCGCCGGCGTTCACGACATCCTGTCGAAGTCGCTCGGTTCTTCGAACCCGATCAACATCGTGCACGCGACGGTGGCGGCCCTTCAGGGTCTCCAGCGTCCCGAGGAGATCGCGGCTCGCCGTGGTCTGCCCCTCGAGGACGTGGCCCCCGCCGCTCTGCTCCGTGCCCGAGCGGCAGGTATGTGATGGCTCGCCTGAAGATCACACAGACCAAGTCGTACATCGGCAGCAAGCAGAACCACCGCGACACCCTGCGTTCGCTCGGGCTCAAGCGCCTGCACGACGTGGTTGTCAAGGAGGACCGCCCCGAGTTCCGCGGAATGGCTAACACCGTCCGCCACCTCGTGACGGTTGAGGAGGTCGACTGACATGGCGGAGAACCAGCCGCTGAAGGCCCACGACCTCCGGCCTGCCCCGGGCGCCAAGACCGCCAAGACCCGTGTGGGTCGAGGCGAGGCGTCCAAGGGTAAGACCGCCGGACGTGGCACCAAGGGCACCAAGGCCCGCTACCAGGTTCCGGAGCGCTTCGAGGGCGGGCAGATGCCCCTCCACATGCGTCTCCCGAAGCTCAAGGGCTTCAAGAACCCGTTCCGCACCGAGTACCAGGTCGTGAACCTGGACAAGCTCGCGACGCTCTACCCCGAGGGTGGAGAGGTCACGGTGGCCGATCTGGTCGCCAAGGGTGCGGTGCGCAACAACCACCTCGTCAAGGTCCTCGGACAGGGCGAGATCTCCGTGGCGCTGCAGGTTTCGGTTGACGCCGTCTCCGGCTCCGCCAAGGAGAAGATCGCCGCTGCCGGCGGCACTGTCACCGAGCTGGTCTGAGACAACTCGGACACATAGGTGGCCTGAACATCCGACCGGGGATGCCTCTCATATGGGGCATCCCCGGTTGGTCGTTCCTAGGGGGGCATGTACGCCGGTAAGGTGGCGTCCGTTGCTGTGGTAAGCCCTGGACGCAAGTCGCCCGGGGACCTTTGGCTGTTACGTATTCGTCAATCCTCAAGACCGTCACCTCTACGCATTGCGCGGGGGTCGCAGGAGGCACCGTGCTCACCGCGTTCGCCCGGGCGTTCAAGACGCCCGACCTGCGCAAGAAGCTGTTCTTCACGCTCGGCATCATCGTGCTCTACCGGCTCGGGGCGCACATCCCGGTCCCGGGGGTGAGTTACGAGAACGTCCAGACCTGTGTTGATCAGGCAAGCAAGGGCAACAACAGCCTCTTCGGCCTGGTGAACATGTTCAGCGGTGGTGCACTGCTGCAGATCACGATCTTCGCGCTCGGCATCATGCCGTACATCACGGCCAGCATCATTCTTCAGCTGCTGACCGTGGTGATTCCCCGACTAGAGGCGCTCAAGAAGGAGGGGCAGTCCGGCCAGGCAAAGATCACGCAGTACACGCGTTATCTGACGGTCGCGCTCGCCATCCTCCAGGGCACCGGCCTGGTGGCCACGGCCACCAGTGGCGCACTGTTCAGCGGCTGCCCCGTCGCCGATCAGATCGTCCCGAACCACTCGATCTTCACGACGATCGTCATGGTCACCACGATGACCGCCGGCACCGCCGCCGTCATGTGGCTCGGTGAGCTCATCACCGACCGCGGCATCGGCAACGGCATGTCGATCCTGATGTTCATCTCGATCGCGGCCAGCTTCCCCGGCGCCCTGTGGGCCATCAAGACGAGCGGCAAGCTCGCGGACGGCTGGATCGAGTTCGGCACCGTCATCCTGATCGGCTTCGTGATGGTGGCCCTCGTGGTCTTCGTCGAGCAGGCCCAGCGCCGTATCCCGGTGCAGTACGCGAAGCGCATGATCGGCCGCAGGTCTTACGGTGGTACGTCCACCTACATCCCGCTGAAGGTCAATCAGGCGGGTGTGATTCCCGTCATCTTCGCTTCTTCGCTGCTCTACATCCCGGCCCTGATCGTCCAGTTCTCCAACTCCCAAGCTGCTTGGGCGACCTGGATCAAGGACCACTTCGTCAAGGGCGACCACCCGTACTACATCACCGCGTACTTCCTGTTGATCGTCTTCTTCGCCTTCTTCTATGTGGCGATTTCGTTCAACCCCGAGGAAGTCGCCGACAACATGAAGAAGTATGGTGGCTTCATCCCGGGTATCCGGGCTGGTCGACCTACTGCCGAGTACCTGAGCTACGTGCTCAACAGGATCACTTGGCCGGGCTCGCTGTACCTGGGTCTGATCGCTCTTGTGCCAACGATGGCGTTGGCAGGCTTCGGTGGCGCCAACCAGAACTTCCCGTTCGGCGGGACAAGCATCCTGATCATCGTGGGTGTGGGTCTGGAAACCGTGAAGCAGATCGAGAGTCAGCTCCAGCAGCGCAATTACGAAGGGTTCCTCCGCTGATGCGAATCGTCCTCGTCGGCCCGCCGGGTGCCGGCAAGGGAACGCAGGCTGCGTACCTTGCCAAGAACCTGTCGATTCCGCACATCTCCACGGGCGACCTCTTCCGCGCCAACATCAGCCAGGGCACCGACCTTGGCAAGCAGGCCCGCGCCTTCATGGACGCGGGGCAGCTGGTGCCGGACGAGGTCACGATCGGGATGGCCAAGGACCGCATGTCCCAGCCGGACGCGGTCAACGGCTTCCTGCTCGACGGCTTCCCGCGCAACGTGGGACAGGCCGAGGCCCTCGATGTGATGCTCAAGGACGAGGGCGTAAAGCTGGACGCGGTTCTCGACCTCGAAGTCCCCGAGGACGAGGTCGTGAAGCGGATCGCGGGCCGCCGCGTCTGCCGCAACGAGAGCGCGCACGTGTTCCACGTGACGTACAACCCGCCGAAGACCGAGGGTGTCTGCGACACCTGCGGTGGCGAGCTGTACCAGCGCGACGACGACAGCGAAGAAACGGTCCGTACCCGGCTCGAGGTCTACCACACGCAGACCGAGCCGATCATCGACTACTACAGGGCACAGGACCTGGTGGTCACCATCTCCGCGCTCGGCAAGGTCACCGATGTGACCGAGCGGGCCATGGAGGCGCTTCAGAAGTCCGACGAGGGCTGAGAGCGAACCCGTAGTACCAGTGCAGTCGGCCGCGGCGTCCATGGGCGCCGCGGCCGACTGTTTGCGGCCGTATCGTGGAGTACGCCGCACCCGTCACCGTCCATGGAGAGAGGCGCCGCGCAATGGTGCAGATCAAGACCCCCGAGCAGATCGCGAAGATGCGTGAGGCGGGGCTGGTGGTCGCTGCCATTCACGCGGCCACGCGAGAGGCCGCGGTGCCCGGCGCCACCACGCTGGACCTGGACCAGGTCGCGCGCAAGGTGATCGCCGACCACGGTGCGAAGTCGAACTTCCTCGGGTACGGCGGATTCCCCGCGACGATCTGCACCTCGGTCAACGAGGTCGTCGTCCACGGCATCCCGGACGACAAGACCGTCCTCAAGGACGGCGACATCATCTCCATCGACGCCGGCGCGATCGTCGACGGCTGGCACGGCGACGCCGCGTACACGGCCTTCGTCGGCACCGGTCACGCTCCGGAGCTCGTCGAGCTGTCCCGGGTGACGGAGGAGTCGATGTGGGCCGGCATCGCCGCGATGAAGGTGAACAACCGCCTGGTCGACATCTCGAAGGCGATCGAGTCCTACATCCGCCGCCAGCCCCGCCCGTCGAGCGGCAAGTACGGGATCGTCGAGGACTACGGCGGCCACGGCATCGGCACCGAGATGCACATGGACCCGCACGTGCTGAACTACGTCGCCCGCAAGCGCGGCAAGGGCATCAAGCTGGTGCCCGGTGTCTGCCTGGCCATCGAGCCGATGGTCTCCCTCGGCACCGCACGCACCGAGGTGCTGGCCGACGAGTGGACCGTCCTCACGACCGACGGCAGCTGGTCCTCCCACTGGGAGCACTCCATCGCGCTCACGGAGCAGGGCCCGCTGGTGCTCACCGCACCGGACTGCGGCCGCGAGAAGCTGGCGCAGTACGGCGTGGAGGCCGCGCCGGACCCGCTGGGCTGAATGATCCGCACCGTGCTCGCCGGGGTGATTGGCGGTGACCCGGAGGTCTAAGGATCTCCCGAGGTGGGCAAACTTGACGGATTCGTCTTTTGGAGTCCGCTGACGTAGACTGACTCGTCGGCTCTCGTGCATCCGTGTGCCCGTATGTATGCACACGATTGTGCAGAGCCGATCAAGGTAGCCGATTCGAAAGGCGAAGCGTGGCCAAGAAGCAAGGTGCCATCGAAATTGAGGGCACCGTGATCGAGTCTCTCCCGAACGCCATGTTCAGGGTGGAGCTCCAGAACGGTCACAAGGTCCTCGCGCACATCAGCGGGAAGATGCGGATGCACTACATCCGAATCCTTCCCGATGACCGGGTCGTCGTGGAGCTCTCCCCGTACGACCTGACGCGTGGCCGGATCGTCTACCGCTACAAGTAGATCTTGCCCACATTCCGCTTCGGCGGGGTGCTGGCACTGACCCGGAGAACCTGACATCCCATGAAGGTCAAGCCGAGCGTCAAGAAGATCTGCGACAAGTGCAAGGTGATCCGCCGTCACGGTCGGGTCATGGTCATCTGCGACAACCTGCGCCACAAGCAGCGCCAGGGCTGACGCACGACCCCCTCGCATCTCGCAGTACTTCGCGCGACGCACGTAAACGTACATACGCAGTGCCCGTCCAAGCCACGGCTGACGACACCTCCGGCGGGGGCCGGAGACCCGGGCGTACCACCTCTCCCCGTGAGCGGTCGGCGATCGGGAGCGGCACTGCGGAAGACCCCCGAAATGACAACTGGAGCCATTGAATGGCACGCGTTTCAGGTGTTGACATCCCGCGCGAAAAGCGCGTGGAGGTTGCCCTCACCTACGTCTTCGGTATCGGGCGCACCCGGTCCAAGGAGATCCTCGCCACCACCGGCGTGAACCCGAACACCCGCGTTCGTGACCTGGCCGAGGAAGACCTGGTCAAGATCCGCGAGTACGTGGACGCCAACCTCCGCACCGAGGGTGACCTCCGCCGCGAGATCCAGGGCGACATCCGCCGCAAGATCGAGATCGGCTGCTACCAGGGCATTCGTCACCGCCGTGGTCTGCCGGTGCACGGTCAGCGCACCAGCACGAACGCGCGTACCCGCAAGGGCCCGCGTCGCGCGATCGCCGGTAAGAAGAAGCCGGGCAAGAAGTAGTCCTCAGCGGACGCACTGCGAACGTCCGGGTTCCCGGGCATCCGCAGCATCCAGCGGTCTTCGCTGTAGGACCGATCACCTCCCCTCTCCATCTGGAGTAAAGACATGCCCCCCAAGGGTCGTCAGGGCGCAGCCAAGAAGGTGCGTCGCAAGGAAAAGAAGAACGTCGCTCACGGCCACGCGCACATCAAGAGCACGTTCAACAACACCATCGTCTCGATCACGGACCCCTCGGGCAACGTGATCTCCTGGGCCTCCGCCGGCCACGTCGGCTTCAAGGGCTCGCGCAAGTCCACCCCCTTCGCCGCGCAGATGGCCGCCGAGTCGGCCGCCCGCCGCGCGCAGGAGCACGGCATGCGCAAGGTCGACGTCTTCGTGAAGGGTCCGGGCTCCGGCCGCGAGACCGCGATCCGCTCCCTCCAGGCCACGGGCCTCGAGGTCGGTTCGATCCAGGACGTCACCCCGACGCCGCACAACGGCTGCCGTCCGCCGAAGCGTCGCCGCGTCTGATCCGCGACGGCCGGTGACGGCCGTGCGTCAGTAGCGTGGGTACGGGCGGTATGCCCCCTACGGGGGTGTGCCGCCCGTATCTTTGTTTCATCTGTAGGACGTCAAATAGTGGGCGTCCACGACTGAAGGATTCACACCATGCTTATCGCTCAGCGTCCGTCGCTGACCGAAGAGGTCGTTGACGAGTTCCGTTCGCGGTTCGTCATCGAGCCCCTGGAGCCGGGTTTCGGCTACACGCTCGGTAACTCTCTTCGCCGTACGCTCCTCTCCTCGATCCCCGGTGCCGCTGTCACCAGCATCCGGATCGACGGCGTCCTGCACGAGTTCACCACCGTGCCGGGTGTCAAGGAGGACGTCACCGACCTCATCCTCAACATCAAGCAGCTGGTCGTCTCCTCCGAGCACGACGAGCCGGTCGTGATGTACCTGCGCAAGCAGGGTCCCGGCCTGGTCACCGCTGCTGACATCGCCCCGCCGGCCGGTGTCGAGGTCCACAACCCGGACCTCGTCATGGCCACGCTGAACGGCAAGGGCAAGCTGGAGATGGAGCTGACCGTCGAGCGCGGTCGCGGCTACGTCTCCGCCGTCCAGAACAAGCAGGTGGGCCAGGAGATCGGCCGGATTCCGGTCGACTCCATCTACTCGCCGGTGCTCAAGGTCACGTACAAGGTCGAGGCGACCCGTGTCGAGCAGCGCACCGACTTCGACAAGCTGATCGTCGACGTCGAGACCAAGCAGGCCATGCGTCCCCGTGACGCCATGGCGTCGGCCGGTAAGACCCTGGTCGAGCTGTTCGGTCTGGCGCGCGAGCTCAACATCGATGCCGAGGGCATCGACATGGGCCCGTCGCCGACGGACGCCGCGCTCGCCGCCGATCTGGCGCTGCCGATCGAGGAGCTGGAGCTCACGGTCCGCTCGTACAACTGCCTCAAGCGCGAGGGCATCCACTCCGTGGGTGAGCTCGTGGCGCGTTCCGAGGCCGACCTGCTCGACATCCGCAACTTCGGTGCGAAGTCGATCGACGAGGTCAAGGCGAAGCTGGCCGGTATGGGCCTGGCGCTGAAGGACTCGCCTCCCGGCTTCGACCCCACCGCCGCTGCGGACGCGTTCGGCGCGGACGACGACGCGGATGCGGGTTTCGTGGAGACCGAGCAGTACTAGTACGCCTCCGGCTGGGGTGCCCGGGTTTGCTGGGTGCCCCGGACCGGGCGAGGGCTCTGTCCTCAATCGCCGGACGGGCTTGAATTTCGGGCCCGGGCGCGAGGGGGGGGGTGTCCTCAAGCGCCGGACGGGCTCGACATGCGGGTGTGATGTCGAGTGCGTGTGGCGGATGAATACTTCCGTGTGGCGACCGCCGCTCGGGAACTGACACCGGTACCTGATACGGCCGGTGCAGCACACAAGGAGAAATACCATGCCTCAGCCCGCCAAGGGCGCCCGTCTGGGCGGCAGCGCTGCGCACGAGAAGCACCTTCTCAACAACCTCGCGAAGGCGCTGTTCGAGCACGGCCGCATCACCACGACCGAGGCCAAGGCCCGCCGCCTGCGTCCGGTCGCGGAGCGTTTCATCACCAAGGCGAAGAAGGGCGACATCCACAACCGTCGCCTGGTGCTGCAGTCGATCACGGACAAGGGCATCGTGCACACGCTCTTCACCGAGATCGCCCCGCGGTACGAGAACCGCCCCGGTGGTTACACCCGTATCACCAAGATCGGCAACCGTCGTGGCGACAACGCCCCGATGGCCGTCATCGAGCTGGTCGAGGCCCTGACCGTGGCGCAGGCTGCCACCGGTGAGGCCGAGGCCGCCACAAAGCGTGCGGTCAAGGAAGACGCCCTCAAGAAGGACGAGACCCCGGTCGAGTCCGTCGAGGACGCCAAGCCGGCCGAGGCCGACGAGGAGTCGAAGGACGCCTGAGCGTTCTGAGACCACTGGACGGGCCCGCATCACCCTTCGGGGCGGTGCGGGCCCGTTCTGCTGTGTACGGATCTTGAGAGGATCGCTGGTGAGTGACGTAGTGGAGCCCGGGTTCGTACGGGTGCGGCTGGACCTGGCCTACGACGGCAAGGACTTCTCGGGCTGGGCGAAGCAGACCAGCCGGCGGACCGTCCAGGGAGAGATCGAGGACGCCCTGCGCACGGTGACCCGCTCCTCGCGGACGTACGACCTGACCGTGGCCGGGCGCACCGATGCCGGGGTGCACGCCCGTGGCCAGGTCGCGCACGTGGACCTGCCGGCCGAGGTGTGGGCCGAGCACGCGGACAAGCTGCTGCGGCGGATGGCCGGGCGGATGGCGCCCGATGTACGGGTGTGGCGGATCGCGGAGGCGCCCGCCGGGTTCAACGCCCGCTTCTCGGCGCTGTGGCGCCGGTACGCCTACCGGGTGGCGGACCGGCCGGGCGGGGTGGACCCGCTGATTCGGGGTCATGTCCTGTGGCACGACCGGCCGTTGGACGTCGACGCGATGAACGAGGCGGCGGCGCGGATGACCGGGGAGCACGACTTCGCCGCGTACTGCAAGAAGCGCGAGGGTGCGACGACCATCCGCACTCTGCAGAGGCTGAGTTGGGTACGGGACGAGGCGTCCGGGATCCTGACGGCGACCGTGCGGGCCGACGCGTTCTGCCACAACATGGTGCGGGCGCTGATCGGCGCGGCCCTGTTCGTGGGGGACGGGCGGCGCCCGGCGGCCTGGCCGGCCGAGGTGCTGGCGGCCGGGGTGCGGGACCCCGGGGTGCACGTGGTGCGGCCGCACGGGCTGACGCTGGAGGAAGTCGCCTACCCGGCCGATGAGTTGCTGGCCGCGCGGGCGGTCGAGGCCCGTAACGTGCGGACCCTGCCGGGGGCCGGCTGCTGCTGACCGGGCGGGCCCGTACGGTCAGGCCGGGGGACGGCGGCGCCTGCGCAGCGCGCCCGTGAGCGACGCCGCCGCGTACAGCGCCGCACCGCTCAGTACGCAGGCGCGGAGCCGGCCGATCTGCGGGCTCCACCAGGCGAAGGCGGCCGCCTGGGTGAGGATCAGCAGCACCAGCGTCCGGACCAGCAGCCAGAGCGGGGTGCGCGGGGGACGGGGCTCCGGCGGGTGGCCGCCGTTGCCGGTGGACATCGTGTCGCGCATCCCCGCCAGGATGCCGCGCCGGGCCAGCACCCTGGCTCCGGGGAGCTCACCGAGGACCTGGGTCTCCCCGCCGAAGCCCGGCGGCACGGGCGGCAGGCCCAGGGCCGTCACCAGGGCCTCCTGGTGCCCGGCCGGGTCGCCGGTGGAGCGCAGTATGTGGGCCAGGGGGCGCGGGTCGTCCCGCCGGTAGAGGTCCGCGAGGCTCTGCGCGGTGGCCCGGACCTCGGCGTGGTCGGGGGTCGGGGACTCGGTGTGCCAGGTGTGCGTGGCGTGCGACCGGCCCTGGTGGAGCGCGGTGACGCTGCTGCGTCCCGGGGCGCGGTGCAGGACCAGGGCCGGCCAGCTCTCCCCGGTCGTGAAGGTCTCGGCCGCCGCGGTCAGGGGCTCCTCGGGGAGCAGCCCCGTACGCCGGCTGCGGACGGCCTCCGGGACCACCTCGACATAGCTGGAGCCCTCGCCGGCCGGGGCCGTGCGCAGGGAGAAGCCGCAGAGCAGGGCGGCCTGGGCGACCTCGGCCGGGGGCGCGGGCACGATGGCGACCGCGCGCGGGGCCAGCTCCGCCCAGTCCGGGGCGTCCGTACCGGTGGCGGGCGGCTCGGGCGGGCGGCCGAAGAACGGGATCTGCGCGGCGAGGTCGAGCCGGACGTCCGAGCGGGCTTCGAGGAACTCGACGCGGGGGTCGCCGAGCCGGGCCCAGGGGAACTCCGTGGCGTGCACCCCGATGGCCCGGAACGCGTCGAGGGCCTCGGCCGGCCGGTCCGCCATGATCAGCAGCAGGGCCAGTTCGTTGCGGAATCCGGCTGCCTCGGGTTCGCCCGCCGGGTAGCTGTCGGAGAGGCCCAGGGCCCGGGTGAGGGCCGCCTCGGTCTCGGGGCCGTAGGGGTCGTGGTCGTGCGGGTTGTGGGTGTGCGGCTCGTGTGGCTCGTGTGGCTCGTGGGTGTGCGGCTCGTGCGGCTTGTGCTGCTCGTCCTGTACGTGCGGCTCGTCCTGTACGGACAGCCGGTACTCCAGTGCGGCCCGGAGCGGCAGTGCGTGCAGCTTCGAGCCGGGCGGGGCCGATGCCGCCACCCGCTCCGCGTACCGGAACATCTCCTCGTGCGAGCCGTACCACTTGGCGCACAGGTACTGGAGGGCCTGCTGGTGGCAGCCGGAATGGTGGGGGTCGCGGGCCCGCGCCTCGGCCAGATACGCGTCGAAGACCTCGCGCGGGGCCTGGATGCCGCGGGCGTGCGCGAGGGCGATGCGCCACGGGACCGGGTCGGCGGGGTTCAGCTCGGCCGCGGCGCCGATCACCGGAACCGCGTCCTCCAGGAGCGCGAAGAAGGCCTGGAACCGGTCGCGTTCCACGTCCTCGGCGCCGGCGTCCGTCCGTATCCGCCAGGCCTGCTGGAGCTGGAAGTCGGCCACCACGAGGATCGCGTCCGGGTCCGCGGGCGCCTCCTGGATCCAGCTCTCCAGCCAGCCGTCGTGGTGCAGCGCGGTCCGGGCCAGCCGGTTCACGTACGCGTCCCTGCGTTCCCACTGGGCGTGCGTCCGGGTGGTGGCGAGGAGCTCCCGGGCCGGTGCGTGGTCACCGGTCACCGCCGCGGCGAGGGCGGCGCGCAGCGGGGCGTCCGGCGCGTCGAGGGTCACGGCCTCGTCGGGCGCGAGGTCGGCGCCGATCGCGTCGCGGTGGCGCACGATGCGCAGGAACGCGAGCGGGTAGGCGAGGCGCACAGCGGCAGATCCTCCGTATCCGGATGAGGTGGCTGGACGGAGTGGCTGAACGGGGCGACGGGCCGGGGTCAGGTGGTGGAGGCGGTGGCCGCCGCCGATGCCTGGACCTCGCCGCGGTGGCGGATCTGCCGGAACGTGAAGTTCGTCAGGTCGTTGCCGACGGCGAACACGTTCTCGTCGGCCTTGGTGACGCTCTTGCCGCTGGTGAACCCGCCGACCGTGAAGTAGGCGTACCGGCCGTAGGAGTTGGCCGTACGACGGCAGACGGTGCCGCCGCGGCAGAAGGTCGGCACACCCGAGCCGCTGAGCGACGCCATGCCGCCGGAGGCCTGCTGGGCGGCCTTCTTGGCCTGGGCCTCGGTGTCGAAGACCGCCAGCCCGATGGTCACGGCCACGCCGCTGCGGCTGTACGTGGCACGGATGACCTGGTCGCAGCCGTTGGCGGCGAGGATCGAGCCCAGCGCGCCCTGGGTGGTCGCGGCGCAGTTCGTGGTGCGGTTCGTGGCGCCCTTGGCGTAGACGCGGTCGCCCATCTTCAGCTGCTTGCCGGGGAAGAAGGCGTCGGCGTCGACGGGCGCCCGGTCCTTCTTCACGTCGGATATGTAGTCCTTCGGGTCCGGCGGGGGCGGCGGCTCCACCGAGGAGAAGGACGGCTCGGGCTGCGCCGTCTCGCTCGGCAGGTCGGTGGCCGACGGCAGCTGGCTCGCGTCCTTCCCGCCGGACGCGGCGGAGTCGTCCTTGTTGGTCGAGATGACCGCGGTGGCCACGATCGCGGCGACCGCGGCGGTGGCCACCGCGCCCCCGCCGATCATCAGCCACCTCTTGCGTCTGGTCCGCGCCGCGGACTGCTCGGCCAGCGCCACCCAGTCCGGAGTCCCGTTGTCGCCCGGCCCCCAGGAGGGCCCCCCTTGCCCAAAGCTCATGCGGCGAATCGTAGTGCCCTCCCGGTCACGGCACTGGACGGAACACAAACCGGTTGGGCCAGAGCTTCGCGGGCCGTGACAATGCTGTACATGGGACATCTTGAAGCAGGCCATCTGGAGTACTACCTACCGGACGGGCGGGTGCTGCTCGGCGATGCTTCGTTCCGTGTGGCGGACGGGGCGGTGGTCGCCCTCGTCGGCGCGAACGGCGCCGGGAAGACCACACTGCTGCGGCTGCTCGCCGGGGAGCTCCAGCCGCACGGCGGCTCCGTCTCGGTGAGCGGCGGGCTCGGGGTGATGCAGCAGTTCGTCGGCTCGGTGCGCGACGAGCGCACGGTGCGTGACCTGCTGGTGTCCGTCGCCCAGCCCCGTATCCGGGACGCCGCGCGGGCCGTCGACCTGGCCGAGGAGAAGATCCTCACCGTCGACGACGAGGCCGCGCAGATGGCGTACGCGCAGGCGCTGAGCGACTGGGCGGAGGCGCGCGGGTACGAGGCGGAGACGGTCTGGGACATGTGCACGACGGCGGCGCTCGGCGTCCCGTACGAGAAGGCGCAGTGGCGCGAGGTGCGCACGCTCTCCGGCGGTGAGCAGAAGCGGCTGGTGCTGGAGGCGCTGCTGCGCGGGCCCGACGAGGTCCTGCTGCTCGACGAGCCGGACAACTATCTGGACGTCCCCGGAAAGCGGTGGCTGGAGGAGAAGCTGAAGGAGACCCGTAAGACGGTCCTCTTCGTGTCCCACGACCGGGAGCTGCTGTCCAGGGCCGCCGAGAAGATCGTCAGCGTGGAGCCCAGCGCCGCCGGCAGCGACGTATGGGTGCACGGTGGCGGATTCGCCACCTACCACCAGGCGCGCAAGGAGCGGTTCGCGCGCTTCGAGGAGCTGCTGCGGCGCTGGGAGGAGGAGCACGCCCGGCTGAAGGCGCTCGTCCTGCGGATGCGGCAGCAGGCGGCGAACAGCCCCGACATGGCGAACCGGTACCACGCGATGCAGACCCGGTTCAAGAAGTTCGAGGACGCGGGCCCGCCGCCGGAGCCGCCGCGCGAGCAGGACATCAGGATGCGGCTGCGCGGCGGCCGGACCGGGATGCGGGCGGTGACCTGCAAGAACCTGGAGCTGACCGGCCTGATGAAGCCGTTCGACCTGGAAATCTTCTACGGGGAGCGGGTCGCCGTCCTCGGTTCGAACGGGTCGGGCAAGTCGCACTTCCTGCGGCTGCTGGCCGGCGAGCCGGTGGCGCACACGGGGGAGTGGAAGCTCGGGGCGAGGGTGGTGGCCGGCCACTTCGCGCAGACCCACGCCCACCCGGAGCTGCTCGGCAAGACGCTCGTCGAGATCCTGTGGACGGAGCAGGCGAAGGACCGGGGCGGTGCGATGTCCGTGCTGCGGCGGTACGAGCTGGAGCGGCAGGGCGACCAGCCCTTCGAGAAGCTGTCCGGCGGACAGCAGGCCCGGTTCCAGATCCTGCTCCTGGAGCTGTCCGGCACGACGGCGCTGCTGCTGGACGAGCCGACGGACAACCTGGACCTGGAGTCGGCGGAGGCCCTCCAGGACGGTCTTGAGGTCTACGACGGGACGGTGATGGCCGTCACGCACGACCGGTGGTTCGCGAAGTCCTTCGACCGGTATCTGGTCTTCGGCTCGGACGGGGTCGTCCGGGAGACGGCGGAGCCGGTGTGGGACGAGCGGCGGGTGTCGCGCGTGCGGTGACGCGCTTGGCGGGTGCGGGTCTTTGTCCTCAATCGCCGGACGGGCTTGATTGTGCGGGTGCCCCGCAGGGGCGCTCTACCCGGTGGGTGGGGGGTGGTGCCCCTCCGGGGCGTCTCCTCAGAAATGGCGTGTTCACCCGGGTACGTGGGGGACCCGGGTCGTACGCCATTTCCTGCGGGGACT